>CAYYUA010000025.1:0-32953 GCA_964474835.1 uncultured Sphingobacteriales bacterium
GGTCACGGTACTAAGTGTGGATTATGAGCGGCAAAGGATTCAGTTGTCGCTGAAGTAATAAGTTTTTCGCCATTCCACTTTTTAGTAGCTCCTGCGCTACAAAAACACATTCACCCCCACGCTAATCCGGCTCAAACCCAGGTTAAGATTGAGGTCTGAGCTTGTTCGGCTTTCGTCAATTTTCCGGGTGATAGTGCCAGGGCCATTGGGATCATTGACTTGCCGGTCGCGCGTACCTTCCTCTTCGGTGTAACTGTAAACAACAAATCGAGGGATGGAAAAATTGATACCCAAGTTATCACTGATGAACCATGTGATACCGGGCCTTACACTACCCCCAAAACCCATGATGTCAGATTCCCCTTTCTTAGTGCCGTTCACCTCGTTGCGAGTGCTCCCAAATTCGTAATAAGCACTGGCCTGCCCGAAAAAGGCCAACTTATCACTAATGGACTTGTAATAGCGCAAAGTAGGCCCCAGGCTAACCGTTTGGCGAGTATCCTCGATCTTTGAAGTATCACCCACGCTGGGCTGTTTAGGGCTAATGCTTATTCTGTAACGGTAAGTACCTTCAATACCAATGGCCAGGTTGGTATCTATGAAGTAGCTAGCTTCGGGAGCAAGGCTAATGGATCGCCTTTTCCTTTCAGATTTATAATAAAGACTCCCTCCTCTTTTATCTTCGTTGGAGGTGTTTCGCCATAAAGCTCGAATGCTTCCACCCACCAGGATTTGGCCTTTATCGGTTTGGGGAATGGGGTTGGATTGGGCGTTGACCGCGACTGAACCGGTGATGAGTAAGCCGGTAATAAAGAGGGTGAAGGTCCGCATCAGTTGACAGTTTTTCTGCGTATTGGCATTTATTCGGTTAACGATATCCTTGATCAGGAATTATTAGCGTTCTAAAGTTTTTGGTTATACCAAAGGGCCTCGGAGCTTGCATCCAACCCCATTCCCGGCCTGTTGGCCTGCTACCTGACTACTTGGATGGTTCCCTCTTTTAGTTTTTGCCTGATAACCCCATCAGCATTCCGAAACCGGTAAACGATCTGGTACATATAGGCACCTGACGGGGCTTTTTGACCTTCAAACGTTCCATCCCACCCTTCACTTACCTTGGCTGATTGGAATACACGCTCACCCCAGCGGTTGTAAACGTTAAGCTCATAGTCCCGGATTTTTTGGTCCTGGGGTTTGAAGACGTCATTCAACCCATCACCATTGGGTGAGAAGCTGTTCGGCACCCAGAGGTAAGGGCAGGCTTCTTCCACATCTACCTTCACCTGCACCGTATCCCAGATGCTGCAGAATTGATTGGCAATTTTGACCGTGTAGCGGCCATCAGTTCGCACGGTGAGCGTTTGGGTGGTATCGCCCGTGTTCCATTGATGGGACGCTCCGGGATTGCCGGCATCCAATGTTACCTCATCCTGGCAAGCCGTTATTTCACTGGAATCAAAGGATTCGGGGTAAGCAATTGCCTGTAGTTCCGTGGTATCGGCATTGGCACAGGATTCCTTGCTTTCCACCCGTAGCCAGTATTGGCCTTCTTGGTCTACGTAGAGGGTTTTGGTGGTGTCGCCTGTGTTCCAGCGGTAGGTTTGGGCGTTTTTGGTTTCAGGATTAAGGGTGATTTCAGCGTTGCAAAGCTGCCTAAATCTTGTTTGTGGCCTCGAATAAATGCTTGTTCAGCGTTTTACTTTCAATTGGTCTTCCGAAAATTTACGCTAGCAACCACTTGTTCAGAATGCAGAACTTTTGTTTGATCTTTATTCATCGTATATTTGCGATATAAAATGAAAGTCTATGGCCGTTAACAAAGCACCCGTCTTCGAGGCGCAGGATCAGCAGATCGCGCAGTTTGCCAAAGGCCTGGCTCATCCGGCCAGGGTAACCATTCTGCGCTACTTGGCCCAGCGCAGTACCTGTGTTTGTGGGGATATCGTGGATGAGCTGCCCCTCTCCCAATCCACCGTTTCCCAGCACCTGAAGGCGCTCAAGCAGTGCGGCCTCGTCCAAGGCAACATTGACGGACCGCGCGTCTGCTATTGCATTGATCCCGAGAACTTCCGGAAAGCGCGGGAACTGCTGGGAAGCTTTTTGGACCAGGCCATAAAGGATCACAACTGTCATTGTTAAACCAATCTTTAAAAATGAACAACTTATGGTTACGCAAAATGAAGAACTGAAGCGCTTTGTACGGGATAAATATTCCGAAATTGCCCGTCAGACCCCGGAAAGCAACCAAGGCTCCTGTTGCGGCAGCACCGAAAAAGCAGAACCCAGCTACTCCATTTTCAGTGAGGATTACAGTCGGACGGAAGGCTATTTTGAAGAAGCCGACCTCGGCCTTGGTTGCGGCATTCCCACGGAAGGCCTTACCATTCAGGAAGGCAGCACAGTGCTGGACCTGGGCTCCGGAGCCGGGAATGACTGCTTTGTGGCCCGCGCCATGGTGGGCGAGCAAGGCTACGTCATAGGCGTGGATTTCTCGCAGGAAATGGTGGACAAGGCCATTGCCAACCGCCGGAAGCTGGGCTATGAGAATGTCAGCTTTCGCTTGGGCGATATTGAAGGCTTACCCGTTGCTGATGGAGAAGTGGATTACATCCTCAGCAACTGCGTCATGAACCTGGTGCCCAACAAGGCGAAGGCTTTCGCGGAAGTTTATCGCAGCCTCAAGCCCGGTGGCGTCTTCAGCATTTCGGATATCGTAACCGATGGCGAGCTGCCCAAAGGTTTCAAGGAGGATGCTTCGCTGTATGCGGGCTGCATTGCCGGGGCGCTGGAACGGGAGACCTACCTTTCACATATCCGGTCTGCCGGTTTTGAAGCGCTTACCATCCAAAAGGAAAAGCAGGTGAACATTCCCGATTCCCTGCTTCAAAAGCATTTATCCCAGGAAGATATCCACGCTTTTCACGATGGAGCCATCGGCATCGTGAGCATCACCGTTCAAGGCCATAAACCTAACCGGTAAGATGGCTGCCACGATCGAGCATGTGCTGATCATTTGCACCGGCAACGCTTGCCGCAGCCAAATGGCCGAGGGCTTCTTCCGCTATTTTGGTGGGGATGCCCTCATCGTTTACAGTGCCGGGCTGGAGGCCCATGGCTTAAGCCCAACAGCCGTAAAGGTCATGGCCGAAGCAGGCGTTCCCATTGATCAACAAACATCTCAATCCCTGGGTAACCTTCCGCCTGTTGATTTTGATACCATCATCACGGTTTGTGACCATGCACAGGAACATTGCCCTTACATCCCGGGTGAAGCTAAAAGGCTGCATGCCGGTTTTGCCGATCCGGCCAAAGCTCAAGGCACTGAAGCGGAGATTCTACAGGAATTCCGCATGATACGGGACCAGATCCGCGATTTTGCAGCCGGTTATTGTTACAACCATTTCCAAAAGCAAGACCATTGAGCGATACAGCGGCCAAGAAGATGGATTTTTTTGAACGGTACCTTTCGGTTTGGGTCATTGCCTGTATCGGGGGCGGTATCTTGATTGGAAAACTGCTGGGTGGCAGCATTGAGGCCCTTAGCAGCCTAACCATCTACAAGGTCAACATCCCGGTTGCCGTACTGGTGTGGTTCATGATCTACCCGATGATGTCCAGCATTGACTTCAGTGCCATCCGCAATGTGAATGAGAACCTGAAGGGGCTAAGCCTGACCGTGATCGTCAACTGGCTGATCAAGCCGTTTACCATGGCCTTCTTTGCCTGGCTGTTTTTTGATCAACTGTACGGGGCCTTTCTGGCACCGGCATTAGCCGACCAGTACATAGCCGGGGCTATTTTACTGGGTGCGGCCCCTTGTACCGCTATGGTATTTGTGTGGTCTTACCTTTCAGATGGCAATCCGTTTTACACCCTTACGCAGGTTTCGGTCAATGACCTGATTCTGCTGGTTGCTTTTATTCCGCTTGTGAAACTGCTGCTAGGCATCACGGATATCACCATTCCCTACGGTACCCTGATTGTTTCGGTATTGGTGTTTGTGGTGATTCCCTTGATTGCAGGTTATGCTTCTAACAAGCTGCTGATCCGCACGAAGGGTAAGGAATGGTATCAGACCCGGTTTCTACCCGGGCTGAAGCCGCTTTCTGTCATAGCCTTGCTCAGTACCCTGATTTTACTATTTGCTTTTCAGGGCGATCGCATCCTGAACCAGCCCCTCCACATCCTGCTGATCGCGATTCCGCTCACCGTCCAAACCTATTTCGTTTTCTTCCTGGCCTGGTTTGGCGGGCGGTTTTTGGGATTGCCCCATGCCATCTGCGCCCCAGCTTCCATGATCGGGGCCAGTAATTTTTTTGAGCTGGCGGTGGCCGCGGCTATAGCTCTGTTTGGGCTGAACTCCGGAGCTGCGCTGGCTACCGTTGTCGGGGTGCTGATTGAAGTCCCCATCATGTTGTCATTGGTGCGTTTGGTCAATTATTGGGGGCAACGCGCGCTAAGCCAGGCATAGCTGCTTACATTACCTAAAACACGGTACTGAGTCTGACTTTTTATTGGCTCAGAACCAAAAGCCTTTTAGCTTTGTCTTGGGCAGTGAATGGAGTACTAAAAACCGAATACCATGATCAAGTTATTAATAGCTGAAGACCATTACCTGATCCGGCAGGGTATGAAGCGAATCCTGGACGATCAGTCCGGAATCCGCATTGTAGGTGAGGCCACTGACACGAACGAACTCGAAAAGATGGCCCTGAAGGAGCAGCCGGATGTCTTGATCGTGGATTACACCTCTGATGTTTTCCCCGGAGATTCCCTGAAGCCTATTCTGAAGCTGGTGCCCCGCACTAAGGTGCTTGCTGTCACGCCTTCCCAATCTAAAATGACCCTTCAGAAGGGTCTGGATCTGGACGTTACCAGTTTCCTGCTTAAGAATTGTGAGCAGGAAGAAATCATCGAGGCTATCCATGCCACTGCAGAAAACGAAAATTTCTTCTGTGGGCAAATCATCGAGAAAATCCTGCAGGAAAACCCGGAGTCTGACCTTGCTTCCACCGATATCATGAACCGTGTTCACGCTTCCTGTGAGCCCCTGAAGATCAGCAACCGGGAAGTTGAGATCATCCGCCTGATCGCACAAGGGTACACCACTAAAGAAATTGCTGACAAGCTGTTCCTTAGTACGCACACCATCGTTACGCACCGGAAGAACATCATGCGTAAGCTGGGAATCAACAACACCGCCAGCCTGGTGATTTATGCTGTTCAGGAAAACATTGTAAAGGCTAACTGAGCGCATTTCCGTAACTCTTCACTAAAGGGATTTCCATAGGTAGCATCGTTAGCGCTTCTTTATTAGGGACCATTGTTCCCTGATCCTTACCGCAACCATCTACTCCGCGGCACTAATAGGCGAATTTTTACCTTAGCTGTTAAACGGCCACTTTATAGTGTGGCTCAAACAGCTACGGAAGTCCATGTATACAGACGAACAGCAACAGAAGCTTCTTGCCCAGTCCAGGCAGTACCTAGAAGTAGCCAAAGGCCAGCACCCCCCCTCCTATGAGTGGGCTCAGCAAAACACCGAGCGCCTACGGGATGTAATCCGGTACCATGATTACCGCTATTACGTCCTGGCTGAGCCGGTCCTGGCAGATCCGGACTATGATGCGCTTTTCAAGCTCCTGCAGCGGCTGGAGCACACCTATCCTGATCTACAGAGCGCCTATTCGCCAACCGAACGCATTCCGGAGGGGCTTACTGAGGAGTTTCCGCAGGTGGCCCACATGGTCTCCATGCTTTCGCTGGATAACTCCTATAATGAACCAGACCTGATCGATTTTGACCGGCGGGTGCGAGCGCTAACCGGAGCTACTGAAGTCAACTATTGTGTAGAGCCCAAATTCGATGGTGCTGGTATATCGCTGATATATGAAAATGATTATTACACGCGGGGTGCCACCCGCGGTAACGGAGCTATTGGCGATGACATCACGCCTAACCTCAAGGTCCTGCGCTCTATCCCGATGAAGCCTGCTTTCTCGCAGCTGGGCATCTATAAGATCGAGCTGCGGGGCGAGGTGATGATCAACAAAACCAATTTTGAGGCGCTGAACAAGCAGCGCATTGAGCAGGGTCAGGCCCCTCTGGCTAACCCGCGTAATTCAGCTGCCGGGGCGCTGCGCCTTCAGGATCCGAAGATCGTGGCAAACCGTGGCCTTGAGGCCTTTATCTATGACATCAGCTATGCTGTGGATCAGAACGGCAATGACCTGCTCGGTACTACCATCCGCAGCCGGAAGGAAAACATCGAGCTCCTGCACAAGCTGGGCTTTAAGGCTCCCATTCAGGAGCACACCGTGTCAAGTAATATTCAGGAGATCCTGCAGTATTGCCGTGATTGGGAAGAGAAACGGGATGATTACCCGTTTGAGATCGATGGCATGGTGCTGAAGGTTGACGACCAGGCCCTGCAGGAGCAATTGGGCTTTACCAGCCACCACCCCCGCTGGGCCATGGCTTATAAGTTCAAAGCGCGGCAGGCCTCCTCAACGGTTGAGGACGTTCAGTTCCAGGTGGGGCGTGTCGGCACCATAACACCTGTAGGTAAGGTTAAACCGGTCAACATTGGCGGGGCTACCATCTCCTCCGTATCCCTTTTCAATGAGGATTTTATCCAGGAGAAAGACATCCGGAAGGGCGATCAGGTACTGGTAGAGCGGGCGGGGGATGTCATTCCCTACATCGTTAAGGTGACCCCTGAGGCCAGAAACGGTACAGAAGAGCTGGTTACCTTCCCGGATACATGCCCCTCCTGCCAGATGCCCATCAGCCGGCCGGAAGGCGAAGCGCATTACATCTGCATCAATGTGAATTGCCCGGCGCAGGTCCTGGAACGCATGGGGCATTTTGTATCGAAAGGGGCCATGGATATCGATGGGCTGGGCGGTCAGCAGCTGAAGCGCTTTTATGAGCTGGGCTTCCTCAACAGCATCCCGGATATCTATCGCCTGGATTACCAGCAGCTTGTCAAGCTGGAAGGTTTCGGGAAGAAATCCATCGAAAACCTCCGCAATGCCATTGAGGCCTCTAAAAACCGCTCCCTCCACCAGCTGCTGTTTGGCCTGGGTATCCGCTTTGTGGGGAAAACCACAGCCAAAGTGCTGGCTGCAGCAGTGGATGACATCGAAGACCTGAAGCATTGGTCAGAAGAGGATCTCACTGCCCTTGAAGACATCGGGCCGGTTGTAGCTGGCAGCATTGCCCAGTTTTTCCAGAACCCTCAGAACCTGGCCCTGATCCAGGAGCTGCGGGCGCTGGGCGTTAAAACCACGGCCGATGCTGCTGATCAGCCATCAGCCGAAGCTCAGCCGCTGGCGGGCCAGACCTTTGTGCTGACCGGTACGCTGCAGCAATTATCCCGGGACGAAGCCAAGGCCCTTATCGAGCAGCAGGGCGGCAAGGTGACCAGCTCAGTAAGCGGGAATACTACCTATGTGGTTGCCGGGGATAATCCGGGATCAAAAGTAGAAAAAGCGCGAAGCCTCGAGGCCGTGAGCATCCTGGCGGAGACCGACTTCCTCTCCCTGATCGGACAAGCATAAAAAAAAGCCCTTCAGCATGCTGAAGGGCTATAAGCTATTGGTCAATTGTGAGGTTCCTTCGCTGGCCAGCTATTACGGATTACCAGGGTGTTCGGGAATAGTTTTCTCATTAGCATTTGGCCAGAATGACCGGTTAGGGGTTGCCGCATTGGGGCCTCCCTCACTATCAGAAGGTACCTGACCACCCTGATCGGAACCGTCAAGCTGTCCTTCTTCCAGTTCAGGCCGATCGGGCTCATAGTCCGTACTCAGGATCTTAAAGGTCGTCCGGCGGTTTTGCTGGTGCTCTTCTTCGGTGCATTCCGTTCCGGGTCCTTCTCCATTCTCGCAAGCGCAATTGTTAACCAGTTTGGACTCTCCGTACCCCTTTGGTACAAGGCGAGCCGAATCAATATCATTCCGGATCAGGTAATCAACAACCGAGTCAGCCCGGCGCTGAGACAGATCCCGGTTGTATTCTTTGGAGGCCCGGCAGTCCGTATGTGACCTTAGTTCAATTTTCAGGGTCGGATTGTTACGCAAAGTGTTGACCAGATCATCCAGCGCCTCGGCTGATCTGGGCCGGATGTTCGCACTGTCAAGCCCGTAGTAGATGCCCTCGACTTCGATCTCTTTAGGTGGAAATGGCTCAATGCTCAGGTCACGGATAAACTCCCGCGAATATTCATACCCCTTGGTGGATACAAACTTTTTCTGGCTACGGAAGAATTTTGCCTTTTTGGCATCCACTTCAAAGCGGGCATTCTTCGGAAGCTTAAACTCATACTGCCCGTCTTCACCCGTAGTAACAGAGTCAGGCTCATCAAACTTGTTGCTGGCAAGTTTGACCGTTGCATTGCGGACGGTGTCTCCGCTCTTGGAATTGGTCACAACACCGGAGAGGTAAAACTTCAGCTCCTTCAGGAAGAACTGGTAGATATCATCGCCACCATTGCTCCGGTTTGAGGAGAGATGACCCTGATTACCATTTTCCGTGAATACGATCCCGAAATCATCAGCCGGCGAGTTGATCGGATACTTCAGGTTTTCGGGCTCAGACCAGTTTTCTCCGTCCCATTCCGAAACGAAAATGTCATAGCCGCCCATGCTATTGTGGCCCTTGGAGGCGAAGTAGAGCTTTTTGTTCTTATACATAAAAGGAAAGCTCTCATCCTTTTCTGTATTGATCTTACTGCCCAGGTTCACGGGCTCGCCCCAGGTTCTGCTGCGGCTAACGTAGTGCGAGACATACAGATCGCGACCACCTTCTCCGCCATCCTTATCACTGGAAAAGAACAGGCGCTTACCATTGCCTGATACTGATGGGTTGGCATAATTAACCGTGGAATCCTTGCAGAATGGCAGTTTCTCAGGGTCTCCGTACCCTCCGCCTTTTTTGCGGGCTACCATAATGCGGCAGTTGGCTTTCTCACCTTCAGGGCCGTTACATTGGGTATAGAACATCTTGCGGCCGCGCCTGGCAAAGGTTGTGACACCTTCGTTGTAGGGGGTATTCACTTCCCCGCCTACTGGCTCAATCTCCCGGTAGTATTCTCTTCTGCGGTCCCACTTGGCCTTGTAGATGTCAGAAAAGGGCAGACCCGTCCAGCGGTATTCATCATCGTGCTCCGGGTTTTCCCGATCTGAGGTGAAGATCAGGGTCTTGCGATCACCCCGGTAAGAGGGAGCGTAATCATTCTTGCGGGAGTTTAGGCGCTTAGCCTCTTCAAGGGTATAGCGGGTGGAGTCATTTTTCCATTCCCGGTAACGTTCTACCTGCTCGATGCCTTTTTCACCTTTCTGCTTCTTGCCAGGAGCCTTTTTCTTATACTTCTTGTAGGTTTCGATTGCCCTGTCAAAGTTTTGCTGGAGATTCTGAACCCGGGCTTTCTGATAGTAGACCTCCGGGTCGCTGTAATCCCGGCGGATGGCCCGGTTATACCAGGCTTCTGCCTTACTCCAGGAATTCTTCTGACGGTATGATTCAGCCGCTTTGAAAGCAATGGCGGCTTTCTCAGTCTTATCCCGGTCCTGGTCATAAAGCTCCTCATACATTGAGGCTGCTTTATCGAAACGGTAAAGGTCATAAGCCCGGTTAGCCTCTTCGAGTGTAACACTACAGGCACTCAAGAACAGTAGCAAGGCTAACAATGAGTAGTAACGAGATTGCATTATGCACACAGCTTTTGCAGCGCTAAATTATCATTTTTCCGAAACCTGAAAATGCTCGTTTTAACGATAAAAGGTAGCCAGTTAGTACTGAGGGTTCCTGTTCCAGAAGCAGGCAAGGCAATGGCAGGCTGAACTTACCGGAAAAATAACAGCTCATGATACTTAGGCACTTGCCATAGCTGGTCATCAACGTTAAGCTCAAGCTTATCAATATGGTAACGGATGCTTTCCAGGTAGGGCTTTACATTGTCATTGTAAGCCATGGCCATAGCCTTGCTGTTTTCCAGGACGTTGGCCGCTTTCCGCTCCTGAATCATTTCATAGACCTGACGCTTGATGGCCTCGATGTGGCGGGCATTCTTTTCCACTGTCACCTTTAGCTCAGCCTTTCCTTCCAGGATACCAATACCATCGAGCTTGTTCAGGTGCTCAATGAGCATGTCCTGCGTTTTGATAGCTGGCGGGATCACCCGGTTAAGGGCCATCTCACCCAGAATACGCGACTCGATCTGGATGTTCTTGGAGTACCGCTCGAGCAGGGTTTCGTAGCGGGCTTCCACCTCTCGCTCGCTCAGGACCTTGTTGGCCCGGAACAGGTTCCTGACCCGGTCCAGCATGTAAGTATCCAGCGCTTCCGGGGTGTTCCTGAGGTTAGAGAGGCCACGCTTTTCGGCTTCTGCAACCCATTCTTCACTGTAATTATCGCCTTCGAATAAGATATGACGGGCCTCCGTCACATACCTGCGAAGGATATCACTGATCGCCTGCTGCCTTGCCTTGCCTTCCTGTAAGGCCTGATCCAGCTCTTGCTGGAACTGCCGCAGCTGATCGGCAACCATGGTATTCAGCGCGGTCATGGGCGAGGCCAGGTTCATAGAAGAGCCACCCGCCCGCAGCTCAAACTTGTTCCCGGTAAAGGCAAAGGGAGAAGTACGGTTGCGATCCGTGTTATCCAGCATGAGCTCGGGGATCTTGGGCATGTTTATGCTGAGCTCAGCAGAAGCCTGCCGTTGGCTATTGACCGCTCCGGACTCGAACTCCTCGAGTACTTTCGTCAGCTGCTCACCGATGAAGATGGACATGATGGCAGGTGGGGCTTCATTGGCCCCCAGGCGGTGGTCATTGCCGGCATTGGCAATGCTGGCCCGCAGCAGATCAGCATGATCGTGGACAGCTTTGATCACATTGATAAAATAGGTCAGGAAGCGGAAGTTCTGCTCGGGGGTCTCACCCGGGGAAAGAAGGTTATCCCCGTCTGTTGTGGATATGCTCCAGTTACAGTGCTTACCGGAGCCATTGATCTGATGAAACGGCTTTTCGTGCAGGAGCGCCCGGAATTTATGGCGCTTCGCGATCCGGTCGATCAGATCCATAAGCAGCTGATTATGGTCAACTGCCCGGTTTACATCCTCGAAAATCGGGGCGCACTCAAACTGAGCCGGAGCTACCTCATTGTGGCGCGTTTTCAGGGGTATGCCCAGCTTCATGGCTTCCTGTTCCAGATCCACCATAAAAGCATGAACGCGCTCAGGCGTAGAGCCAAAGTAGTGGTCGTTCAGCTGCTGCCCTTTTGCCGGCGGCATACCAAACAGGGTACGGCCGCTCATCACCAGGTCCGGCCGCGCGTGATACAGCGCTTCGTCTACCAGGAAGTACTCCTGCTCTACCCCCAGGTTGGCCTGAGTAGATTTAGGCTCGCGCTCAAAATGCTGAAACACCTGATTAGCTGCATCCTCCAGCGCCTGGGCCGATTTCAGCAGGGGCGTTTTGTAATCCAGGGCCTCTCCGGTGTATGAGATAAAAATGGTAGGAATGCAGAGGGTTAGGCCGGCTGCATTGTTCATCAGGAAAGCAGGGGAGCTGGGATCCCAGGCCGTGTAGCCGCGGGCCTCAAAGGTGTTGCGCAGCCCGCCGCTCGGCAGGCTGGAGGCATCCGGTTCCTGCTGAATAAGTTCACTGCCGCTAAAGGCTTCGATCGGCTCATCCCCCATCAGATCCAGAAAGGCATCGTGCTTTTCGGCCGTCATACCCGTTAGCGGCTGAAACCAGTGGGTGTAGTGCGTTGCGCCCATGCTCACTGCCCAGTTCTTCATCCCTTCCGAAACCTGATCTGCTATGCTGCGATCGATGCTCTCGCCCTGTTCGATAGCGGCTCGTACCTGCTTGTAAGCGCCTTTGGAAAGGTGTTGTTTCATCGTGTTGTCGGTAAACACAAACTCCGAATAAATTGCTGAGTGAGGGCGATGCTCTGACCGCTGAGCAGGATGGCGGCTCTGGGCTGTGTTAAGAGCTTGAAAGCGCATACGAATAGCGTTGTGAAGTGAGACAAAACCTTATGATGGGATTAGCTGGGAATTGTTCGGCTCGATCAAAGTCAGCCATGATATCAAACTTAACCAATTGCAGGGAAATTGCCACAATCCAGGGAGAGCTTAACATTCTTAGTTTTGCAGGAATAAAAGCGCGCACGCATGTTTGAACGGCTAACAGATCGGCTGGAAGGGGCCTTTAAGAAGCTGAAAGGAGAAGGCCGGATTACGGATGTTAACGTGGCAGAGACGCTGAAGGAAGTCAGAAGGGCCTTGGTGGATGCGGACGTTAACTACAAGATCGCAAAGGAATTTACGCAGGAAGTCAAGGAAAAGGCCCTGGGCGAGGGCGTTATCAAGTCCGTTTCTCCCGGGCAGATGATGGTCAAGATCGTACAGGATGAGCTGACCAACCTGATGGGCGGCACTAAATCTGAGCTGGACCTGTCCGGCAACCCGCCTGTTATTCTCATGGCCGGGCTTCAGGGCTCAGGCAAGACCACCTTTACCGGTAAGCTCGGGCACTTTCTGATCAACCAGAAAAACCGCAAACCGCTGCTAGTAGCTGGTGACGTTTACCGGCCGGCGGCCATTGATCAGCTCCAGACCCTCGGGCAGGAGATCGGAGCGGAGGTTTACACGGAAAACGGGCAGACCGATCCGGTAGCTATTGCTGACAATGCTATTCACTATGCTAAGCAGAACGGGCACTCAGCGGTGGTGATAGACACAGCCGGGCGCCTTTCCATTGACCAGGGCATGATGGATGAGATCGCCAGTATTAAGGAAAAGACCAATCCCACTGAAACCCTGTTTGTGGTGGATGCCATGACTGGTCAGGATGCTGTGAACACGGCCAAGGCTTTCAATGACCAGCTGGACTATGAGGGCGTCATCCTTACCAAGATGGATGGCGACACCCGCGGAGGTGCGGCCATCTCGGTTATGAAGGTGGTGGAAAAGCCCATTAAATTCATTGGCACTGGCGAGAAGCTCGAGGATGTTGATATCTTCTACCCGGACCGGATGGCTAACCGGATCCTGGGGATGGGTGATATTGTCTCCCTTGTTGAGCGGGCTCAGGAAAAGGTGGATCAGGAAGAAGCTGAACGCCTGCAGAAGAAGTTCAAGAAGAACGAATTCGATCTTGAGGATTTCCTGTCCCAGATCCAGCAGATCAAGAAGATGGGGAACATCAAGGACCTGGTGAAGATGATACCGGGCATGAACAAAATGGTGGGCGATGAGGAACTGGATGAGGACATGTTTAAGCACACTGAGGCCATTATCCGCGCGATGAAACCGGTTGAGCGGCAACGGCCTGAGATCCTGGACGCTAAGCGCAAAAAGCGTATCGCCAATGGTAGCGGTACTACTGTTCAGGAAGTTAACCAACTGCTGAAGCAGATGCAGGAGATGCGGAAGATGATGAAAAGCATGAACAAGGGCGGCAAAAAAGGTAAGATGCCTCAGATGCAGGATCTCATGGGCATGCAGTAAACAAGCCTTCCGGTTCTTGAACAGGAGCAGAAAAAAACCGACCTTTGTAGGACCTGATTAAACCATGAATTCCGATATATGAGCGTTCGCATCAGATTACAAAGGCGCGGAAGAAAAAAGAAGCCTCATTACAATATTGTAGCAGCTGATAGCAAGAAGCCCAGAGATGGACGTGCTGTGGAAAAGCTGGGCTACTACAACCCCAATACAACCCCTGCTACCATTGAGCTCAATAACGATAAAGCCCTTTACTGGCTTCAAGTCGGAGCTCAGCCGACTCCTACCGTAGATCGCATCCTGACCTACCGTGGCGTTAAGTATCGTAAGCACCTTTTAAGGGGTGTACGCCTTGGGGTTATCTCTCAGGAAGACGCTGATAACAAATACGCTAAGTGGCTGGAGGACAAGGCTGAAGAAATTCAAAAGAAGGTCAGCCAAGTTCAGCAGAAAAGTCAGGAAGAAGCCAAACAACGGCTGGAAGCTGAGGCTGCTATCAATCGGAAGCGGGCTGAGGCTATCCAGGCCAAGCAAGCCGAAGCCGAGCCGGAAGAAGAAACCGAAACTACCAGCGCTCAGGCTGACGAACAACCAGAAGACAGTGGTGAAGCCACCAATACCGAGGATAACACCACTCAGGAATAGCACCGAACTGAGTTGATCCTTCCACTCCAAGCGTTTGCGCCCTGCGGCCACATTTTGAAGCCTCACGGAGCCCGGGGCGCTGTTAAGTGTACCTTTTCCAATTTCTTCACTGTTAACTTCACCGCAGGCGAGTGGCTTTTTTTAGCTGTTCATCAAAAGCCTGTGCCCTTTCTGATATCAGCCATCACTTATCCGGATGATGACTTGCCGGTCATTAATTTCTATGAAGTAACCACCCCGGAAGCAGCCAGGTATTACAAAAACGCTCCTGTTCTGTATCCCGTGGCTAAGCTGGACCAGCAGCCGGACGGCGAACCTGACTTAATCGGCCTTGAAGGGTTCAGGGTTTATAAAGCGGACGGTCAGCTGCAGGGCTATATCAAAGCAGTTCGTGAGCAGGCCGATCAGTTGTTGCTAACCATCCAGTCAGCCGCAGATCCGGAATCATTCGAAGCACCTTGTCACCCGGATTTAATAGCTGCCTTTAGCCGGGAGGAGCAGTGGCTTAAACTGCATCTCCCTGATGGCCTGGATGAGCTTTAAAAGCCGAGAGCCTTATTCCTAAGATGATTGGTGATGAATCCTGGTTGGCCACACAGGCGCTTTCCTAAGTTATGGATGCTTTGTGATTTGGTAGGGAGTGGGCCCGGAGGGATTTGAACCCTCGACCAATAGATTATGAGTCTACTGCTCTGACCCCTGAGCTACGGGCCCGTTGTGCTGTATATTTGCTTCAAAGGTACAAAGTATAGCTAAACCACTGAAGGCTTGCAAGCACCTATTAACGCTATCATCCTTGACCTGGGCGGGGTTGTTCTCAATATTGATTACCAGCGCACTCAGGAGGCTTTCCGTGATCTTGGCTTTCCGGATTTTGACCAGCTCTATACGCAGTTCAAGCAGAGCGAGCTCTTTGTAAAGCTCGAAAAGGGGCATATCACACCTGCCGATTTCCTGTCAGCGCTAAGGCGCTACAGCAGCCGGACCGTAACCGATCAGCAGCTCACTGAGGCCTGGAACGCCATGCTCCTGGATCTGCCTCCCGAACATCTGGCTTCTGTCAGTCAGCTAAAAGCTGATTACCAGCTCTACCTGCTAAGCAACACCAATGCTATTCACTATGAGTGCTTTTTTGATAAGGTAGAGGCGCTTCTGGACCAGCGGACCCTGCGTGATTACTTCCGGGGATCTTACTATTCGCACCTTGTTGGCGAGCGCAAACCTGACCAACGGATCTTTGAGCTGGTAAGCGAGGCTAACGGCTTAGTGCCTGAACAAACGCTCTTTATAGATGACAGCCCGCAGCATGTGGAAGCTGCCAGGGCGCTTGGCTTCCGAACGCATCAGAAAGATCAGCGTGCTTCCCTGCCGGCAACGCTAGCCTATCTGGGCCTGGCGTGAGCCCTGTTATTCACCACTTCAGCTCTTCCTTGTTCAGGAAAGCGGCAATGCCCCGCTGACAATCATCAAATCCCCTTGCCTTCGCATTGCTTTCTGCTGCATAGCTTATGGCATCTTCCACTGGCATACTCTGGATATTGGCGATCATCTCGCGGGTAAGGGCTACGGCCTCGCTGGACGTGTTGTAGGCAATGTGGTCTGCTAGCTCCTTGACGGTTTCCTGGATGGTATCCGGTTCGTAAACCCCGTTTACCAATCCGGCAGCTTCCATGGCCTGTGCTTTTTCCAGCTTTCCGGTCAGCAGTAGTTCGCGGGCCTTGCCCTCCCCGATCTTCCTGAGCAAAAAGACCATGACGATAGCCGGCACAAAGCCGATCTTCACCTCGGTGTAGCCAAACTTTGCTTCAGGGACCGCATAAATAAAGTCACACACCGTAGCCAGGCCGCAGCCACCGGCAATAGCGTGGCCCTCTACCTGAGCAATAACGGGCTTATCCAGGTAGTAGATGATGTGAAAGAGCTCCTTCAGGTGATTGGAATCCTGCAGGTTATCTGAGTATGAGTAAGTCTGCAGTTTTTGCAGCCCCTCCAGGTCTGCTCCGGCACTGAAGACCTTTCCGTTGGCATTCAGCACAATAACCCGTGACTCAGCTTCTTTTTCAGCTTTTCTGAACACTTCCTTAAGCTCACCGATCATCTCACTATTCAGGGCATTGCGCTTATCCGGGCGGTTGAGCGTAATATAGCGGATCCGATCATTTAAGCTGGTTTCGATGGTATTCGGTTGCTGCTCCTCCATGATACGCGGTTTTGTCTTTAAGCGGAGTTACAAATTTTTCACGAAAGCACCGTCCTGCCTAAGGTTGTAGCACTGAAAGCCAGCCTGCTTACTATGGTGCTCCCACTCTTTGACCGTCCAGGGAGCCAGCTCATAGCCCAGCAGGACAAGGTCAGCCTGCAGGTGCTTTTGAAAGTGCGAGGGTTCCATTGCAGCATCATGGGTTAGCAGCACATGATCCACTGAGAGCTGGCAGCTACTGCTATCCGGCCAGTTTAAGGGCCTGTTGGCGGCAAGCACAGTTTTGCCTTGTATCCGGAATAACTGATTCTGGCTAAGCGTATCGTATACCTGCTCTCCAGTATCCGGTGTCGCGGAGGGAACTGGCTGCATCAGTAGTTCTGAGGTATCCAGGCCGTTGCTCCACAGAAACCGGTAGGTGAAGAACTTAACCTGTTTACCGTTCTCCAGCACTTGCCTGGGCCCTCTGAGGATCGCCCGGTCAGGTCCGATCCCGGCGGGTACTGTGCGGTTGTCTATTTTCAGGTAAGCCAGCTTCTGAAGGTCCTGTTGCTGCCAGCTACGGTAAGTGCTCAGCCCGAGGAATCCTGCTGCTGCCATTAGCCCGGAAAACAGCAAAGCTTTCTTCTGGAGCGCCAGGCCTGCCGCAATCCCAATAATAAAGGCATAAATAAGGTAAAAGGAGGCAGTGCTGATGTACAGCTGATCAATTAAAGCGTATGGTAAGGCTTCTACCTGGCTGATTGCATAATTAAGGCTTTGTAAAAGCATATCCAGGGCGGTGCCAGCATAATGGCTAACACTGGATACCCCGATGCCCTTAAGGGCGAAGAACCCGAAGCCTGTGGGAACAATTACCATAGCTGCTGGAATCACCACCAGGTTTGAGATCATGAAGTAGGTAGGAAATTGATTAAAGTAGAAGATCGTGAGGGGGAAAGTGGATACCTGAGCTGCTATAGAAACCGCTGTAATAGCCCAGATCTTGTCCACCAGCCAGTAACGGCTTTGTGGGAACAAATTGTACAAGCGCGGCTGGAGGAAGACAATGCCGATCACAGCTGCGTAGGATAGCTGAAAGCCTACCTGTGTGATCAGGAATGGATTCACCAATAACAACAGTAGTAAGGAGGCTGTAATTGAGCTATAGATGTGACTGCTTCGCTGTAGGCTGGTGCCAATAGCCACAAATGAAAACATCGTACATGCCCGTATGACTGAGGCCGGCAGTCCTGTGATACAGGCATACAGCCACAACAGGAGCACGATAAGACCAAGTTTAATAAGCCGCCCCCGGGGAAGGGGGTCAAGGACAATCAGGGCATAGCTGAGCATTAGGTAGATGATGCCCACATGCAGGCCCGAAACGGCCAGGACGTGCATAGCTCCCGTACTGGCATAGGAAGAGCGGAGATCGGGATCTATCTCAGCCTTATAGCCAGCCAGCAGAGCAGCGGCCACCGCAAAGGCGTCCTCATCCGTAATGCTCGCCCTCAGCCATGCGAGCAGCTGCTGGCGGGTTTGGTAGATTTTCTGAAAGCAATAGCTACCCTGGTTCAGTTCTGTCAGTTGCCAGTCACCCGTATCAAGGAAGGCCTGATGGTGGATCTGCTTATTAGCCAGAAAAGCTTTCCGGTCGAACTGTTTGGGATTCGCGGGTGGTTCAAGGGGCTCAAATTCATTCCGGCAGAGCAGAACATCACCATACTTTATCTGGCGAGCCATGGAATCTTTGGACAGGTATACAAGCAGCCGGCCATGGGTCCTGGTCATTGCGCTATCCTGCCACAGCTTCAGGGCTTCTCCCTGAACCTTCAGGGTCTTATCGGCAGGCTTGGGCGGTTTCCGGACTTTTACCAGCACTTGGGCATCCTCTTCTGCCGCATGGGCAAAATGCTGGGGGTGGTCTCGTTCTCTTACCTGCTCTACCCGGATAATCCCGATGAGCACAAAGGCTATGGCTATTGCAAAACCCTGAAATCCGCTTAGGGTGAATTTCCGGCTGTAATAGGTATCAGCAAGCGCTAACAGGGCTAAGCAAATGATGCCAGTGATGGCTACATACGGAGGCGGTGCTATGGGCGTGAAAAGCACAAGAAGAATACCGATAAGGAAGGGTATGAAAGCACGCAATAAGGGTATTGTGGTAAAAGGATAAGCACTCATGGCGCTGCTCTCTTAACCAATGCCAACTATCCTTTACCAAATATATAAACGTTACAGTTCTATAACTAAACGGTATTCTAATTAGTTGTATTGATGAAGCTGGCTTCTGGTTAAGCGCAGATACTTTCTACATAAGCCTTGAGGGTAAGGAAGACAAGGTCCTTGTTCTCCTCGGTGATCAGCGGTTCTTCCTCCTCCATGTCCTCTTCAATGATGGCATGAATCACGTACTCCAGCAGCGGAGCCTGTGAGTGGTCCTCAATCAGATGGGTAGCTGTTTGGGTGAACCCTTCCTGAGCGCCACTTTCCAGGGTTTCAATCAGGGTCTCATTCTGGCTGTTCTTTTCGTTGATCACTTTATCAGCAATAAAAGGGAGCTCCTTCACCTTTTTGAAAGCATTCCAGATATTGACCCCTAAAAACAACAGCACTTCCTGCTCCTCATTGCTGAGCTCCTCCTGTCCCACGGTCAGCAGGTAGCTAAGCAAGTCCGGCTGCTCTTCACTCATTTGATACACCATGTTGCGGAGCTCCTCATCGCTAAGGTTATGGAGCTCTTCGGTGGACTCGTCAATGACATCATCTGATACGGTTTCCATAACGTGTTGTTTTAAAAACTTCGAGCAGGGAAAATAAAGATTTCATGGAATACCCAAACTGAATGAGCTTTTTATGGCCCGGGTCAGCCTGAAGCAGAGGCCTTAGCCTGAAGCTGTATGCCCAGCTCTTTCAGCTGCCGGTCTGCAACAGGAGCAGGGGCATCGATCATCACATCCCGGCCGGCACTGGTCTTCGGGAAGGCGATCACTTCGCGGATAGACTCGTATCCGGCCAGTAAGGTGCATAGCCGGTCGAACCCAAAGGCAATGCCACCATGGGGCGGGGCTCCCTGGTCCAGCGCATTCAGCAGGAAGCCGAATTGCTGTTCAGCTTCTTCCTGTCCGATCCCCAGGATATCGAAGTAGGCTTCCTGCATTTCACGATTGTGGTTACGGATGGATCCTGAGCCGCACTCGTGCCCGTTCAGCACAAAATCGTAGGAGGAGGCTTTAGCAGTGGTGGGATCCGCTCTCAGTTGAGTCATATCCCTATCCAGCGGGGCAGTGAAAGGGTGATGCGCAAAGGAGTACCGCTCCTGCTCCTCATCCCACTCCATAAGGGGAAAGTCGATCACCCACAGGGGCTTAAAATTCTCCGGATCCCGAAAGCCTAATTCCTCACCGAGTTTCAGCCGGAGGTCACTCAGGGCACTCTGGGTCTTCTGGGTAGGTCCCGCCAGGATCAGCAGCAGGTCTCCGGGCTTGGCTTCAAAGCGATCAGCCCACTGCTGCAGCGCCTCTTGGTCAAAGAACTTATCCACTGAGGACTTAAACGACCCATCGTCCTGACACTTCACCCATACTAAGCCTTTCATGCCACGTTTCGGATCCTTAACGAAATCCTCCAGCGCATCGATCTGCTTGCGCGTGTAGCTGCCACAGCCTTCAGCGTTGAAGCCTACCACTGTTCCGTTGCCCTCAAGTGCTTTGGTAAAGACCTGGAAATCAGAGTCTTTTACCAGGTCATCCAGGTAGGAAAAGCGCATACCAAAGCGGAGGTCAGGCTTATCGCTGCCATAGTAGTGAACGGCATCATCATAGGTCATCACCGGGATCTCGCCAAGCTCAGTGCCCTTTAGCTCCCGGAAAATGTGCCGGATAAAGTCACTGAACTGGTTGACCACATCATCCCGCTCGACAAAGGACAGCTCGCAATCGATCTGCGTAAACTCCGGCTGCCGGTCCGCCCGGAAGTCCTCATCGCGGAAGCAGCGCACTACCTGGAAGTACTGATCAAAACCCGCCATCATGATCAGCTGCTTAAAGGTCTGCGGGGATTGGGGCAGGGCGTAGAATTCCCCGTTGTGCAGCCGCGAAGGCACCACAAAATCCCTCGCGCCTTCGGGGGTGGATTTGATCAGGTACGGGGTTTCAATTTCCAGCAAACCTGCATTAGCGAGGTAGTTCCGCACAGTTTGTAGCAGCTGGTGGCGTAGGATGAATTTCTGCTGCTCAACGGAGCGGCGCAGATCAAGGTAGCGGTACTGCATCCGCAGGGTTTCCCCGCCATCGGTTTCATCTTCAATGGTAAAAGGCGGCACTTTGGAAGGGTTCAATACTTCCAGTTCCGATACCAGAATCTCAATATCCCCGGTTGAGCGCTCCGGGTTTTTATTGCTCCGCTCTGCCACCTTGCCAGTAGCTTTCACCACATACTCGCGCCCCAGGTTCTGGGCTTGCTGGCGCAGGTCAGCATTGGTTTCGTTATCAAAAACCAGCTGAGTGATCCCGTAGCGGTCCCGCAGGTCAACAAAGGTCAGCTTACCCAGATCGCGGGTGGCCTGTACCCAGCCGCTCAGGGTAACTTGCTGCTGTTTATGATCCAGGCGAAGCTCTCCGCAGGTGTGCGTCCTTAGCATAAAAGGTGATTTGTTTCAAAGGCAAAAGTAGGGGTTTGCGGTAACTCAGGAAGCCCTGATGCTAAGCGCTTTCAGACCTGGCTAGCTCGTTATGCGAGCTTAAACTTTGTGGGCTGCTGTATGTATTAGGCTTTAGCATGAATAGCTGAAAACTTTTATTTTCGGACTGAAAAAGCATTAAAGGAGGGCATTATGTACGGAAAGCTCAAAGAACGCTTACAACAGGAGTTACAGGAAACCAAGGATGCCGGCCTGTACAAACAGGAACGGGTCATCAGCAGTCCTCAGGATACTGAGGTCACGCTTCAGGATGGCACACAGCTATTGAATTTCTGCGCTAACAATTACCTGGGCCTGGCCAATGATGAACGGCTTCAGCAAGCTGCCAAGGATGCCATCGATCAACGCGGTTACGGCCTGGCTTCTGTTCGCTTCATCTGCGGCACGCAGGACCTGCATAAGCAGCTGGAGCAAAAGCTGGCTGACTTCCTGGGCATGGAATCCGCTATCCTGTATGCAGCCGCGTTTGATGCTAACGGTGGGGTGTTTGAGCCCCTTTTCGGTCCGGATGATGCCATTATTTCCGATGCGCTTAACCACGCTTCTGTGATCGATGGGATCCGCCTGTGCAAAGCTCAGCGTTTCCGGTATCAGCACAGCGACATGGCTGATCTGGAAGAAAAGCTCAAACAAGCGCAGGATGCCCGTCACCGCGTAATTGCGACAGATGGTGTTTTCTCCATGGACGGTGATGTAGCCAAACTGGATGAGATCTGCGACTTAGCTGATAAGTACGATGCCCTGGTCATGACCGATGAGTGTCACTCCACAGGCTTCATTGGCAAGGAGGGCCGCGGTGTGCACGAGTACAAGGGCGTTATGGACCGGGTCGATATCATTACCGGGACGCTCGGTAAGGCCCTTGGCGGAGCCATGGGCGGCTTCACAGCAGCCCGGCAGGAAATTGTGGATGTTCTGCGGCAGCGCTCCCGCCCCTACTTGTTCTCCAATAGCCTTACGCCTTCCATTGTTGGGGCTTCCATTAAGACTTTTGACATCCTGAATGAGTCCACTGAGCTGCGGGACCGCCTGGAGAGCAATACCCACTACTTCCGCACTAAGATCCAGGAAGCAGGCTTTGATATTAAGCCGGGCGAAACGCCCATTATTCCCATCATGCTCTATGATGCTCCGCTGGCACAGCAGATGGCTTCCAAGCTCTATGAGAAAGGGATTTACGTTACCGGCTTCTATTACCCGGTAGTGCCCAAGGGCGAAGCCCGGATCCGCGTTCAGATCTCAGCAGCTCATACCCAAGAGCAACTCGATCAGGCGATCAATGCCTTTACCGAGATCGGCAAGGAGCTCAACGTGATTGGATCTGAAGCAGGGGTTAGCACCTGATGACTGAATTCAAAGCCCATGCATTGATAACAGCAAGGCCAGGTCTGCTAAGCAGGTCTGGCTTTTGCTTGTCTGGCCGGGATATCATATGGTTGAAAAACTAAACTTCCTGAATAACCAGGCTATGATTTTATATAACGTTACCGTCAACATCGAGCCGGATGTGCATGATGACTGGCTTAGCTGGATGAAAGAAAAGCACATCCCCGACATTATGAACACCGGGCTTTTCAGGGGGCACTATATGTTTCGCATCATCTCCAATCCGCAGGAAGAGGGTTTGACCTATTGCATCCAGTATTTCCTTGACTCAGTCCGGGATTACGAAAAGTACCAGGAAAAGTATGCGCCGGATTTACAGCAGGAGTTTGAAGAGCGATACCGGGATAAATTTGTGACCGCCCGTACGATTATGAAGGAGGTGTGAACGGTCATGGCACCCCCTACCTTGGCATAGTAATTTCAACCTGATCAGTAAACATTAAGAATCTGCAATTATGCCGGGCGCAAGTTCTACATGGGAAGAATGGAAAGACAGTATCCTGTATAGCGGGAATGCGCTATACCAGCTTATATTTTCAATTGTAGCGGTATTCCTGGTTTTCCGGGTATTTCAGGTCATTTTCAGCTTATTCCTGGTGGACTCCGATCTGTTCATGACCGTCCGTTCTTACCTCAGTGTATCGAACGAACCAATGGAAATCCTGACGCAGCCGTGGAGCCTTGTAACCTACATGTTCCTGCATGCAGGGTTTTTCCACATTCTGTTCAATATGCTCATTTTCTATTGGTTCGGGCGGATCTTCCAGGAGTACCTGGGTGATCGCCGGCTGATCAGTACGTTTATCTTAGGGGGCGTTGCCGGGGCTATTGTCTTCATTCTGGCTTATCAGCTATTCCCGGCCTTATCTCAACGGGCGGCAGTTACGGGCATGGTTGGCGCATCAGCAGGGGTTATGGCCATTGTTGTAGGAGCCGCGACCCTGTTGCCCGACTTTTCGCTTAACCTCCTATTGATCGGCCCTGTGCGGCTCAAGTACATCGCAGGTTTCATGGTGCTCATTAGCTTCCTGGGCACTGCTGGTTCTAACGCTGGTGGCGAATTTTCGCACTTAGGGGGTGCGCTTTTTGGTTTTGTGTACATCAAACAGCTGGACAAGGGAAGAGATATCGGGGAGTGGCTCATGCAGGGGGTTGATAAAATTAAGCTGGCTTTTACCGGAGATGGGAAAGCTACCAATTCTTCTTTCAAGGTACACCGCAACGAGCAGCCCCAATTCAAGACTTACCCTGCTGAAAAGGACAAAAAGACAAAGCAGAAGGAAATTGACCGCATTCTGGATAAAATAGCCGAATCCGGCTACGATAGCCTCACGCAGGAAGAAAAAGACACCCTTTTTAAGGCCAGTAAGTAAGCGCCTGCTATTAACGCTGTTCCGGTTTCTGTTACTCACTGGCTGAACACGGTTGCAGCCGCTGCTGACAGGCGCTACAACGAAAACGGAGTTGTAAATTTGCTTCATGCACCAATTAACCGTTCATAATTCCATTACCCGGCAAAAAGAATCCTTTCAGCCCCTGAATCCTCCTTACGTAGGCATGTATGTGTGTGGGCCAACGGTGTACGGGGAGCCCCACCTTGGACATGCTAAGTCTTATGTCTCCTTTGATGTGATATACCGGTACCTGCAGCATCTGGGCTACCGGGTGCGTTATGTTCAGAACATCACCGATGTGGGGCACCTGACGGATGATTCAGATGACGGGGAAGACAAAATCCAGAAGCAATCCAAGGTAGAGCAGCTCGAGCCCATGGAGGTGGTAGAGCATTACATGAACGCCTACTTCTACTACATGGATATGCTTAACCAGAAGCGGCCATCTATCACACCCCGCCCAAGTGGCCATATTCCTGAACAGATCCAGTATATTCAGGATTTGATTAACAATGGCTTTGCCTATGAAGTAAGCGGATCAGTTTATTTTGATGTAACGGCTTACCAGCAGGATGGACCTGACCACTATGGCAAACTAAGCGGAAAAAAACCGGATGACCTGGCCGAAGGAGCGGCCAACCGCCAGCTCAGCGGTCAGCATGACAAAAAGAGTCCGCTGGATTTTGCCCTCTGGAAGAAAGCATCTCCCGACCACCTGATGCAGTGGCCCTCACCCTGGAGCCATGGTTATCCGGGCTGGCACATTGAATGTACTGCGATGAGCCAGAAGTACCTCGGAAACAGTTTTGACATTCACGGGGGCGGCATCGAAAACATGTTCCCTCATCATGAGTGTGAGATCGCGCAGGCTGAAGGGCTGGAGGAAGGATCGTTTGCCAGCTACTGGATGCATAACAACATGGTAACGGTGAACGGGCAGAAAATGGGCAAGTCACAGGGCAATGGCATTACCCTGGCGGAACTGTTTGATGGCAGCCACCACCTCCTGGAGCGCGGCTACTCCCCAATGACGGTTCGCTTTCTGATCCTGCAATCCCACTACCGCAAGCCGCTGGATTTTTCCAATGAAGCCCTGGAAGCGGCTCATAAAGGTTACCAGCGCCTGGTAGAAAGCATTGACCGCCTGCAGCGACTTACATCTTCAGCTACGCACACCTCCAGTTTTGACGTAAACAGCTGGATTGAGCGGTGCTACGCGGCCATGAATGATGATTTCAACACGCCCCGCTTTATAGCAGAGCTGTTCGAGGGCTGCAACGTGATCAACCGGGCCTGGCAGGAGCAAGAGCAGTTTACCGAAGCAGACCTGGAAACCCTGAAAACACGCTTTCATCAGTTCGTTCAGGATATCCTGGGCCTTGAGCTGGAGCAATCAGGCCAATCCGAAGAGAAGCTGAACGAGCTCATGGAACTGGTGTTAGAGCTCAGACAGGATGCCCGCCGGCAGAAGGATTTTCAGACTGCGGATAAGATCCGGGACCGGCTGCAGGAATTAGGCTTTGAGATCCGCGATACCAAAGAGGGCAGCGAATGGTCCTATGCCTGATTGCCGGCAATAGCTGGTTCATGATGGCAGGCAGCCATTCACAGCTTTAAACAGCACCAATGACCACTTTCAACGATAATTTTCTAAGGGCCTGCCGTGGCCAGCCTGTTGACCACACGCCTGTGTGGTTCATGCGGCAAGCTGGCCGGTATCAGGCTGAGTACCGGGCACTGAAGCAGGACCGCACCATCTATGATATCATTAAGAATCCGGAGCTCTGCGCCTACGTTACCAAGCTGCCGCTGGACCAGCTTGGCGTGGATGCCGCCATCCTGTTTTCGGATATCATGACCCCCATTGCACCCATGGGGCTGGAGAATGAGATCAAACCCAACTACGGCCCTTATGTCCCGGATCCGGTCCGGAATCACGCAGATGTGCAGCAGCTGAGCGTCCCTCACTATGAACAGGCCACACCCTATGTAGCTGAGACCATACAGCAGGTTATTGATGAGATCAACATTCCGCTGATCGGCTTCTGCGGAGCCCCTTTTACCCTTGCCAGCTACATGGTGGAAGGCGGAAAGAGCAAAAACTACGAGCACACCAAAAGCCTGATGTACAATCAACCCCAGGCCTGGCACGAGCTTATGGAAAAGCTTACCGATGCCATGCTGAACTACCTGGATATGCAGGTGCAGGCCGGGGCTCAGGCAGTGCAGATCTTTGATAGCTGGGTGGGGAACCTCAGCCAGCCGGATTATGCCACTTACATCTTTCCGCACATGGAGCGCCTTTTTCGCTCGCTCAAGTATCTGGAAGTCCCCACTGTCCTGTTTGGCGTCAACACACTACACCTGCTAAGCCAGTTTAAGGCCACGGGCTGTGATGTGGTGGGCGTTGACTGGCGGGTGGATATTGGCGTGGCCTGGCAGGTGATGGAGCAGGAAGTGGCGGTTATGGGCAACCTTGATCCTACTGCTGTGCTGGGCCCGGACCAGCTTATTTACGAGAAAGTACAGGGCATCCTGGATAGCGTAGGAGCAGAAGACCGCCAGCGCGGCTTCATCTTTAACCTCGGCCACGGGGTTATCCCCTCCCTCTCACCCGACAAGCTGCGAAAAGTGGTGGAATACGTCCACACCCAAACCAGGCAGTAAATTGATTGTTAGCTTGTCAACAGTTATCGTTGGTTCAACATTTGATAAGTAAACGCATAACCAATAACAATTCGCAAGTAACAGTTTTTGTAAGTCTGAACGCTGAAAAGGATTGAATTATGAAAAAAGGAATCTTACTGCTGGCCTACGGTGGCCCTAACAAGCGGGACGATATTGCCCCGTTCTACCGGGACATCCGGATGAGTTACGCAGGGGTGGAGCCTACTCAGGAAATGATCGATGAGCTGATTGAGGAGTATGACATGATCGGGGGCTACTCCCCGCTCCTTGAGATCACAGAAAACCAGGCTGAAAGCCTGCGCAAGGAGCTCAACTACGAGTACCCGGTCTACATCGGAATGCGGCACTGGGAGCCCTGGATCCATGAGACTATGAAGCAGATGAAGGAAGATGGCATCGAAGAGGCCGTGTCCATCATTATGGCTCCGCACTTTTCCCGCATGAGTGTATGCAAGTATTACGAGCGGGTAAACGAAGCGCTGGAGTGGCTCAACTACGACCTGAAGCTTCACCGTGTGAAGTCCTGGCATACGCATCCGGAATACATCAAGGGGGTAGCTGAGCGCGTAAAGGAAGGCCGTAAGCAGTTTTCCGATGACATACCTGAAGAGGACGTTCACTACCTTTTCACAGCTCACAGCCTGCCCGCTAAGGTGCTGGAATACTACGGCCCCTATCCCAAGCAGCTCAGAGAAACCTGCGAGCTGCTGAGTCAGGAACTCGGCCATAACAATTGGTCATTCTCCTTCCAGAGTGCGGGTAAGAGCCGCATGCCATGGTTAGGGCCTGATATCCTGGAGCATGTTCATACCCTGGCTGATCAGGGGCAGGATAAGGTGCTGACAACTTCGATCGGCTTCATTGCAGACCACTTTGAGATCATCAATGACATTGACATTGAAGCCAAGCCTGAAGCGCACAAGCGGAACATGACGCTGGAGCGCTCCAAAACCCTGAACGATTCGCCTTACCTGGCCCGCACCCTGGCGGACGTTGTGCAACAATACATGCCTGTCTATGCCTGATAATGAGGTCGTGATCATCGGAGGTGGCATAACCGGCCTGGCTTCGGCCTGGCTGTTAGAAGAAGCAGGGTATACCCGTATATCCCTGCTTGAGGCCTCCGGTTATATTGGGGGGAAGATTCAGACTGACCGGGATAGCGGCTTTCTGGTGGAAACCGGGCCAGATGCCCTGATGATCACCAAGCCGGGGGTTCGCGAGTTCATTCAGCAGCTTGGCATTGAGGATCAGCTCATAGAACCGGCCAGCCGTCAGTTTTACATTCTGCACGATGGTAAGCTTCAGTCCGTGCCGGCTGGCTTTGCTTCGATGGTGCCGGCTGATATGGGCGCTTTCCTGCGGTCATCCCTTATCTCATTACCCGGCAAAGCCCGGATGTTGGCCGAGCGGCTGGTACCAGCCCGCAAGCATGATAAAGATGAAAGCCTGGCCGCCTTCATCACCCGCCGGTTTGGCCGGGAGGTGCTGGAGCAGCTGGCCGAACCCTTGTTTTCAGGCGTTTATTCAGCACCGGCTGACGACCTTAGCATCAAGGCCACATTCCCGCATTTCCACCGGATGGAAGCCCAGTACGGCAGTATCACGAAGGCTGTCCTGAATAGCCGTAAAAAGCAGGGGCCACCCGCCAGCTCCCCGTTCCGGAGCTTTCAGAACGGGATGGACACCCTGCCCTCTACCATCCTTAATCAGCTTAAGCATACGCAGGTGTACCGCAACACGCCCGTAGAAAAGCTTCAGAAAGCCGGGAGCGGGTACATCCTCCACACACCAGAAGGCGCGTTCGAGACGCAGCAGCTTATCAGCACCATTCCAGCCTACCACATGGCGCCGGCCATCGAGGAGCTTGCACCTGCTGCCAAAGAACCGCTGGAGCAAATCTCCTTTGCCAGTTCCGCCATTGTCACCCTGGCTTACCCGCGCTCAGCCGTGGCTAACAGCCTGGATGCGACCGGTTTCCTGATCCCATCACCCGAGCAGACAGCCCTTTCTGCCTGCACGTGGAGTTCGGAAAAGTGGCCGGACCGCGCCCCGGAAGGCTACGTCACGTTCCGGTGCTTCTTTAGCAATATTGATCCGAACCTGATACAAAGCCGTACCCACGATGAGTGGCGGCAGTTAGCTTATCAGGAGCTCAAGCAGATCCTGACTATCCATAGCCATCCCAATCAAAGTTGGCTGCACACCTGGAAAGATGCCCAGCCTCAGTACAAGATGGGTCACTTGCCCAATATCGAGCGCCTTGATCAACAACTGAAAGCCTACCCCGGCATTCACCTGGCCGGTAGCCCTTACCGCGGAGTGGGCATTCCGGACTGCATCCGGCAGGCGCAGGCTACGGTCAAGCAAATCCGGGAGCAGGATCAGGAGCCGCAACCAGCGTAAGCGGCCTCCTATTCCCTTTTCATTTAAGACTCAGACTTTTTACTTTTGCCACGGCTTTAGGGGTGCCTGCGACAGCAGGCTGAGAAGTAACCCTTGGAACCTGACACCGTTAGCACGGGCGCAGGGAAAAGCTGCTTGAGGCTTCTAATAGACTTAAGCTGCGCTCAACCACACTTCTCACCATTTTCCTCTAGTAGCCAACTCAAAGGGGTGAGGGGCGTGTATCAAAGCCCTTTAATTTTTTCAAACCACCTACAAGGATTCGAAAGAATAACTTGATTTTTCAGGGGTTTGAAAATTTCCCAAAAGGCTTTTAAAACGGGAAAATCCCGGGATTTTTCCGTTTTGATACACCCCCTCTGAGAACAGACCCGTTGAACCTGATCCTGTTCATACAGGCGCAGGGATTGAGCAACTGGTGAACTGATTAGCAGTGGAATCCAGCCCCTTGGTTCCGCTTTTTTTGTGGAATCAAACGCTGCTAAAGATGCGCTTCCTTAAAACGCTACTGAGTATCCTGATCATCGCGGGCCCGCTAATGGCGCAGGCCCAGCTAACCGTCTCCGGCACTGTGAAAGACGCCAGTGCCGGCAAGCCGCTGAATGGCGCTAATGTGCAACTAAAACCCGGCTATCAGGGTGCGGTCACAGACCTCAATGGTGAGTTCCGGCTTTCCGGGCTGGAAAAAGGCTCCAAAACGCTGATCATCTCTTACCTGGGATATCAGACTGACACCCTCAGCCTTAACCTGACCAATGACCGCAACCTAACCATAGCGCTTGATAAGCGGGCGTACATGGAGGATGAGGTCTTGGTCCAGAGCACCCGTGCTGACCGCGGAACGCCCACCACCTACACGAATGTAGACAAGGCTACCCTGGAAGAAGAGAATGACGGCCAGAATATGCCGGCCATTCTGGCTCATCAGCCTTCTGTGGTGAGCTCATCCAATGGTGGGATGGACATTGGCTACACCGATATGCGGATCCGTGGTGTCTCGCAGACGCGCGTGAACGTCACCATCAATGGCATACCGCTGAATGATGCCGAATCACAGGGTGTTTTCTGGGTCAATATCCCGGACATAGCCGCTTATGCCGAAAGCATTCAGATCCAGTGGGGTGTGGGCACCTCGACCAATGGTGCGGCGGCTTTTGGCGCTACGGTGAACCTGGAGACCGCAGGCTTTGAGCAGGAGCCCTTTGTTAAGGTGAACAACAGCTACGGCTCCTTCAATACCATCCGCAACAATGTACGCTTTGGCACAGGCCTGATGGATAACAACTGGAGTTTTCAGGGCAGCTTCTCGCGCATTGAGTCCAGTGGCTACATCGATCGCGCCTCTTCCGATCTGAAATCCTACTACCTTACGGGCGGCTATTATGGCGATAAGACCATTGTAAAGGGCATTGCCTTTGGCGGGCGTGAAGAGACCTACCAGGCCTGGCTGGGAGTACCGGAACGCAAGATGGGCCGCTTTGCCAGTGGCCAGCAATACCTGGGCGACCTGGCTGAGCCCGTCCAATCGCTGTTCGGGAACGATCCTGCCACTGCTCAAGGAGATCGGACGTTCAACCCGTACACCTATGATAACCAGATCGATAATTACGGGCAGGATCACTATCAGCTGCACATCTCACAAGTGCTAACCCCAGCCATTACGGCCAACGCGGCCCTTCACTACACCTATGGCCGTGGCTACTATGAACAGTATGAAGAAGACGCCTCCCTGAGCACCCATCAGATCGACCCTGTTATGATCGGAGATTCCACCATTGAACAGTCTGACCTGATCCGCCGGCGGTGGCTGGATAATGATTTCTATGGCGGCACCTTTTCTGTGCACTTTGATAACGATAAGCGGCTGAAGGCAACCCTGGGTGGCGCCTGGAACCAGTATGAGGGCGATCACTTCGGGCGGCTACGCTGGGCCCGTTTTGCGGGCAGCAGCGAGATCCGCGATACCTTCTACGATAACAGCGCCACGAAAGAAGACTTTAACATCTACGGGAAGCTGAATTACCAGTTTAGCTCGGACCTTTCCGGCTTTTTAGACCTTCAGTACCGGCAGGTAGACTATGAAGGATCCGGGATGGATCTGGGTGGGGTGCCACTGGATTTCTCGGATGAGCTCCACTTTTTCAATCCGAAAGCAGGGCTGGATTACCAGTACAACGCCCGGAACAGCTTTTACGCCTTTTTCGGGATCGGCAACCGGGAGCCCACCCGCAACGATTACATTGATGCGCCGAATGATGCATTTCCATCCCACGAAACCCTCTACAATGGAGAGCTGGGCTACGAATACCGCGGTCAGCGCAAACAGCTGAAGGTCAATGCCTACTACATGGGCTATCGCAATCAGCTGGTGAATACGGGAGAAGTGAACGATGTAGGGGCGAACATCCGCACCAATGTAGACCGGAGTTACCGGGCCGGGCTGGAGCTCATTGGCGCTATTAAGCTCAGTGAGCAGTGGCAGTGGCAGGCCAATGCCACCTTTAGCCGGAACCGGATCCTCAACACCAGCTACAAAGTGGGAGGCGAGGTAGTCGAGCGCTTTGAGGAAACCCCCATTGTGCTCTCGCCCTCTGTCATTGCCGCCAGCGATCTGACCTACGAGCCGCTGAAAGGCTTAAAGGCCAGCCTCCAGAGCAAATATGTCGGGGAGCAGTACCTTGATAACACCGGAAGCGATAGCCGCAAGCTGGAAGACTACCTGCTGAACAACGTCCGGCTGTCGTACACGCTGAGCGATGTATCCCTTTTTGAGGAGATGACCGCCCGCCTTAGCGTGAATAACATCCTGAACGTCCGCTATGCCAACAATGGCTACACCTTTGCCACGCGGCAGGAAGGCAAGGTTTCCCACTTCAACTACTACTACCCGCAGGCCGGGCGGAATTACATGGGCTCCCTGTCAATTGGCTTTTAAATGATCCAAAGGCCCTGTCTTGCATCAAGGCAGGGCTTCCTGTTCCCTACATGGTGCGGTACCAGCGGAACAAGCCCACTACCGAGAACACCACATACAGGAAGTAAAGCAGCGTTACCAGGAATAAGCCTTTTTCCAGGTATATCCAGGTATAGGCGCTGTCCACGATCAGCCACACTACCCAGTTTTCCAGCTTTTTGCGCGCCAGCATCCAGGTTCCGACCAGGCTGAAAGCGGTGGTGGAGGCATCCCAGTAAGGAATGGCCATGGCTGTGTAGGTGCTCAGCACATGCCCCAGAAGTATGGTGCCAAGGACCCCGATAATAATGAGCATCACCCAGAGGTTCAGGGAGGTCAGGGAGACCGGCAGGTTGGTCTGGTTTTTCCCGCCGTAGCGCCATTGGTACCAGCCATAGAGGCTCATCAGCAGGTAGACCCCCTGGAGCGGGATTTCCCCGTACAGGGAGGCTCTGTAATTGATCACTACAAAGAGCACAAGCCCTACCAGACTCAGTAACCACGCGATGGCATGCTGCTTAGTAGCATAGTAAACATACAGGATTAAAGCTATAAAGGCCAGGTATTCAATAAGGCTCGTTTGCTGTAGCTCTTGCAGGATCGAATCCAGCGTTGGTATCATTGGCTTTTAAAACCGGTTTTGGTCAAACTACTCGCTGTTTACCCGACTGCCCCACCGCCTGATCAGGGCTTCCAGCTTATCAAAGTTCATGGGCTTGCTGATGTAATCATTCATTCCGGCCTTGAAGCAGCGGTCCTGATCTGTCTCCTGCGTGGCCGCGGTCAGGGCAATGATCACGGGCTGCTCAGTATACCGGGCCCGGATATCTTCGGTTGCCTGAATACCGTCCTTTTCCGGCATCTGAACATCCATGAATACCAGGTCATAGGACTTCTTTTCCATAGCATGAAGCACTTCGTGGCCGTTGCCAGCCAGGTACAAAAACCCAAAGACCACATACATCAGCCCCCCAGAGATGAGGGTGGCCTGCAGCTCGAGCAGTAGCCTACGCTCCCTGCTACCTTCCGTCCTCTTGAAGAAGCGCTGTCCTGCTGCTAGCCTTTCCATTCCAGATAT
>CAYYUA010000026.1:0-22578 GCA_964474835.1 uncultured Sphingobacteriales bacterium
CATGAAATTCCCCAATTTCTCACGCTTTATACACCCGTTTTTCATTTACACATTTTTAAATCAACTCAGGCATTCTGAAACCGGGCCCGGTTGCCAGCGCCTTTTCACTCCCCTTTACGTGATTAAAGGAAGGGGAGGTTGGGTATTAGGAAAAATTTTTCCCCGTTTCCTGTAAGTAAAAATCCCCATTCAGTCATTTTGCTGAATAGGAGTTTGGATACAGCCGGCCTAAGAAGTTCAATGGAGCCACTTCGTAGGTTACAAAGTCCTGTAACTCCAGATCAGTACAGGAGAGAAATCACTGCCAGGTCATCAACTTGTGCTTCAGGAATGGGCCCTGATAATGATCTGTTGATTTTTATAAGAGCGTACTATCGTTTAAATGCCTGAAAATTTAACGCTCATAAATCCAGAATCCCGCTTCATTACGCATATCTGCCGCCAGGGCATCCGGGTTTTCCTGCCATAGCATCCGGGCCATGAGGAAGTCGCCCAGGGCTGCTACGGTAAAAAGCCAGCTGAACAGCAGCAGGCTGAGGGAGCCCATGACCATGGCAATGATGGCAGGGATCAGTCCTAGCACTATGCCCGGCATCAGTACCGCCTTCAGGTAGTGGCGGACCGGGACAGCCTCGGTACAATGGGCATAGGGCGTCAGGATCTGCCAGAAGATCCCAAAGCGGATAGCCTGCCAGCCACGCTTAGCATAGTAGGCCCATGTGAGCCCGTGTAGCAGCTCATGTACAACAATGCCAACTGCTATCACCAGAAAAACGAGCAAAGGCCCGGTAACAAGGGTGGTCATACTCAAGCTCTCCACAAAAATTCTGAACTGGCCAGGGGTAAGCTGCCCGGGCCAGATCAGCCAATAAGGCAGGCCGTAAACGGGGATCAGAATCACCATCAGGATAAGGCTCTGCCAGTTGGCCTTCGCCAGGTCAATTTTCCGTTCCCTGCCAGCACTCATAAGGTTTACCCAGTTAGGCTGATACCGTTTCAAATTTAGCCCAGAGCCTGCTGTTACACCCATACCAAAAGGCAGCTCTTGAAACCCTCCCGGCCAACCTGCCGGAACTGTTGCGATACCCCTACTTTTGCAAAGGAACAGAACCAATTGCCTTGCCTGCCAAACAATGGGCTTTCATCATTTCTACCGGTCGCACGGGCACCGATTTCTTCACCACGCTTTTCAATAGTGAGGCCGTGCCGGATGCCTGGAGCCTGCACGAGCCCCGTCCGGCCTTCCGGGCCCGCAGCTATCAGCTTACAGGGCGCCCGCATACCCGGTTTGAGCGGCTGTACTTTCAGATACCCCGCCAGCGCTGGCACAGGCGCAGACCTGAAAGCTGGTACGTGGAAACCAATTACCACCTCTTTGCCGCCATTCCGCTGATCCGCGAAGCTTTTCCCCATGCCTGGATCATTCATGTGATCCGGGACGGCCGGGCCGTGGTTACCTCCTGGCTGAACAAGTACCGCTACATCACCAATGACCACATCACGCCCCACTGCTTACCAAATGACCCTGCCACCCAGGAATGGGCACACTGGAACCCGCTTCAGAAGCTTAGCTGGTACTGGAAAACCGTCAACGAGCTGGTAGCCGCCCAGCAGCCAGACCTGTGGCTAAGCTTTGAGCAGCTTTTCCAGCACCCCTATCCGGACCTTTACTACATGCTGGATCAGCTGCCATTGGAGCACTATGAGCCGGACAAGGTCAAAGCCCTGGCCGGGGAAAGGATCAACCGTACGCAAAACCGCTTTTTCCCCTCCTACGAGCAGTGGCCACAGCGCTGGCAAGCGCAGTTCTGGGCAGTGGCAGGGCCTGCTATGCAGCGCTTTGGCTATCAGGAGGCAGACTGACGTAGCATAGCCTGCAGCCGGGCCTGTGAAATCCCCAGGTAGTACAGCAGATAGATCAATGCGTAACGGCTCTGCTGCCGTAAGATCCCCCGCTGCTGGTACTTCCGGCTGGAGGCTGTTACAGCTTGTGGTAAAACAGTGAAAGGGCCATGGGCTTTTAGAGCCCGCACCATTTCCTGGTCTTCCATAACCAGCAAGCGCTCGTCAAAGCCGCCTGTCTGCCAAAACCGCTCAGGGGTCACAAACAGGCTCTGATCCCCAAAGCGAACAGCGGTAGCATGAAAGCGGGTAAACCAGGCACATGCCCTTAAAAACCAGTGATCCCAGTCAAAAGCAAGGCGAAAGCTCCCGGCAGTGGCCCCGGCCTCCATGGCCCGGCCAATTAGCTTATCATAGCCCGCCGGCGGCTGCACATCGGCATGCAGGAAATACAGCACATCGCCCGCTGCTGCCCGGGCCCCGGCATTGAGCTGCCGGGCACGGCAGGCACGCGGGCAGTTAATGACAGCGGCCTGCCAGTGCCGCGCTACAGCCTGCGTCTGATCCTGACTGCAGGCATCCGCTACAATGAGCTCCAGAGCTGTAGTGTCACTGTGGCTGGCCAGAACAGGTAGCAGGGCCTTTAGGGCCGCCTCCTCGTTGAGCGTTGGAATGATAATGCTAATGCGCACCGGTAACAGCCCTTCTTACAGTAACGAAATTAACGGTTAAACCTGCTTACAGGGGTTGGCCGGCTGTTACTTTTGCAGGAACTTGCAGGAAATGGAGAAGAGGTCGTATGGTACAAGCAATGGAAACCCACCGCTATTGGATGGAACGCTGCCTCACGCTGGCTGCCAGGGGGCAGGGCCACGTTAGCCCGAATCCGATGGTCGGGGCCGTGATCGTTTACGATGGGCGTGTGCTGGCTGAGGGCTATCACGCCTGCTATGGTGAAGATCATGCCGAGGTGCAGGCCCTGAACCGGGTGCCGGACCCCGGCCTGCTCCGGTACTGCACCATGTACATCAACCTGGAGCCCTGCACCCATCACGGCAAGACTCCGCCCTGTGCTGACCGCCTGATGGAGGCTGGTGTGTGTGAGGTTGTGATCGGGAGTCTTGATCCCAATCCGCAAGTGGCCGGAGCCGGAGCAGAAAAGCTTCGTGAGGCGGGCGTTAAGGTGATCACAGGTGTGGCGGAGGAGCAGGCGCACTTCCTGAACAGGCGTTTCCGGGCCCAGCATACCCAGCATATGCCCTATGTTATCCTCAAATGGGCCCAGAGTGCTGACGGCTTTCTTGCAGATGAAAACGGCCATTCCGGTTGGCTAAGCAACGTTTACGCTCGTACACTCGTCCATCAATGGCGCGCACAGGAAGATGCCATTATGGTCGGTGCCCGGACAGCCCTTCAGGATAACCCGCAGCTGACGTCCCGCCAGTGGCAGGGTAATGACCCCCTGCGGATTGTACTGGATCCTGACCTCAAAGTTTCCGGATCGGCTCATCTGCTGGATCAGTCGGTGCCCACCTGGGTGCTCAACCAGCACCAGAGCCAGCAGGATGGATGGGTGAGCTATAAGCAGGTGGAGGCCGATGAGCAGGCCCTGCTCTCCTACTTGCTGAGTGAGCTGATCAGAACCCGCCACCAGAGCGTGATCGTAGAGGGTGGGGGCATGCTACTGGATACATTTGTCCGTTATGGGTTGTGGCACGAGGCGCGCATTTTTACCGGCACCCGCCACATCGGGGCTGGCGTTGAAGCCCCCGCCCTGAGGGGCCGGCGCACTTATCAGGATTTCATCGGGAACGATCTGCTACAGTATTGGATTAACACCTAATTGCGAAACCCTAAACCACCATGAACTACCGCACTATCCTTACCAGCCTGGCAACCCTGGCGCTCAGCTTGGGCTTTGCCCACAGTCAGGAGCTCTCATTTGAAAAGACCACGCATGACTTTGGCCGGTTCCCGCCCGATGCTCAGAAGCTGACGCACACCTTTACGTTCACCAACACCGGCAAAGCGCCCGTCACACTAAAGGATGTGAAGTCCTCCTGCGGCTGTACCACGCCCGAATGGCCAAAAGAACCGATCGAGCCCGGTGAGCGCAGCAGCATCAAGGTTGACTACGATGCAACCACCAGTGACGGCTACTTCCGCAAGTCGGTGACTGTGCTCACTGAGCAGTCCAGTATGCAATCCCTGACCATCGAGGGTGAGCCCAGGCAGCAAAGCCGGAAAAACGGTAGCTCTGTGGAGGGCTACAGGGTTGAGCAGGGCCGCCTGGCCCTCAAGGAAGGCGTAGCCAGTTTCGGGCACATCCCGACCAGTCATGTTGATACCGCTTACCTTACTGCTTACAATGCGGGTGATAAGCCAATGCTGATCAAAAAGATCCGCGCTAAGGCCAACCTCGGGGCACCCGGTCTGCCGCGAACGCTCGAGCCAAAGCAGAGTACCAAGCTGATGGTCACCTTTGCCAGCACCAGCACGGTTATAGCCAGCCAGGGCGACCTGGGCGCTACCGAGGGTCAGGGGGTGTTCCTGACCAATGATGAGACCAAGCCCTACAAGGCTTTCCGGTTTAAGGCTGAGGTCTATCCGGAGGTCAGGCCAAAGCGTAACCAAAAGGGTGAACCAGAGGCTAAGCTAGCCCAGAGGGTGCTGGACTTCGGCTCCTTAGGCGCTAATAACCTGATAAAAACCGGTACCGTGCTGAAGAACACCGGGGATGCCCCGCTCAAGATCAAGGGCACAGACAGTGAAGGGTGTGGCTGCGAAGCCCCGGTGCCCAGCAAAGACCGCCTGAAACCGGGAGAGCAGACGCGCCTGAGCGTGGAGCTCAATACTTCTTCCTATAAAGGAAAGATCATCCGGAACCTGGACATCTACACCAATGATCCGGATAACCCCTATGTAACGCTGAAGATCAAAGGTTTTATTGAATAGTTCCGCTAACTACATAAGGAGATCAGCCTGGTGGTAGACCAGCGGCAGGGTGTTATCTGCCGGGCTTTGGGTCGGGTCGCAATGATAACCGTATAGCTGATACGTTTCCTGATAGGGCGTTAGCTCCTTGTAATAAGTGTGAGAGCCATTGGTCTGATCGAACGTTACATCATGGAAAACCCGGGTGCTTGGCTTAGCATGGTCTTCCAGGTAATCGAAGGTTGGATCAGCATCGCTGGTATCACCTGAGTAGAAGATCAGCTCATCCTCCTCATAAAAAACGTAGCTGTAGGTCTGCATGCCGGCCACATGCTTGCCGTAAGTATTGACAAAATCCAGGTGAGCCCGATTCTGCATCGGAATAAAGGCAATGAATTTTTCCGGCTTCTGCAGGGAAAAGCACAGGTACTCGTACAGCTTGTCCTTAAAGGCCTTTTCCGGGTAGAGGATCTGGAGTTGTTTCCCCTTCACGAATAGATGATGGTAAAGGATAAAAGTAGAGAGACTCCCGACATGATCCGCATGGAAGTGGGTGATCAGGACGTAATCAATGGGCTCAATAGTGGATTTCTCACGCAGTGTGGCGTAGACATCATGGCCGCAATCGATCAGGTAGCGTTCACCCTGCCGATCGATGATGGCTGACGAGTTGCCGTACTGGTAATCAAAAGCACCGCCAGTGCCTAAAAACTGGATATCCATGGTCGAGGTCGGTTTTTCGCTGAGCAATGATAACAAATCCCCGATTTTCAGGAAACGATTTTGTGTTTACCTTTGTCGTAAGGTTGCGAGCGTCACCAGAATAGTGATTTGGCGGGATTTTTAAGCCATTTTTCTGCTTTACTTTAACAAGAAAAAATCCAGCTTCATGCATTACCTCATCACCCTGCTATCAACCCTTACTGTTCTTTCAGCCAGCCTGTCTGATCTTCAGGCTCAAAAGGCGGAAACCATTCAGGAAACAGCCCGGAAGCTCTATGGTCACAGGGGCGATGTATCCGCTCTGACGGTCAGTCAGAACGGTAGCTACATGGCCACAGGCTCTGTAGAGAACAAGGTTATCCTGTGGTCTACAGGCGATAAGCCGACCAAGGAGTGGGCGTTTCAGGCGCATGAATCAACTGTGGAAGGGGTGGATATCAGCCACGACAATGCGTACCTGGCCTCTTGCTCCAACGATGCCAACGCCTATATCTGGAGTATTGAGGATGAAAAGCGCAGCCTGACCCTCGGTGGCCACAAGTCGAATATCAATGATATTTCCTTCAATGATAACTTCGATAAAAACAAAGGGCGCTTTGTAGCTACAGCTACCAAGCGGGGTATAGTCCGGGTTTACGACCGGGAGAAAGACGGCAAGCTCATTCGTAAGATCGAGCTTGAAAAAGGTGGTGCAGCCAACGCTGTCATTTTTGACAAAGGCGGTAAGTATGTGGTCATCGGTACCGGAAGCGGGGCCATTCATATCTATAATTTCCTGACCGGCAAGAAAGCCCGGAGCTTTAACAAGCACAGCGATGCCATAAACAGCCTTGCCCTGAGCCCGGACGGGCTGCAACTGGTTTCCGGCTCCAGTGATCAGACGGCTAAGATCTGGTCCTACGCCAAGGGCAATGTCTTACACACCCTGAAAGGCCATACCTGGCGGGTACTGGATGTTGCCTTTGGTCCGGACGGTGACTACGTGGTAACAGGCTCTAACGACCAGACAGCCCGGCTCTGGGAAGTCTCATCCGGTAAGCAGATCCGGATTTTCAAGCCGGAAGGGCGCGACTATTTCAGGGCTGTTGATATGACCCCGGACGGTAAGCATGCTATCACCGGATCATTGGTACGGGAGCAGGAAGGTGACCCGAGTGTTCTGATGTGGTCAACCGGCCTGTAAGCTCTCTTCAAACGGTTTGCTAAACCTTCCTGTTAGAATAGATGATAAAATCTGTCTACTATGAGCAATTCAAAAGTATGGGTATATCAGGCGGACCGGGTGTTGAACGCCAACGAAGAAAATGCCATTCAGCAGGAAGTGGATGCCTTTCTGGCTGACTGGAAGGCGCATGGAAAAGGGCTGTATGCTGAATTTGAAATCCGCCATCACCGCTTCCTGATCCTGAAAGTGGATGAGCGGTTTCAGGGAGCCACCGGCTGTTCCATCGACAAATCGGTTCACTTTTTCAAGCAGTTAGGGCAGGCGTACGGCATTGAGCTGTTCGACCGTCACCAGTTTGCCTACGAATACAATGGTCAGGTATTCAGCGATCGCTTAACCAACCTGAACAACCTTGTTCAGCAGGGCTACCTCACGGATCACACAGTGGTGTATAACAACCTTGTGGGCACGCTGGAAGAGCTTGAAGACCAATTCCGCATCCCCTTTGGTCAGAGCTGGCACCGGCGGATGGTAAAGCCTGCTATGCTTCAGCATTAGGGTTCAGCCCTGTACTTAGCAACACGACTACCAAAAGCTTCAGCCTCTTAATGCAGGGGCTGAAGCTTTTTTAGTTAGCGGGCTGGATCACCACACGTTTACGGCCAATCACAGACCCCCCGGATTCCTGCAGGGTGCTGATGTATACGCCGGGCGCCAGATCACTGACAGGGACCCGGAAAGTGCTCTGCTGGTTTACCTGACGGGACTGCCGCACAAGCTGCCCCCTTAGGTTATGCAGGCGGAACGTGAGGGAGGCTGGCTGGTTACCTGGTTTGTTCAGCGCTATGGTAACGTGCTCCCTGGCTGGATTGGGGTAAAGCCTGAACCCCTCCCTGGGTTGCGTGGAAGCTGCTACGCCTGTTTCATCGTCAATGATATCCCGGCGTTCCTGACTGCCCAGATAGGTAAGGCCGCCCCTGCTACTGCCCACCATGATATCAGGCAGGCTGTCAGGCCCTTGTTGCTGTACCGCGGGGTAGAGGAAATTACCAACCTGCTCTACCGGCTCGTCTGCTCCTGGTGGCCGGGCTGCGAGGTCTATTTGCTCGAAGTCCTGCTTCCCCAGGTCAGCCTGGAAATCGGGATACAGGAAAAGCCCTGCTCTGCGGGTGCCGAGTAGCAGGTCCAGCTCCCCGTTCTGGTCAAGATCTGCGAGGCGGGGTGTTAGGTAACTATAGCGGGCTTCATTGATACCCCCCAGAGAGTCTGTAACCAGCTCGAAGGAGGGGGTGCCACTGTTGCTCTTCTGCCGGAAGTAGTACAAATCCTGATAACTGCTCCCGACCACCAGGTCCGTCCGGCCATCGTTGTTAACGTCTCCTACAGCAGGCGAAGCTCCCTGCCCTACGTCCAGCTGATCCAGCTGCTCGCTAACCAGCCGGAAGTTAACCGCCTCACCCGGAGCGGATTGGTTTTCATAGTAGCGCAGGTGGCCTTCGCTGTTACCGATCACGAGGTCCGTAGCCCCATCTCCATTCAGATCCCCGGCAGCAGGGCGCAAAGCTATCAGGTTCTCCTGCTTCAGCCCCAGGAAATCCCGGTTTTGTTGCTTGTACACGGGGTTCGCATTGGTCCCTTTGTTTTCAAAGAGTATCAGGAAACTGCCTCCTTCCTGCGTATTACGATTAGTGCTGACCAGCAGGTCCTGCACACCATCCCCGTTGTAGTCCAGGAAGGTCGGTGCGGTTCCGGCCCCGAGATCCACCATGGTGCGCTGCAGGAAGTCATTGCTCTGGTATTCATAGGAAGGATCTTCAGCAGTGCCGGTATTCCGGTAGTACCAGAGCTGGTTTTTGGTCCGCCCGTTGACTTCCTCCTGAGGTGTTACCAGGAAGTCTGGTACACCATCCCCGGATAATTCAGGCCTGAAAGCAGCCAGAAACTCCTTCAGGTCTACAGGCCTTGAGGCCGGATAATCCGGCTTAGCATCCACCAGGGTATCGATGGGATAATCATTGTCAGCTTTGCCGTTCTCAAGGGCCACAAGGTTCCGGAAGCCGACATCCCCGTAGATGATATCCTGGTCAGCATCCCCATCAATGTTGGAGATCAGCAGGTTAGCACCAGCATGCTTCTTTCCGGCCCGGCGGACATCGCTACAATTGATCCCGATGTTTGGCACATTGCTGCCAACGCCGGATTCCCGGAAGCTGCCCCAGCAGGCATTGCTGTACTCAAACACTAAACTATCCCTGGTCAGGTCTGCTCTTTCTGAAGCAAGGTTCTGGTAATAGGATAGGTAACTGCCGCCGCCGAAGGACAGCACATCGAGGTCACCATCGCCATCCACATCTCCAATTCCCGGAATATCCGTATTTGGCGTAAAAACACGCGCCTGACAAGTATCGGGGCAGTATACCAGCTGGGTGGCTGTCAGCTCATCCTTAACCTTGGTAAAGCTCAGGGCAGTGCTATCCTGCTGACGGTAGACCATCAGCCCGCCTCCGGTGTTGTAGAACAGGTCCCTCAGGCCGTCACCGTTGTAATCCCTGACTTTCAGCGCTTCAAATTGTGAATTAGCAGGAAAATGAGTGCGGTAGCGAGGGGCATACGTGTACTGGAGATCGTCTGCTGCCCCCTGCCGGATGAAGGGAAGGATCCGCTTATCACTACCGTCAAAGACTACCAGATCGTCAGTATTATCCTTGTTCAGGTCAATGTTGTAAACCTGCGGGTTACGCAGCCCCCCGGCAAAGGCATTGGGCAGGGTGTCGTTAAACTGCGTGAGAAAACGCGGCCCGTTGCTCAGGTAAAAAGTGCTGTCTGCCGGCTGACCGGCAACCGCTAGTGGAAGTAGTAAGCCAAGTGCTGCCGTGAAACGTAGGATACCCATAAGTAGCGTTTTATTAGGATAACTATCAATTAACAAGTATTGGTTATTTCCATTCCGCCCGGCCGAAAGTAACCAGACCCGGCCGTTGCTCAGCGCTACAACCGGGTTGGGAAAAGCAGCTCCTGGCTGGTATCATTTGGCATTGGGCGGCTGTTCGCGGGGCTAAGTTCAAAACGCTTCAATTTCGGTGTAATTTTGCGCCAAAACCTACCTGATGGCGTTCCCGGACGCGCTGTACACCCGTCTGCTTGAGGCCCCTGATGTGGTGATTGACTCCCGTAAGGTCAGGGCCGGGAGCCTCTTTTTTGCCCTTCGCGGCAGTCAGGTAGATGGCAATGCTTACGCAGCTGATGCTGTTGAGCGCGGAGCTGGTGCTGTGGTAGTGGATCAGCCGCAGATCGTTCCTTCTGAGGAAAAGGAGGCGGAAGCCTATTACCTGGTGCCGGATGTGCTGGCTACCATGCAGGCGCTGGCTACGCACCATCGCCAGCAGCTCGGGGGTCCGGTCATTGGTATTGGTGGATCCAACGGGAAAACCACAACCAAGGCCCTGGTGACACAGGTGCTTCAGCAGGCTCACCAGGTTCATGCAACGCCTGGTAACTGGAACAACTACATCGGGCTGCCGCTGACCCTGCTCCATCTGCGTCCTGACCATGATCTGGCCGTCCTGGAGCTTGGGGCCAACCAGCCGGGGGAGTACGCGCAGCTCTGCCGGATTGCCCAGCCTGACTACGGGCTTATCACCAACATTGGCCTCGATCATCTGGAAGGCTATGGGGACTTTCAGGGCGTGATAGACGCCCATGCTGAGATCACAGCCTACCTGAGGGAACGGCAGGGACTTTTGTTCCTCAACGCTGCAGATCAGGCGGTAGCATCGCTGGGAGCAAAGCTCTACACTGTGAGTTACGGGTTTCGTGACACCCGGGCTGCTCTTCAGCCGGATTTTCAGGGTACGATTACCCAGCGGCTGCCCACCCTTTCAGTAGCAGCGCAGGACCACAAGGGTACCCGGCTAACCGAAGTCCATACTCAGCTGTACGGCAGTTACAACTTTTCCAATGTGATGGCTGCCATAGCTATCGGGCGTTACTTCAACCGCTCTATCGATCAGGTGAAAGCCGGCATTGAGGCCTACAAGCCAGAGAGCAATCGCTCTCAGGTGATCAGCCACCACGGAGCCCGGGTGATCCTGGATGCCTACAATGCCAATCCGACCAGCATGGCTGAGGCCATAGCGGATTTTGAGGCACTGCCGGCCACTTGCCGCCTGGCTATTCTGGGTGATATGTATGAGTTAGGTGATTACGCCAGGGCGGAGCATCAGCGGATTGTAGCGCTGACAGCAGCATATACCTTTCAGGCTGTTTTTGTTGGGGAGCACTTCTACCAGTTTCGCGAGGGCTATGGCGGCACATTTTTTTACGATATGGAGCAGCTGCAAAACTGGTGGCAGCAGCAGGCTATTGCTGATTGCTGGGTGCTGCTAAAGGGATCGCGGGGGATAGCCCTGGAGCGCTTACTGGCTTAGGCCGAGCGTACCTCCCGGTAAAAGTGATGAAAATCCGCCTTGAGCTGCTCGTAAGCACTTGCCAGATCCTGGAATGCAACCCCACTGCCCGATTGGTCTTCCCTGGCTTGCCCTGAGTCAGCAGGAGTGGCGCCATCGGCCTGTAAGGAGCCTTGCTGATCGCTGTAGATGGTATGGCGCAGCTCATCGATCTGCTCCAGTATATCCAACAAGCGCTGCCTGAAGGTTACCGTTCGCTGATGGTACTGATATTCCGGGTCCCGGGAAGCAATCTGCGCTAGTTGATGCTGGTAATACTTAACCTCATCCTGGAAGAAGTCAAGGGTGGCCAGCCGCTCCAGGCAGACCTGATAAGCAGTAGGGTTATCCATAAGCCTGTAGGTGTTGTTTCCGAAACACAGTTACCAATTACCCAAGTAAGACTTGTACAAGCGTCAGTGGATTAGCGGCTGCCGGAATTCGAACAGGATCCACCCGAACAGGCCGATTATCCCAGCCATCAGTCCGCTAAGCCCCCATGTGAGGCTGGCTGAAATCTGGCTCAGGATGCCGGAATAGCTGATGAGGACAAACAGGGCGATCCCGATTCCTGCTATGGCCACCAACAGCAAGAGCCCAATCACCCAATAAGCCCACTTCTGGTTCCGGGTCCCGAAAAAAGCCCCGATCAGGAGAAGCAGCAGATAAGCGGAGAGCCCCCATGAGGCTATCTGGACAGGCGTGAAAATCGTGGAAAGGGTGCTGGCACTAACGCTGTTATCAGCAGCTGCAGCGATCAGGGAGCGCAGCGGTGCGCTCAGGATCCAGAGTGCGGCATTGGCAAATAGCGTCACAACCAGACCATATACGCTAAACCAAAGCAGCGCCCTCAGGATCAGTTGCTGGCGGAGCTGAGGAGTATTGGGCAAAAAGCCTGACATAGCGGGTGTTTTTCGAAAGGTTAAACGCTTATCGGTTTTACACGTTCTCAGATATAGTGGCAATACCGCTTTAAATGGAATTACAAGGCGTGCCTTGTACTTTTGCTGAACGAAAGTTATTGAAAACTAAAAACAGACGGCATCATGGAGTTTGCGCTGACTGAAGAACACCAGATGATCCAGGAGGCAGCTCGCGATATCGCCCAGAAAGATCTGGCTTCTGATATCATAGAGCGGGACAAAGAGGCGATCTATCCCACCGAGCACATCAAGAAGCTGGGCGAGCACGGCTTCATGGGAATGATGGTCTCGCCGGAATACGGTGGTGGCGGTATGGATACCGTTTCCTATGTTCTGGCTATGGAGGAATTATCCAAAGTGGATCCCTCTACTTCCGTCATCATGTCCGTTAACAACTCCCTGGTATGCTGGGGTATTGAAACCTTCGGGACAGAAGAGCAGAAGCGTAAATACCTAACGCCCCTTGCCACTGGCGAAATGACCGGGGCCTTTTGCCTTTCGGAGCCCGATGCGGGCTCAGACGCTACGCAGCAGAAGACATCAGCCATTTGCCAGGGTGATCATTACCTGCTTAATGGCACTAAGAACTGGATCACCAATGGCGGGCATGCCGATGTATACCTTGTGATGGCCCAGAGCGACCCGGAAAAGGGCGCTAAGGGTATCAATGCCTTTATTGTGGAAGCCAATCAGAAAGGTGTTTCCATCGGCCCGGAAGAGGACAAGATGGGAATCCGCAGCTCTGACACGCACTCCGTGATGTTCGATGATGTAGAGGTTCCAAAGGAAAACCTGCTGCACAAAGAGGGAGCCGGCTTTAAGATCGCTATGAAGACCCTTGAGGGCGGCCGTATCGGGATTGCTGGTCAGGCCCTGGGTATTGCGTCCGGCGCTTACGAGCTCTCCCTGAAGTACTCTCAGGAACGCAAGGCTTTCAGTAAGGAGATCTACAAGCACCAAAGTATTGCTTTTAAGCTGGCAGAGATGGCAACCCGGATCGAGGCTGCGCGCAACCTGACCATGAAGGCCGCCTGGCTGAAAGACCAGCACGAGGATTACAGCATAGCCAGCAGCATGGCTAAGCTCTATGCCTCTGAAGCTGCCATGGACATCAGCACGGAGGCTGTGCAGGTACACGGTGGCTATGGCTATGTCCGGGAATACCACGTAGAGCGCCTCATGCGGGACGCCAAAATTACCCAGATCTACGAGGGCACCTCAGAGGTGCAACGTGTTGTTATATCCCGGTCCCTGCTTGAAAACTAAACCGGGAGCCCTATCACAGGACCCTGTCATTGAATCCATGGTGACAGGGTCTTTTAGTATCGGGTGATACTGGTTTCGTAATTGTGCAAACCCTGATACCAACAGACTTTTGAATCGCCTATGAGGGGGGTTAGCCGGGTCAAACAGCTTCTGACAGGCCTAATGCTAATAATGCTATCAGGGGCCGTCACATCAGCGCACGGTCAACGGCTGACCTGGTCTGAACCGCTGGCCTGGACTGGTGATGAATACCATACCCGTTTTATCAAATCCCTTGCTCAGGGATACCTGCTGATAGCACAGGACCCGTATAGCGGTCAGCAGTTTGCCATCGCTCACTTTAACAAAAACCTTAGCCTGAGGCACAAGCGGTCTTTTGAAGCGCCAGAGAACAGCCGGCTGCGTAAGACCATCACTCAGCAGGATAAAGTCCGCTTCTTTTTTGACCAGAAAGCCAATGATTCCTCCCGCCTGATAAGTCAGCAATACGTCCCAAAAGCTGATTCCCTTTATCCCACCCGGAGCGTTAGCCGCTTCCCGGGCGAGAGCACCACGATATACCTGTCAGCGGCCTCGGACACTACGGTGAACGTAACTGCCCTTAACAGTGAGGCGCGTGCGCTCACCTACCTCCAGCTGGACCAGCAGCTCAGTGTCCGTTCCAGCCACCGCCATGAGCTCAGGAAAGCGCGTAACCTGAGTTCCATTAACAGCGCTATTGCCGAAGGCACAGCCATGGCGCTGATCGGTAAAAAGACCAACTCAGAAGAAGTGCTCTACTACAGCCTGGATAGCAATGCCCGGTCCATTCGCTCCCGCTCCCTGGGCAACGACTCCGTATCAGTGACCACAGCCCGCCTGGGCTACGACCGGGTTAACGAGCAGTTCCTGGCTACCGGGCTTTACCAGACTTCCGGTGGTAACACCTATCATGGAGTGGCTCAGCTAAAGGAAAATCAAGCGAACTCAGCAATAACGGTTTCCTACCAGGGGTTCTCGCAGGAACTCGTCAGGCGTGTTTTCGGGCAGAACACCATGAAACGTGGGCTCAGGAATTTCCATCTGCGGAGCCTTATACCGCGCAGCGATGGTGGTACCATCGTGTTTCTGGAATCTTACCAGAATGACCAGAAAGTCTACCATGACCGTGGCTACTTCGGGACTGTTAATAAAACGAAGCGCGAATACCACTACTACGAAGAGGTGGTGGTGATGGCTGTTAACCCGGAAGGCCGGACGCAGTGGTCCAAGGTGCACCGGAAAAAGCAGACCACCGTTAATGATGAGGGCCGCTTTTCCTCCTTTTCTCACATGATTCAGAAAAAGCGCCTGATCTTTCTCTACAATAGCATCAATTCAGATGCTATGAACCTGCTCTACTACACTGTAACGCCAGGTGGTGAGCTGAGAGGAGAGCTACTGCTCAAAGATCGCTACGAACAGCTCAAGCCCATTCCCCGCAAAGCCACCCAGGTAGGGCCCTCTACGGTGCTGATGCCCTCCCTGAAAGAAGAGCGCTTGCACATGCTCCGGGTTGATTTTAATCCTTAGCTTTACTTTTGGGCTTGTTCGGGACTTTTCCCCTAACCCTAAAAACCATCTCCTATGACCCGCGAAAAGATTGCTTTTCAGAATAAGCAAGGCGAGCAGTTAGCAGCTTACCTCGATTTCCCGGTTGACCAGCAACCCCGGGCGTTTGCCATTTTCGCTCACTGCTTCACCTGCAACAAAAACCTGAAGGCCATCAACAACATCTCACGAGCCCTTACGCAGAAGGGCTTCGGGGTCCTGCGCTTTGATTTCACCGGGCTTGGCGAGAGCGAAGGCGACTTTGCCGACACTAACTTTACCTCTGATGTCGATGACCTGGTGCAGGCCCATGCCTACCTGAGGGAGCACCACCAGGCGCCATCCCTCCTGATCGGCCATTCGCTGGGCGGGGCAGCGGTGTACATGGCAGCCCACGAGATGCCAGAGCTTGAGGCAGTGGCCACTATTGGTGCCCCTGCTAACCCGGATCACGTGACAGCTAACTTCCAGGACAAGCTCCCCGAGATTGAGCAAAAAGGAGAGGCCACAGTCAATTTAGGCGGACGGAATTTTACCATCCGCAAGCAGTTTGTGGAAAACCTGGAGCGCTCTAACCTGCAGCATTACATCAGCACGCTGCGCAAACCGCTGCTGATCCTGCACTCCCCGGTTGATAAGATCGTGGGGATCGATAATGCTGGCGAGATCTTTCAGCATGCTAAGCACCCCAAAAGCTTTGTCTCGCTGGATGCAGCTGACCACCTGTTGCTCAAGAAAGCAGACTCCCTGTACGTAGGGGAAGTGATTGCTTCGTGGTCCGAGCGCTACCTGCCTCAGGAGGCGGAATCCCAAGACGATCTGAGCACGGAAAAGCAGGTAGTAGCCCGCACAGGGCAGAATTCGCTGACGACCGATGTTAAGACCGGCCGCCACCACATGCTGGTGGATGAACCAGCTTCAGCCGGTGGCAATGATCATGGCCCCAACCCCTACGATTACCTGGCCACGGCCCTGGCTAGCTGCACATCACTGACGCTGCACATGTATGCTGGCCACAAACAGATGCCGCTGGAGGAGGTACGCGTGCACGTTCAGCACCACAAAACCTATGCGGATGACTGCAACAATGCAGAGGAAAAAGGCGCTAAGATCGACCTACTGGAGCGGGAGATCGAGCTATACGGGGAGCTGGACGAAAAGCAGCGGGAGCGCCTGATCCAGATCGCCAACAAATGCCCGGTTCATCGCACCCTGGAGTCTGACATCAAAATCACGACCCGCGAACAAGAGCATCAGCCAGAATAGATGATACAATTCACGATCTCCTTTTCCGTTAAAAACCTTTTATGCAATACCTCCGCTGGTTCCTGCTAACCCTTTGCTTTATCGCTACCATGCCTGTGCTGCGCGCTCAGATCGGGGGCGTTAGCACTTTCCAGCTGCTGGATTTTCCAACTTCTGCCCGGGCAGCAGCTATGGGGCAGTACCACATCACCACCCGGCAATCAGATGTAAGCCTGGCGCTGGAAAATCCGGCCCTGCTGAACGCCCGGATGGATGAGCACCTGGCTGTTACGGCCAATAGCTATGTGGGGGAGAGCAACTATGGCTCTGCTGTCTACGCCCGTGAAAGCGATAAGGGAACCATGATGATGGGCGGCCTGCAGTATCTGAACTATGGCACTTTTACCCGGGCCAACCAAGCCGGGGACCGCCTGGGCGAATTTTCAGCCAGTGAGGCGAACCTGACGGTCGGAGGTGCCCGCCAATCAGGCCGTTTCAGTATGGGCTGGCGCTTTAACCTGATGTACGGTAGCCTGGAGAGCTATAACTCCCTGGCCACGGCCATGGATTTCGGGGTAACCTACCATGATACCACCAGCCTGGTGACCGCTTCGCTGGTTGCCAGCAATCTGGGCACAATGCTGGTCCCTTACGTGAAGGACAATCCCGAGCCCCTGCCACTCAATGTGCAGCTGGGCGTATCCAAGCGGCTGGCCAATGCGCCTTTCCGTATCACGGTGCTGGCCCATCACCTGAATATCCCGGATATGACCGAGCGTAACGTTGGGGACAGCCCCTCAATCGGAGGCCTCGGCATTCAGAACGATCAGGATTCCGGCCCCTCGCTGGGCGATAAGGTATTCCGCCACTTTATCCTGGGCGGAGAACTGATCTTTTCGGAAAACTTTCAGCTGCGCTTTGCCTACAACCATCAGTTACGCCAGACCATGACCACTGAGGCAAACCAGGGCTTAGTGGGCTTTTCCGGCGGAGTGGGTATCGGGATCGGCAAGTTTACCATTAACTACGGAATAGGCCGGTATCACCTGGCTGCTACTACGCATACCCTTTCCGTTAGCACAGACCTTGGCGAGGTTCTCGTTGCCAACTAATACCCGGAAGGTATTTCCAGCTACGAACTACCCGCTTTAGCAGGCTCAGTCTGGTTCTGACCAGACGAACCGGACGCCTCACCGTTGATGTCAGCTTCAATATCCTCAACCAGATCCTGCTCGATCCGGAGGTTATCAATGATGAAACGCTGGCGATCTCCCGTATTCTTGCCCATGTAGTAGTGCAACAGCTTGGGAATAGAGGTATCCTTGTTCAGGATTACCGGCTTCAGGCGGATCCCGCTCGGGCTGATGAAGCGGCCGAACTCATCCGGTGAGATCTCCCCGAGCCCCTTAAAGCGTGTTATTTCCGGCTTACCTTTAAGCTTTTTGATGGCATTCTGCCGCTCCTCCTCGCTGTAGCAGTAGAAGGTTTGCTTCTTATCGCGCACCCGGAACAGCGGGGTTTCCAGGATATAAAGGTGCCCTTGCTTAACCAGGTCAGGGAAGAACTGCAGGAAAAAGGTCAGCAACAGCAGGCGGATGTGCATGCCATCCACATCCGCATCCGTGGCAATGATAACCTTGTTGTATTGCAGGTTTTCCAGCCCGTCCTCGATATTCAGGGCATGCTGAAGGAGGTTGAACTCTTCATTCTCATACACCACCTTTTTCTTCATGCCGTAGCTGTTCAGCGGCTTACCGCGCAGGCTGAACACGGCCTGGGTCTGGACGTCACGGGCTTTTGTAATAGAGCCACTGGCTGAATCGCCCTCCGTGATGAACAGCATCGTGTCCTTAGCCTGCGTCTTCTTGGAGTCGGTATAGTGGACGCGGCAGTCGCGTAGCTTTTTATTGTGAATGCTGGCTTTCCGGGCCCGCTCCTTGGCCAGCTTCTTGACCCCGGCTATTTCCTTGCGCTCCTTTTCACTCTGCTGAATACGGTTCAGCAAGGCATCAGCCGTTTGGGGGTTCCGGTGCAGGTAGTTATCCAGGTTAGCCCGCAGAAAATCGTAGAAGAAGGTGCGCATGGTCTGCCCGCCTTCTTCAATATTGGCTGATCCCAGCTTGGTCTTGGTCTGGGATTCAAAGACCGGGTTCGGCATCCGGATGCTAACCGCTGCAATAACCGAAGAGCGAATATCCGAGGGGTCGTAGTCTTTCTTGTAGAAATCCCGGAGCACTTTCACCAGTCCCTCTTTAAAGGCATTCAGGTGCGTACCGCCCTGCGAGGTGTGCTGCCCGTTCACAAAAGAGTAGTACTCCTCCCCGTACTGATTGCCGTGGGTCAGGGCGATCTCTATGTCATTCCCCTTCAGGTGAATGACCGGATAACGCATATTCTCCTCATCGGTCTTGCGATGCAGGAGGTCCAGTAAACCATTCTCAGAGTAATACCGCCCCCCGTTGAAGTAAAGGGCCAGGCCGGCATTCAGGAAAGCGTAGTTCCAGATCATGTTCTCCACATGCTCTGGGATGAACTGGAACTGCTGAAAGAATTCCCGGTCAGGCCGGAAGGTGATCTCCGTTCCGTTGGCTTCCTCCATCTGCTCTGGGTTTTCCTCACCCTGGTAGATCCCGTGGGCAAAATCCACAATGCGGGCCTGGCCATCTCTCACTGATTTAACCCGGAAGGATTCCGAGAGGGCGTTCACGGCTTTGGTGCCAACTCCGTTCAGCCCTACAGATTTCTGAAAGGCTGCTGAATCATACTTACCGCCAGTATTGATCTTGGAAACGCAGTCTACCACCTTGCCCAGCGGAATCCCGCGACCGTAGTCGCGCAGGGTGATCTGCTGCTCGTCCACGTGCAGATCGATCCGGTCGCCATTGCCCATGACGTACTCATCAATGCTGTTATCGATCACTTCCTTTAGCAGCACATAAACCCCGTCATCCGGAGCTGAGCCGTCTCCCAGCTTCCCGATGTACATGCCCGGGCGCAGGCGGATATGCTCGCGCCAGTCCAGCGAGCGGATGGAGTCCTCGGTGTATTGTTGGTTATGGTTCTGCTTTGCCATAGATGCGCAATTGAAAGGGCTAAGATAGCAGGTTGAACAGGATTCGCAAGATACGGGAGCCGCTGAACCTGCTCCATCATTGCTTTTCGCAGGTAAACGCTATGACTGCCTGGGTGTTTGCACGAAGCTTGATTGAACAAAAAGCACAATAGTTGTAGAATAACAGGGAATGAAATTCCACGGGCTATACCGGCAGGCGCTGCAGGTCAGCAAACGCTTGCTTCAAAACCCGGCACAGCTCCTGAACCTGATCCAGCGGGCCCGCCGGAAGACGGAAACAACGGGAGGCAAAAGCCACGATGCCATGGAAAAGCAGGTTCCGTTCTGGAAAGCGCGAATTCAGCTATTGGGGCGGATGCTAAAGGCTTATGTAGAAGGGCGCTATACTCCGGGCTCCTACAAGGTCATCCTTCGGTCAGTGGCAGCCCTGGTTTACTTCCTGTGGCTGTTTGACCTGATCCCGGATGTGATTCCGGTCATAGGCTACCTGGATGATGCCACGGTATTAGCCTGGGTTTTAAGTGCGGTCAACGAGGAGCTCGACCGCTTTCAGGCGTGGGAAGAGCAAAATGATCCCTCTACTGGCTGATGAAACAGCCAGCATGCCTAAGGCTGGGTAATGCTTACCTTTGATATAAAAGAGCACTATGATATACGATGCACAGGGAACCATCAAAGCCATCTTCGAAACACAGCAGAAGACTGAGAATTTCCGGCTACGGGAATTTGTGTTAGAGATTCAGGACCAGTACACGGAAGAGGTGAAGTTTCAGCTCACACAGGACCGCTGCGCCCTGATGGATAACTTCAATGAAGGGGACGAAGTAAAAGTAGGCTTTACCCTGAAAGGCCGCTCCGTGACCAGCCGGGAAGGAAAAACCCTGTATTTCACTAACATCAATGCCATCCGCGTTGAGCCGGTAAATGGTACTGTTCAGGATGCCAATGCTAACCAGGCCAGCCAGGCCTCTGGCGATCCTAATCAGGATATCCCACCAGCTGGAGGGAACGATAACAATGAGGACGATGAAGAACTGCCCTTCTAGCAAGGGATAAGCAGCGTAAGGCCGCTAACCCGGCCCGCATACCCAAAAGGCAAGCCCATGGCTACGCTATACCTGGAAGCCGAAAACCTGTCTAAGGTGATCGGAGAGCGCGTACTTTTTGAGAATTTGACCCTGACGATCGCACAGGGCGAAAAGGTAGCGCTGGTTGCCCGGAACGGAACCGGCAAAAGCTCACTACTGGATATCCTGGGCCAGCGGGATGATCCGGATACGGGCAATGCGCACATCCCGAAGAGCGTGCGGATGAGCTACCTGCCCCAGAATCCCGATCTGCCTGTGGAGCAGACCGTCCTGCAGACGGTTCTGAACTCGGATAACCCCATGGCCCGCGCTATCCGGAATTATGAGGAGGCCCTTGACTACCAGGCCCGCACCAATACAGCCGAAGCTGCGCAGCACCTGCAGGAAGCCATGGATGAGATGGAGGCTGAAAATGCCTGGGACTATGAGGTAAAGGTGACCGAGATTCTGGGTAAGCTTAACATTTTTGATCATCAGCAGGTGGTTAGGGAGCTATCGGGCGGCCAGAAAAAGCGAGTAGCCCTGGCTAAAGTGCTCATCGAGGCCCCGGACTTCCTGATCATGGATGAACCCACGAACCACCTGGATCTGGATATGGTGGAGTGGCTGGAGGAGATGCTCAGCACCCAGAAAATGACCCTGCTGCTGGTCACGCACGATCGCTACTTCCTGAATAACGTCACCAATCAGATCGTAGAGCTGGAAGGCGGCCAGCTGCGGAAGTTCCGCGGAAACTTTGAGTACTACCTGGAAAAGAAGGCTGAGCTGGAATCCCAGCAAGCTGCAGAGGTGGAAAAGGCACAGAAGCAGTACGCTAAGGAGCTAACCTGGCTGAAAAGTCAGCCTAAAGCGCGCGGGACTAAGGCCAAATCCCGCATTGATAAAGCTAACCGGCTAAAGGAAAAAGCCCAGCAGGAGACCAGTCAGGGACAGGTCAACATGAACGTCCAGTCCCGCCGTATGGGCAAGAAAGTCCTGGACCTGAGAGGCATCCATAAGCAGTTTGATGATAAAGTTGTCCTGGATGACTTCAGCTACGAGTTTCAGAAAGGCGACCGTATCGGCATTGTAGGACCGAATGGGGCGGGGAAGACCACTTTCCTGAACCTGGTGACCGGTGCCCTGCAACCGGATAAGGGTGAGCGGGAAACCGGCGAGACCATTGTCTTTGGCTACTACAAGCAGGAGGGCATGAACCTGCCTGATGACAAAAAGGTCATTGAAGTCGTCCGGGATGTAGCAGAGGTGCTGGAGCTGGGCAATGGGCAGTACCTTACAGCCTTCCAGTTGTTAGAGCAGTTCCTGTTTCCCAAACACATGCACTACAACCACGTGTATAAGCTAAGTGGTGGAGAACGCAGAAGGCTCCACCTGCTAACGGTGCTCATGCAAAACCCTAATTTCCTGATCCTGGATGAGCCCACTAATGATCTGGACATTCTCACGCTCGGGGTATTGGAAGACTTCCTGACGAACTTTCAGGGCTGCCTGATCACAGTTACGCACGATCGTTACTTCCTCGATAAGCTGGTCAACCACATCTTTGTGTTCGAAGGCACGGGCAAGGTCGTGGATTACAATGGAACGTATCAGCAGTACCGGGCTGAGAAAAAAAGCCGCGAGCAACAACAGGAAAAAGCCACGGCTAAAGCCAGTAAGCCTAAAAAGCAGCAGGACCAGCAGCGCCACCAGCCTAAGCTCTCCTACAAGCAGCAAAAAGAACTGGAAAACCTGGAAGCTGAACTGCAGGAATTAGAAAAGCGCAAAGCAGAGCTCCAGCAAAAGATCAATGCGGGCGATGCCAGCCCTGATGACCTGCAGGCCTGGTCAGAAGAGCTTGGCGAGATACAGCACACCATTACAGACCGGGAGACCCGGTGGCTGGAGCTTGCAGAAATGGCCAGTTTCTCCTGACCGATAGCTTACAGGATAAAGTAGAGCAGGAACAGCAGTAACAGGAAGATAGCTATGGCCTGCTGCCAGATGCTAAAAGTGCGGAACTCATGGCCGCATACCGGGCACGCTGTTGCTTTCTTGTCAACGCGCATCGCACACGAAGGGCAGGTCTTTTCAGCCATTGCAGGGTTTTACTGTACAATACAACCAATATCAGGATAGCTTATCCACTTCGGCAAAGTTAGCCTGCTTTGTGCCCGCGCTTCTCTAAAACCAGGCTACTCATCAGTCCCTTTTCCAGTTCATACACCTGATGGCTAACAAATTAGCTGTTTAAGATCAGCGCTTACTGGTTCGACCAGGCCACTGAATCCAGCGGTCAGGCGTGGCACTGATTACCGGCCGGTAA
>CAYYUA010000026.1:22678-32798 GCA_964474835.1 uncultured Sphingobacteriales bacterium
TCGACCAGGCCACTGAATCCAGCGGTCAGGCGTGGCACTGATTACCGGCCGGTAAGGATTGAGAAACTTCCGGAATGTTACGGCCGGTAATATGGGCAGTTTTTTAAACATTGCTTTCAGACGATAACAGTTATCATCTGCCTTTTGAAAGGCCACAAGCCGCTCTAAGCGGGAATTACACTTTTTTGGTACAGGCTTTGATATTAGGCTGATAGCAATGCAAAAATAGTTGTCGCTTTGTCTAAAACAGACGCTTTTCACCCTCAACAAAAAAATGCTGTAGGAATGGATGATTTCATGGTTAAGTACGATACGCTGAAGCGGGAAGCTAAACAACTCATGGAGCGGGGAGCTATTCACGCTTACATTCAGAAGCTGATGGAGATCGAACAAATCGATCGGTTATACCAAAAACGCGCCTGAATGAGCCTTAAACCAACCTTAAGCGCTCTATTGGCAATAAGCTTTCGAATAACCTTTTAACTGAAGCCCTACCCCAAGCTACCGCCAGGGAAGCATGTGGAAAGCTCCCACGCGCTTCTCTGGTGAGCTGAGAACTTAAAACCTATAAGTGTTTAGCGTTTGAAAAATACCCTGCTTTACAAAGGATAAAGCCAGCCTGCGATTGCTTTATCTTATACGGAAGCATTCCCTTATCACCCCTTAACCTGATTTTTCATTTACTTATCAAAACCTACCAGCTTAGGATAATGCTGCGTCAAAGTGAGGCTTTGTACCTTTGAGGGCAATTCTGGTTAAAAACGTAACCTGTTAACCCTTAAATCCTAAGCTATGAGTAATCGTGATTCGTCCGGAAAAATCCTACTGTCCTTTGTTACAGGATTAGCAGCTGGCGCAGCAGCTGGCCTTTTACTTGCTCCTGAGCCTGGTGATAAAACCCGCGAACGGCTAAAGGATCAAGCCTCCGATCTGGAAGAAGAAATTGAGGACAAGGTAAAAGCGCAGGTCGAACGGGTAAAGGACTCCATTCCGAAAGGCGAAGCCAACAACAAGACCTGAGCCCTTCCCTCTACCCGATCGCAGAAAGGTGTGTGTAGGCGCTGCGCCTGCTCAGTAGTGGTGAAGCCTGGAAAATGTATCCTGAATTTCCGGGCTTCTGGCCTTAAATCCTGCCCGTATGAGCAACCTGCCCTTGAAAGCTCTTATCAAAAGACTTTACCAGTACCTGGTTGATTATGCTTCAGCCTACCTGGAATACTATGCCTACGAGGCGGCTGAGCGGCTGATCCGCAGTGTTGCCTACGTTGTTAGCAATGCCCTGGTTCTGATTCTGGTAAGTATTTGCCTGAATATCACGTTCTTAGCGGTTGTGCTTGCCGTAGGGCTGGCTACGCAGGCCCTGCCTACAGCGCTGGGCGCCATTGCTGTTTTTTACTTCCTCGTTGGCGCCATCCTTCTGCTGTTCCGCAGGGCCCTTATCCTTAAGCCCCTGCAAAAGCAGCTGGTTGCTCTGCTTTTCGATAATCCGCCAAGCTAAACTGCTAACCCATGGCTAAAACAAACGCTGACAGGAATGGTAAGGCCATTCAGTCATTAGAAGACCTGAGGCGTGAGAAAGCCAAAGCCCAGGAACGCCTGACCTATACCGAATCGCTTATCGAGGAGGAATGGGAAACCCTGCGTGATCAGGTCAGGCCGAAGGCTGTACTGAGTAATGTAGAGCGCCTGCTACCCCTCCTGACCAATGCTGGCCCACTGGGTCGTATCACGTCAGGTTTGGCAAATGCGCTTTTTAAGCGTAAGAAATCCTCCAGCGCGCAGGAAGAAGCACCTGACAATGATAAAAGCCAGCGTTCCGGAAACAGTTGGGGCGGACGCCTGAAGAAAGGTTTCTACCGGGCACTGGTGCCTTTCATTCTCGGAACCGCAGCTACGGCCACCTTTTTCCAGAGAGGGCGTGACTGATCCCTGTTAGTCATTCTGATACGCAGGCATTATAGCTCAACAGCCTTATCGTCAGCAGGCTGCGTGCGCTTTTCTACCGGGATATCCGGCTCTGGCCGGGCTTGTTTCCGGCGATAGCTAAGCATCCACAGCCCGGTGAAGGTCAGCAGGCCATTGACCACTAAAAGCTCAAAGCCGATCTCATAGCCTCCTAAGATCAGGGGTGCATACTGACCAATGAAATAGGACAGAACGGGAGATACCAAGCAAACGGCCGGAATAAAGCGGTCCCTGGGCTGCAGGTATGTAAACAGGCCAAAACTGAACAAGCCCAGAAGAGGTCCGTAAGTGTAAGAGGCAGCATCGAATATCTTGCTGATAACACTCTGGTCATTCAGGTAATGAAAAAAGAGAATAATCCCCAGCAGCACAGCTGTAAAGCCTAAGTGGACAGCATAGCGTGTTCGTAGCTGATGGCTGATAGTCCGGCGCTCAAATCCCAGAAAATCCACACAAAACGCAGTTGTCAGGGCCGCCAGGGCTGAGTCAGCGCTGCTGTAAGCTGAGGCTGTCAATCCCAGAATAAAGATAAGACTTACAGCCAGCGGAAACTCCTCGAAAGCCAGCTGAGGGTACAGGTAATCGGATTTGTCTGGGATAGCAATGCCCTCACGATTGGCGTACAGGAAAAGGAGAGCGCCCAGGATCAGAAAAGTTAACTTGACAATGACCAGGCCACCCGTAAAAGTAAACATGTTCTTCTGGGCATCCTTCAGGTTGGGGCAGCTCAGGTTTTTCTGCATCATATCCTGGTCCAGCCCGGTCATGACAATAGCAATAAAAGCCCCGCTCAGGAACTGTTTGGGGAAAAAGTTGGCAGCCTTGTAATCCTCAAAGAAAAACACCTGCCCGTACTGGCTCTGGCTTACTGTATTCACGAGGCCGGATGCGCTAAGGTCCATCGTCTGACCCAGGTAGAACAGGCTAACGATCAGCGCTGTCAGCATCAGGGCGGTTTGCAGGGCATCCGTCCAGATAATCGTCTTGATGCCACCCCGGTGCGTATAGATCCAGATCAGGGCGAGGGTGATAACCACAGCCAGCACAAAGGGGATGTTGAAAGGCTCGAAGACGAAAACCTGAAATACAATGGCCACCAGGTATAGCCGGAAAGCAGCCCCTATTGACCGGGAAACCATGAAGAAGAATGATCCCGTCCGGTAGGAAGAAGGGCCAAAGCGCTGGTCCAGAAAGCCGTAAATGGAAGTCAGGTTCAGCCGGTAATAGAGCGGCATAAGGACCAGGGCTATAACCGTGTAACCCGCAATATAGCCCAGCACCATCTGGAAGTAGGAAAACTGCGTAGCCCCTACCCAGCCCGGTACTGAGATGAAGGTCACACCGGAGAAGGTGGTCCCGATCATACCAAAAGCCACCACATACCAGGGGGACTGCCGGTTGCCAATGAAAAAGCTGCTGTTACCGGCCTCCTGTGCCGCAGTAGCGCGGGCAATAAGGAATAAAACCCCGAAATAGCTAGCTACCACACCAATGGTAAGCAGGGTAACAAGGGGTATATCAGACAAACCATTCAGCATGGCGGGTATTGAGTAGTTTTTCCCAGTTCATCAAATTTAACGGAATTTGCCGCTGGGATAAGCAGAAGTTAAGACCTTTGAAAACTGACTAAAACAGGCAGGAATGGAGTATCCATCGAAGCTGATTGAGGATGCGGTGCAAGCCTTTACACGGTTGCCTGGCGTGGGGAGCAAGACGGCCCTGCGCCATGTGCTACACCTCCTGAAGGAGGACGATGAGCGGGCTAAGGAGCTGGGGCATGCGATCGTCCGCCTGAAAGACGAAGTCCAGTACTGCAGGGTCTGCCACAACATTTCAGATGAGGAGGTCTGCAGCATCTGCCGCGATGATAACCGGGATCACGGCCTGGTCTGTCTGGTAGAGGATATGCGCGATGTGATGGCCATAGAGGGGACAGGCCAGTACACGGGCACCTATCACATCCTGGGCGGGCTCATTTCTCCCATGGATGGCATCGGGCCTGAGAACCTCAATGTCCAGTCACTGGTAGACCGTGTCAAAGAGCGGGGAGTCCGGGAGGTTATCCTGGCTATGAGCACCACGATGGAGGGCGATACCACGATGTTCTACCTGTCCAAGCAACTGCGCCCCATGGGTGTTAAGGTTTCCTCCATCTCCAGGGGCATTGCCATTGGGGGAGAGCTGGAGTATACCGATGAGGTCACCCTGGCTCGTTCCATTGCTGAGCGGGTCCCCTATGCCCAGTGAATAAATGCCGCATACACGCTGAACCTGACTGACGGATGACAAAGCTCTCCATTGTTATAATTAACTACAATGTGAAGTACTTCCTGGAGCAAACCCTGCTCTCAGTCAGGAATGCTATTGGTGAGCTCATCCGGCATTATCCATCAGAAGGAGCGGAGGTGCTGGTTGTGGACAACAACTCAGTGGATGGCTCCCAGCAGATGCTGAGGGCTAAGTTCCCGGAAGTTCAACTGATTGCCAACAAAACCAATGTAGGTTTTGCCAGGGCTAACAACCAGGCCATAGAACAGGCCTCCGGGAACTATATCCTGCTCCTGAACCCGGATACGGTGGTAGAGGAAGATACACTCTACAAAGTGGTTTCCTTCATGGATGCACACCCGGAAGCCGGAGGACTGGGCGTGAAAATGGTGGATGGCAAGGGGGAATTCCTGCCGGAATCCAAGCGGATGTTCCCCTCCCCGGAGGTTGCGTTCTACAAAGCGTTCGGGCTATCGGCCTTGTTCCCCTCTTCGCGGACGTTCGGCAAATACCACCTCGGCTACCTTAGTAAGGATGAAACCCATCCAGTAGATGTGCTGGCAGGCGCTTTCATGCTGGTGCGGCATCAGGTGATCCAGGAAATTGGCGCTCTGGATGAAACCTTTTTCATGTATGGGGAGGATGTCGATTTCTCTTACCGCATCAAGCAGGCGGGGTATGAGAATTACTACTACCCCCACACCCGCATCATCCACTACAAGGGGGAAAGTACCAAGAAGCAAAGTATCAACTATGTCTTCGTCTTTTACCAGGCGATGATCATTTTCGCCAAAAAGCATTTCAGCCGTAAGAAGGCAGCCATGTTCAGCCTGCTGCTGAACACGGCCATCTACTTCCGGGCTGCCCTGGCCATCGGCTACCGTATGCTTAAGCAGCTGGCCCTGCCAGCGCTTGACTATGCCCTTTTGCTAACAGGCCTTTACCTGATCATCTGGGAATTTGCTGACGGCCCGATCATCGATCCGCCATACTACTTCCATCTGCCTGGTGCTGCGCTTATCTGGGTATTCGCAGCTTATCTGACCGGCAACTACCAACAACCCTACACGTACTGGAAGATTCTGAAAGGAGCTTTTAGTGGCGTGCTTGGCGTGGCTGCCGTCTACGCCTTTCTACCGGATGCACTGCAGGTGTTCCGGCCATTGATTGTAACCGGGGGCGTCTTTTTCCTGGGGGTATTGGCTGTTACGCGGCTACTTTTTCATTATGCGTCCTCGGGCAATTTGTGGCTTGCCAATGACGGAAAGAAGCGCATTGTCATTATCGGGCAGCCGGAAGAGGCGGCCAGGGTGGAGCAGCTCCTGGCAGATAGCCGGGTTCGCTTTCAGCGGCTGGGCTATGTGCTGCCGGATGACCAGGCCGGGCAGCCTCAGCAGAATTCCGTTATAGGTACCATGAAGCAATTAGGGGAGATCTGCACTATCTATCCAGTGGACGAGCTCATATTCTGTGCGAAGGATGTTCCGTCACAATCCATCATTAGCTGGATGGTGGCCATCCAGGATCAGCAGATCGAATTCAAGATTGCGCCTGAGGAAAGCTTGTTCATTATTGGCAGTCAGTCTAAGGATATGCCCGGGGATTTTTATACGATTGACATAACCCTTGGGCTGGCCCAATCCACCGGGCGCCTGCAGAAGCAGGTTTTTGATTACTTAACAGCCCTTGTGCTGCTCCTTAGTCTGCCGGTTACCTGGTGGTTTGTAAAGCGGAAAAAAGGGTATGTCCGGAATTTATGGTCGGTCCTGACAGGCCGTTTATCCTGGGTAGGGTATCAATGTACAGCGCAGCCTTATCAGCTTCCGGCTATTAAGCAGGGGATTTTCAAACCCGGGGATGAGCTCCCCGAAAACCACCTGGATCAAGCCACTGTGAACCGGCTGGATTTCCTCTATGCACGGGACTATACACCCGAGAAAGACCTGAAGATTCTGATCAGAAATTTCTACCGGTTAGGAGAAACTAATCAGGAAGCGGCACAGGCAGATGAATCATCACCGCCTGAACGCTTCTGATTAAAGGAAAAGAGAAAGGGCTTAGGCTTAAGCCCCGAGGTAAGATTTGAGCAGGCGGCTCTTGGAAGACTTCCGTAGCTTACGAAGGGCCTTCTCCTTGATCTGGCGTACCCGCTCGCGTGTTAGGTTAACTTTCTCGCTGATGTCCTCGTAGGAGTGGGGAGCATTGCCTTCAAGCCCGAAGAAGAGCTTAACAATCTCGCCCTCTTTGTCAGCAAGAAGGGAAATAACGCGGCTGATCTCTTTCTGTAAGGACTCGTGAAGGAGATCCACATCCGGATTTGGCTCCTGATGGTTGGGGAGGAGGGTTAGGAGGTTAGCGTCCTCATCCTCATTGATGGGCGCGTCAATCGACATGTGACGGCTGGAGGAGTTAAGGGTGGTTTCGACTTCCTGACCGGGCAGGTCCAGCTTTTCGGCAATTTCAGCAGTGGTAGCTTCCCGTTCGTACTTTTGCTCGAGCTCGGCAGCTGCATTCCCGATCTTGCTGAGTGAACCTACTTTGTTCAGGGGAAGGCGAACAAGGCGGGATTGATCAGCCAAAGCCTGTAGAATGGATTGCCGGATCCACCATACAGCATAAGAGATAAACTTGAAACCGCGCGTCTCATCAAAACGCTGAGCAGCCTTGATCAGTCCAAGGTTTCCTTCGTTGATCAGGTCACCTAACGTCAGGCCTTGATTTTGATACTGCTTAGCGACAGAAACAACAAACCGGAGGTTAGCAGTTACCAGCTTTTCCAGCGCTGCCTGGTCGTTTTCCTTGATCCGCTTTGCTAACTCCACTTCCTCGCCTGGCGATATCATCTCAACTTTGCTGATCTCGTTGAGATACTTGTCCAGGGATTTGTTCTCTCGGTTTGTAAACTGTTTACTGATCTTAAGTTGTCGCATGTTTCGAGACGCTTTTCACCTGTTTTTGATTCGACAAAATTCAGCAATTAGAACAACGCTCTTCTAACAATTAGTTCAAAGGTGCTTAACCTGGCGTTAATTGAAAGAACGAAGTGATGCCCAGTGTTAAGGCAATGGCCTGTGGCGGGGAGGAAAAATATGTTGAAAATCATTGCCTATCACCTGTTCGTTAACAATAAACCCGCCTTAACGTTTGAAGGGCGCTTAACAATTAGCTAACCCTGGAAAGGCTGGAATTGGGCGCTTGCTGAAAGGGCCTTAATTTTGGCGGCATGTTAGCTGAAAAAATCGACCAGCTGAAGGCTGAAGTGCAAAACTTTCAGCCCCGAACCCTGGAAGAGCTCGAAGAATTCCGCATCCATTACCTGGGCCGAAAGGGTGCTATTACTGAGCTGATGCAGGAATTCAAAGCCCTGCCTAAGGATGAGAAGAAAAACTTCGGCAAAGCTGTTAATGAGCTAAAAGCGCAGGCGCAGGCCCTGGTGGATGAGCACAAAGAGCGGCTGGAGGAAGAAGCCCTGGCCGCTGCGCAGGCTAACCAGGACCTGACCCTGGATCCGGCCCCGGTTCCGCTGGGTGCCCGCCATCCGGTGAGCATAGTGATCCAGCAGATGAATGAAGCCTTCCGCCAGATCGGCTTTGAGATCTCTGATGGCCCTGAGCTGGTGGATGACTGGCATAACTTCACCGCGCTCAATATCCCGGAGCACCACCCGGCTCGCGACATGCAGGATACCTTCTTCATCCGGGAGGATCAGCAGGAGATGCTGCGCACCCACACTTCCTCAGTACAGATTGCGGTCATGCAGAAGCAGCAGCCCCCTATCCGGACGATTGCCCCCGGGCGCACCTTCAGGCGCGACAGTGACGCTACCCATTCGCCATTTTTTCACCAGATCGAAGGCCTGTACGTGGATGAAGATGTAAGCATGGTGGACCTCAAGCAGACGCTCTACTACTTCGTCCGCCAGCTGTTTGGCGAAGCCGTCAAAGTCCGCTTCCGGCCCTCTTACTTCCCATTCACTGAGCCATCAGCCGAGATGGATATCAAGTGGGAAGAAGGCGAGAACTCGGAGTGGATGGAGATCCTGGGCTGTGGCATGGTAGATCCGGAGGTGTTTCGCCTCTGCGGGCTCGATGCTGACCGCTACACAGGCTTTGCGTTTGGCATCGGCATAGAGCGGATCGCCATGCTGAAGTACCAGATACCGGATATCCGGACCTTCTTTGATAATGATGTGCGCTTCCTTTCCCAGTTCAAAAGCCTATAAACCAAGCAACACATGCAGGCCACCGAAATCGAACAAATAGCCGTGGTAGGGGCTGGTACCATGGGGGCTACCATTGGCCAGCTGGCAGCCCAGGCCGGCCGGCAGGTTATCCTTTACGACATAAGCAATGACGCCTTAACTCAGGCTGAAAACCGCATTCATCAGAACCTGGACGGGGCCATTGAGCGCAAAAAAATCCAACAGGCTGATAAAGATGCGACCCTGCAGCGGCTCTCCTTCACCACTTCTTTTACCGAGGTACAGGGCCAACTGATCCTGGAGGCCATTGCTGAGGACCTGTCTGCCAAGCAAGCCCTGTTTGAGCAGCTGGATCGCCAGAACCCGGGATCCACCATTTTTGCCACTAACACCTCGTCCATCCCCATCACCCGGATCGCAGCCGGAGTGGAGCACCCGGAGCGGGTGATCGGCATGCACTTCTTCAATCCGGCCCACGTGATGAAGCTGGTGGAAGTGATCTCCGGCAATGCCACTTCCGGTGAGGTAGCTGCTGCTGTTTTCCAACTGGCCACCGAAATGGGCAAAGAGCCGGTGTATGCGGCTGATTCACCAGGCTTTATCGTCAACCGGATCGCCCGCCATTTCTATGTGGAAAGCCTGAAGGTGCTGGAGGAGCAGGTGAGCTCAGTAGAGGGGATCGATCGGCTGATGGAGGCCAGCGGTTTTCGCATGGGCCCGTTTCAGCTTATGGACCTGATCGGGGTGGATACCAATTTTGATGTGACCCGCACCATGTACGAGGCCTTCCATTATGAGCCTAAGTTCCGCCCGAGCCTGATCCAGGAACGGAAGGTGGATGCCGGCCATCACGGCCGGAAAGCCGGAAAGGGCTTCTACAGCTATGAGGGCAGCTGAAGCTAAAGCGCTGATATGGTTCCCAGGCAGGTGATAATGGCGTCTTTCAGGAAAAATTAGTGCTCTAAGCCAAAACCTGGCTAATACCTCCCACTTTTCAGTAACAACCCTAAGCGCTCCTCCCGGGGTAACTCAAAGGTCTGCTGCCTGTCCCTCGTGGTTGAGCTTCACCAGGATTTGGGGCTAACGCTCCTTCACCAGTTTAACAGTCTGGACACCCCGGCGGCTTCGGATCTGGGCGATGTACATACCGGGCGTTAGGTGGCTTACGCTTAACCGTGCCTGGCCGCGGGTAATGGGCTTACGCAGCACTGGCTGCCCTTGCGCATTGTAAAGCGAAAGCGTTGCCTGGCGGACTTTTTCCATGGTTACCCGTACATAGTCCCGGAAAGGATTGGGCTGAACCGATAGGGATTGCTGCTCAGGATCTGCTACACCCACAAACCCATTGGGCTGGCATTCAGAATAATCAAAGTTCTCATAGTACTGCCGGCCGTTTACTTTGGTACAGGCGAGGTCTAAAGGTTCCGGCAGCCCCTCGCCAAAGACCGTAGGTTCTCTTGGGAATAAGGGGCCGTGAATACTGCCAATGCCCTCGATCCAAACCGGTTTTAATCTGGTGGCGAGAGGTGCGCCCATCTGTCCGCCCATGATCCTTTTATGAAATTCCCCATTGACCCGGATGCTATCTACCTGTTTTACTTCTACTGTACGTGTTTTTCTAGACTCCACCGGTGCTTCCGGAAAGCGGTATTGAATGGAGTCGCCCACCTCTAAGCTGAAGTCATA
>CAYYUA010000027.1:0-21701 GCA_964474835.1 uncultured Sphingobacteriales bacterium
TGAAAGCATTTGCGGCAGCGGGGTTCGTAGACCTCATCCGACCCTACCACAATTTTATCGGCTGATTGGGCCTTGCGGTAGGAGTGGGTAGCCAGGTTACGGCATTGCACACAGATGGCGTGAACCTTTGTGATGTATTCGGCCACAGCCAGCATTTCCGGCATCGGAGAAAAGGGCTTGCCCTCATAATCCATATCCAGCCCGGCCACGATCACCCGGTAGTTGTACAGGGCCAGCTGCCGGGCCACATCCACCAGCTGGTCATCGAAAAACTGCGCCTCATCAAAGCCCACCACGCGCGCATTGCCCACATGCTGGAACGTATCCATGGCTTTGCTGATATCCACTGAGGGGATATTGTTCTGATCATGGGAGACCACGGCCTCCTCGCTGTATCGCTGATCCAGGGGTGATTTGAAAAGCCCTACCGGCTGCTTAGCAATCTGAGCCCGCTTGATGCGCCGGATCAGTTCTTCCGTCTTGCCAGAGAACATCGGGCCAACGATGACTTCAATCCAGCCGCGGTGGCCAATATTGCTGTAGGAGGGCTCGATGAACATACTTTGTTTTTGCGCCCAAAGGTCCAAATTTCACAGGCTGCCTTAATGGCTCCGTGCTTTTCGTTAATACACCATTTGGCCAATTACGGGATTACCCTGACTTTAGAAGTGTCAATCCATTAATTACTGCAAAGTCACCCCTATGGCGCATCACCAATCGCTAGCTGCGCTACGTCAGTCGCTGAAGGAACTGGAACACCGCCTGAGTCAGGTAGAGCAGCAAGGTCAGCTTTCGCGGGCCGACATTGACCTGCTACTGCAGCGGATCCGTAAGCTCTACGAGCAGGGCTTAGACCTGCAGGAGGACAATGGCCAGCCCGTTGAGCCAGCAGGTAGGGCGCTCCATACCGAGCCGGAAGCTGATCAGTCAGCTGCCCCTTCCGCTAAGCCAGCTTACAGCCAGGAGGTTAGCGAGCCCGTAGCCCCCTCCCCTGTTACCGATCTGGACGGAGTGGAATCAAATACTAGTCAGCCTGCCAGCAGTCAGCCAGTTGATCCTGCGAGTAAGGAGAATCCTGACCGCAATGTAAAGCCAGAAGAAGTGCATGCCGAAGCCCAAACGCCGGAGCCACCGGCTAAGCAGCATGGAGAAAACCCATCCCGTAACCCTCAAACAGCAGCTGACGAGCCATCCACCGGGGTCAGCAATGAGGAGGCAGAGCAGGCTGAGGAAGCGCCGGGAGCTGGGGGTACAGCAGGTGGTAATGCATCTACTGTCAATGAGCAGGGCGCCTACCAGAGCCGCGCACAGGCTATCCATGAAAAGTTTGAGGGGCAGCGGCCATCCCTGCATGAGCAGCTGATGGCCACAAACCGGGGGCACTCGCTGGCAGACCGTTTCAAAAATGCCCCTGTCAGCGATCTGCGCGCTGCTATTGGCCTGAACGAGCGGGCTAACTTTATCCGTGATCTATTCCGGGGGGACCGGGATGCTTACTTCCGCACGCTTGAGCAACTAAACGCTGCCCACAATTACCAGGAAGCTGTGGTTTACCTTGAGAACAGGGTGAAAGAGGCTTATGGCTGGAATGAGCAGCACGAAACAGTGCAGGCCTTCATGGAGCTGGTTTACCGGCGTTTCCTGGAGTCAGCCAGGCAAACTTAGGCCTCTTCGTATTTCACAGCCAGGGTTCTGGCTACAGTGCGGTGAATTTCATCGGCATTCAGCCCATACTTTTCTAATAGAGCGTTAGGCTTTCCACTTTCACCAAAGCGGTCATTCACGGCCACCATGCCCATTCGTGTAGGACGCCTGCGTGCGAGTAATTGGGCCACAGCATCCCCGAGTCCTCCGTTCAGCTGATGCTCTTCAGCCGTTACCACGCAGCCGGTTTTAGCGGCTGCCTCTGTGATGAAGGTTTCATCCAGGGGCTTGATGGTATGGATGTTTACCACCTGAGCATCGATTCCTGCTTCTGCCAGGGTGTTTTCAGCCTTCAGGGCTTCCCATACCAGATGGCCCGTGGCCAGGATGGTGACGTCTTTCCCATCTTTCAGCGGCAGGGCCTTTCCGATCTCGAAGGGCATATCCTCGGGGATAAAATTGGGCACTTTCGGCCGGCCGAAGCGGACATAGCTAGGCCCCCAGTGTTCGTAAACCGCCTTGGTGGCCTGGTAAGTCTGATTGTAGTCGCAGGGATTGATGACCGTCATGTTCGGTAGCATCCGCATAAGGCCAATGTCCTCGAGGATCTGGTGGGTAGCGCCATCCTCACCAAGGGTTAAGCCGGCATGCGAAGCACAGATCTTGACATTTTTGTGAGAGTAGGCAATCGACTGCCTGATCTGGTCAAACACCCGCCCTGTGGCGAAATTGGCAAAGGTCCCGACAAACGGGATTTTATAGCCAATGGTAAGCCCGGCAGCTACTCCCATCATGTTAGCCTCAGCCACTCCGCATTGGTAAAAGCGCTCGGGGAATGTTTTCCAGAATTTGCTCATCTTCAGGGAACCAGCCAGGTCAGCGGAAAGCCCGATAACATTAGAGTCCTTTTGCCCTAAATCGTGGATAGCCTCGCCAAAACCTTCCCGTGTGGCTTTTTGGCTGAGTTCCGGATATGAAGTCATTATTTAACATTTATTTGAGTAGATCCGCCAGAGTGGATTTCGAATTCCTGTTCGCTGGTCTTGCGCGTTTCGAACGCAGAAGATGGCCGGGTGATGAGCTTGTATTTCCCGGGTTGCAAAATTAAGCGTTCCCGTCTGACTTTTTCTGCAATGTCGCACACCCATTTTAACTGACTGCCCTGCTGCTGATAGATACTCCCGACCCTGTCCTGGGATTTGCTAACGTAAAGCTTTCCGGGCGCAGGGATGGTAATGGTATTCACCTGATCCTGCTCCACCGTAACGTTTTTTAGCCTGATACGGGGAGTTGTCAGGATCTCAACATTGTACTGATCCACAAGGTAGCGGTGCTCGGAGCCTTCCAGCTGCTCATTGATCACATTGCAGCTCTTGTCATCTTTTACAATAGCTGGCAGCCGCCCGTAATAATTGCTGCCATTCATCTTGAAGCGGATCTTACCCTGCGGCGCATCCAGAGCAATGTTGTTATGCTCGCCAGCTTTCAGGGTAATTCCGCGTTTCCACACATCAGGAGTGGTATGCACCTGCAGGTCATACTCGGTTGCCGGATCCATGTAGAGCGTATCCGGCTTTCCGGATCTATCCATGGTGTGGTAAAAGTTATGACGGATGATGCCCTGATTGGCATCATAGAAGGTCATGTTCACATCGGTCTCTGTGGGCTGGCCATTGATATCCCTGAGTTTCACCTGGGCAGTTGTCCGGTTAACAGCCTGAGAGGCGACAACTGATAAGGCCTCTTCAAATTCCTGTTTGTTAGAGGCATTGAAATAGCGCCCAAGGCACCCCAGCTTCTTTTTGTATTTCTGCTCAATGCCAATACCGATCACAAACGGTTTTAGCGTCACATCGCGCTTTTGCAGCGACCGCGAAACAGCGCACGGGTCTCCCTGGCATTCCTCAATGCCATCAGTAAGCAGGATGATAACATTGCGGGCTTTGGGTGATGCGGGAAAGTCTCCCCCGGCTTCCTTCAGCGAATAGGCAATCGGTGTTGTACCCTTGGGCTCGGTGTTCTGAATGGTGTTGATGATATCCTGCTCATTGTCCGGGTAGAAGCCCACTTCGAGCTTGGAATCCTCGCAGTCGTATTTCCGGCGGGGCGTTTGGTGGCCATAGATGCGCATGCCCAGCTTTACGTTACGCTGCTCTGCCAGGGTATCCACGAGGCTGGAGAGTAAATTTTTGGCCACGGCAATTTTACTCTGCTGCTGCAGGTTGCCATACATGCTATAGGAAGCATCAAAGACGAAGAGGATACGGGTCTGGTCCTGTCGCTGGGCATTGGTTGCGAAAGAAGCCAGCAGCAGCCCTGCCAGTATCAGTCCTATTTGCCCCCATCTGGCCATACACCGCTAATAATCGCCAATGGTTTCAGTTAGCTGAGTCAGCCCGGCTTCCAGTTGTTCGTCAGTCGGTGGTACTCCGTGCCATTGGTAGTTGTCTTCCATAAAGTCAACCCCGGCTCCCATTTTGGTGTACATGACAATGCTGACCGGCTTTCCCTGCCCTGTAAGGGAGCGAGCCTTATCCAGCACCTGGTTGACTTCGGTTAGGTCATTACCATCCATAGTCAGGGTAATCCAGCCAAAGCTTTCAACCTTGGCCTTCATATCTCCGAGTGACATGATATGGCGCATAGGGCCATCGATCTGAGCATTGTTAAAGTCAATGGTCATGATCAGGTTGTCTACCTCGTGGTGAGCGCCAAACATAAAGGCCTCCCAGTTCTGACCCTCCTGCATTTCGCCATCCCCGTGGAGGGAGTAGACCAGGCGGTCTTCCTGGTTCTGCTTTTTAGCCAGGGCGGCTCCGGTTGCCACACTCAGCCCCTGCCCCAGAGAACCGGTTGCAATGCGGACTCCCGGTAGCCCTTCTGCTGTAGCAGGATGTCCCTGCAGCCGGGAGTTGATTTTGCGGAAGGTGCCCAACTCCTGAAGTGGGAAATAGCCCCTTCTGGCCAGTATGCTGTAATAGACAGGAGAAATGTGCCCGTTAGAAAGGATAAAAACATCTTCTCCGGAGGCATCCATCGTGAAGTTGTGCGGGTCATGACGAAGATACCGGTAGAAAAGGGTGGTCATGAATTCGGTGCATCCCAGGGAACCACCCGGATGGCCGCTCTGGGCCGCATGCACCATGCGAAGGATATCTCGCTTAACTTGTGGAATGATGGTTTGCAGCTCATCTTCTTGGGCCAAGGACATGGGATTTAGGCAATGCAGTTAAGAATAGCTAATGGGTTAGGCTGAGTGCTTTTGGTTGGTAGCCCGGGTTTCAGGCTTTCGGTATACGGGATTCGCTGTCCCTTAAACGGTCAGGAGCTCTTCTTCTTTCTCTTCTGTAAGCTTATTGATCTTCTCAATGTGCTTGTCGGTCATTTTCTGGAGCTCCTGCTCTTTGGCCTTGGCATCATCTTCCGGCAGGCCTTCCTTCTGTAGCTTTTTAACCTTATCCTTGGCCTCTTGGCGGAAGTTACGAACGGAGACCTTGGCTGCCTCACTTTCGTGCCGGATATACTTGGTAAGCTCTTTCCGGCGCTCCTCGGTAAGGTCTGGGATGTTAACCCGGATCGTATCCCCGTCATTTTGCGGATTCAGGCCAATGTTAGCTCCCTGGATGGCCTTTTCAATGGGCTGGATCATGCTTTTCTCCCAGGGTTGTATACTTATAGTACGGGCATCTGGTGTATTGACCGTTGCTAACTGGTGAAGCGGGGCATTGTAGCCATAGTAATTAACATAAATGCCATCCAGAATGTCCGGAGTGGCTTTACCAGCCCTGATTCTTCGGTATTCATTCTGAAGGTGATCCAGAGCATCCTTCATGCCCTGAGAAGCTTCTTCCATAACCTGATCAATGTCCGTATCCATATGCCATTTACTTTTTCTTACTAATAACTATCGATGGCTGTGCATTGTTGCCGGGCAGCGATTTACGGCATTTGCTGGGCTCTAAGCCGCTTATACTCCCGGCTTACCTTTTCCTGAGTCCGCCGGTACGCTTTTTCGATCTCGGTGACTGAGTTAACCAGCTTTTTAGTCCGGTTCAGGTGTTCCTGAATGATCTTCTGCTCCTCTTTGTAAAGGCTCTTGAACTTTTCTTTTGATACATTGCCCTCAACCAGGTCCTTTTTCAGGTCTTTAAGGCGATCCCGGTGCTTGTCGTTCTCGTATTCGATCAGCTCGTAATTCTTGATAAAATTCTTGTAGTTCGATCCAATAGCCTGGTACCGGTTCATCATCGTACTAAAGCGGTTAGTCGGCTTCTGATTGTAGTTATTTTCGATAAACGAATCCATGCGCTGGATGGTATCATACCGGGCCTTAATGGTGCTCATGTCGATCACCATGGTATTTTCAGCTTCTTTCACCTTGTCCATCAGGCTGTCCACTTTTCTGATCTGGGCATCCATTTTATTGGATTGGCAGCCGGTAAAAACAGCACCAGCTATCAGGCTCAAACAGCTCAAGCCAATTAGTATTTTTGCACGCATGATCAGGGCTTTTTGGAAGCAGCAGCAACGCTTTTCAGGTAGTACAAAGGAATTGGAAATTCCCTCGTTACGCAAATTCAAACCAGCCTCCTGATGTTCTTCAGGCATCTGGGTTTCCTTAAGGACATCTTCATCATAGCTGTTTCTGCGTTTGGCGGTCCGCAGGCCCATCTGGCGATGATCCTGAACAAGCTGGTGAATGAAAAGCAGTACATCAAGGAGCAGGACCTGATGGAGCTTATTGCCCTCTGCCAGATGCTGCCCGGGCCTTCATCCACCCAGATCATTACAGCCATCGGCCTTAAGAAGGGGGGTAAGCTTTTAGCCCTGATAACCCTGCTCCTGTGGATGCTGCCAGCCGTTGTGATCATGACCGCGGTAGTTATCCTGTTTTCCTACATCGATCAGGAAGGATTATCCTTTGACTTTATCCGCTTTTTGAAGCCTATGGCTATTGGGTTTGTCTTCTATGCGGCCATTCGGATCACGCGTACCATCATCAAGACCAGAACCCAGAGCGTCATCATTGTAGGCGCCACAGCGCTCACCATATTTCTGCGAACACCTGTTATCTATCCGATAGCGCTTTTGGTCGGTGGGCTCATTACCAATTTTACCGGGCAGGCCCCACCCAAGGGGCAGAACAAACCGCTGGATATCCGCTGGACCTACCTTTTCGGTTTTTTTGGTGTACTGGCTTTTGCGGCCATTCTGGGGGCGTTGACCAACCTTAAACCAGTTATTCTTTTCGAGAACACTTACCGGTACGGCAGTATCGTTTTCGGAGGCGGGCACGTCCTGATTCCGATGATGTACGAGCAGTTTGTCAATTTTAAGGATTACCTCACCTCCCAGGAGTTCCTGGCCGGCTACGGGATGGTTCAGGCTTTACCAGGTCCGGTTTTTTCCTTTTCCACCTATGCAGGCGGTATGGCCATGAAAGACATGGGCATCACCGGGCACATCATGGGCGCCCTGATTGGCACTGTGGGCATTTTCCTGCCGGGCACGCTTCTGATCTTTTTTGTTACGCCTATCTGGGAAAGCCTGAAGCAATATCCCTTTATCCAGCGCTCCCTGGAGGGTGTGAATGCAGTGGCTGCGGGCATGGTGGCGGCAGCAGCCTATCTCCTCATGCAGTCTATTGGTTTCAACTTCCTGAATATCGGAGTGGCGATCGGGACTTTTCTGCTGCTGATGTTTACCCGGATTCCTTCGCCAGCGATCGTTCTTTTCTGCCTGTTATTGGGCTTTCTGTTCTAACTGGAATCCAGCAGTCCCCTATTTGTGTTACTTTTGATTACAATAACGGTACTGTAGCACTTTATGACCAATTTCCGGTTCATCCCTTACCAACTCCTCCTCCTGATCTTGTTTATCGGAGCGGGCAGTTCAGCCACCAAAGCACAGGAGCCAGCTGATACAGCACTGGTGCAGCTTTCCGGCTTTGTCATAGCTGCGGATAGCGCTGCTCCGGTTCCCTATGCTACGGTAAAGGTGAAAGGTGAGCCCCGGGGTACCGTCTCTAACCTTGAAGGGTTCTTTTCAATGGTGGTCCAGTATGAGGATACGGTCACCTTTTCCTCAGTTGGCTTCAGGGCTGCTGATTATGTGATTGCGCGCCATACCAATGATACCAAGCTTAAGCACGTTCAGACGCTTAAATACGATACCACAACTTTCGAAGAGGCCGTGATTCGGCCCTATCCCACGAAGGATGAGTTCCGGGAGGCATTTCTCAATCTGGATCTGCCGGACGATAAATTCACTATCGCTCAGCGGAACCTGGAGTCCCGGCGACTGAATCAGATCGCCCGCAACCTGCCCAGGGATGCGAAGGAACAGTATAACCTGGCTCAGCAGCGGTTTCACAACCAGTCTTTTTACTCGGGGGGCAATCGGCGGTTCTTTACAGCAGTCGGTGGCTCAGGCACTCCGATTCCGGGTAGCTTACTCAATCCCTTCGCCTGGTCAGAGTTTGTGAATGCTATCGAGCGTGGCGAATTCACGGAAGACTGACTCCTCAACTGTTAGCCAATCCAACATGAATTACCACTCCCAGCCTGTTCTATTCTATGTGCACGTGCCCAAGACTGCGGGCACGACCATGCGTATCGTCCTGCTTTGGCTGTACTGGTGGAATCAGATCCTGTGGGCCAAAGGCAATCCCTATCTCCGGGAAAAGGCCCGGAACATGAGGGCCGATGACCTCAGCCGGATCCGCCTGGTAGCTGGTCATACGCGTTTTGGGATGCATGAGACCCTTCCCTTCGATAACTTCCAGTACTTTACTGTTCTGCGGGATCCAGTAGAGCGTGTCCTTTCGCAGTGCTACTACATGAGCCAGAAACCCACGCACCGGCTTTATCAAGTAATCCAGCAGGAAAACCTCTCTACCCGTGCCTTGCTGGAAGAAGGGTATATCAATATCCACAATGTTCAAACCTACTGGGTGAGCGGAGCAGATCGTAGCTACTTTTTGAGTGGGGACTACTATCCATCCATTGTGCAGCTGGCTAAGCAGAACATTGATCGCTACTTTGCTTTTGTGGGGCTGAATGGTTGGTTCGATGAGTCCCTGATTATGCTCAGGCGCCGGATGGGATGGAAGCGGTATCCGATCTATGCCCAGAAAAACGTAACCGGGGCCAGGAGAAAGCAGGATCAGGAAACGGAAGCAACCCTCGATGCGGTCCGGCGTTTCAACCAGATGGATATTGAGCTGTACGACTATGTGGCCCGGCAATTTCATCAGCAGCTGGAAGCAGTCAGAGATGAGGAGTTTGACCGGGAAGTGGCGCATCTCCGCCATCTGAATCAGCGCTACGGGCGGCTCAAGCCTTACCGCCTCCGCGTGCTCTCCGGGCTGGTCAGCCAGAAGCTTCAGGCTGCTTTTTCTGCTTACGAAAAGCCCGAGGTCCTTCCCTGAGGAACGGTAAGCCTCTTCTTTTATAAGTTGACAGAATGTATAACACAACTTATTTTTGCTAACGAACGTTAGTTTTAAAAGTAAGGAAGCTCCTAAATGGAAGCCACTACCCTGAAAACCCGCAGAGATCAGATTTTTGAAGTTGCCCAGCGCCTGTTCCGCACCAATGGGTACAATGCCACCTCGATCCGCCATCTCGCGCGGGAGATCGGTATTGAGCCTGCCTCGATCTACAGCCATGTTAGCTCCAAGGAAGAAATTCTATCCAGCATCTGCTTTGGCATGGCCGATGAGTTCTTCGAATCCCTGGAAGAAGCCAAAAAGCAAACCGGCGACCATCCCAAGGAGCAGCTGGTAGCGGCTATCAAGGGGCACATCCGGGTCATTACCCGGCATATCAATGCGTCAGCCGTTTTTCTGCACGACTGGCAGTACCTTTCCCCTGAAAAGCTGAGTCAGTTCAAGCAGCAGCGCGAGCGCTACGAGAATGAATTCCAGGCTATCATCCGCAGAGGGTCAGTGAGCAACGATTTCAAAATATACAATGAAAAGTTTACAGTTTTAACGATATTGTCAGCGCTGAATTGGACTTTTGAATGGTATAAGCCCAATGGGCCCATGTCTGCTGATGATATTGGCGAATACCTGGCGGATATGCTGCTCAATGGCATTCGGCAGGATTAATTGTAGCACTTAAAAGCACAAAGCTTATGTACGGCAATGCTTACGTTCCGGAAAATGAGAAGGCGCAGAGCCAGGCAGCTATGCAGGAAGAAGATCCGGTAAAGCTGCAGGAATTTGAGGACAAGGTTCAGCGTGGGGAAAAGATCGAACCGCAGGACTGGATGCCTGCTGAATACAAGCGGCAGGTCTGCCGTATGATTGAACAGCATGCGCACTCCGAGATCGTGGGTGCTCTTCCCGAAGGAACCTGGATCACCCGCGCCCCGAGCTTTAAGCGGAAGATGGCGCTGATCGCCAAGGTTCAGGACGAAGTAGGGCATGGTCAGCTCCTGTATGGTGCTGCCGAAACCCTCGGTAAGCCGCGGGAGCAGATGATCAACGACCTGCTGAACGGGAAGTCCAAATATTCCAATGTTTTCAACTACCCGGCAGTCACCTGGGCCGATGTTACGGTCATTGGCTTTCTGGTGGATGCTGCTGCTATCGTCAACCAGGTCAACAACGCCAAAGGCTCCTACGGGCCGTACGTCAGGGCATTGGAGCGGATCAATTACGAAGAATCCTTCCACCTGAAGCAAGGGCATGACGCTTTTGTAGCCCTGGCTACCGGCACGCCCAAGCAGCGGGAAATGCTGCAGGCTGCCCTGAACCGCTGGTGGCAGCCGCTGATGCACTTCTTTGGCCCCTCGGATAAAGACTCTGAGCATACCGGCAAGCTGATGCGGTGGAAGGTAAAGATGGCCACCAATGACGAAATGCGGCAGCAGTTCCTTTCCATGTATGTACCCAAGATCCAGGACCTTGACCTGGAAATTCCGGACCCGAACCTGTACAAGGATCCGGAGACCAAGGAATACCACTTCACTGAGCCGGACTGGGACGAATTCTTCCGTGTTATCAAGGGTGATGGCCCCTGCAACAAGGAAAGGCTGGCCGTCCGCCGCTGGGCTGAAGAGAATGGTAAGTGGGTAAAAGAAGCCATGAAGCGTTATGCAAAGGGCGATGAGTACGTAACACCGTACGCCTAAACTTCCGGTCAGTTATGAAAGAATTATCGATAGATCCGCGGGTGAACCGCATGAACCTGCCGGAGCCCACGGAAAAAGGAGAGCAGGTCGTAGGTGATCAGGATTACTGGATCACCTACGAGGTTTTCCTTCAAAAAAAGAAAGGGGCGCAGCATACGCATGCCGGTGTGGTGCATGCACCCGACTCTGAAACTGCTTTGGTTTTTGCCAAAGAGCAGTTCACCCGGCGGGGAGAGGCGATCAACGTTTGGGTTGTCAAATCCTCGGAGATCCTGGCTACCAGCTATGACGATATGGACATCTTCGAGCCGGCCCCCGAAAAAGTGCATCGCGAGCCCGGTACCTACAAGGTGAAGGAAAAGGTTAAGCAATACAAAGAACAAAAGGCCAATGACGGCAACAGTGAATCCTGAAGCCCTGAAAGCGCTGCTTTACAAAATGGCGGATGACCAGCTGATTTATGGTCACCGGAACTCCGAGTGGACCGGCATCGGTCCTACGCTGGAAGAGGATATTTCCTTTAGTTCCGTAGCGCAGGATAAGGTGGGCCATGCTTACAACCTTTACCGGATTCTGGAAGACCTGGGCGAGGGCGATCCGGATCGTGTGGCTTTCCAGCGAAAGGCGCACGAATACCGTTGCTCGCAGTTTACGGAGTATCCAGCCGGGGAGTACGACTTTGGGCTGATCCGTCATTTTCTGATGGATCATGCAGAGTTTCTGCGGATCGAGATGCTTACGCAGTCCCAGTATGAGCCCCTGGCCAACCTGGCTAAGAAGCTACGGGGTGAGGTTAAGTACCACCTCTTTCACGCTAACATCCTGATCAAGCAACTGGGCAATGGTACGGAAGAGAGCAAACTGCGGATGCAACAGGCCCTGGAAGCGGCTTTCCCCCTTGCCCTGGGTGTTTTTGAGCGCAGTGATCATGAAGAAACCCTGATCGAGGAAGGGATCTTCGGCGGAGAAGCTGAACTGCAGGAAAAATGGCTGGAAGCCATCTACGAGCCATTGCAGGCTGCCAATCTTGCCATGCCGGATGTTGAGAACGTAACACCTGCTTATGGCGGGCGTAAAGGCTACCATACAGAGCATCTTCAGCCCTTACTCAATGAAATGACCGAAGTGCTACAAATTGATCCGGATGCCGAGTGGTAGATTGCTTGATTAGCGAGCCATTGCTAAGCAATCTTTGTGAACCCTGACTTTAACAGTCAGGGTTTTTTATTGTTACGACATTAAAAGATGCGGATTTCAACAATTATTTACAAGCAGGAGCCAGCAGCGCAGAGCAAGCTAACTCCTTACAGAAAGCGATAAAAAAGCATCATTACCTGGTATGGATATTCAATTTTTTGGAGCAGCCGGCGAAGTAACCGGTAGCAAGCACCTGATAACCCTTGAAAACGGCCAGCGCATTCTGCTGGATTGCGGCCTGTTTCAGGGAGATGAAAGCGCTGAGGAAACCTATTTCCGGAACGAGAACCTGGGTTTTGATCCCAGGAGCATCAATTGCCTGATCCTTTCCCACGCCCATATTGATCACTCAGGCCTGATCCCGCGCTTAGTGAAAGAGGGATTTGAGGGCCTGATCTACGCGACCCCTCCCACCAAGGATCTCTGCCATGTGATGCTGGAGGACAGTGCCCACATCCAGCAAGTCGATACAGAGGAGATCAACAAGGAGCGAATCGTATCCAATAAGCGGGCTGTACGTCCGCTATACCGCAAGAGTGACGTCAGAAAAACCATGGAGCACTTTGTTGATGTGCCCTACGGGCGTGATATTGAGATCCTGGACGGGGTTTCCTTTCATTTTACCGATACCGGGCATATCCTGGGCAGCGCTGCCATCAACCTGCAGATCCAGGAAGATCCGGAAGAACAGGAAGAGCCTGTAAAACTCACCTTCACGGGGGATGTGGGTCGCCCAGGCGATAAGATCCTGTGCAGCCCGGAGCCCTTCCGACAGGCAGACGCTGTCATCACCGAGTCAACTTACGGGGTTAAGCAGCACAGCAAGCCTGAAGAACTTGATCAGAAGCTGGAGAGTGAGGTTTGGGAAGCTTGTGAAAACCAGGGAGGTAAACTGCTGATCCCGGCTTTCAGCCTGGACCGGACGCAGGATATCGTGTATATCCTGAATAACCTTTACCAGCAGGGCAGGCTTCCGAACGTCAAGGTCTTTGTGGACAGCCCCCTGGCCAATAAGGTTACGACCATCATGCGGGAAAATGCCAGCACCTTTAACCAGGATATGCTGCGCAGCATGCGCAAGAATCCTCGGCCTTTTGAGTTTGCTAACCTTTACTACACGGAAGGCAAAGCAGACTCCAAGGCCCTGAATGATTTATCAGAACCGGCTGTCATCATATCCTCTTCCGGGATGATGGAAGGAGGCCGTATTGTCCATCACCTGATCCACCAGATCGATAAGCCCGAGAATACCGTCTTACTGGTCGGATTTAGCGCGCCCGGCACCCTCGGGCGTGAGATCTCCGAGGTTCCGGAAGAAGTGGAAATCCGCAACAAGCCTTACCAGGTACGCGCACGTATACGGTCGATAGATGGTTTTAGTGCCCATGCTGATGCCGAAGAGCTGGTAAGCTATGTGAAGTGCCAGGATCCAGCGCAGCTCGAACAGCTCTTCCTGGTTCACGGTGAAGAATCAGCGTTGGCCTACATGCGGGAGCGGCTGTACCAGGAAGGCTACCAGCATATCACGATTCCCCACAAGAAAGAGCGCTATCACCTGAAGAAGCAGGATGGCCAATTGGTTATGACACCGATGGATACCGAGACCCCTGCTACGCAATAATAGTTTGCTGACTGTTGCTGGCGGACCCTGCAATTTAGACAGGGTCTAAATTCAGGCCAATACCGTGTTTTTGGGATCATGAGTTGCTCACTGGTGTTAAGGAAGGTAAATTAACAAAAGTGTGGTTTATGGAAGCCCAGGTTGAGCAGTCGGTAGCCATAGAAGAGCGTCAACACAGCAAGCTGGATCTGAAAGCGTACATCGGGGAGTTCGTCTATGGCGGCATTGACGGGAGCGTTACCACGTTTGCTGTGGTAGCGGGTTCCACAGGGGCCAGCCTTGAAACCTCGGTAATCCTGATCCTTGGCTTTGCTAACCTGATCGCTGACGGCTTCTCGATGTCGGTTGGGGATTTCTTTTCGACCAAGGCTACAATCGATAACTACCATAAGCACAAGAATAAAACCTGCCAGGCTATTGAGGCCAGACCAGAGGCCGAACGGGAAGCAGTACGGGGAATTTACCGCCAGAAAGGCCTCCAGGGACAGGAGCTGGAATCTGTTGTGCAAGCCATAACAAGTGATCCGGATATGTGGGTGGATGTAAAAATGAAGGAAGAGCTGGAAATGCAGAAGGAAACCCGCTCTCCTTTTAGCACAGCAGGTGTCACGTTCGGCTCATTTGTGCTGGTTGGGCTCATTCCGCTAATGGCCTATGTGCTGAATTATGCCTCAGGGATCGGCAGTGAGAACATGTTCCTGACTTCGTCTATCATGACTGGAGTGGCCTTTGGCCTGATTGGCCTGCTGAAAAGCTACGTCACGGATACCAGGCGCGTTCGCGGAGTTATGGAAACCCTGCTTCTGGGTGGTATTGCAGCCATCATTGCTTACTATGTAGGCGATGTGCTGGAGGTTATTCTTACCAGCTAGGAGGCGGCATTCTTAGCCAGGCCTTTGCGCAGCATGCGCTCGTACCCTTTGCGCCTGAGGTTTTTGCCGATAACCACGATCTCACTTGCAGGCTCTTCAGTAGCGCCCCATGGCTGCCCTTCTTCTACTGACACCGTATCCATTACCGTCTGGATCCACTGGCGGTTAGGCCGCTGATGATCCAAGACCACCCCCTTGATCCGGTACACATCCTTAGCCTGAAAGACCAGGAACGCTTTCAGGGCGTTCGAGAGCAGGTCAACATCAAAAGGCTCCGCAAACCTGAAAGTAAGAGCCTGTACCTCGTGGTGGGCATGGCCTTGCTCAGCACTTGCCCCTGGCGCTAATCCGGATGCCTGAAAGGCCTGCCTGTCCGTATTCAGGAGCTCTGCCATAGGGTAGTGGCCCTGATGCCCTTCATGAAGACTGGCAATGGGGTTGCTTTGCCGGAGCATAGTGCGGCAGCTTTGCTTATCAGCTTCTAAAAGCTGGTCGGTTTTGTTGATAAGCAGGGTATCACTGAAGGCGATCTGCCGGGCAGCCGTATCGTCAGCAGCAAGCTGGGCCTGGATGGCGGTCCCATCCACGAGGCCAATAACCTGCCTGAGCTCAAAATGCTTCTGAATGGCCGGATGGTTGAAAAAAGGACTGGCCACCCCGGCCGGATCTGCAATGCCCGTTGCCTCGATCAGCAGCTCGTCCCACTCGTGGCTTTGCTCGTGCAGGTTTTGCAGGATGGTAAGCAGGTTATCGTTCAGTGAGCAGCAGATACAGCCATTGTTCAGCGCCATGAGGTTATCATCCGCCCCTACGATCAGATCCCCATCAATCCCGGTCTCGCCTACTTCGTTCTCAATAATGGCAAAGCGGGTATCCGGCTTCCAGGCCATCAGGGCATTCAGGAAAGTGGTTTTACCGGCTCCCAGAAAGCCGGTCAGCAGGGTGGTGGGGTGCTTCGGGTGTGGCATGTTGGTAAGTTGGGCAATGCTCACAGCGGTGAGATCAATTTTCAAACCACATCTAGTGCGAATTAACAGTAATCAGCTGCACGCCCATTTCCTCCACCCGGGCCTGCGATTCCAGGGATACGGCACTGTCAGTAATAATGGTATTCACCTCCTCGATTCCACAGATGCGCCCGAACCCCCTGCGCCCGAATTTGGACGAATCGGCCAGGATGGTCACTTCCTGCGAGCTATCGATCATGCGCTTATTGATCAGCGCTTCGCCAAGGCTCGTGGTTGTAAGGCCCTGGTTAAAGTCCAGCCCGTCAATCCCCAGAAACAGGTGCTCGCAGGTCATGTCCTTCAGCGCTAATTCGGCGTAATAGCCCGTGGCGGAGAAAGAGTTCTTCCGGAGCTCTCCGCCCAGCTGAATCACATTAAGGCCGGGCTTATGAGCAAGCGCCATGGATACCTGTACCGAGTTCGTAATGGCGGTCAGGCTTTCGCGAGCGCCCATGAAGCGGGCCAGGTTCAGGACGGTGGTTCCTGAAGCTATAAGAATAGACTGATAGTCCCCAACCATCTGCTCTGCTTCCCGGGCAATGGCAATCTTCTCATCCTGATTCAGGTTTTCCTTCTCATTGACCGGCCGCTCAGGAGTGTAGATGTTGCGCAGCGTAGCCCCTCCGCGACTGCGGAATAGAAGCCCCCGTTGCGCTAATTGGTTCAGATCCTTCCGGATGGTAACGGCTGATACATTAAGCTGCTCGGTAAGCTCCTGCACTGCTACTTCCTGCTTTTGCTGCAAAAGCTTAAGGATCGCTTCATGACGGTTCATAGGACTAGCGCTTGATGGTTTTAGTCGGGTTAAAATGCCCGGGCTCTTTGCTCAGCTTTCGAAGGCAAATATCTGAAAACCATTCTGAAAGACCGAGCCTATCTGCTGTTGCATGGTTCGATCGACAACTCCGCACCGCTTAACACCCCGTCAGGCCCTCATCTAGCACATTGGGCCAGCTTGTTTCGCAGGAAGCTTATCCTGATCAGGCAAAACGACAAGTTTCGTAGCAAAGCCCCGGTCACTTCTTCGAAAGCGGGACTTTGCACCGGTGGTTTTAACGTATTTCCCATCGATACCCGTTTTTAAAAGACCATTCATCATAGCCCATCTGCTGCTTTCAACCCCTTCCGGCATAGCTTTTCTTCGGGTTAATAGCTCTCAGCAGGCTCCTGATCGATAATCGGGAAACCGATCCAGGTGTTGGCCAGGGCTTAAATGATCACTCCTAATATTTCGAAATCTTCGTTTATAACTTCTGTATACTTTTGAAATTGCTAATTTTAGGTTTACATCAAAAATTATCGCAAGTTTGACTCTTGCGCTTGTTCTACCTTTACATCAATAAGTCTTGTAAACAGGGGCTTCATTATGCGTTTAAAGGCCTGTATGGCGGGATTTTTATATGGTTGTCATGATTTTGAAGTGATTTTTTTGGCCAAAAGTTTTGGCAGTTTCCATAAGTTTTGAATAGTTTCGCTAAAAAGCTGATAAGTTTTACAGCGAAAGAACAGGGGACGCAATTATGACAGACAGCACACGTAATCGTTACCAAACCTTAGCCGATACCCCCCACTGGGATCTGATCGTCATCGGAGGAGGGGCCAGTGGCTTAGGAGTAGCTTTTGATGCCATCAGCCGTGGCTTTCGGCCACTGGTTCTGGAAAAGGCGGATTTTGCCAAAGGGACTTCAAGCAAAGCTACCAAGCTGGCCCATGGCGGGGTCCGCTACCTGGCGCAGGGACAGGTTGGCTTGGTGCAGGAAGCCCTTCAGGAGCGTGGCATCATGGCGAACATAGCGCCTCACCTTTTCTACCGCCAGTCTTTCCTCATTCCTAACTACCAGTGGTGGCGCCAGCCTTACTATTACTTCGGCATGAAGGTGTACGATATGCTGGCTGGCCGCCTGGGCATCGGGAAAGCCGCCAGGCTTTCTGCTGATGAGACTGCCAGGCGCCTGCCCAATCTGAATCCGGGTAGCCTGAAAGGAGGTGTGGTTTACCGGGACGGGCAATTTGATGATGCCCGGCTGGCTATTAATCTGGCTCAGACCATCAATGACAAGGGCGGCTGCGCGCTCAACTACATGGGCGTGGAAGGGCTGCTGAAGGACCCAAATGGCCGGATAACCGGTGTTAAGGCGCTTGATCAGGAGACGGGTAACCAATATGAGCTCAAGGCCAATGCAGTCGTCAACGCTACGGGGGTTTTTGCGGACGGGGTTCGCGAAATGGACGAAAAGCAGGAAGGCGCGACTATCACGCCCAGTCAGGGGGTTCACTTAGTGCTGGACCGGACCTTCATGCCTTCTGATGATGCCATGATGATTCCGCAGACTCCGGATGGCCGGGTGCTTTTCCTCATCCCTTTTCATGATAAGATCGTGGTGGGCACTACGGATACGCCCGTCAAGGAAACCAACATTGAACCTCAGCCCTACCTCCATGAGGTTGACTTTATCCTGGAGACCGCTCAGCAATACCTGGCCAAAAAGCCCACAAGAGCGGACGTTAAGAGCGTCTTTGCGGGGCTTCGTCCCCTGGCCAATCCTAATAAGCAAGGCAGCAACAGCGCTAAAGTCTCGCGCAGTCACCAGGTACTCATTTCGGATTCAGGGTTATTCACCCTGGTTGGCGGCAAGTGGACCACCTTCCGCAAGATGGGAGAGGACACCATTGATCTGCTCATTGATCAGGGCCGGCTTACCCCCAAACCAAGTACCTCGGCCGAATTACTGGTCCACGGTGCTACGCAAGATCAGGCCTATGATGAGACGAATCCGCTGGGCTTTTACGGAGCGGACCTTCCGGCTCTTCAGGACTTAGCATCTTCTTACCCGGGCGGTCATGACCGCTTGCATCCGGATTACCCCTACACCGTAGCGCAGGTGATCTGGGGCGTGCGGTACGAGATGGTGCAGACCGTGGAGGATTTCCTGTCACGCCGGGTGCGGATGCTTTTACTGGATACGCAGGCAGCACTGGAGATGGCGCCTCAAGTGGCCGGGCTTATAGCCGCTGAGCGCGGCAAAGGCGAGGCCTGGAAGCAGCAGCAGATAGCTGACTTTGAGGAGGTGGCCGCCTACTATGCGATCCAGCCCCTTTTAGCAAACCAAAACGCAGCCATATGACACAGTACATGCTGGCCATGGACCAGGGGACCACCAGTTCCCGTTCCATCCTTTTCGACAAGAAGGGCAATGCGATTTCAGTAGCCCAAAAGGAGTTCAAGCAGTACGCACCCTACCCAGGCTGGGTAGAACACGACCCCATTGAGATCTGGGAAACGCAGACAGCCGTCACGGCTGAGGCCACAACCAAAGCCGGGCTTAACAGTAGTTTCATTGCGGGCGTTGGTATTACCAACCAGCGTGAGACGGTGGTGATCTGGAATCGCCACACGGGCGAGCCCATCTACAATGCCATCGTCTGGCTGGATAATCGTACCGCTGACTATTGCCAGCAGCTACGCGAAGAAGGCAAGAGCGAGCTTATCCAGGAAAAGACGGGGCTGGTGATCGACCCCTACTTCAGCGCCACCAAGATCCGCTGGATCCTGGATAATGTCCCCCACGCCCGTGAGCAGGCTGAAGCGGGTGACCTGCTTTTCGGCACAACCGATACCTGGCTGGTCTGGAAGCTGACCAAAGGCAACCTGCATATCACCGACTTCAGCAATGCCTCGCGCACAATGCTTTTTGATATCCACAACCTCCAGTGGGACCAGGAACTGCTGGACCTTTTCGGGATCCCGAGAGCCATGCTCCCGGAAGTCCGCGATAGTAGCGAGGTCTACGGCTACACCAAGACCACCATTTTTGCTTCTGAGATTCCCATTGCCGGCATAGCCGGTGACCAGCAGTCCGCCCTTTTTGGTCAGCGCTGTACCCAGAAGGGCATGGCTAAGAACACCTATGGCACCGGCTGTTTTGTGCTGATGAATGTGGGCGAAGAGCCCGTTTTCTCGCAGAACAAGCTGCTTTCTACCGTAGCCTGGAAGATCGGGGACCGCGTGGAATATGCCCTGGAAGGCAGCATCTTCATGGGCGGGGCTGTGGTGCAGTGGCTCCGCGATGGCCTGGGCATCATAGCCTCAGATGCCAAGGTAGAAGAACTGGCCCAGGAAGTGCAGGACACGGCCGGAGTGGTCTTTGTACCCACGTTTGCCGGCCTGGGCGCTCCTTACTGGAACGCCAATGCTCAGGGCACGCTATTCGGGGTGACCCGCTCCACCACCAAGGCGCACCTGGCCCGTGCCTCCCTGAAAGCCATAGCTTACCAGACCATGGACGTCCTCAGGGCCATGGAGGCTGATAGTGGGGTATCCATTCAGAAACTCCGCGTGGATGGCGGGGCTTCCGTCAATGACCTGATGATGCAGCAGCAGGCTGAGATCCTGCAGACCCAGGTGGACCGGCCTGATAACACCGAGACCACCGCTATGGGTGCCGCTTTTCTGGCAGGGCTGGCGCTGAACTTCTGGGAGAGCGAAGCGGAGATCGAAAGCATCTGGAAGCTGGAGCAGAGCTTTATCCCACAGACGGATCCGGCTGAGGTAGAAGCCGGGATTCAACAATGGCACGATGCGATAGACGCGCTACAGTACTACGCAGACCGGCAAGCAAAAGCCCCAGCTTATGCATCCCATCATAGCTGAATTCATCGGAACCGGCCTGCTGTGCCTCATGGGCACAGGCGTGGTCGCGAATGTGCTGCTAAACGGAACCAACGGCCAGAACAGTGGCTGGATGGTTATCACGACTGGCTGGGCACTGGGCGTTTACATCGGGGTTGTAGTGGCCGGGCCCTCCAGCGGGGCTCATATCAACCCGGCCGTCACCATTGGTCTGGCAGTGGAAGGCAGTTTTGCCTGGTCCTCGGTGCCTGGCTATATCCTGGCCCAGATTGCCGGAGCCTTTACAGGCGCTTTTCTGAATTACAGCATCCACCGGGATCACTTCCTGAATACGGATGATGCCGGAGCTATCCTGGCGGTGCACTCCACCATCCCGGCCATCCGTAACCTCAGGCGGAACTTCATAAGCGAGATGGTGGGCACGTTTGTCCTGATCCTCGTCATCTTCTACATCTCCGGGGCTGAGATGAAGCCACCGGGTAAGGATGAGGCCGTGCCCATAGGCCTTGGCTCGATTGGGGCCCTACCTGTGGCCTTTACCGTCTGGGCCATCGGCTTATCCCTTGGTGGTACCACCGGTTATGCGATCAACCCCGCCCGGGATCTGGGCCCGCGTCTTTTTCACGCCATAGCTCCGATCGGCCACAAAGGCTCAAGCGACTGGCAATATGCCGTGATACCGGTGCTGGGCCCGATTGCCGGCAGCGTTATGGCAGCCCTGGTATACATGATGGTGGAAAATCAGATCCAAACCCAAAGCTTATGGTACGTGCTGGTCAATACCTGGTAACGGGCCTGCTGGTGGCCCTATGCGGTGGCACCGTGGCCAACCCCCCTGATACGGCATCTCATCCCATGGATACATCAGCCGTGCAGCAAGAGCAGCAAGCAGAAGCTGCTCTGGATGTGAATGCCGGAGTGCGCAACACCTACATCTGGCGCGGATTCCGCGTAAGCCGTTCGGCTATCATGGAGGCCGGCCTGGGCTGGACCAGCGCCAATGGTCACTGGTCAGCTGGCTTCTGGGGCGGCTACTCCTTCAACGGCTTTTACACGGAGTTTGACCACTACATCAAATATTCCAACGGTGGCTTAACAATAGCCCTGTGGGATATCAACAACTTCACCAACTACGAGGGGGCCAATTACAACACCAATGCCCCCTTTTTCAGCTACGAGCGCCAGAGCTCCCGGTTTGTGGATCTGTCAGCCAGCTACCAGCTTCCATGGGAAGAGGTGCCGCTGACGGTAAGCTGGGCCACCATTCTGCTGGGCCGTGACTTCTACATGGATGAGGGCGGGAATCCCGAAGGCCGCTACAGCACTTACACGGCTATCAGTGCTCCGCTGTGGCAACGGGATGGCCAGGTGCTGACCGGGAAAGTGGGCGGAGCTTTTGCCCTCCACAACAAGGCAGGTTCAGAGGCCCATTTTTACGGCAGTGAGCCTAACATTGTAAATGTGATGCTCCAGTATAGCCGGACTGTTGAGCTCGGGGATGCTTACGAAGTTCCCGTTTCATTTACCGGCATGTGGAATCCGGAAAAGCAGCATGGCGCTATGCAGCTAACCCTTTCCCTGTTCTGAAA
>CAYYUA010000027.1:21801-30506 GCA_964474835.1 uncultured Sphingobacteriales bacterium
AATAGTCAAAGTTCTGCTATGTTTGCAGCTTCCCGAATCTCGCTTCAGCCAACAACAAAACGATTTGACCCATGGCCTTTTTAGCCGCCAACCTCATGTATCTGATTCCAGTTCTGGGCCTGATCGGCCTGGTTGTTATGCTGTTCAAGGCCTCCTGGATCAATAAGCAGGACGATGGGAATGAAAGCATGAAATCGCTGGGCCTCCAGGTTCAGCAGGGCGCTATGGCGTTCCTGAAAGCTGAATGGCGCATCCTTACCTATTACGCCATAATTGCGGGCCTGTTGCTGGCCTTTTCGGGCTATATGGCTGATAACCAGGCACCCCTGATCGCCATTGCCTTCCTGATCGGGTGCTTTTTCTCGGCCCTGGCAGGCTACATCGGGATGAACATCGCTACAAAGGCCAACGTCAAGACGGCTCAGAAAGCCCGCTCAAGCCTGCCGGATGCCCTGAAAGTTTCTTTTAATGGGGGAACGGTCATGGGGCTGGGCGTTGCCGGCCTGGCGGTTTTTGGAACCGGAGCGCTGTTTGTGGCTTTTTACAGCATCTACGTAGCGGCTGCTGGTGGCGGGGCTGAGCAGATATACGGCCATGAGATGGGCGTTGCCCTTGAGGTGTTAGCCGGCTTTTCGCTGGGCGCGGAGAGCATTGCCCTGTTTGCCCGGGTCGGGGGCGGCATCTACACCAAGGCTGCAGACGTGGGGGCAGACCTCGTGGGGAAGGTGGAAGCTGATATTCCGGAAGACGACCCGCGCAATCCGGCTACCATTGCTGACAACGTAGGCGATAATGTGGGGGACGTAGCCGGCATGGGCGCTGACCTGTTCGGTTCCTATGTGATTACCATCATTGCTACCATGGTGCTGGGCCGTGAGATTGTGATGGACACAGGCGATGCCTTTGGCGGTATTGCGGCTATCATCCTGCCGCTGTTAGTGGCCGGCCTTGGGCTGATCGCCTCTATCATCGGCACCTCCCTTATCCGCATCAAAAAAGAGAGCGATAGCGTACAGAACGCCCTGAATGTGGGCAACTGGACGGCCATTATCCTTTCTGTGGTTGCGGCTTTTGGGGTGATCATGTGGATGTTCCCGGCTGAAGGCCTTTCCATGGCCCGTAGCGAATCGGTAACCTTTGGGAAGTGGGGCATTTTCGGTGCTGTGATGGTAGGCCTGGTAGTGGGCGCCCTGATGACAGTCGTTACCGAATACTACACCTCAGTTGGCCGCCGACCGGTCAACAACATCGCCCAGCAGTCATCTACCGGGGATGCCACTAATATCATAGCAGGTATTGGCGTGGGAATGGAGTCCACCGTGTTCCCGCTCATTATCCTGGCTGGCGGTATCATTACCAGCTATTCCTTTGCCGGGATGTATGGCGTTGGCATGGCCGCTACCAGCATGATGGCGACTACCGCCATGCAGCTGGCTATTGACGCCTTTGGCCCGATAGCTGACAATGCGGGCGGCATAGCTGAAATGACCGAAATGCCCGATGAAGTACGCGACCGGACCGACCGGCTGGATTCCGTAGGCAACACCACCGCTGCCACGGGCAAGGGCTTTGCCGTAGCATCGGCTGCTCTCACTGCGCTGGCCATGCTGGCTGCTTTTGTGGTGATCACAGGTATCTCCACCATTGACCTCTACAAGGCTCCGGTTCTCGGGGGCTTGTTCATTGGCGTCATGATTCCGTTCATCTTTTCCTCGCTCTGTATCGGGGCTGTGGGGCGTGCTGCCATGTCCATGGTCCAGGAAGTCCGGCGGCAGTTTAAAGAAAAGCCCGGCATCCTGCAGGGCACGGAGGATCCGGATTACCGCACCTGCGTAGAGATCTCTACCAAGGCCTCTCTACGCGAAATGGTGCTGCCCGGGGCCATTGCCCTGGTTATTCCCATTGCTGTAGGCTTTGGGCTGCAGGGTGCTTTTGAAGAAACCTCCTCTGCTGAGGTGCTCGGAGGCCTGCTGGCTGGCGTTACCGGAGGCGGTGTGCTGCTCGGGATCTTCCAGTGCAATGCAGGCGGAGCCTGGGATAATGCCAAAAAGACCATCGAGGAAGGCATTGAGATCGATGGCCAGCACGTAGGCAAGGGCTCCGAAGCGCACAAGGCTTCTGTGACGGGTGACACGGTTGGCGATCCGCTGAAGGACACTTCCGGTCCCTCTATGAACATCATGATCAAACTCATGCTGGTGACCTCCATCACCATTGCCCCTCATATCATAATTGATGAAACCAGTCAAGCGGAGGATAACACGGAGCAGCCAGCCAAGGAGCAGCCGGCTCAGTCCTCAGCTACTGGAGACGCATCTGAGCCAAAAACGGAGTTGCTGCGCATTCACACACCCTAGGCCTTACCGCGAAAATCCAGGGCCAAGCCAGTACGGATCGCTGATCGGATGGCTGCTTCTGGGGTAAGCGGAAGGCTGGTGTTACCTTGTCCTCAGCCATTAATAACAATCCCAACCTGTATCAGGACCATTGTACCTTTGCCTGATAAGCCTGGGTCCGGTTTTCAGCAAAGGTGCTTTCATGAGGTGCTCCTGCCCTTTTTTAGTGGTTCCTGTTTTCCTTGTTTATGGCTTATTCGGCTTAGCAAAGGCGCAGGATAGCGCTACAACATCCCTGCAGGCCTCCTGGCAGGATGGGCTAACGCTGGCTGTCCCAGCCAACGACCTGGTTTTCACCATTGGTGGCCGCATCCATGCCGATTTTGCCGTTACCAATACCTCAGAAGCATTAGAGGCGACCATTGGCCATCAAGGGCAGTACGCCACGCGCTTCACCCGGATCCGGGTCTACCAAAAGGGCCGGATCGGGCCCAACTTCTCCTATGCGCTGGATGTAGACCTGGATCAGGGTACAGCTGCTTTACGGGATGTTTATCTCCGTTTTCGGGAGCTGCCTATCGTGGGCAATATCCGGATTGGTCATCAGAAGGAGTTTTTCTCAATGGAAAGCATGACCAGCAGCAATCACACCGTATTCCTGGATCGCAGCCTCGGGGATGGCTTCGTCCCGCGCCGGAATCCGGGCATCACCGTTTTTAACACTTATAGCAATAAGCGCCTGACCACTGGTGGAGGGCTCTACCTGGAAGCCGATGAATTCGGCAGACCAAGCGATCCCGAGGCGGATGCCTATAACCTGACCGGTCGGTTGGTTGCCGTACCCTGGCGGCAGGATGAAGCCCATCAGGTGATCATCAGCGGAGCCGTTTCCCGCCGGAGTCGTGACTCCGTTAGGCTCACGGGCTCACCAGAGGCCAGCATCACTCAGGATTACCTTGAGCCGCCGGCTATCGGGAATACCCGGTATAACCTCGTTACCAATTACATGGTGGGTGGCGTCTTTGGGCCTTTAAGCCTTCAGGCTGCTTACCGGACCGCTAATCTGCACCAGAATGCTGCTACGAAAAGGCTGGATGCCCTATACGGGCAGATCAGTTATTTCCTGACGGGCGAGCACCGGCAATACCGGCCGGCCTCCGGCGATTTCGGGGCGGTTCGGCCAAAGCAGAACTTTAACCTGCCAGAAGACGGAGCGGGTGCTGTCGCCCTGGCTTTCCGCTACGCTAAGCTGGATCTGAACGATGGCGCCTATCAGGGTGGTCAGCTGACGGATTACACGGCTGGCATTAACTGGTACCTGAATCCCAATGCCCGTATCATGGTCAATTACCTGATCGGGAATGTTGAAGATGGAGGGCGCGGCCACATCCTGCAGACCCGCTTTCAGGTGGCTTTTTAGCTTACTTAGCAGCTTTTTTTAGTCCCCCTCCGCTATAGCTGTTGTTGGTTTACAGGTGTTGAAGGGGATATTTGGGATCAGGATTTTAGCATGATGATTCCAAACGCCATTTTGTATGGGCAGCGTAGTTAGGCTAATCGGGGTTGTGGCTGTTTTGCTGATCGGCACTGAGCAGAGTCACGCACAACGGCATCCGGAGCGTATGCAGCTGTTTAACCCGCTGGAGCGGTCCCTGGCTGAGCAGGAAGCTGTACAATGGTTGCCGGGTTTCTACGGAACCGGGGCCTTTGGGAAGTTTACGGGTCTCAAGGACAACGACCATGAATGGCACCACCGTCTGGGCTTTGCCTTTGAGGTGCTTCGCTGGCATCAGCGTAATTCCTTATCCGGCATCACACAGGTAAGCTTTATCTACGACCCGAATAACAGCATTAACTTCAATCCGCGGTCAGCCTTCTGGGAAGAGGGACTGGTCTTTACAAGAGGGTATGAAGGATTCGATCTGCAGGTCACGCTGCTATACCGCTGTAAGCATGACATTGATAACCTGAATTACGGCACAGAGCGAACTACGATTAACGCAAGCCTGGATGGACGGCTGCTTTTTGATCCGTGGCAGGTGGGCTATGGCCGTGTTCGCCTGTCACCGGGAGTGGACCTGTATACCATCACCTATGATGACCGTGAGCCCGAGCAGAATCCCAAATCAGGCACCGATTGGGCAGAGATGGCCGGAGCCCTGAACCTGAATTTTACCTGGCAGCGCTCCCTTAATGCCACCTTTAACCTGTTCCTCAGCGGCTACGGTAAAATGACGGTGTATGGCCAGGACGCAACCCTGGCGGAGCGCTACACCCAGCCTGCCTATGTCAACTGGAACGGAGCAGTATACGGCGGCATCGGCATTAGACGGGAGGCCCATATCCGGATAGGCCTGAAGGCCGAGCACCTGGCTGACTCCGGCATTCCCCGACAGCCCAGGCCCGCTGATCTGCTGAGTATCACCGTTCAGGGAATGGCTGAGGATGTTTTCTATTAGCCAGGCTGCTTAAGCACGCTCAGGAAGCCGGTTCAGGAGTGCGCTCATACAGGAGGTAATGGCGAAGGCCTTCTTCCCAGTGGGCAAAGGTGTTGATCCCGTGAGCCTTGAGCTTCTGGTTTTCCAGCACCGAGTACTCCGGGCGGTTGACCGGGGAAGGGAATTCTTCGGGGGCAGCTACATTCAGGTTTACATCCCAGTCCATGATACGGAAAATGGCGCTGGCAAACTCGAACCAGGAGCAATACCCCTCAGCCGTGGCGTGACAGATACCGTAAACCGGCTGGTCAATCATGGCGCTGATCTGCTGGGCTACGGCGTTGGCTGAAGTGGGGGTCAGGACTTCATTCTGCACGACCCGTACCTCATCGCGCGTCTGGGCGAGCTTCAGCATCAGTTCTACAAAATTAGTCCCGCCCTTGGCCCGGCAGGGATTCCGGCCGTACAGGCCGCAGATCCGCATGACGGCAGCGCTGCTGGTGCCGGCCAGCACAAAGTGCTCACCTGATAGCTTGGTGTTGGCATAGGCGTTTAGCGGAGCCGGGACGTCCGTTTCTACGTAAGGGGCTTGCTTAGCCCCGTCAAACACATAATCCGTACTGGCGTGGATGAGGTAGAAGCCCAGTGCTTCGGCTGCCTCGGCCACGTGCTTAGCCCCCAGCGCATTGCCGCTAAAAGCCTGGTGGAGCTGATACTCGCATTGCTCTACATTGTGGTAAGCCGCCGTATTCACCACCACATCAGGTGAATAGGATTGCAGGACCTGCTGAACATTATCGGGATCTGTAATCTCAATTTCAGCATGCGTCAGCGCGGTGACGTCAATACCGCGCTCGCTCAAAACCTGGTGGACTTCACTACCTAACTGACCGTTAGCCCCGATCACGACAACCTTCATGGCTTGCGGGATTTAAATTTTTTCGGTTTCGCGTTCCTTCATGCCCTTAAAGACGCGGATGTTGTAGAAGCTTTCGTTGCTAAAGTCCGAGAACTTGTCATAGTTCTGGATCAGCTCATGGATAATGCCCGGCACATCCTGCATCGGCTTGTAGCTGAGCATCCGGATGGCCTTATCGTAGCTGACCTTGTAGTTCCGGTAATCCTCCATGTGGTGGATATCCAGCTTAATGCGCTCGCCCAGTTCGGATTCAAGGGCGTATTTCACCAGGTCTGCAATCTCCCCTACCGTGTAATTGCCGGAAGCAATGTTGAAGATGCCTGATACCTCATTAGAGGCTTCAATGGCACGGATGTAGGCACTGGCGGCATCCTGGATGCTGAGCACCGGCCGCCAGATGGAGGGGTTGTTAACCGTAATGGTCTTGTTCTGCATAGCAGCCCGGAACATGGTGTTGACCACCAGGTCTAACCGCATGCGCGGACTGTAGCCCGAAACCGTCCCCTGCCGGAAGCAGATCACCGAAAAGTCATCATCCTGCATCTGCATGGCGGAGTATTCACCCTGCAGCTTGGAAATACCGTAAGGGTAATCCGACTCGGCCGGGCTGTTCTCATCGTACAGCTCATTCACCGTGTAACCATACACCGAGCAGGAACCGGCATAAATATACCGCCTGGCGCCAGCCTGCTTAGCCATATAGCCCAGATAAGCCGGGGCTGAGGCGTTCTGCACGAAATTGTCCTTGGGGGAGTACTCGGCCATTGGATCATTGGAGAGGCCGGCCAGGAAGATCACCTGCTCATAACCCTGCAGGTCTGCCTGCTCCAGGTCAAAAATGTCTTTGCGGATCACATTGACTTCCTCCGGCAAATGGTTACCAAACCACAGCAGATCAACCACATCCACCTGATAACCGCGCTCAACCAGTTTGGGAACCAAGACAGATCCAAGGTAACCACCGCCTCCTGCTACTAAAATACGCATGCTTTTCGCTTCTTATATCCTACAATTGATGCCAGCTTGCCTTGTATTTATTACCCATGAAAGGTACAAAATACTTGCTGTATCCGGTTTTCAGAACCGGAAGTTCCGGGATTCCGGGCGGGCCAGCCACTCATCCAGCGTCTGCGCGTTCTGATCTTTTTCCGAGAGGGTTGGCTCACTGATCGGCCACTCAATACCAAGAGCCGGGTCATTCCACCGGATCGCAGACTCCCCGGGCTTGTTGTACACACCTGTGCATTTGTACTGGATCTCGGCCGTTTCCGAAAGCACGCAGAAACCCCGGGCAAAGCCAGCTGGCGCCCAGATCTGCTTCTTATCCACATCAGACACTTCCATACCAAACCACTGCCCCAGCGTGGGCGAATTGTACCGGATATCCAGGGCCACAAGGTAAGCGCGCCCCTGGGTGACGCGCATGAGCTTACCCATGGGCGGTTCCCACTGAAAGTGAAGCCCCCTCAGAACGCCCTGCACCGACTTAGAGTGGTTGTCCTGGACAAACTGAGCGGGGAGGCCTTTTTCCATAAACTTATCGTAGCGATAGGTCTCCTGGAAGAACCCCCGGTCATCCTCAAAGCGGTCAGGCGTTACGATCTTAACGTCCTGAAGCTCCTGCGGATTTTCTACTTGAAACTCCATGAAGGGCGGCTGTTTGGCAGGTTTGAGAAGCGAAGATATAATTTTTGCCAAGCTGGCCTTGCCGGCCTCAGCGCTCTGGTACCGATGCCTGGCCGGATGGGGCTTGATCAGGGTTAGCAGGCGCTTTTTCCATGAGCGCTGTAAACGTCTGCTTACCGCTGAGGAAGTAAGCCAGCGCTACACTTTTCGGATAGAACAGGTGCCTGAACTGCTCAGGCGGTACCCTGCGCAAGGATTGAACAGTTTTTCGCTTCCTGCGGACATAGCGTGCCCTGAGCACCAGCCAGTTATGACCAGCAATGATGGCCTGCGCCCGCTGAAAATCCAGTTTGGCTACGGCGTAAGCAATGGCTACCAGGTCCAGCAACCAACGCCCGAACAGGGTCTTGCCCAGGTAGCGCCTGTCCACATTCTTCAGCAACATAAAAAGGCTGTTCCGGTGATTCCAGTAGATCTTCCGGTAGCTATCGGGCTTAATGGTAGCGCCACCATAGTGGTAGACCCTGGCGCTGGGAATGGCCTTCAGCTGATAGCCCACGAGGTTCAGGCGCCAGCACAGGTCGATCTCCTCCATGTGATGCACAAAATCCTCGTCCAGGCCGCCCGTCCACTCCAGGGCTTCGGCCCTCAGGAACATGGCAGCTCCGGTGGTCCACATGACCTGCGCCTCCTCATCGTATTGGCCCTGATCCTTTTCCAGGGTATTGAACACCCGCCCCCGCAGAAAGGGAAATCCGTAAACATCCATATACCCCCCTGAAGCCCCGGCATACTCAAAGTCAGAGGGATCCAGCATAGATACCAGCTTAGGCTGCACAGCGCCCAGTTGCGGGTCGGCCTCCATAGCGGCCACCAGCGGCTCCAGCCAGCCTTTATCCACGGTTACGTCATTGTTCAGCAGCACCTGGTACCGGCCTTTGGCATGGCGGAAAGCAAGGTTATACGCGTGGCTAAACCCCCCGTTAGACCCGGTTTCCAGGATCTCCACGCCTGGATAATGCTCCCTGGTGTAAGCTACGCTGTCATCGGTAGAGGCATTGTCGATCAGCACAACCGCAAAGTTCGGATAGGTAGCGGCTAATAAGCTCTGAAACAGGTCGTCCAGGAAAGCTTTGCCATTGTGGTTAAGCACAAGCACCGATACAAGCGGGTAAGCATCAGCCATAGCCGGGCGTTCAACGGGAATTGCCAGGCAGCAAAAATACAATTCCTCTTTGCCCGGAAGCCGCTAATCCCTTTCCTGATATTGCGGTGCCAGATGGGTCTTTTTCCACCGGCGGTGAGACCACAGCCAGTTAGCGGGCTGGGCTTCCAGGGAGGCTTCCAGATGCCGGACGTAGGCTTCAGTGATCGCTTCGGGGCTCC
>CAYYUA010000028.1:0-30341 GCA_964474835.1 uncultured Sphingobacteriales bacterium
CGCCCGTCACATCCAGGGTTCCGTTGATTTCTACATTGCCCTTAGCAGCATTAAAATTACCGCTAACCTCAAGCGTAACATCACTGGGTATGATCAGCTTAGGCGTTCCACTACTTCCGCTGGTACTGAAATCAACGTTAGTAACCTTGTTACTACCACCACTTGAGGTAACCGTAATGGTATGCTTAATGGTAACACTGCTTTTGTTTTTAGGCTTATTTCCAGACCATGTTGACTTGTCATTCCAATCACCAGCTTGTGTTGACGAAACGGTTTTCCCACTCTGGCTAAAAGCCGGACCAGTGATGCCCATTACTAAAAAAGCAGTAACAAGCATTTTTGATAGCAGGAAAAAGCGGTTTGTCTGATTTAAGTTGAGTGAGTTCATTTGAATCTCTTTAATGCGTGTTTGAACATTAAAGCAAAATAGATGACAGGGTTTGCCTATGTGCTCACTTTTCGTTAAAGGCTTTTATATGGCTATAAAACCCGCCTTTCTACCGGTGAAATTGTCGCTGGATTCCCTGCCTAATGGCTTATTTGGGTTAGGTGTCCTGGCCTTCGAACACGATGTTTGGAATGGGCACTAAGCTATGGGCAACCAGCTAGGCGGTGAGAAGAATGCCGGATAACCTGCCATTACCCGGCAGGCGGGATTTTTTATCAGGGATCTTGTTGTTGAGGGCTTCCAGCCCTGCAACAACTTCTTTGGTCAGGCTCCTCCGTGTATTTCAAACTTTCAGCTGCTCTGCGCATTATCCCCTTACAAATTAGTTGCAGCGCGTCAGCAGTTTTGCTTGCACCTGTTACATTTGCGGATGACCATAAAGTAGTGCTATGGAAGAACTGAGGCGATCAACCGAAAACCCGGTTATAGCAGGCGTGGCAGCAGGCTTAGGCAATTACTTCAACACCAGCCCGCTGCTTTTCCGGATCCTCTTTATCCTGACGGCCCTCTGGGGTATTACTGGTCTGCTGATTTACATTGTCTTATGGATCGGGCTGCCAACGGATCAGGAGCCGGCCACTCCGGAACAATCCCCGGCAGCGCAGCCCTCCAGGCCCGGGAGCTCCCGTTACAGCACCCTGATGACCGGGGTTTTGCTAATCGTTCTGGGCTTGCTGTTCCTGCTTGAGGAGTTCATTCCGGCTTTTTATTTCGAAAAGTTCTGGCCGGTTCTGCTCGTAATCCTGGGGTTGGTCATGCTCTACAACAGCACCCAGCAGAGCAGGAGCACCACCCCGGCGCCTTCTGATTCGGCCTCGCAGGGGCAATCCTCTTCTGATTCCTCAGCCTGAAAACCGATGTACTGCTTTAGCTGTACACCAACTACGAAAAGCCGGCAACCATGCGCATAATCAATTTTTTCTGGGGGGTGATGTTTATCCTGCTGGGATCGCTTTTCTTCCTGGCCAATTTCAACATAGTAGGGGTGGACTGGGGCATTATTTTCAGTCTGTGGCCGTTTCTGATCATCCTGATCGGGGTTTACTTCTTACCCGGCAAGGTCCGGGTGATCGGCACCCTTAGCCTTACGATGCTGCTAACCGGCGTAATGATCTACGCTATTCAGTGGAAGCAGGTGGTCAGCGATTTTCAGGTGGCCCAAAGCCCGGCAGAGGAAACCACCAAACCTGATCCGGATTTTGATTTCGAGGCCTCTACTTCTAACCTTGCCACTAACCTTGATCAGGAATTCAGCCATGCCCGGCTCAACCTGGAAACCACCCGCGGGCAGTATCGCCTGCAGGGTATCGAGGATCAACTCTTTGAGCTGCAGGCGCCTGATCAGCCCTGGCAGTACTTCAACCTTGACCAGGGCGTAAAGGGGGATACCGGCATCGTTGACCTCCAGCTGTCCGGCATTACCACTAACCGGCAGCGCTCAGGCGGGATGGAACTGGGCTTCCACACCAGCCCGCTTTGGAACCTGAAGCTGGTGCTGGACAGCACCAAAGCTGTGCTGGACCTCACGCCTTTCCGCATCGATCACCTGCAGATCCGGGCACCGGAATCGGATCTTCGCCTGAAGCTTGGCCAGCGCCACAGCGATCAGCAGATCGATATTCAGGGGAAAAACAGCCAGATCCGGATCAAACTTCCAAAGGATGCGGGCTCTGAACTAAAGCTGGATAGTCCGCTACCGGTGGATGTCCGGATGAGTGGCCTCAGCCAGAAGGATTCCGGCGTTTACCAGACCAGTGATTATCCATTAGCTGATAAACAGGTTAAGATCAGCCTGGCTGACCAGCCCCGTAAGCTGATCATCGACCGCAACTAACACTGCGCTGACGCTGCTCGGCAGTGCCTGGTTTAGGTGGCATTTACTACCCTGTTGAGCTCATCTGGATAGCTGGTTTGGGAGTGAGGGCAGGCAGGTAATCAGGCTTAGCAGTTGCGCTGCCTTTTCAGGAAGTATGGTCAGACAGCGACTCCAGCTTAGGCAGTCTCCTCACCTCTCCCTTGTTTAACCAGTTATACAAGCTCGCAGGGGCTTTCAGGGCGCCTGTTGTACGTGAAGCGGAACCTGCCTGGTAACGCCCCCGCCTGCTGAAGCACAGCTGCCAGGCCGGCATCCACTTGTAGCAATTGAGCTGGCTGCACACGCTACTCCTGTGTATCAGGCCCTTAGCTTTTTCGTACCTTTGGTTTTTTAATTGATGAACCTATTACCAACATGACGACTTTCAAAGGAATGGGCTTAGCCCCGAACCTTTTGGCCTCGCTCGAGGAGCTTGGCTTCGACTCTCCCACAACGATCCAGGAAAAAGCCATACCTACCATCCTGAATAGCGATCAGGACCTGATCGGTCTGGCGCAGACCGGAACAGGTAAAACAGCCGCATTCGGCTTACCCCTACTTCAGGAATTAACGCCCTCCAAACAGCCCCAGGCGTTGGTCCTGTGCCCTACACGGGAACTGTGCCTGCAGATCACCAAAGACCTTGACCAGTACAGCAAGTTTCTGGACCCGCTCGGCATTACTGCTGTTTACGGGGGCACGGCCATCGGCAAGCAGATCAAGGACCTGAAGCGGGGAAGCACTGTTGTTGTCGGCACGCCCGGCCGGCTGCTCGACCTGATCAACCGCGGGGCCCTTGATCTATCTGCTGTACAGTGGACTGTTCTGGATGAGGCTGATGAGATGCTCTCTATGGGCTTTAAGGAAGAACTGGATGCCATCCTGGCCACCACTCCTGCCGATAAGCGAACGCTGCTGTTCTCAGCCACCATGCCCAAAGGCATCAGCCGCATTGCCAGCCGCTACATGAACGCGCCCGAAGAAGTAGTAGCGGGCGAGCGAAACCAGGGCAATGCCAATGTGAAGCACCAGTATGCCCTTGTGCAGGGCCGGGACCGCTACCAGGCACTGACGCGTTTCATTGACTCCGCCGGTGAGATGTACAGTATTATCTTCTGCCGGACCAAAAACGAAACCCGCGAAGTGGCGGACCAGCTACGCGCTGACCTGTACGAAGCAGAGGCCATCAATGGAGACCTATCGCAGTATCAGCGCGATTGGGTTATGGATCGCTTCCGGAAGCAGCGGGTAAAGCTGCTCGTGGCTACTGATGTGGCAGCCCGTGGCATTGACGTGGAAAACCTGACCCATATTATCAACTACAACCTGCCTGAGGACCCGGAGAGCTATCTTCACCGCAGTGGCCGGACCGGCCGTGCCGGTAAGACTGGAATTGCCATTGCGCTGGTGGCCCCTAAAGAGCAGCAACAGCTCAAAGCCGTGGAGAAGCAACTGGGACAGGCGATTGAGCGGGTAAGCGTACCCAGCGGACAGGAGGTTTTCAAGGAGCGCCTCCAGCGTTTCCTGGACCAGGTTAACCAAGCCAGCGAACAGGAGCTGCACCCGCTGCTTGAGCAGGAATGGCCGCAGATCGAGGAGCAGCTAGGCGGCCTGACGCGCGAGCAGCTTATTCAGGGCTTTTTAACCGGAGCGCTGAACCAGCAGCTGGATGCGTACCAGAATGCCCATGACCTGAATGCCAAGAGCCGTGCGGGCAATGGCGCCAGCGCCCGGAAGTCAGCCCCGCGGAAGGAACAGAAATCCTCCAAAGGCTATACCCGGCTTTTTATGAACCTTGGCAAGCAGGATCAGCTAACGAAGAAGGATCTCATTGCGCTCGTTAATCAGGAGTTTCCCCGGCAGAAGGTGGACATTGGTGACATCCAGGTGCTGGATAAGATCGCCTTTTTCGAGATCGACCACCGCTACGAGGATGCCATCCGGTCCGCCTTACGGGATAAGGAATACAATGGCCGTAGCTTTAACGTGGAGCTGGCTTACGAAAAATCGTGAATACTGACCTGATCCTGCTAATCTGATCCCAAACGCTCCTGGCTATTGGGTAACAATAGCCCGGAGCAAACAGGGATGGATCCTTGTCAATACCCAAAAGTTAACATATACCTTTTATGCCTGACCTGACAGCCTATTATCAGATCGTAGAAGAAGGCATCGATCAGCTGGGCGTGAATGCACAGGAAGCCCGCGGGGAGAATGATGGAGAATGGAACCTGAAGCGCGGTACAGCCAGCGTCTGGATCGACCTCTGGTACATTGAAGAGGAGCAGGGCGCGTACTTTCAGGTAATGTCGCCCATCATGACCCTGCCGGAAGATGAAACGAACATGTACAAACTGACACTTGAGCTGCTAAAAATCAACTATACCCTCTTTGGCGTAGGCTTTGCAGTTCAGGAAGATGGGGTCTACCTCAAGAATATCAGAGAAGTAGAAGAATTAGACCCCAGTGAAGTGGTTTACATGATCGGGAGATGTGGCAACTACGGAGACAGCTACAATGATGAGCTTGTGAAAAAATTTGGTGGTAGGCGCATTGAGTAAAACCAAAAAAATGGTAACTTATGCGGTACACAACCAATACAGTTGACGAACAAACAGTGGTACTCACCCAAAATCAGAACACTATGAGCGACAGCGGAAACACCACCCAAAAGGCACCTTTTGTCAAAGACCTGGAACCTGGTAATTACGCATGGTGCCAATGCGGCCAGAGCAGTAACCAGCCCTTCTGTGACGGTTCCCATAAGGGAACAGGTTTTGCCCCGATCACTTTCAAGGTATCGGAAAAGCAGAAAGTAGCCCTTTGTGGCTGCAAGCAATCCGGCAATGCCCCGTATTGCGATGGTACGCACACCACGCTGTAACATCCAGACACAGGAAGATTTAGCAAGGCACCCCTTTTTTCAGGAAGTGGGTGCTTTTTTTATGCTATGCATATCCTGATTCTCAATGGTCCTAACCTTAACCTGCTGGGAAGCCGGGAGCCGGAAACCTACGGTTCTCAGGCTTTCGGGGCGTACCTCTCTACCCTCAGGGAACAGCATCCTGACCATACCATCACTTACCAGCAGTCTAATTACGAGGGGTATTTGATCGATACCCTCCAGGAAGCGCCTGCTTATGCGGATGGCGTCATCCTGAATGCCGGGGGCTATACCCACACTTCTGTCAGCCTTCGCGATGCGGTTCAGGCTACCAGTCTTCCGGTCATAGAGGTGCACATCTCCAACATCTTAGCCCGGGAAGCTTTCCGGGCCACCTCTTATCTGGCTCCGGTCTGTCGGGGAACGATCACCGGCTTTGGCTTGGCCGGCTACGAGCTGGCGATCATTGCCCTGCAACACTACAATGCCCCCAGCGAGTAACGCAGGCCAAACTTGATAACCAGGTTAGCCGCCCGGTTCTGGAAATCATTCGGGGAGTTAGGCCCCATACCAAGGTTAGCTGATATTGGCCCTTTATCAATGGGGATCACTGAGACATTGAGCCGCGCCATGCCTGAAACACGCTCGGTAAACTGGTAGCGGGCTCCTCCCAGGGCATTCAGGGAGTACTGGCGCAGGTTAGTTGTGATCTCTCCCCGGGCTTTTGTTTTGGCACTCAATAAATACTCCGGCGAAAGGCCTCCCTGCAGGAACAGCGATTCCTGTATCTCATACGCTACGAAAAGGGGGACCTCGAAGTAGGTCAGCGTAAGCTTTTCCCATAAACCCTTGCCTTTAGCTATCTCATCATTATCAGCTTTGCTGCCCTTTTTGGTGTACAGGATCTGCGCTGTCAGATCCAGCTTATCCTTTAGCGGATAAGAAACCGAGGGCCCGGCAAAATAGCCCCACTTGGTAAACCCACTCAGATTGTCCCCACCGATCTGGGAGGTAGTCCCACCCCCTACCAGTGATCCTTTAAACGACTGCCCGACCATTTCAAGGGGACTGGTAAAAAGTACCAATACCGCGATTCCCAACAGGCTTCTAACAAACCGTTTACCCATAGCATCAGGGATTTAGAGGTGGCTAATTACTCGTTCAAAGGTCTAACCAACAAACGGCTTTTCAAGTCCTTCAGAACCCGGACTTCTGTGCCCTGCTCAATGAATTCTCCTTCAGAGACGGCATCGTACATGTTATCCTCCAGCCATACCTTACCGGACGGTGACAGTTCCGTGTAGGCCGAGCCGGTCATCCCAACAAAGCGGGACTGGCGGGCTTTTTCCGGGGCATTGGAGGCCGTTTCCTCAGGCTGCTCCTGTTGCAGGACGTGATCAGTTCCATCGGACTCATTCAGGGTGGTCTGCAGCACCATCCGCTGGAAGGCCGTGGAGTTGAAAAACGGTTTGCCAAACACCAGGGTAAATACAATAAAACCCACCAGGGCTCCCAGCACGGTCAGGACCGCCTGCAGCACCTGATCCATGCGCGTAAAGCGGAAGTCCAGGAAATCATTCTGCAGCAGGGTCAGCACTAACGAGGAGAATACCAGCAGCAGGCCGCCAAAGCCCGTTACACCAAAACCGGGTATCACAAATACCTCAACCCCGATCAGCACAACACCGAAAACAAACAGGGCAATCTCCCAGTAAGCAGCCAGCGCTTCCACATACAGCGGGGCAAAATACAGGATCGCGCCCCCGATCGACAGGGCAAGTGGAAAACCCAGGCCCGGTGACTGCAGCTCAAAATAGAGGCCGCCCAGCATCAGCAGGATCAGAAAGCTGCTAACAGCCGGGTTGATCAGAAATTGGATCAACTGATCGGTAAAGGAAGCTTCTGGCCGGGTTACCGGATAGGATGCTAAGCCCTCCTTTTCCAGCATTTCCTGGAAGGTTCCGGCCTTCCCCTCGCAGTAATCATTGGCTATGGCCTCCGAGCGGGTGAAGGTGAGCAGCTCGCCCTCGGGCGCAATGCCCTCCAGGTCAATACTGGCATCCACCATGGCTTCTGCAATGTCCGGATCGCGGCCGCTTGCCTGTGCTGTGGCGCGCATGGTCCCCCGCATGTAGGATTGGTACTTTTCCGGCGCTTTCTCCCCGCTCTGGTTAACCACGGTGGCTGCGCCCATCGTAGCCGAAGGGCTCATGTAGATCTTATCACAGGCAATAGAGATCAGCGCCCCGGCAGAGGCGGCATTGGGATCAATGAAAACATACACCGGCATTGGCGCGTCCAGGATCGCAGAGCGGATGCTATCGGCCTCCGCTACCCGCCCGCCAAAGGTGTTCATGTGGATCATCACGTAGTCCGCATCCTTCTTCCGGGCCAGCTCAAAAGCCTGCTTGGTCTTCCGCCAGGCACTGGGCCCGATCTTCTCCTTGATCGGGAAGCGGAGGATAGTGGTATCCTGCTGAGCGGTATCAGCCTTGGCAGTAGTAGCACTATCAGGTGCTGACTGCCCGAACAAGGGCGTCAGGCTTACCAGCCACAGACCAACCAGGATAAGCTGAATACGCATGAGCTTAGCAGCGTGATGTTGAGCTATCGAAATTAAGGATTTCCGACCAGGCCCGGCCATAGGGATGTGCTTTTCAGTAAGGACAGGATTTCGCTATTTTTGTTGTGGAAAACGCGTGCAGCCTTGATTACAGCGGAAGCAATCTACAAAGCTTACGGCAGCGTACCTGTTCTGAAAGGGGTTAGTCTGACAGTGGATGCCGGGAAGGTTATCTCTATCACCGGACCTTCAGGCGCTGGTAAAACCACCCTCTTACAGGTGCTGGGCACCCTGGATCAGCCGGATGCTGGTTCTGTTATGATCCGCAACGAGCGGGCGTCCCAGCTAAAGGGGCGGCAACTATCGCGTTTCCGCAATCGTCACATCGGGTTTATTTTCCAGTTCCACCACCTGCTGCCCGAATTTGATGCCCTGGAAAATGTGGCGATGCCGTACTTTCTGGCAGGTGGTAAAAAGCAGGACGGCTTCAGCCGGGCCCGGGAGCTGCTTAGCTACATGGGCTTGTCGCACCGGCTGCACCATAAGCCTTCGGCCCTGTCTGGCGGAGAGCAGCAACGCGTGGCAGTAGCCCGCGCCCTGACGAACAACCCGAGCGTTATCCTGGCTGATGAGCCATCCGGTAACCTCGATACTCAGACGGCCGAGGAGCTGCACAGCCTCTTCTTTCAGCTGCGGGAGGAGCTGGGCCAGACCTTCGTGATCGTTACCCACAACGAAACCCTGGCTGCCATGGCCGACCGGAAGCTCCGCATGGTGGACGGGTTGTTCCAGACGCAGGCAGCGCCTAAACCCGTATGAACCAGCCAGGCTGCACAGTATCTCTGAGCTGTAAAAATTACCTGAAAGCCCTGTTATGACCGATAAGCCAGCCCTTAAGACCCTGATCGCCCACAGCAAGGAATATGGCTTCCTGTTCCAGTCCAGTGAGATCTACGATGGCCTGGGGGCTGTGTATGACTATGGCCCCTATGGTATTGAGCTTAAGCGCAACCTGCGCGAATACTGGTGGAAGGCCATGGTCCAGATGGATGAGGATATCGTGGGCCTTGAGTCCGCGATCCTGATGCACCCGCGCACCTGGCAGGCTTCCGGTCACCTGGAGCAGTTTAATGACCCGATGATCGATAACAAGGATTCCAAAAAGCGTTACCGGGCCGATACCCTGATCGAGGACTACATGGAAAAACTTCAGGGCAAGATCGACAAAGAGGTCCGCAAGGCGGCTAAAAAATTCGGGGAAGCCTTTGATGAGGCTCACTTCCGGGAAACCAATCCGCAGGTGCAGCGCTACCAGCAGCAACTGAGCGATCTGCAGGAGCGGTTTTCCACAGCTATGGAAAACAATGACCTGCCCGCGCTGAAAACCCTGATTGAAGAGTGTGGCATCGCTGATCCCATCAGCGGTACCAAAAACTGGACCGAGGTCCGGCAGTTCAACCTGATGTTTGAAACACAAGTCGGGGCCTCAGCTGAGGACAGCGATACCCTGTACCTCCGGCCCGAAACCGCACAGGGCATTTATGTGAATTTCCTGAATGCCCAGAAAACCAGCCGTAAGAATATCCCGTTCGGGATCGCCCAGATCGGGAAGAGCTTCCGGAATGAGATCGTAGCCGGGCAGTTCATCTTCCGCACCCGGGAATTTGAGCAGATGGAAATGCAGTTTTTCGTTCCGCCCGGTGAAGAGATGCCATGGTATGAGGAATGGAAGCAGCGCCGGATGGCCTGGTACCACGCGCTGGGCTTCACCGATGAAGAAGTGGGCTTTAACACGCACGATCAGTTGGCCCACTATGCCAATGCCGCTGTAGACATCGAGTATGGCTATCCCTTTGGCACTAAGGAGATGGAGGGCATCCACTCCCGGACTGACTTCGATCTGTCGCGCCACCAGGCCTACTCGGGCAAGAAGCTGCAGTACTACGACCCTGACCGCGATGAGCACTACGTTCCCTATGTTGTGGAAACTGCGCTCGGGCTGGACCGGCTGGTCCTTGCCATGCTGGCCAGGGCCTATGATCACGAGGAGTTAGCAGGCGGTAGCAGCCGTGAGGTGCTGCGCTTTCCGCCGGCCATAGCGCCTGTGAAGGTGGCGATCCTGCCTCTGGTCCGTAAGGATGGATTACCGGAGATCGCCGGCAGTATCTACCAGGAGCTCAAGTATCATTTCAACTGCCATTACGAGGAAAAGGATGCCATCGGCAAGCGCTACCGGCGGATGGATGCCATCGGTACCCCTTACTGCATCACCATTGATCACCAGACGAAAGAGGACCAGACCGTTACCCTGCGTTACCGGGACAGCATGGAGCAGAAGCGGGTCCATACGGACACGCTTTTAAATGAAATGCGGGACCTGGTCCAGCTTGAAACCCTGGTAAAGGCATGGGAGCGTACCCTTCAGCAGCAGGCTACTCAGTCCTGAGAATGGCTGATCTCCGGGCTACTCTTCCTTCTTACCTGACTCCATAACTTCCAGCAGCTCAACGGTAAAGATCAGGGCCTGATTAGGGCCGATTTGCTCGCCAGCTCCGCCTTTGCCATAGGCTAAGCGGGGCGGGATGAAGAGCTTGTATTTGCCACCGGGCTTCATGCGCTGAAGGCCTTCCTGCCAGCCCTTTATGACTTGGTTGACGCCAAAAGTCGCAGGCTTTTCCCGCTTATAAGAGTTGTCAAAGACGGTTCCATCGATCAGCTTACCCCGGTAATGCACCTTTACACGGTCACTGGCCCCGGGCGATGCGCCACTGCCGGAGCGTAGCACCTTGTACTGAAGCCCGGTGCTGGTCCGCTTGACCCCGTCTTTGGCAATATTTTCCTTCAGAAAAGCCTTGCTCCGCTCCATGTTCCGTTCCGCCTGGGTGGGTTCGTCATTCTGCTCCACAGCGCTCTCGCCTGCTCTTTCTTCTTCCTGCCGTTTTTCCTCGTACAGCTCAAAGGCCCGCTCAGCCTCTTCCCGTGATAGCTGCATGGTTGAGTCAACCAGCGCATCCTGCAGAGCCTTCAGAAGCATTGTGTCATTGGCGTCAAACTCACGGGCATACTCCCTGGCTTCTTCTGCCAGCTGAAGGCCGACCGCGTAGCTGCTGCTGTCCCGGAGGTTCTGCATCTCAGCCCGCTCTAGCATGGAGGCCTGCTGAGAAGAGCCCAGAATTCCACAACCTGACAGTACAGCTCCGGTCAGGACCACAGCCAGGCTTCTTAGTGCTAATACTTTGTTCAGAAACTGCATGGAATAAGCTTTAAAGCGTTTGCGATTGAATGAGGTTGTAAAGGTAGTGCCCATAACCACTTTTCAGGAGCGGCCGGGCTAATCGTTCCAGTTGTTCGGCATTGATAAAGCCCTGGTTGTAGGCCACTTCCTCAATGCAGCCGATCTTCAGCCCCTGCCTCGCCTCCACTACACTCACAAACTGGCTAGCCTGCATGAAGGATTCAAAGGTGCCGGTATCCAGCCATGCGGTGCCGCGCTGCATAATTTCTACCTGAAGCCGCCCCTTCTGCAGGTAGGCCCGGTTGATGTCGGTGATCTCATACTCGCCCCGCTCCGAGGGCTGCAGGGAGCGAGCGATATCCACCACTTCATGGTCGTAAAAGTAGAGACCGGGTATGGCGTAGTTGGATTCGGGCTGCTCGGGCTTTTCAGCAATGCTGATTGCCTGCTGCCGGGCGTTGAAACTCACCACGCCATATCGCTCAGGGTGAGAAACATGGTAGGCAAAGACCAGCCCCCCGGTTGGCTTTCCCAGGTTAGAAAGGGTTCGCTCAAAATCCAGCCCGAAGAAGATGTTATCCCCCAGTGCCAGGGCTACCGGATTGGTCCCAATGAAGTCCCTGCCAATGATAAAGGCTTCCGCAAGACCTCTGGGCTCGGGCTGCTCGGCATAGGAGAAGTGGCAGCCCAGGTGATCTCCATCCCCCAACAGCCGCTGAAAGCTGGGAAGGTCCTCAGGGTTCGAAATGATCAGGATCTCCCGGATCCCGGCTGTCATGAGCGTAGCCAGCGGGTAGTAGATCATCGGCTTGTCGAAGATCGGCATCAGCTGCTTGCTCATGCCCAGGGTGACCGGATAGAGCCGGGTTCCGGAGCCGCCGGCCAGGATGATGCCTTTCATCGCGTCTGGATCAGTATTAACCTTTTCAAATTTAGGATAAGCGTATCAGGAAATCTGCGAAGCTCCGGTCAGGCGCCTGTTCATCTCCTGCACCCAGGCCTGTTGCCCGTGATACCACTGAAAGGTCTGCCTGAGCTGCTCCTCGAAATCCCTGTCAGGTGCCCAGCCCAGTTCCTGCTGAAGCTTAGCAGGATCAACCGCATACCGGTAATCATGCCCGGCACGATCGGCTACAAAAGTGATCAGCTTAGCTGCTGTGCCGGGTTGCTGCCTGAGCTGCTCATCCGCCAGTTCGCACAGCTTCCGGACCAGGGCGAGGTTGGTCCACTCATTCCGCGCGCCAATCAGGTAGGTCTGCCCTATGCTGCCGTAATAGAAAACCTGCTCCAGCGCTCTGGCATGGTCGGCCACGTAGAGCCAGTCGCGGATTTGCTGCCCCTGGCCGTAGACAGGCAGGGGCTTCTGCTCAAGGATATGCTGAATGATACGCGGGATCAGCTTTTCCGGATGCTGATAAGGGCCAAAATTGTTAGAGCAATTGGTAAGCTTCACAGGCAGCCCGTAAGTATGGCTGTAAGCCCTGACAAGGTGATCGGCTCCGGCCTTGGAAGCCGCATAGGGCGAACGGGGCTGGTAAGGCGAGGTTTCATCAAAGAACCCATCAGGCCCCAGGGTTCCGTAAACCTCATCGGTGGATACCTGCAGGAACAGGTGCTGCCCGAAATGCGCCGGATCCCAGTGCTGAAGGGCTGCATTCAGCAGGGTGGCTGTCCCCTGTACATTGGTACGGACGAAGGCCGAGGGATCGGCAATCGAGCGGTCCACGTGCGATTCAGCAGCCAGGTGCATGACCGCATCTACCTGGTAACGCTGAAAGATGGCCTTGACCGCCTCCGGATCTGCTACATCCGCCTGCTCAAAGTAGTGCTCACAGGCCGGATTAACGGCCTCAAGGTTTGCCGGATTCCCGGCATAAGTAAGGTTGTCGAGGTTTATCAGCCGGACATCCGGATGCTGATAGCTCCAGTATTTAGCAACGTAAGAACCGATGAACCCAGCGGCTCCGGTGATCAGGATATTTCGGGGATAGAAGCCTGTCATTGGCTGGCAGGCGCTCAGTTTTCTGGGCTTTGTACAGAAGATGGTGCTGTAGCAGAAGCCTGATGCCGGGCTTTCTCCCATTCCCAGGCTGTCGCCATCATGTTCGAGAGGCTTCGCTCAGCATACCAGCCCAGCTCCTGGTTGGCCTTGGTGGTATCGGCATACACCTGCGTCACATCCCCGGGCCGGCGCTCTCCGAGCTCATAAGGCACCTGAATGCCTGTTGCGTCCTCAAAAGCCCGAATGGCCTCCAGAACAGAGTAGCCCTCTCCTGTACCGATGTTGAAATACTCGTAACTGGTCTGCTGCTTATGGTGCAGCAGCCGCTCCAGAGCCGTTACATGGGCTTTGGCCACATCCACCACATGAATGTAATCACGGATACAGGTACCGTCCCGCGTGGGGTAATCATTACCGAACACCGTAACATTTGAACGAGCCCCCATAGCCGTCTGCGTGATAAATGGCAGGAGGTTTTCAGGCTTGCCGGTGGGCCATTCCCCTATCAGCGCTGAATCATGGGCCCCGATGGGATTGAAGTAGCGCAGGGATAAGCCCTGCAGGCCATAAGCGTGGCAGCTGTCATGCAGCAGGTCTTCGCCAATGTGTTTGGTATTGCCATAAGGCGACTCTGCTTTTTTAATAGGCGAATCCTCAGTAACCGGGATGGCATCGGGCTCTCCGTAGACCGTGCAGGACGAGGAAAACACCATAGCGGGGCAATTTATAGCCCGCATCGCGCTCAGCACGTGGATCATGCTATCAAGGTTATTCTGGTAGTAAGCCAGCGGCTGCTCGACTGATTCGCCAACTGACTTCAGCGCAGCAAAGTGAATAACCCCCGCCAGATCCGGGTTTTCCCGGAAGAACTGAGCTACAGCCTTCTGATCACAGAGGTCAAAGGCTGAAAAGCCGGGTCGTACGCCCGTGATCCAGCCAATGCGATCCACGATCTCTGCCCGGGAGCGGATCAGGCTATCGACAATGGTAACGCGGTAGCCGGCTTCCTGTAATTCAACCACCGTGTGGGCGCCAATGTAGCCAGTTCCGCCCGTAACCAGGATATGCGGTGCCGTCATAAGCTCTGAACAGGTTTAACGCCTTCGGTTGTGCGTTCGTAGGGTTGACCACTTTCGGGGCAAACGGCCCGATCACTATGGTCGAAGGTCAGGCGATGTCCCCGGGCGCTCATCCAGCCGGAATGACGAGCCGGATTGCCCAGGTACAAAGCATAAGCCGGAACATCCCTTGTTACCACAGCCCCGGCTCCAACAAAGGCATAGGTGCCGATGGTGATCCCGCAGATCACCGTGGCGTTAGCCCCGATTGTGGCGCCATGTTTCACAAGGGTCGATTCTAACTCTTCTTGGCGGCTGACCCCGCTTCGGGGGTTCAGGATATTGGTAAAAACTGCCGATGGCCCCAGGAAAACCTCGTCCTCGCAGGTCACGCCTGTATAGACCGAGACATTGTTCTGAATCTTGACCTGTTTCCCGAGCTGAACGTGCTTTCCGATGTAAACATTCTGTCCCAGGTTGCAGGCTTCCCCTAGTTGCGCGCCCGGCATAACGTGCGAGAAATGCCAGATCCGGCATCCAGGGCCAATGAAAGCCCCCTCATCTACCACTGCCGTCTCATGCGCAAAATACGCTGCTCCCATTGTCAGGTTTTGGCCGCCTTCGGGGCGTTGTTATCCGGCTCCAGGAAATAATCCAGGGTCTTCTGCAGCCCCTTATCGCGCGGGGTCAAGGGTTCCCAGTCCAGCAGCTCCTGCGCCTTGCTGATATCCGGCTGCCGCTGCTTGGGATCGTTGGTTGGCAAAGGGCGGTGTTCAATGGTGGATGAACTGTTCGTCAGGCTGATCACCTCCTCAGCAAAAGCCTGGATGGTGGTTTCGTGCGGATTCCCCAGGTTTACGGGGTGGTTGTAGTCAGCCATCAACAGCCGGTAAATCCCCTCTACCAAGTCATCAATATAGCAGAAAGAGCGCGTCTGGCTGCCGTCTCCATACACGGTCAATGGCTCACCCCGCAGGGCCTGCCCGATAAAAGTCGGCAGCGCGCGGCCATCTTCCAGCCGCATGCGCGGGCCGTAGGTGTTGAAAATCCGGACGATCCGCGTATCCAGGTTATGGTAGGTATGGTAGCCCATGGTTATCGCTTCCTGGAAGCGTTTGGCCTCATCGTAAACCCCGCGCGGGCCAATGGGATTGACATTGCCCCAGTACGCTTCATGCTGCGGGTGCACCTGGGGATCTCCGTAGACTTCAGAGGTGGAGGCCACGAGGATCCGGGCACCCTTGTTTTTGGCCAGCCCCAACAGGTTGTGCGTTCCCAGGGAACCAACCTTCATGGTCTGAATGGGCATCTGCAGGTAATCAACAGGACTGGCCGGAGAGGCAAAGTGCAGGATGTAATCCAGATGACCGGGCACGTGGACAAAGGTGGTCACATCGTGGTGGTAGAACTCGAAATCGCTCCGGTAGAACAGGTGATCGATGTTTTGCAAGTCACCGGTAAGCATGTTATCCATGGCGATGACGTGGCAGCCTTCCGCCAGAAAGCGATCGCACAGGTGCGAGCCAATAAAGCCGGAAGCACCGGTGATCAGTACGCGGGTTTTACCAATCCCTTTGTAGTTGTGTTTTCCCATCCTCAGGCCAGGTTTCTGGATTCGACATACTTGGTAATCCGCCCGATGGACTCATAGTGAAAGCCACTGGCCTCCATAGCCTCAGGCGTGTAGATATTCCGCCCGTCAAAGATCGCAGGCTGGTTCATCAGCCTGCGGATGCGCTCAAAATCCGGATTCCGGAATACGGGCCATTCCGTGACCAGCAGCATGGCATCGGCGTTCTGCAGGATATCATAAGGGCCTTCGCCATAAGTGATCTGATCACCAAAGTGGCCGTGGATGTTATCCATAGCTTCCGGGTCGTAGGCCTTGACGGTGACACCCAGCTTTAGCAGCTCCTCAATGATGAATATGGCCGGTGCTTCACGGATGTCATCGGTTTCAGGCTTAAAGGCCAGCCCCCATACCGCTACTGTTTTGCCAGCCAGCTGATGATCGAAATAGCGCTGAAGCTTGGGGATCAGGATGGTTTTCTGCTTTTCGTTGATGTTCATGACCGCGTTCAGGATCTGGAAATTGTAGTCATATTCCTCGGAAGTCCGGTGCAGGGCCTGAACATCCTTCGGGAAGCAGCTGCCACCAAACCCGATGCCCGGGAACAAGAAGCGCTTACCGATCCGCTCATCGGTGCCCAGGCCCTTGCGGATGGCATCCACATTGGCGCCAACCTGCTCGCACAGGTTCGCGATCTCGTTCATGAAGGTGATCTTGGTAGCCAGGAAGGCATTGGCCGCATATTTGGTCATTTCAGCCGAGCGCTCATCCATAAAGATGATGGGGTTGCCCTGGCGGATGAATGGCTGGTAGAGCGTATCCATGATATCGCGGGCCTCCTGGGAAGTCGTGCCGATCACTACGCGGTCCGGCTTCATGAAATCATCCACAGCATGACCTTCCCGCAGGAATTCCGGATTAGAGGCCACATCAAACTGAGCCCTGGTGTTAGCCTTAATGGTTTCGCGGACCTGCTGAGCCGTTCCGACCGGTACAGTGCTTTTATCCACGATCACCGTGTAGCCGGTCAACAGAGGCCCGAGGTCATGGCTAACCTTCAGCACATACTGCAGGTCTGCTGCCCCGTCTTCCCCCGGCGGAGTGGGCAGAGCCAGGAATATGGCCTTTGCATCCTTCACGCCCTCAGCTAGCTGGGTGGTGAACTGGAGCCGTCCCTGCTCGATATTGCGCTCAAAAAGCGTTTCGAGGCCGGGCTCGTAAATGGGAATATTCCCATTCTGCATCTGGCGGACCTTCTCAGCATCAATGTCTACACAGGTAACGTCATTGCCGGTTTCCGCAAAGCAGGTTCCGGTTACTAAGCCTACATAGCCGGTTCCGATGACAGCAATCCTCATGGCGTTGGTTTTTTAGCACTGGTTTAATGGCAGTAGGTTCAGCTGCTACTCAGCGGGCTCCAGCTGTCCGGCCCACTCCCTGATTTTCTGCGTAATGTAATTGATATCTTGATAACTTATTTCCGTATGCATTGGCAAAGATAAGACTTCCTGCCTTACTTTCAGCGAGGCAGATAGGTTATCATATGCGCTTTTGCCATCCTGGTATACCTCGTGCTCATGGAGGCCGGTCGGATAGAAAACCTTTGACGGGATACCGTGGTCATCGAGGAATGCTTTCAGGTGATCGCGCTGCTGATCGGGAACGCGCAGGGTATACTGCTGGAAGACGTGCTCTGAGAAAGCGGTCCGCTTCGGGACCTGTATCCCCTGCAGGTCTGACAGCGCCTCGTCATAGGCGGCTGCAACAGCCTGACGCTCGCGGTTAAACTGATCAAGGTAAGGGAGCTTCACCTGGAGAATGGCTGCCTGCATCGTATCCAGCCGGGAATTCAGCCCTACGTGATGGTAGTGATACTGAGCGCTCATTCCGTGCTGACGCAGCACGCGCGCCTGATAAGCCAGCGCTGGATCTGCTGTGAACAGGGCACCGCCATCGCCCATACAGCCCAGGTTTTTGACCGGGAAAAAAGACGTGGTGCCGAGGGTTCCCATGGTCCCAGCCTTTCGCCAGCCCCCCCGGCAATAGCAACTGGCTCCCAGTGCCTGAGCCACATCCTCCACCACATAGAGGTTGTGGGCTTCAGCTAGCGAAAGGATGGCTTCCATCGGAGCGCACTGCCCAAACAGGTGAACTGGCATGATGGCCCGGGTGTGTGGCGTTACAGCCTGGCGTGCGGCTTCCGGATCGATAAGAAAAGTATCCGGGTTCACATCTACCAATACGGGCTTGAACCCCAGCTGCTTAACCACCTCAGCCGTGGAGACAAAGGTGAAATCCGGAACAATGACCTCGCTGTCCTCAGGCAGGTTCAGGGTCATCAGGGCCAGCTGCAGCGCATCGGTCCCGTTAGCGCAACCAACTACCTCGTGGCCACCCAGGTACTGGCTCAGGTCTTCTTCAAAACCCTTTACCTGCGGGCCGTTTATGAATAAGCCGCTGTCCATTACCGCTTTCACAGCCGTGTCCAGCTCATTCCGCATCCGGGCGTGTTGGTTATTCAGATCTACTAGCTTGATCGAAGTCATGGGTGCTTGTCCTTTTGCGATGGCTTTGCCAGCCTTTGTTTCTGATCCCTAACAGTATATCAGTAAGTTGTTTAACCATACATAGCCTCAGGAATGAACTTCCCGTAACAAAACTAACAGGAATGCCGCGTATTCCCATTGCTCCTGGTCTTCTTTTCTGGATTCATTGAGGTCCGTATTATCAGCGGAGCACCCATTGCTGACAGTTTAGCGGGGAAGGCTCTTATATTTGTTGCCGCTAACGCCTAAAACACAGACAGTATGGCTGATGGATTATTCAAAGTAGAGCCACCCCGCAACGAACCTTTCTATGCTTACGAGCCGGGCTCCCCGGAAAGGCAGGAGCTGAAACAGGAAATTCAGAAGTGCTACAATGAGTTAAGAGAGATACCGATGGTCATCAACGGCCAACACGTAACCACCAATGACCGCCGGGAATACCGCCCTCCGCACCGCCTGAACCATACCGTAGCCCACTATTACTATGGAGGTCAGCAGGAAGTGCAGCAGGCTATAGACGCTGCTTTAGCCGCCAAGCAGGCCTGGCGGAATACCTCCTGGGAGCACCGGGCTTCTATCTTCCTGAAGGCTGCTGATCTGCTGCAGGGCCCCTACCGCCAGAAAATGAATGCCGCCACGATGGTGGGCCAGTCCAAGAACGCGCATCAGTCCGAAATAGAAGCAGTGGCTGAGTTCATTGACTTTTTGAAGTTCAATGCCTACAACGCCCAGATGATCTATGAAGGGCAGCCGCAGAACGGGAAATACATGTGGAACCGCAGCGATTACCGGCCCCTGGAGGGTTTTGTGTATGCCGTTACCCCTTTCAATTTCACCTCTATCAGCGGTAACCTGGGTGCCGCACCAGCTATGATGGGCAACACCGTGGTCTGGAAGCCTTCCGATAAGCAGATCTACTCGGCCCAGGTTATCATGGAGGTCTTTCATAAGGCCGGCCTGCCGGATGGGGTGATCAATATGGTATTTGCCGACCCCGATGTGACCACAGATACCGTGATGGAGCACCCGGATTTTGCCGGCTTGCATTTTACCGGCTCTAACAGCGTGCTGAAAGATCTCTGGAAACGCAGCGGCCAGAATATCGATAAATACAAATCCTTCCCGCGCGTGGTGGGCGAGTCCGGTGGAAAAGACTTCGTGGTGATGCACGAGTCAGCTGATCCGAAGGAGGTGGCCACCAGTCTGATCCGCGGGGCTTTCGAGTATCAGGGCCAGAAGTGCTCAGCAGCTTCCAGGGCCTATATCCCTTCCAACCGGTGGAGCAAGGTCAAGCAGTACATGGAGGATGACCTGAATGCCATCAAGATGGGCGATGTGGATGATTTTACCAATTTCATCAATGCGGTGATCGATGAGAATGCCTTCGAAAAGCATCGCAACGCCATTGAGGAGGCAAAGCAGGCTTCTGATGCTGAGATTGTCTTCGGCGGGAATTGCGATAAATCTCAGGGCTATTTTGTAGAGCCCACGGTGATTCTGGCCCATGATCCGAACTATAAGACCATGGAGCAGGAGCTCTTCGGACCGATCCTGACGATCTACGTTTATGATGAGCAGCAGTTTGAGGAAACACTTGACCTCGTAGACCAGACCTCCCCGTACGCCCTGACCGGTGCAATCCTCAGCCGGGAACGGAGGCCCCTTGAGATTGCTTCGCACAAGCTTGAGGATGCAGCTGGTAACTTCTACCTGAATGACAAGCCAACCGGCTCCGTTGTGGGTCAGCAGTCCTTTGGCGGAGCGCGGATGTCCGGAACCAATGATAAGGCCGGTTCCTATATCAACCTGATCAGGTGGACCTCTATGCGCTCAATTAAGGAGAATTTTGTTACGCCTACTGATTACACCTATCCCTTCATGAAGGATCAATAGCAACAGGTAGGCACCAGAAGCTTGTATTAAAAAAGCCCGCTAAGCAGCTCATGCCCTGTTTAGGGGGCTTTTTTACAGGTATTGCTGCAGTTGCTGGCATTCACGGGAACGCTGAAGGCGCCGGAGGGCCTTGTCTCTGAGCTGACGCACACGCTCACGGGTTAATCCCAGTTTCTGGCCGATCTCATCCAGCGACAGGCTCTGATACCCTTTCAATCCGAAGTAAAAGCCAAGGATATACTGCTCCTTATCCCCGAGATGCTGAAGCAGGGATTCCATTTCCCGCTGAAGCGACTCGGTCATCAGGTCACTATCCGGAGCTGGCTCGTGCTCATCATAGAGCACGTTTAGCAAACTTCCCTCTTCTTCTTCATTCAGCGGAGCCTCGAGCGAGATGGTCTGCCCGGCTCCTTTCAGGGTCGTATCAATGTTATCCGCCGGCAGCGCAAGTTCCTGGGCGATCTCCTCATTGACCGGGACACGCCCTTTTTGCTGCTCCAGCATCGCTGAGGCGTTATTGATCTGGGTTAGGGTAGTAATACGGTTCAGGGGCATACGCACCAGGCGCCCGTGCTCTGCTGTGGCCTGCATGATCGATTGACGGATCCACCACACTGCGTAAGAAATAAACTTAAAGCCCCGGGTTTCATCGAAGCGCATGGCAGCCTTGATCAGGCCGATATTCCCTTCGTTGATCAGATCCCCCAGCGCTAAGCCCCGGTTCTGATACTGCTTAGCAACTGATATAACAAACCGCAGGTTGGCGCGGACCAGGCGGTCCAGCGCCTGCATATCCCCTTCTTTGATCCGCTTACTGAGGGAAACTTCTTCCCCGGGATCGATCATAGGAATGGTACTAACATCCGAGAGGTATTGATCCAGGGCTTTGGATTCGCGATTGGTGAACTGTTTAGTAATGCGGAGCTGCCTCATAAGTCGTTTTTTGGATGATGACCCCCTTTGTGCCCAGCGGCCGTGTAGCGCTTTCCAGGCGATAGCGGGTTAACCGCATCTGGTAGAATTTCACGGCTGCTTAGCAAATTTTATAACTCCAATATAGGCTTTCTGAATGAAGTTAAAAAACTATCAACAAAGCTGGTAGCTCACAAAAGCTCGTATGCCCAATATTCAACCTACACGACTATGAGGCCTGGTCCGGTACCTAATTATTCACAATTTTATCAGCGCAGTAGGAGCTGGCAAAGGCGTCTGGCTTCGCCTTGAAAACAAAGCCCATGCTCAGGATGTACCCCATGGCTTCACTCAGGGCTGAATTGGACTTGAAGTAGGGATTGGTGTTGATATCAGCATGAACTTCAAGGTCCACATCATACGCGTCCAGCAAATCACAGAGGTGATAGGCAGTTTCAATAGACTTACCAACCTCCGATAGCATTCGCTCCTTCACGGAGAAAGGATGCTTGGACTTTTCAGTGTGAATGAACATGAATCCTCCGCGTTGCTCGCGCAGGAAGACAATAACAGTTGCAAACTCGGTAGCGCTGCCGTGCTCAAGGGAATCTGTCCCGATACAAACCTTCAGGCGATGACCGGCAGCGGTCTCTTCCTGAATGGTCTTTTCCACCTCATCAAGGATGGGGGCTTCGATGATTTCACCGCTGAATTTTTTCCACATAACAGGGCTTTTTAGCATTTAAGCGCCCTTCGGCCTGACTCAGATCCCTTTTTGCCTTAACACCTTTTGAGTAAAGTTCAGGTACAGGTAAGCAGACGCTTCTGGTTTAACTGACACTTTGTTCCTTACAAGCATTGAACCGTGTTATTTGTTTGCAAGATACTGGACCACAGGTGATTTTGCCTAATACATGGATAAAGTTTCTGTAAAGTGGTGCACCATTAGATCCTGTGTCCAGCAAAGTGGTTATTTGGTACTTTCGCACACCGCTTAAGCCACCTGCACAAAATCCCGCGCATGGCAACCGATCGAACTTACCGGTCCTTCATCCTGCGTAGTACTTTCAGAGCAGTCGTATACTTTGGGGTGATTGTGGGCCTGTTCTTCCTCTACCAGAACCTGATGCCCGATGACTGGAAGCAGCTATTAGCGCCTGTTACTGACAATGCACAGTTGGTTTTCCTGATCTATACCTTGTCGGAAACCTTTTTCGGGATCATCCCCCCTGAATTTTTTGTGATATGGGCCCTTGGCAGTACCCTGCCTGTTTTCGCGGTGATCGTAACTGCTTTGGCTTTGCTGTCTTTTGCAGGGGCGCTGATCAACTTTTACATAGGCACCAAGCTTCACAGCGGCCGCCTGTATCGGTGGCTGATTTCCGGGCGGCTGGGCAAATACGTGGACTACTACCACCGTTTTGGCGGCATTATTATCCTCATTTCTGCCCTAACGCCCCTTCCCTTTGCTGCGATCAGCCTGATCAGTGCCACCCTCGGCTTTCCGTTTCGTAGCTACCTCGTCTATGCCTCTGCCCGTTTTCTGCGGTTTTTGTTCTATGGCCTTTTTTTCTGGGAGGTGCAGTAAGGCTGCCTCAGGTATCGTGGAAATGCGCTTCCCCGCGTTGGGAAGCGTGTGACTAAGGCTGCCGGGCCTGAGCGCTGCTCCAAAACCGCTACCTTTGCATCAAAGCCACAAGCCTTATGACAGTGCCCAAGCCTATAGCCCGAGCCGGAACGCACAGCATTAAGTGGGACTACCGCCAGAAGCTCTTCGGGCGGGCCGATGTGCTGCCCTTGTGGGTAGCTGATATGGATTTCGAGAGCCCGCAGGCTGTGCGCGAAGCGCTGCAGGAACGCGTTGCCTATGGCACCTTTGGCTACACGGCGGAATCGAGGGGTTATTTTGAGAGCATCCTGAGCTGGATCGAGCAGCGCCACGGGTGGTCAGTCAAAAAGCACTGCCTGCACTACCTGCCGGGCGTGATACCCGGGCTGAACTGGGCCGTTCAGACCTTTAGCCAGCCGGGCGATGGCATCATTATCCAGCCACCGGTCTACAAGCCCTTTTTTCAGGCCGTTCAGCACAACGACCGGACCCTGAAGGAGAATCCGCTGAAGCTGGTGGACAACCACTACCAAATGGACCTGGAGCACTTGGAATCGCTGATCGATGAGCGCACGAAGATGCTTATCCTGTGCAGCCCTCATAATCCGGTCGGGCGGGTCTGGCAAAGGGCAGAGCTGGAGGCCCTGGGAGCGCTCTGCGTCAAGCACAACATCCTGATCGTATCGGATGAGATCCACTGGGATATCACTTATGGCGGGGCGGAGCATCATCCCACTGCTAACCTGAGCAAGGCTCTTCAGCAGCAGACCCTGACATTGACCTCACCGGGTAAAACCTTCAACCTGCAGGGGTTGCAGAGCGCCTATGCCATTGCTGAGAACCCCGAGATCCGGAGGGCTTACTGGCGCACCCTTCAGCAGAACGGCATCTTTCTGAACAATGCCCTCAGCATTGCGGCCATTGAGGCAGCTTACCGGGATGGGGGGCCATGGCTGGACGAGGTAACGGCTTACCTGTCGGAGAACCGGCAGTTCCTGATCGACTACTGCGAGCATTACCTGCCGGGGATTGCAGTGGTAGCAAGTGAAGGCACTTATCTGGCCTGGCTGGATTGCCGCGGGCTGGCGCTATCCCAGGATGACCTGAACCATTTTTTCATTCACGAGGCGGGGCTCGGACTGAATGATGGAGCGGAGTTCGGAGAAGCAGGCAGGGGCTTCATGCGCCTGAATTTTGCCTGCCCCCGTAGTACCCTCGAACAGGCCCTGAATCAGTTATACAAAGCGCTTCAGAGCCGGTATCCGGCTAATGCTCCGGAGACGGCTTCCTAGCAGATCCGGATCTACCAGGCTGGTGCGCCAAATGGATCCCTGCGGCCGCCAAAACCGGATGAAAAGCCATCCTGACGGAACTGGTTATTAAAAGGACCACGCTGAAAGCCGTTTCTTCTGAGGGGATATCCGCCTTCCCGGTACTGCATACCGGCCTCAATTTGCACATGCTCAGCTACTTCGTAAGACGCCTCAAAGCGGAAAGCCCGTTGCTGCTGGTAGCGCTGAAATTGAGCCGACTCAGCCGGGCCTGCTCCGCTGTTATTCAGGGGCAGGCGGGCATCTCCTTCCAGCGTAAGCCTGTCGGAGAGCTCGTAAGTCCCACCTATATCCAGGTAAGCACGGGGCCGCAGGCTACTGGCCGGGCTTGTTCCCTCCAGAATACGGGAAAACCCGCCACGGCTTAACAGCAGGCCTCCCCTCAGCGAGAAGCGCTCGCTCACCGGCCATTGAAGACCTGGCCTGAGGTATTGGTAGCTGCCACTGCCGTTCAGGTTGCTCATGAAGCCGGCAGACACCTGAATATCAGGCTCTGGCAGCGCTGATGAGTCCGTAATGTAAGGCTTTCCTTCCATGCTGGCCGGGAGCTGGGCCTGAGCGGTCGTCAGCCCCAGAATGCCCAGCAAAAAGCCCGTACTAAGGATTCGGCTCATACCCCGCATGCGCTAAAGTTTTTATGAAAGCCGCCAAAAGGATGCCGGATTTGGCGTACGATCCATCTGGCTGCATCTAATGTTCTCAGGAACGGAATTGCGCTGAAACAGTCGGATTCTTCGGGTCCTCGGAATAGTCATAAAAACCCTCATCCGACTTGACCCCGTACTTGCGGGCTGTTACCATGTTGACCAGCAGCGGACAGGGTGCGTATTTATCCTCGCCAAAGCCGTCCTGCAGCACGCGCAGGATCGAAAGCACGGTATCCAGCCCGATGAAATCAGCCAGCTGCAGCGGCCCCATGGGATGCGCCATGCCGAGCTTCATCACCGTATCGATCTCTTTCACGCCAGCTACCCCCTGCCACAGGCTGTAGATGGCTTCATTGATCATCGGGATCAGCACGCGGTTGGAAACAAAACCCGGATAGTCATTGGCTTCCGTGGGCACCTTGCCTAGTTGCTCCGCCTTTTCCATGATGGTGCGGGTTGCACTATCGCTTGTGGAGTAGCCCCGCACGACCTCGATTAGCTTCATTACCGGCACCGGGTTCATGAAATGCATCCCGATAACCTTATCGTCACGGCCGGTAACGGCTGCGATCTTGGTGATGGAAATGGAGGACGTGTTGGTGGCCAGGATGCAGCTAGGGTCCGTGTTGTTGGCCAACTCGGTAAAGAGGTTCAGCTTGGTGTCAACATCCTCTGAAGCCGCCTCTACCACGAGTTCCCGGTCTTTCACGGCCTGGGGCATATCGGTAGCGGTTACCACGTTGTTCAGCGCCCGCTGCTTATCGTCCTCAGTGATCTTTTCCTTTTTCAGCTGACGGTCCAGGTTTTTTTCAATGGTCTTCATCCCACTATCCAGGGCTTCCTGGCTAACATCGATCATGTGCACGTGGTGATCATGCTGCGCAAAGGCGTGAGCAATGCCATTGCCCATCTGACCCGCACCAATGACTGCAATCTTATCCATGGGTGGACTCCTTTTTGGTTTTGCTAAGCAAATTTAGGGAAAGTCCCACCAGCACCACGCGGCCAGGCTTGCCTTATAGCGGTGTTCTTCTCCGGAAAGGCCTTATTTTGAAAGGTAAAATTTCAGCAACATGGCTCAGGATTCCCTGGAACAAGTGGCCCTTGACGTGCAGCACTGCACGCGTTGTCCGCGCCTTCGTGCTCATTGTACCGAAGTGGCTGAAACCAAAACCCGCCGATACCAGGATCAGGCGTACTGGGGCCGGCCTGTTCCGGGGTTTGGGGATCCGCAGGCGCGGGTCCTGATCATTGGGCTGGCTCCGGCTGCTCACGGGGCAAACCGGACCGGTCGTATGTTCACGGGCGATAAATCCGGGGATTGGCTGTACGGAGCCTTGTATGAGGCTGGCTTTAGCAATCAGCCGAGCAGCACCGGGCCGGGCGATGGCCTCGCAGTTCGCGATGTATTCATTTCAGCAGCAGCCCGCTGCGCCCCACCGCAGAACAAACCCACCGCTGCGGAGCTCAATACCTGCTCTCAAACTTTCCTGACCCGCGAAATGGCGCTGCTGGACCAGTTGCAGGCCGTGCTGTGCCTGGGGCGTGTGGCTTTTGATACCTACCGGAAGCTGCAGGGCCTCAAGCGCCTGACGTTCCACCATAAGGCCTTTTATCATTTAGAGGAGCAGCCAGACCTGATGCTGGCTTACCATCCCAGCCGGCAGAACACCCAGACCGGCCGCCTGAAGTGGGATAGCTGGGTTTCGGTTTTTCAGGACCTTGCAGCCTATCTGCCCTGAACGGGCTCAGATCTCCCGGTTTTTCCACTCTAGTTTAGTTGGCAGGAAAAAGTAAACCGGGGTTATCAGCTCGGTAAAGTAGTGATAAGGCTCAAACCGCAGCAGATCGCTGACCACTACCGGCAGGCTGAGGTTGCGGCTCAGGCCAGCTATGAAAACGGACTGCAGCCCTAAGCGCAGGGAAGCAGCGCCCAATGCCCACCATGGGGCTATCAACAGCAGCACCAACACCGAGGGCACAAACAGCCCGTGCACGATCATCAGCCCCAGGATGGGCTTAGGCAGGGCCATGCCGCCCCGTAGCCAGCGCTTGCGCTGATGCAGCAGCACCCATAGCGAACGCGTGGGTTCCGAAATGCCGAGCACTGCGGTATTCATGATGTGATTGGAGCGCCACCCCAGCCGCGTAACCTCCTGAAAGATCTTGTAATCCTCGGTCACTGAGGATTCCAGGTTCTGATAGCCGCCGGTGTGCCAGTACGCATCGCGGCTCACGGCCATGTTGTTGCCAATGGCCGTGATCGGATAAGCCTCGGCAGTCAGGCGCACCAGCGTCATGTAGTAGCGCCATTCCAGGCCCTGCATTTTGCCAAAGAACTGCGAGCCTTTCACCACCGAAATGCCACTGACCACGCCAATGCCGGGTCCGAAACCGTTCAGCAGCCCGTGGATCCAGTCCGGCGGTACGCGGATATCGGCATCAGTGATGAAGTAATATTCACCAGAAGCCTCATGGGCCAGCCAGGCCAGGACATTGCCCTTGCTGCGGGCCTTGCCCCAGTCGTAGGTCACATCCACCAGCCGAAAATGGGGCTTATCCGCGATGTACGCCTGGATTAGCGCCCGCGTCTGATCCTCAGACCGGTCATCCCCGATCAGCACCTCCAGCCTATCTGCAGGATAGCGGAGGTTGTTAAGCGCTTCCAGGCAGGGCCGGATGTTGTCCGCTTCATTGCGGGCAGCCAGCAGGACGGAAACCTTGGGCACTTGCTTTGAATCCTGATGCGTGTCCGGGGTCTTGGGAAGCTGGCTCAGGTACCAGCCGAAAATCAGGAAGAACAGCAGCAGCGTAAAGCCCAACAGGCCAAAAAGGAGCATCGGCTCGGGTTTAAAGGGCTACAAAGGTGTAACCCTTTTCGTGGAGCTGTTGCAGGTAGGAAGGCAGGATAGCCTTTAATTGTAGAATAGCTTTGGGATGATCGTGAAACACCACGATGCTGCCGGCTCGCGTGCCTGTTAAGCACTTCTGTAAGGCTTTAGCTGTATCCACCTGCTGATCAAAATCATAGCTCAGCACCTCCCACATGATAACCTCATAGCCGGAGCTCCGGAGGGCTCTTGCCAGCCAGGGCGTTAGCTGCCCGTAGGGAGGTCTGAACAGGGGGCTGGGTATGTCCTCAGCCGCTCTGTTGGCATCAGCCAGGTAGGTTTCGGGTGCTACGCGCCAGCCGGCCATGTGATGCTGGGTGTGGTTACCCAGCTGGTGGCCCTGATCGGTTATTTGCTGAAGTAGCGCCGGATACCGCTCTGCATTGGCCCCTACACAAAAGAACGTGGCTTTAGCCCGGTAAGCAGCCAGCGTTTCCAGCAGCCAGGGCGTGACCTCCGGCGAAGGGCCGTCATCAAAGGTTAGGTACACCCTGCCGCTGTTGTCGGGCTTGCGCCAGGTAAGCCCCGCGAAAGCTTGCTGAACAATAGCAGGCGTATGGTACAGGCGCGGCCAGGCCATAGCGCAAAAATAGCTATTCGGCTGGTCAGGTTTAAGCATCAGCGCTAACCGTTGTAGTTTTGCCGTTAGCCATCCCTGAAAACCTGAGCCTATGCATCTGCGCCAATCCTTTGTTATCCTGCTTTCTGGTTTGCTGATCACCCTTAGCGGATGCGGCAGCCAAAAGGAAGTAACCCGGATGGATCCCGAACGGACCACCGATCTTACCGGCAAATGGAATGATACAGACTCCCGTATGGTGGCTGAGGATATGGCTAAGGACGCCTTGAGCAGTCAATGGCTGCCCCGCTTTAAGGGGCGCAATGACAATGAGCGGCCGGTCATGATCGTGGGGCTTATCAAGAATAAAACCCACGAGCACATTGACCCCATGACCTTTATCAAGGATATGCAGCGGCAGTTTATTAAGCAGGATGCCATTCGCATTGTAGAGCATGGCAAGTTCCGGGAGCGGATGCGCAAAGAGCGGTCAGATCAGCAGGAATACGCTTCTGAGGACACGCAGAATAAGTTCGGCCTGGAATTGGGCGCTGATTACATGATGCATGGCTCCATTTCCTCCAATGTCCAGCAGGTGGACGATGAAAAGGTGGTTTTTTACAAGGTCAACCTGGAGCTGGCTGATCTGACGACCAATGAGATCGTATGGATCGGGGATAAGGAGATCAAAAAGTACGTGGAAAACTAAGCGTCTTGCTCCCGCCCTGCTATGCCGTTACGCATACTTACCTGCCTGCTGATGCTCGGGCTGCTGCCAAGCTGCCTGACCTACTACCAGCGGAAGTCGGATTTCAATGAGGCCTTTGAGCAAGCCCGCTTCCAGAAGGCCGAGCGGATCCTGAATACCAGTAAACCGCAGCGGAAGAACCAGCTCCTTTACTTCCTGAACAAGGGCATGACCGCCTTTATGCAGAGTGAGTATGAGGCCAGTAACAAGGCTTTTGAGCAGGCTTACCTCACCGCTGAAACTTTCCAGCCGGATCCGGGCCGGAAGCTGGCCTCCTATTTTATCAATCCCCGCATTACCAGGTATAGCGGAGAGGATCACGAAGTCTTGCTGATCAACTACTTCAAGGCGCTGAACTACCTGTTCCTGAACCAGCCCCGGAAGGCCCTGGTGGAATGCCGGCGGATGAACATTCAGCTGGATGTGCTGAACCTGCAATACAAAGACAAGCGGCACAAGTACCAGGCTGATGCTTTTATCAACCTGCTGATGGGCCTGATCTACGATGCCACTCAGGACTACAACAATGCATTTATTGCCTACCGGAACGCCTACCAGGTTTACCAGGAGGATTACCAAGAGCTGTTCGGGATGCAGGCACCAGCCCAGCTGAAAGCTGACCTGATCCGCACAGCAAGGCTGGCGGGGCTATACCGGGAAAAACGCCAGTACCAGCAGGAATTCTCCGAAAACCTGCCCTCAGGTCATCAGCAAGGCAAGGGCACGCTGGTCTTCCTCTGGCACAATGGCTTAGGGCCCGTTAAGGACCAGCTCAGCCTGAACTTCACCCTGATAGAGGGAAGCGGAGGTGTGGCAACCTTCAAGAACAGCCGCTACGGCTGGCAGATCCCTTTTCCTGACTATGGAGATCGGAAGGAAGCGGAAGACGGCCTCTCACAGGTTGAATTCATCCGGCTGGCCCTGCCCCGATACCAGAAACGTCCGCCCTACTTTCAGGGCGGCCACATCAGGGCGAATGGTCAGGCCTACGAGCTGCCGGTGGCTCAAAATGTCACCAAGATCGGATTTCAGACGCTGGAGGACCGCATTCTGCGGGAGCTGGGCAATGCCCTGATCCGCCTGGCGCTGAAAAAGGGTTCTGAGTATGCAGCTGATGAGGAGGACGAGGATCTGGGTTTCATAGTGAATGTTTTCAACACCATTACTGAACAGGCCGATACCCGCAACTGGCAGACCCTGCCCCATGCCATTCACTATGCCAAAGTGCCGCTGGAACCCGGCGAACAGTCGGTTCAGTTGGTGCTAAACAAGCCAGGTGGCGATACTAAGAGCTACACGTTTAACTACAACCTTAGCCCTGGCGAAATGCAGTTTGAGCATTTCCACACGGTAAATACTAAGCGCAGTACCCGGTACCAGGCTCAGTCCTATCCGGAAAGTTATCAACCATAATTTTACCTAAGCGCACTCACTCGGAAGCTGAAGATGCTGCCTGCGAGCCCTGGAAATACGCATGAACCTTCTGCGCGCGGCTTTCCCCGACCACTTTTGCCAGCTCTTCCTCGGAAGCCTTTTGGATATGCTTCACGGCCTTGAAGTGCGATAGCAGGGCCTGCACGGATTTCTTGC
>CAYYUA010000029.1:0-27667 GCA_964474835.1 uncultured Sphingobacteriales bacterium
TCTGATCCGAAGTCAGATGCTCTGTCCAGTTGAGCTACGTGGCCGCTGTCTTACTGTTTGCGCAAAGGAAATAGCATTTCGCCGGAATGGGGGTGTATCCCATCCTAAGCTACCTGTAATCAGGTTTCAAATTGTTTAGCGCCACGCTTACAGGGCGCGGATGCCCATCATCCCCCGAACCCCTCTCTACTGGAAGGGTTTGGTCCTGCCATTGCCCTTTCTGCCAGCGGCCAATCACTGAAGATGATCGACAAATAAGCCTGGCAGCCCTCATTACTTATCCGGTTTGGGCATGCTCTCCATATCCATCACACGGTAATCGCTGATATCAAAACGCTCTTTGCTAATGGTTTTTTCCTCAATGGCCTTAACCCGGGTGGCCATGGAGAACTGCTGATCCTTCCGCTCGACCTGCATGTTAAACTGGATGGGAAAGCCGTTTTCCGGAAACTCGTCAGGAACCATCGAGCCTGTCCGGCCGCCGGAGGGGCCCGATTGCATCATACCGAACATCCCGTTCATGTCTATGGCCAGTTCATCTGTGATCCAGGCCTCCCCCTGGCGTTGTTCGCCTTTGATCTTGTACAGCGTGCATTCATAGCCATTGATGGTCTTGGTTCTATCCGTCTTTTCATACGACAGGTCAGCAGCGCTAGAGGCTTTGTTACCCATGCTGCGATACTGCTCCAGGCTCTGCTTCATGGCCACCTTTTTTCCATTCCGGTTCACGAGCATGAAAAAATCCGATTGATCCTTATCCATCAGGATTTTCATGCCGCCCTTCGGCATGGCGTCATTTTCCATCTTCGTCAGCATTTTACCGGGCTTAACAAAGCATTTAAGCTGCATTTCCCGGTCCCGATCCCCCATTTTCATTTTCGCGGAATAGGTAAAAGTACCCTCAAAGGCTTCATCACCACCCGGGGTGAAGCTCATTAAACTCACCATAAGCATTGCCGCTAAGCCTTGTTGCATTCGTTTCATAAGTTCGTATTTAATTTAACCTGTGCTTTTGACCATACTAAATTAATAATTGATAACCGTAAACAGCAAATTTAAGAGCAGGGGAAAACCTGCCACGGATAGGCTAACCAAGGTGACAGATTACCGGCACCAGGAGCAGCATACCAACCACCAGGTTCAGTAAAACGATACTGCATACAACACTCCGGCTTATATCAGGGAAAATCCGCTGGCAGCAGACGCCCAGTAAGGCCAGCATAGCGGGCACAGCAGGCAGGTAAAAAAGGGCTTTCATCGATGAGAAGTAGGGAAGCCTCAGCGTCTGCACCAGCGGTACAAGCACAAAAAGCAGGCTGATAAGGAGCAGGGGTGCTACAGCGGAAGGCCTGAGCTTCAGTGCTCCCAACACCTTGCCCCTGGCGCGAACAATGCCCTGGTACCCAGCGATCAGCATACCTGCTATGGTCCAGCTCAGGCCAAAGCTGTAGGCAAGCCGCCCGGCTGTTACAACAAAAGGCGTATCGCGCGCCACAAACCGGTTCTCATGATCGAACCACAGCCTGGCAAAGAGCTGACTCGGCAGGGAGCTCCTGGTTTCTTCCGATAGAAAGGGATAGTCGAACAGGGCCGGAAGCCGGAGGCTGGTAAATTCAACCTTATTCAGCACACCCGGCTTCTGAGCAGCTGCAAAGTCGAAAAAAGCCTGGTTGCTCACCAGAAACTGCCCTGTCTGGCTGTACAGCCAGAGCTCACTGGAACCGGCCAGGCCGGTTATCAGGATCAGCGCACCCGTGAGGTAAAAGGCCTGCCGGCGGGAGCCCTTCCTCAGCATTAGCACAGCCAGGTACAGCGGGAACAGGAGTAGCAGCAGCCCGTGCTGCTTGGTCAGGGCGCCCAGGATGACGGTCCCGCCCAAGATGCAAAAGGAGCCAGGCGCTACAGCACCGGATGCCTTTACCTGCTTAATCAGCTTTACAAGCACACAGGCACTGGCAGTGGTCAAGCAGACCAGCATGTAATCATTGCTCATCATGGCGGCAGTGTACAGATCGCGGGGTAGGATGACCGCCAGCGAGAGGATCACAAGCCGTATTGATGACCGGACGCCCAATAGCCTGAGCAGGTAAAAAAGCAGGATCAGGGTAAGCCCGGCGGCTATCAGGTTAAGCGCCTGCGTGCCTTTCCATGGATGCGCCTTGAGCCACGGGAGGTGACTGCTGAGCTCAAAAACACCAGCTGAGAGGGCATAGAAAAAGGGAGGCTGGTAGCATTGCCAGCAGCGGTCCGGCGCAGGCCTGGCCTGCTCCTCAGCATAGATACGGATCACCTTCTGATGGTGATCGCCATCGTAGGTATTATCAGGCGGATTGTGAAGCCACAGCCAGGCCCTCAGCACTACCCCGATCAGGATGAGCACCCAGCATAGCTGAGCACAGGTTGGGGGCCTCAGGCTCATGATTCATCACTGTTAACCTTATCCGGCAGAAAGTACAGCCACCACCTGTTGGTCATGGGTCAAAAGTAGCCTTTTCAGCCGTTTAGCATGGGAAAATCCCCCCTGGCAGGCGTAGCCAGCCTGCCATCCTTGAAGGGCTAACCGGGCAGCCGGTCTAAAAAAGCCATGTTAGAGGCCATTACAGAGCCAGCAGGCAGCGTGTTAAGCATTGGCTCAGGAGTCCACAATTGTTGCCACTCGGTAGCAATGGGCCTGTGTTCGGATTTGTTGCCGTTGAGGCTTATCGCTACTTTTGCGGCAGGAAAAGGGAAGGATCATTAAAAACAGTAGTAGTCGTTCGTACAAGCGGTATCTGACGGTTAGTAAGCTCAGCTCGGCACTGGTTTCAGACCGCGAATTCGCTTTTTAACGGGAAGGGAGCACAGCTCATGAACAATGAAATTGGTACCCGCTGCCGGGCTGTTAAGGATGCCGTTCGGGATACAGCCTACTTTATCCAGGGAGAGCGCAAGCGCTTTTCACAGCAGGATGTCGGGTACAAAGGCTGGAATGACCTGGTCACTTATGTCGATCAGCAATCCGAGGCCAAGCTGGTATCAGCGCTGAATGAGATCCTCCCGGAAGCTGGCGTTCTGGCAGAGGAAGCCCATACCGAGCTGGAAACAGATAAGGCTTACAACTGGATCATCGACCCGCTGGACGGCACGCTGAATTTTGTCCACCGCCTGCCCATGTACGCGGTTAGCGTTGCCCTGCGAAGGGGCAGCACCATGGAGCTGGGCGTGGTCTACGAGCCCAACAGCGATGAGTGTTTTTATGCGGTCAGGGGGCAGGGCGCTTACCTGAATGGGGAGCCCCTCTATATTTCGGAGACCAATGAGGTTGCCAACGCCCTGTTCGCTACGGGCTTCCCCACCCCTGAGCATGAGGCCATAGCGCCCTACACCCGCATCCTGAATTACCTGCTAACGCAATCGAGGGGGGTCAGACGCTTTGGCTCAGCGGCCATGGACCTGTGCTACACCGCAGCCGGCCGCTTTGATGCCTACTACGAATACGGCCTGAAGCCCTGGGATGTGGCGGCTGGTGCACTCATTGTGCAGGAGGCTGGTGGAACGGTTTCAGATTTCAGTGGTGGTGATGACTACCTGTTCGGGCGGGAGATCGTGGCCGGCAATTCCCCGATCCGCGAAGCTTTTTTATCAATTCATAACCAACAGTTTTAAAAAGCGCAACCTGTATTTATGTCCACCAACACCCCCAGCACAATCGCCATCGCCCGCGGGGATGGCATTGGTCCGGAGATCATGGATGCTACCCTCAATGTTCTGGAGGCTGCCAATACCGGCCTTACGTTTGAAGAGGTTAAGATCGGTAAGGCGGTTTACGAAAGCGGCCATTCCTCTGGTATTACGCCTGAGTCCTGGGAGCGCGTGCGGCAGAACCAGATCCTGCTGAAGGCCCCGATCACCACCCCGCAGGGCGGGGGCTACAAAAGCCTCAACGTAACCCTGCGGAAATCGCTTGGTCTGTTTGCCAACGTCCGGCCCTGCCAGGCTTATACGCCTTTTGTGGAGTCCCGCTTCCCCAATATGGATGTGGTTATCGTGCGGGAGAATGAGGAAGACCTGTATGGCGGGATCGAGCACATGCAGACCAACGAGGTGGCGCAGTGCCTGAAGCTGGTCTCCCGCCCCGGCTCTGAGAGCATTGTCCGCTATGCTTTCGAGTATGCCCGCGCTCACGGCCGGAAGCACGTCACCTGCATGACCAAGGACAACATCATGAAGATGACGGACGGCCTCTTTCATCAGATCTTTGAAGAGGTTTCAGCGGAGTATCCGGATATTGAAGCGGATCACAAGATCATTGACATTGGCGCAGCGGAGCTGGCCACCAATCCGGAGTCCTTTGATGTCATCGTCACCCTGAACCTCTACGGGGATATCATTTCAGACATTGCCGCCCAGCAGACGGGCTCAGTCGGGCTGGCCGGCTCCGCTAACATCGGGCGGGCCTGCTCCATGTTCGAGGCGATTCACGGCTCAGCGCCCGATATCGCCGGGCAGGATATGGCCAATCCTTCTGGTCTGCTGAATGCCGGGGTCATGCTGCTGGCCCACCTGAACCAGCCGGATGCTGCTGAACGTATCCGGAATGCCTGGCTCACCACCCTGGAGGATGGCATCCACACACCGGATATCTATGATCCGGCGCAAAGCAAGGAAAAGACGGGCACAGCGGGTTTTGCTGAGGCCGTAAAAGCCCGCCTGGGCGCCAGGCCTAAACAGATCGAGCCGGATTATTTTGACAAGTCCGGCAGGGGGATCAAGCTCTTCAGCCCGCAGGCGCCCACCCAGGATAGCCGGCAGCTAACCGGTGTGGACGTTTTCCTGTACTGGGACCAGGATAACCGCAACCCTGATGTGCTGGGCCATCACCTGGCCGCTAACAGCACTGCCAGGCTCCCGCTGAAAATGATCACAAACCGGGGCACCAAGGTCTACCCGGGTGGTATTCCTGAGACTTTCTCAACTGATCACTGGCGGTGCCGGTTTGTAGGACCGGATACGGGCATTGAAGAGGCGGATGTTATTGATCTGCTGAACAGCGTGACGGCCGCCGGGCTCGAGATCGTTAAGACTGAGTATCTGTATCAGGCGGACGGAGCCCGCAGCTACTCCCTGGGGCAGGGTGAGTAGGCCTTAGTGGTTCTGCTCCAGGTTAGTCCGCAGCTGGGCCAGGGTCACAGCCGTGGCGACAGCCGCATTCAGGCTTTCAGCCTGTCCGTAACCGGGGATGCGCAGCGGCTGGGTTGCCTCAGCCCGCATGGCCTCGCTAATGCCCTGCGTCTCATGCCCGACAACCAGCATCCCGGCATTGGGCAGGTTGGTGCTGTAAAGGTCTGTACCGGTTTTCTCCAGCGTGTAAAGCGGTGCTTCACGCTTAGCGGCAATGGCTGGTAAAAACCGGTAGAACAGCCGCGTATGGAAGATACTGCCCATGCTGCCCTGCACCACTTTGGGATTGTAGGCATCTACGGTGTTCGGGCTGCAGACCAGGTTAGGGAAGCCGAACCAGTCAGCGGTACGAATAATCGTACCAAGGTTGCCAGGGTTCTGGATGCCATCAATGGCTATTAGCCACGGTTCCTGCACCAGCTCCGGCTGATGAGTGGGCAGCTGAACGGTAGCCAGCATCCCGTGCGCTGAATCGAGGGCACTCATAGCAGCTAACGTTGCCGGCTTGACAAGGCTCAGCTTGCTGCTGTCAAAAGCGGTGTTCAGGCTTTGCAGGCCTTCCTCAGTAGCGTAGAGGCGGTCCAGCGAGTGGTCGCTCTGAAGCAGCGCCTCTACCAGGTTAGGGCCCTCAGCAATAAACAGCCCGTGTTGCTGGCGGTATTTTTTCTGATGAAGGGCCTTAACCCGCTTGATCTCTGCGTTGGTGGGCATAGTCAGGATTTCAGGAAGCCATGGTATAACTTGCTTGGTGCTAAGGATTTAAGCTTCTGCTTTGCAAATTGAACTGATATTTCCCGGCATACCCAATCCTGACGCTAACTCCACGCAGAGCAGCTCCTGGTCACTCAGGGTGCTGGCGCTAACAGCTCTGCTCCCCTTCCTCCTGATTTTGGGAAGCAGTTGCAGTGTACAGCAGCATATTCCGGAGGGCCGGGCTGTACTGGCTAACACGGAGGTGAAAAACGCGCCCGACTCTCACCAATACAAGCTCACCACCCTCGTTAAACAGCAACCCAATAACCGTTTCCTCAGTACTATTCGCCTGGGTATGTGGACTTACCTGCTGGCTGGCGGGGAGGTTCCACCGCGTGACTCCATACCTGAGGGGCAGTGGTTTGTTGGTAAAGCCTGGCAGGGGCTGAAGGAAACGATCAGGCGCGATGCCGGGCAGCCCCCGGTTATCCTGGACTCAGCGCAGATCAGGGCATCTGCAGCCCAGATGGAAACCTACCTGGCTGATCAGGGCCACCTCAGCGCCCGGGTGGCATCCAGCGTGGATGTAACAAACCAGCAGGCAACGGTAACCTATGATGTGCAATCCGAAGAGCCCTATCAGATCGGCAACGTGGATTACTTCATACAGGACCGGGCGCTGAACCGGCTGATAACGGAGGAGCGGGAGCAGAAGCGCCTAGACTCAGGGCGCACTTACAGCAGTCAGAAGCTTCGAAAGGAGCGCAACCGCATCAGTCGCTTCCTGCAGAACAGGGGCTTCTACAACTTTTCCAAGCGCTTTATCGAATTCCAGGTGGACACCTCGGTTGGGGAGCATACGGTGAATGTTGCGGTGATGGTGGCCAACCCGGCGGACTACCAGCGCCACCGCCGGTATGAGATCGGGCAGGTGTACATCAATCCCAGTTTCCAGATGCCGGATACAGCGGCTAAGGATACCCTGACCAGGGGTGATTACTACTTTATCAGTGACCGGAACAAACTGATCATTGAGCCGGAGGCCCTGCTCAGTAAAATACCCATCGAGCCGGGTACCCTGTATCAGAGCGATCAGAAGCGAAGGACCTACAACCGCCTTTCTCAGTTAGCCATTTACAAGTTTGTGGATGTTCGGTTCTTCAACACCCGGCCAACTGGCGATAACAAAGGCAAGGTTGATTGCTACATACAGCTAACGCCGGATAAACAGCACATCCTCACTCGTGAACTGGAAGCCACCCTCACAGACCAGAATGACCAGTTTGCGGCTTCTGTGGTCAACAATAGCCGCTACTACGGCATAGCTCCCAGTGTGAATTACCGCAACAAGAACCTGCTGCGAAAGGGAATTTCATGGGACCTGAACCTGCGCGGGGCTTACGAGTTCTCCAATCAGTGGTTCGAGAACCAGGCTAACCAGAACATTTTTGAGTTCGGGGCGAACACCTCGCTGCAGTACTACGGCTCGTTCCTGCCGAGTACCGTAACGGAGGAACCGCTCGCTAATACGGTCCGCACCTCGCTTAACCTTAGCTACTTGCTGGAGGGCAATGTCAATTACCAGCGCAACACTTCCAGCTTCTCCTACACCTGGCGCTTCAACAATGAGCTGAGCACGGTCTACGCCTCTCCGGTTTCGGTTAACCTGGTTAACACTACCATCAGCCGTGATACCTTTCGCCGGCAGATTGATGAGTTCGACAATCCTTTTGTCCAGAGCATCTTCGATACCTATACCATCACCGGTGGTGAGCTTACGTGGGTCTATGACGATGAGCCGCTGTTGGGTGACCAGCACTGGCTGATCCGCTGGAACTTTGAGCCGGCCGGGAACCTGCTTTACCTGCTCAGCGACCAGGTGATCCCTTTCTTCCAGCAGCAGGTCTTTAACGCAGCACCGCAGGAACCGCAATCTGAGGGCACATTTGAGTACGGCTTTGGCGATATCGGCTTCTACACCTTTACCAAGACCCGGGCTGATTTCCGCTACTACATTCCGGGAAACGGGGAGAATGAGCTGGTGCTACGCCTGGCACCCGGCATTGGGCTCGGCTATGGCAACAACGATTTCATGCCTTTTGAGAAGCGCTTCTTTGTGGGCGGTTCCAATAGCGTTCGCGCCTGGGCTGTTCGGGATCTGGGCCCGGGAGCCTACAGCGATAACCTGGGCGATGCCTCACAAAGCCTGGATCTGCGGGTGTTTCAGGTGGGGGATGTCAAGATCGAGGGTAACATCGAGTACCGCTTTGACCTCTTCTACCGCTTCAAAGGCGCCCTGTTTGCTGATTTCGGGAACGTCTGGCTGCTGACCGAGCCGGGCGGCACGGCCAGTGATCAGTTTGAGGAGCAGTTTTTCCGGGAGGGCCGCTTTGAGTCTGACTTCTACGAGGAGATAGCCATCGGGACCGGCTTCGGCCTGCGGATGGACTGGACCTTCTTCATCCTGCGCCTGGATTTTGGCTGGCCGGTCCGCACCCCTAAAGCTCCCCGAGGCAGGCGCTGGATCTCCTATGACCGGAATCTGGGGTGGTTTGCCCAGGAGGCGCGGCTGAATATCGGGGTTGGCTACCCGTTTTAAAAGTTATTCCGGTACATCCGCGACTCAATAGGGCGATAGGCGCGCTCATTGTACTTCGCGTTCTTCTTGTCGTGGTAGTACGTTTCCACTTCCCCGTCCACTTCAAAGTAGATCAGCTGACCGATCGGCATGCCTGCATAGATGATCACGGGCTGGGCTACCGTGACCTCCAGGGTCCAGGTATTGCAATAGCCCACATCGCCCTTACCCGCTGTTGCGTGTATAAAGATCCCCAAGCGCCCGGCTGAGGACTTCCCTTCCAGAAAAGGTACCCGGTTGTGCGTTTCAGTGTATTCCTGCGTGACGCCCAGGTAAAGACGCCCGGGATCCAGGCGCAGGCCTTCTTCCGGAATGGTGAATTCCTGCAGGGTATTACGCTGCCTGGCATCCAGCACGGGCTGCTCGTACATGGCCATGTAAGGGCCTAAGTGAACGTCATAGGAATTTGTGCCCAGACTCTGCTCATCAAAGGGATCAATTACGATATTGCCCTTTTCCATTTCTGCCCGGATGCCCTTGTCACTCAGGATCATAGCACGTTGGCTTCAGCTGCCGGCCCGGTGTATGAGGGGTATAAAAAAAGCCACCCGGGCTCAGGAGTGGCTTTTGCATTAGCTGGTAGCAGGCACCAGCTACGCCTGTTCCGGTTAGCCAGCATGGCGTTATTGCTGCACTTTTTTGTAATCGTTCAGGAATTTCTCAAGCCCGCTATCGGTCAGCGGGTGGTTCAGAAGCTGCAGAACCGTATCCGGCGGGCAGGTTACCACATCGGCATTTACTTCAGCACACTTCACAATATGTAACGGGTGCCGGATAGAGGCAGCCAGCACTTCGGTCTGGTAACCGTACGTTTCGTAGATATTGGCGATTTGCTCGATCAGCTCAACCCCATCCAGGGTTATATCATCCAGGCGGCCGATAAAGGGCGATACATAAGAAGCACCGGCCTTAGCCGCTAGCAGGGCCTGCCCGGCTGAAAAATTCAGCGTGCAGTTGATCCGGATTCCTTCTGCATTTAATTCCTTGATGGCCTTCACGCCCTCCTTGATCATGGGCACCTTTACCACGATCTTATCATCGATCTTGGCCAGACTGCGGCCTTCCGCTACAATAGTGGCATAGTCTGTAGCGATAACCTCCGCTGAGATATCGCCATCCACTTCACGGCAGATATCCTTGTAATGCTGATGCACCGCATCCTCTCCTTTGATGCCTTGCTTAGCCATCAGAGAGGGATTGGTCGTTACGCCATCCAGAATGCCTAATTCGTTCACTTCTTTGATGGCTTCCATATCCGCAGTATCTACGAAGATCTTCATAAGCGGCCAGATTTTTTGGAGGGGCATTTAGCAAAAAAGAAGGGTAAGCTTCCTGTATCGCACCGCTCAACCGCGCCTGCCTTGCTCCGTTTCCGGCCTGGGGCAGTGCGCAGGAGCTGGCCGTACAGGGCTTACCCAACTGCAAATATAGGAATTCCTACCCGTGAAGAAAATGCAGGCTCAGGCCGGGACCGTCAGCTGGCGCTGGTACAGCTGGATAGTGTTTTCCAGCCCGTAATACAGGGCATCACAGATCAGCGCCTGGCCGATGGAGACTTCCAGCAGGCCCGGGAGGTGATGGTTCAGGTAGGCCAGGTTTTGCCGGTTCAGGTCATGGCCGGCATTGATGCCTAATCCAAGATCCAGCGCTCGCTGGGCTGTCTGAACGTAGGGGGCAACAGCCTTTTCCGGATTGGTGGGGTACTGTTCCACATAGGGCGCGGTGTAGAGCTCGATCCGGTCCGTACCGGTTTCAGGAGCCGCCTCAGCCATCGGAATCTCAGGGTTCAGGAAGATCGAAACCCGGATGCCGTGCTGGTGAAGCTCGCTGGTCACCTCCTGCAGCAGCGCTTTGTGAGCCTGCGTGTCCCAGCCAGTGGTCGAGGTCAGGGCTTCCGGTGGGTCAGGCACCAGCGTTACCTGATGCGGCTTGACTGTCGCTACCAGGTCCAGGAACGGGCGGCTCGGGTAGCCTTCTACATTGAATTCGCCCTGCGTTTGGGGTTTTAGCTGCCGGACGTCCTCGTAGGTGATGTGGCGCTCGTCCGGCCGGGGATGAACAGTGATCCCATCAGCGCCAAAGGCTTCGCAGTCCCGGGCCACCTGCAGCACATCAGGCAGGTTGCTGCCCCGGGCATTCCGGAGGAGCGCTATTTTATTCACATTCGCGCTTAAGCGGGTCATCTATCAGGCTTTTGGCGTTAACGATTTTTGCATAAAACGTACGCTTAACCATAACGGTAGTTGCCGCCAGTTCGTGGCTAAGGCTGCTGTTTACGCTACAATAGCTTTTGTTTTTCTGCTAATTCAGAGACGTTGAAACTGCGTTAATGTTTGCAGCGCATCCCCCATACCAAGTGCCGGCATACCGGGGCAGTCACCTGAAGCAAGCCTGATCATTTCCGTTGGCCCTTGGTCAGGATGGTTTATCGGATGGAGGCGGTAGCACAGCCCCGCAGTAATAGCAGTGATGGGCTTCCGCTTTGTGGCCTCCGCGCTGACAGTTTTCACACACCCGGTCCCCCACAGAGGTAGATACCCTTGTGATCTCTGATGAAACAATGCCCGTTGGTATGGCCAGAATGGCGTAGCCGGCTATCATGAGCAGGGCTGCGAGCCCACGGCCCAGGATGGTCTTGGCCTTCAGTGTGCTCTCACTGATGGGTGTAATGGTGTTGATCGCCCAGTACATGCTTACCGGAATATTGGTAAAGCCATTCTCAGGCCCTTCGATCAGGTACATGACTGAGCCAATAAGCAGGACCACCACCGTAACTGTTCCCAGAAAAACAACGATCCGGGCACCGCTTGCCCTTAGCGCCCGCCTGATATTGGTCGCTGCCCGGATGTAGCGCGTCAGCTTAAAGATGCGGAACAGCCGCAGCAACCGCATTGCGCGGATAATGGCCAGGTAATGGGAACCGGTAATGAACAGCTCAATGTAAGTAGGCAGGATGGCCAGCAGATCGATGATCCCGAAAAAGCTAAAGATGTACCGCAGGGTGTAATTAGCAAGGTAAAGCCGCAACAGGTATTCTGCCGTAAAGAGCAGCGTAAACCCCCACTCCATGATCCGCAGCGGAGTCCCATAGCCCTCCTTAACCGGCTGAATGGTTTCAATGATAACCAGGAGGGTATTGATCAGAATGGCCACCAATAGCCCGATATCAAAGGCCCGGGCGCCCCACGTGTCAGTTTCAAAGATAACACGGCTAAGCCATTGCTTAAAGGTCTCACGCTGAGGGTTCGGCGGCATAGCTACAGCATCCGGTGCTTCAGTTGCTCAACTGGCTTTAGAGGGGCAGCGTTGGCAACAGCCAAAGTTCTCCTTATTTTGCGGCAAAACGTCTGCAATGCGCATTCTCCACACGGCTGACTGGCATCTGGGCAAAAAACTGGAGGACCATGGCCGCTTAGCCGAGCAGCGTGCCGTGCTTACCGAGATCTGCGAGCTGGCGGAGGCGCACCAGGTGGATGCGGTACTGATCGCGGGCGATGTGTTCGATACCTTCAATCCGGCTACTGAGGCTGTGGAATTGTTTTACCAGACGGTTAAAAGACTGGCTTGTGAGGGGCAGCGGGCCGTCATTGCCATTGCTGGCAATCATGACAGCCCGGACCGGATCGAGGCACCAGACGTGCTCAGCCGCGAGAACGGGATCCTGTTTGCCGGGTATCCGCATTCCTGTCCTGCTAATTTTCAGCTGGGCACTGGTCTCGAAGTCCTGCAAAGTGATCAGGGATTTGTGGAGCTCAAACTGCCGCAAGTGACGGAGCCCCTTCGCCTGTTGCTGACGCCTTACGCCAACGAGCAGCGCCTTAAGCAGTTTCTGGGCGTTGCAGATCCCGATCAGCAGCTGCAGGAAGCCCTGACTCAGCAATGGCAGGACCTGGCTGACCACTACCTGGATGACCGGGGGGTTAACATCCTGCTTTCTCACCTTTTCATGATCAGCCCGGGTACCGATGCCCCGGAAGAGCCGGAAGGCGAAAAGCCGATTAATCACCCGGGCGGGGCTACAGCTATCGAAACCACCAGCATTCCGGATGCTGTCCAGTACACGGCCCTGGGGCACCTGCATGGCTACCGCCAGCTAAAAGGAGCCAGCGGGCCTGTGGTATACAGCAGCAGCCCCCTGGCCTACAGCTTTCACGAGGCTGGCCAGCCCAAGTATGTGAACCTGATCACGGCAGAACCCGGTCAGCCCGTTCAGCAAGAAGCCCTGCCCCTACAGGCCGGAAAGCCGCTGCACCAAAAACGGTTCAATGGAGTGGACGAGGCCACCCAATGGCTTGCGGAAAACCCGGACTGCCTGGTGGAGCTTACGCTCGTTACCGATACCTACATCGGCAGTGAGCAAAGGCGGCAGCTGCACCGTGCTCACTCCGGAATTGTACACCTTATACCCGAACTGCAGGGTGAGGCAGCTTCCGGCGAGAACACGCGCCCGCGCCACCAGATAGACCTGCAACAGGACCTGACCAGCTTATTTCAGGCGTATTTTCAGCATCAGCAGGGCCAGCCTCCCAGCGAGGAGATCATGAGCCTGTTCCGGGAGGTGCTGAACCAGGATCGCAACCAGCCGTCAGACGATGAAGGTGAGGCGCAGGGCTAATCCTCGGGGAACTGAAGGCGGCTGGCGGGGATCGTACGCTCCCAAAGCTCATCCCCATTTTTATCGCGGACCTCGATCACCATTTTACGGTCATCGTCATCCCCCTGCAGGCTGATCTTGGCAAAATTCTGCTCTTTAACCAGGGTTTCATCCACACGGTATGGGTTGTTAGCTTCCCGCTCTGGTAGCTCATCGAATGTACCAGCCGTAAGAGGCGAGCAGGTGAAATTGTAGAGCGGATAGAGATCTTTCATCTCCCGCCTTAGCAGCTCCGTCATGTGCCGGTCTCCGGAGAGAAAAACAACCCCTTCAATCGCTGCCTCCCGGATAAAGCCCAGGAGCTCCTGCCGCTCTGCGGGGCAATTGTGCAGGCCTTCGTACTGGTTGCGGTCATTCAGCACCTCACCCCCGGTTACGATCACCTTAAAGGTAGCCTCAGAGGCGCTCAGGTTATCCTTGAGCCACTGTAGCTGCTGCTCGCCATAATGGTCCTTGTTGGGGTTGGGCTGACCGTCACTGGTATAGGCATCCACACTCTTGGGCGAGCGGTACGAGCGGTTATCCATCAGAAAGAAGTCCGCATCCGAGCGCTGAATTTTGGTATAGATGCCGGGGTTATTGGGCTCACCGTAGGTTTTATTGGCCCAGAAGGCCTTAAAAGCCTGAAGGGTAGCCTCCTTCATGTAGTAGCCCCGGTTGCTGTTATTCGGGCCGTAATCATGGTCATCCCAGATGGCGTAGTTCGGGCGTGTGGCCATCAGGCGCTGCTTTTCGGGGATGCGCTTGGCTACCGCATTCCGGTAGTGAATCCCGGAGCGCGAGTGCCAGTCTGCCGGCCGTAGGTAAATGTTATCCCCGCCCCACAGCATGAAGTCTGAGGGCGTTTGGCCCATGGTTTTGAAGATGTCGGGATCCTGTCCGTAAGGCTCACCAGGCCGGTCGTAAGCTGAATCATTCACGTAGGAGCAGGAGCCGAACAGGAAACTGATATCCGGCGGCCCGGTCCGGTAGCGCCAGATCGTCTTGGTTTCCAGGGTCAGCGGATAAGGCTGTTGCTGGATCTCACCGTCCAGCCGTACCTGGTAGCGGTATTCAGTGCCTTTATCCAGCGCCCTTAGCTTGAGCTTGACCGGGTTGAAAGGCTTCCCCAGCTCACCCTGGTAGGTAAGCTGCTGGGTATCAGCGGGATTGGCGGCTTGCCAGTAGCGCAGGCTGACGGATTCCACCGATGGGGCAACTTCCATCCAGACTGCTGCCTCACGGTATTCTACATAGCCCAGCATCGGGCCCGCCAATAGCTTTTCACCAGCAGTTTGCTGCGCGTTGCCAGGGTTACCGGAACCCAAAGTAAGGATCAAGAGCAGGCAGCTAACCGGATAAGCTAAGCCAGTGCGTAACATAGGAAGGGATATTGTGCGCTTGAGAAGAGTCGATCAGTCGAAATCAGTGGTCAGCCTAAAGCGCTTGATCACGCCATTGGCACCATCCGCCACGTAGAGCCGTTTCTGGAAATAGGCTACCCCGGTTGGCTCGCGGAATTGGCGCGGCCCGCTGCCCGTGCCTCCGAAGGAGACCTTGATGTTCCGGTTCGTATTGGCACCGGGTGGGGCGTTCACGCCTTCCAGCCCGTTTGCAGTGAACTGGTAGACCGAATCCTTGGCCCTGTCCGCTACAAAAATATAGTTGGTCGCATCTCCCGCGATGGTCACATCGCTGGGCTTCCGGAAGCGGTTAGGTTTGTACAGGTAACCATCGGCCTGGCTGGTATCGCGGGTGAGCTGGCGCAGCTCGTAGCTAACCCCGTTCGGGGAGGCATTGCGGTTGATGTACTGCGTTTTGATGGCCCGCCCTGGCGCCATGGAGGTGAAGATAAAATCCCCGTCCGTATTGGGCGTAGCGCGTTGAGGGGGTTTGACGCGCGTGGTAATAGCCACCGGCTGCTCAAAGTAATCGCAGAAGCGCCCGGTGGAGGTGCTGATACAGATGGGCGTCTGCAGGCTGCCGTCCTCATTGAAGAGCAGCACCGTGTTATCCTGTGATATAGCAGAAATCCCCGGCCCCGTACGCGTGGCATAAAACTTATTATCCGCCAGGACCCCAACATCCTGAAAGCTGATCAGCGTGTCCGCACTGGTAAAGGAGCGTGCTCCCGAGTAAAAGGGATGCACGATCTTATCCACGATCTCGGCATTATCCAGGCTGAGGGAGCGGCCATCGATCATATCGATCCGGTAAATGGTGCTGAGGGTGTAGGAGGTTTCATTGATCGTGGTGTCAAAAGTTCCGACAGCCAGCAATTCCAGGGAGCGGTTCTGAGCAATGGCCGTAAGGCCCGGAACTTCGATACTACCGAGCTGTGTGCCGGCCACATCGTAGCTTTTGATCGCTTCAGCGGCTGAGTCCGCTACGTAGATCAGTTCATCAAACCCAGCAATGACGTCAGTTGGGTACTGCAGCCCTTCAAACGGGGGCTGAAGCGGAACGTAGGCCACATTTTCCCGCTGGGCCGTTGGCGTGTCCAGGAAATCGGTACTGGTTTTATCCCCGGTGAAGGATTCACAACTGCTAAGGGCAGCCATGCCGGACAGCAGCAGTATGCCGAACATCATAGCCCTGTAATAGGATTGCAGGGCAACCAGCATTTTCCGTAGCAGACAGGCGATGAGTAGCGTAGGCCGTTGCATTAGCGGGTTTCCTGATTAATAGCGTAACTCAGTCCGAAATTATGATAGTTGCCGAGGTGAGTCTTGGGCAGGATCGTGTAGTGGATCGATAGCGGGTTACGCCCGATATTGGTATCGATCTGCACGCCTATGTTGGGCATGGATTGCTCGCCTGCAGGCGTTTGGTAGCCCGCGCGCAGGGAGAGCAGCTCGTGCAGTTGGTAATTCAGGCCCAGGCTGAGCTGTTCTGCATTGTCATTCGGGTGGCTGAGCTGAAAGTATGCCCGGAGGTTCTGGTTATCCTTTTCCAGCACCCGCATGGAGGCGCCCAGCTTAAATGTGGTAGGCGTGGGAAAGCTGTTCAGGTCATTGTTGCGATCGCTGTTCCGGAAGATCACCTTGTCGAAATTCCCAATGGCCGTGGAATTAGGGCCAAAGTGCTGAACCGCCACCGCAAAGCGGAGATCCTTCACATCGGTCCGGTACATAAAGCCCAGATCAATGGCAGCTGTGTGTGAGTGGAACTCCGCCAGCTGCTCCCGCACATATTTGCCGGATGCGCCCAGGCTAAAGCGGTCAGACAGCTGCTTGGCAAAGCTGAGCGCTGCTGAGATGTTGTAGGCGCTGAAGGTCTCACCCGTTCCATCCGGCTGAAAAGCTGTGCGCTTTTTCATCTCCCCGGCATTCAGCATCATCACCGAAAAGCCCCAGCTACCGCTGTGCTCTGAGGGAATAATGCCTGAGAAATAGCTGTTGTGGATACCCGCAGCCATCAGCTTATCGGAGGCGGTAAAGGTGGTGTGCTGGAGGTCGGTCATAGCGGCAGGATTCCAGTCCGGTGCGTAGCCATCGCCATAGCCGCTGACCATAGCCCCACCCAGGGCATCGGCTTTGGGGCTGGCTTCTAACTTCAGAAAGGGCATGGCCGAAATCCCGGCACGTTGCCCGCCCAGGTTTTTCATCACCTGGCTGTGCACCACAGCTGGTGCCAGTAGCAAAATCATCCCTGCAAGCAATGTAACGTAGCGCATTAGAACTGAAAGCTTATACCATACAACACATGCCGGGGCTCCGTCCAGCGAGCTGGATTGGTCGGAGGCAGCCCGGTATTCTGCGGATAATTGTACTCCGGATTCCGCATGGAATACGGCAAGGGATCACCCCGGCGGTATCCCTCCCCGGTTACGGGATTCACGATCTGAGCATTGCGGTTATTGAAAAGGTTCTTCACCTCCAGGCTCAGCGTCATTTCAGCATTATCCAGGTCAAAATCCTTCGAGAGTTTCAGGTCAGTCCGGAACCAATTGGCCCCGACCTCAGCCAGGGGCTCGTCCCGTACAGACTCGTAGCGCGGGCGGCCGTTGTCATCCACGCCCCGTTTTTCCTGGGGCGTATAGCGCCTGCCGGACTTGTAGCGACCAAAGACAAACAGCCGGAAGCCTGAGAGGTCCATACCCAGGACTGGGGTGTTCTCATTGGGCGTAACGGTGACCGAGGATTTCAGGGTAAGGGGGCGGTCCCACGCGAGGTTGCGCTCCTCAGAGGGGCTGACCTGCCCCGTGCGCTCGATCTGAAGCCGGGATTCCCGCGCTGAGTTGGATTTTCCGGTGGCCTTTTGATAGGAACCGCTAAGCCGGGCCTTAAGCCACTCCCCAAAGCGCTTCCGCAGGCTCAGCTCAACCCCGCGAATACGGGCGTAATCCTGGTTGTAGTAGAAAGAACGCTCCGTGAAGCGGCCGGTCTGGTCGCGGATACTGATCTGGCGGCTGACGATGTAGTCGTACTTATCATTGTAGTAGGCGCTGAACGTCAGGGCAAAATCCTGGGTGATACGGGATTTGAGCCCGATTTCATAAGAAACCGTGGTCTCCGGGTTCAGGTTGGGATTACCGAGGTTAGCCAGGAAGGAATTGTCCTGAAAGGCCGGATCGAGCCCGGCATACATAAAGCGCGGGTGGGGATCCTGAATTGCGTGGCTGTAATTGAAATACAGCACATTGTTCTCAGTTACCGGAAAAGAGACCCGGAGCCGGGGCAGGAAACGGCTCTTGAAGCGCCGGCCCAGGACCGGTGATGACTGCTCCTTGTATTCGTTCCGCACCACATCCAGCACCGGAGAATTCGGGTTATTGACCGCCTCATCGGCAAACTCGCCCGGGGCCCAATAGCTGTAGCGGGCACCAATATTAGCTGTAATGCCTTTATACTGGATCTGATCGGATACAAAGAAAGAACCTGAGGCCGGATTGACCTGCCATACATCACTGGAGCGCCCCAGCCGCGTGGATTTGGTACTGGTGTTCTCATCGATCTGAATGGGAGCTCCGATCCAGGGCTTGTTCACGTCTATCCACTGGTAGGCTTTTTCCTGGTGCTTCCACCCGAAGCTAAAGTAGTGAGCACTATTGGAGGGCATGTAGTCAGCCTTGGCCTTAAAGGTGTACTCGCGGGCATAGTGATCGTGCCAGAGCGTGGCAATACCGCCATTGTTGTAAAGGCCGGATGGGGGGTTCACGTATTTGACCTTGTCTTCCGGATTGAAGACCGTCACCGGATCAGTAACGATCGATGAGGGATCGTACACCTGATCAATGGTTTCCGGCCGGAATGGGCGGCCGTTGGCATCAGCCCGGAGGTTGGTAAACAGCCGTCCCATCGTCACATTCAGCCACCACTGCTTACCCAGGCCCTGCTCCAGATTGAGGGTGGTCAGGTTAGACTGGTGGGTGTAGGTGTTGGCATTGTCCATGTTGTTGCTGAACGGGTACTGAAAGCCGGGCGTCACCACTTCATCGTTGCCGATCACATTCAGGCTGTTGGTGTTCTGGTTGATGTTCAGGCTATGCTGGTTCAGCACGCTTAGCTTGGTATTGCCATCCGGCTCATAGGTCAGCTTGACCGTGTGGGTAAAGCTGTTGTCCTGCCTTGGAGCCCAGGCTTCTCCATTGTTCAGGAGGGAGCTTTTAAGCTGATCGGCTGTGGGACCGAAGTAGTTGTCTGTGAGCTTGACCTCCCCACTGGTGAAGAATTTAAGCTTTTTATCGGTACCCGGTACAGGCGTGCCGATCTGCAGGTTGGCGCGGTCAGTGTTCCAGCTGCCGGGTCCGTGCTTGTTAAAACCCAGGTTATCCCGCTGCCAGCTTCCGGCTACCCGAAGCGAGTCGGTACCTTCCCGGATATTGGCCTTGATCAGGCCTGAGGTGGCATTGCCGTATTCCGCCCCTACCCCGCTGGTGACGATCTCCAGGCCCTGGAGGGATCCTGAGCCAACATCCACCCCGAATCCCGTCCCGGAGAGCGGATCCTGGGCATCGATTCCATCGATCAGGTATTGGGTCTCGTAGCGGCGCCCACCGCGGATCCGCAAGCCATCCGGTGATTTTGTGACGCCCTTCTGCATGGCTACCACGTCCTTAACGTCCGTGGCGTTGCTCTGCTGGATCTCTTCCTGCGTGATGTTGCTCTGCGACTGGCCGGACTCCAGCTTAACCAGCTGGTTGTCTCCGACCACATCCACAGCCTTCAGGTTCTGGGCGCTTTCCTTTAGCCTTACCTCGAGGGTTTTGGTCTCTTCTGGTTTCAGTGTAACCCCGTTGAACACCTTGGTCTGAAAGCCCAGGTACTTCACTTTAATGGTATAGTCCCCGGGTTTGATATCTTCTAACTCGAAACTGCCATCTTCTTCAGTGGAAGTACCCTTATAGGTTCCCTGAATCAGGACGTTAGCCCCGTTGAGGGGTTTTCCGGTGCCTTCGTTTTTGACCGTTCCTTCCAGGTCGGCCAACTTCTCCTCTTCCCCGTCATCCTGTGCCTGTGCCAGCGGGGTCAGCCCGGTAAGCAGCAGGACCAACAGGCAACTTATTGTGCGGTAAAGGCTATCGTGTAGAAAATGCCGCCTCATGCCCTATTCAAACTTTTCGTTCAGTACCACATCAAAGAAATCCTGCAGGTTAGCAGGCTGCTGATTCAGCTTGTGCAGGGGAACTGCACTGAATACCTGATTGATATTTTCACCGTCACTTGTGCTTGTAGCAATAACCGTATTGGCTGCTGTTTCACCTGCCAGATCAGCTGTGTAGAGGGAAGCTCCCGTGGCTTTAACTGTAAAAGCATCCACCCCGATGATGAAGGAAGAGGCCTTCAGCGGCTGGTAGGCGTCATCAGCTCCAGCGACTGGCCGGATAGCGCTATCGCGTGGCAGGCGCTGCTGCTCTTCGCGGTCTGGGATGCTGCGCATGGGCGAGTAGCTGAAAATGCTGGAAGACCCCCGCAGGTCGTTCGGGAACTTGCCTGCAATAAACAGGTGCCCTTCCTGATTCAGGTACTGCTGCAGGGCTGACGAGGCTGACTCCAGCAGCAGCTCCTGATCAATGGTGTTGTCATCTGCAAACATAAACACCTTATCGTACAGGTTGAGGCGCTTGGCAAAAGCTGCACTCCAGAACTGTGGCAGGTACTGCTGCTCATTGGCAAAAAGATCGATGTAATCGTAGGTGCCGTAAACCTCATCCAGGATCGGGCGGTACACTTCGCGGGGATCGGGAAAGCTACCCGTGCTGGCAGCCAGCACTAAGAGATCACTTTGTTGCGGCCTGATATGGATCGGCCCCAGGGTATCGATGTTGCTGGTGGCTCCTGCGATATCCGTAGCTTTAAGGTAAAAGGTATTAGCTCCGCCCAGGTTTACACCGGGCAGCGTGCCGATGTCATTGCTGGCTTCTAATCCTTCAAGCAGGGTTGCGGAGGTTTCGCCCGGGCTGCGCGGGCTCTGCGGCACAAGGGTCACGATCTCGGCAAAGCGGCTGACCGGCACCCACGCGCCCTCATTGGCCCGGATAAAGGCACTGTCCAGGCTTTCATCACCATCCGGATCACCGATTTCCCAGGAAAGGGATAGCACTGTAAACGCGGTATCAACTGCTGGCGTCCCTTCCTGGAATGCGGCCTTAGGCGGGGTATTTTTTACCGGAATTGTAAGGGCCGCTGGTGTGGGATCGCGCTTATCCTTGTTGTCGATCGCCCGTACTTCAAAGCGGATATCCCGGAACTGGCTCCCTTCTTTCACCAGGAAGCGGAACGTGCTGTCCGTGGCCTCGGTAAACTGCCAATCCTGCTCCCCGAATCGGAATTCGTAGCCTTTTACAAAGCCATCCTGATCTGTGCCGGACCAATTGAGGGTCACCGTACTCTGCAGGCGGTTTTCACCGGAGAGGCGGATCGTATCAATTGACAGGCGGGTATCCGGTGGCTGATTCGGGGCTGGCTGCTCCTGCTCCTCACAACTGCTGAGGATAGCCAGCAACAGCAGTAAGGGGAGGTAAAGGGATTTCCTCAGGTATATTGTCAGACGGGGCACAGCCAGCACCTTCAGCTTTTGCTTTTACTATTTGTTGACCATTACTTTCCGATACTGAAGCAGGCTCCCGCTTTCGCTCATCACGGTTAGCGCGTAGACCCCGGCTTTCAGATCAGCTACTGAGAACGGCACACTATTACTGCCAGCAATGCGGCGCTGCCGGACTACACGACCCTTCATAGAGGTAAGCTGAACCCGGTAGCGCTGACCATCCTGGTTGCTCAGCTTCACATTGAGCTGATCGGTAGCCGGGTTGGGATAGACGCGGACTTCCGGTGCCTTTGTGGTGGTATTAAGGCCGGTAGTGTCTTCGGCTGTGGTATCCAGCACAACCGGATCACTGTAGTTGTAGAAGTCGTCATTGTTCCGGGGCAGCAGCTTCATATTGCTGAAGCTGTAATACATGATACCGCGCAGGGAGTCCATGTACTCTCCCTTTTGAATGACCTTGGGGTTAACATTCATGATGCCGTCTTCGAGCTCCCACTGGTCATCATTTACATAAGAAACGTTCAGCGAGGAGGCCGATGTCCCGGACTGCCGCCCTGCTATTACCCGTGAGCCGGAATCAGGCTTGGTGGTATCAGGGCCTACCCGGTACTCGGCAAAATTCTGCGGGTTATCGGGACTGTAGTCTGCGTTGGTATCCACTACGTACAGCGTGTCATTAGGCACGTTCAGGGTAACCAGCATCCCTTCGTAGGCTTCATTCCGGGTTTGGCTGTAACTGGTAAAAACGCCCGGCTGCACTGTTACGCTTGGTATATCATCTGTGGTGCCTACCTGTGATACGCTGGAGACGTTGCCAAGTCTTGTAAAGCCAAAGGACTCCTGGACAGTGCCGGTAACTTCCAGAACAGCGCCCCGCTGTGCCTGAGATAGCTTGCTGTTGCCGGTCAGCTGGATGCCGGCCCACTTATCCCGGCCACGCTGCTGGATGTATACATAACCCAGATCTCCTGACTGGGCAGTAGCCGTAACAACACCGCTAACCGTTACTGATTGATCCTGGTAGCCGGAAGCCTCCTCAAAATAAGGCTCGCCTGCGAATGGCGCGTACTGCAGGTCGAAAATGGTCAGGCCATTATCGCGGACGCGGTAGTAAGCCGGAGCACTGTTGTTGGGAACGTTGGGCGCAGCATTGCGCTGCTGGGGATCGTCATTATCAGTTGCTGAGATGTAGTACTTGACGAGCGTACCATCATTGACGGAAAGGCCTGAGGGAATATCCGCCTCATAGGTGTTGGCTGAAGGATTGTTCATCCGGACGCTATCGAAGGTGCCATTTTCGCCTGTGGCATAGTGCAGGTAAGCCTCCTGAACGGAAGTGTTGAGTTCCTCGATGTTTGCTGAAATGGTCACCTGATCGTTAGAGGTTGGAAATTCCGGATCAACCTGAACATCAGAAATGATCGGAGGCGCATTCCCGTAGCGGTAGTGACTTTCTTTGAAAGGGAAAAGCTCGTAACCACGGCCATCTGTGCCGGGGCAGCCATTCTTGGAGTGGGCAATAACCCCACGCAGGGTATCGATATTGGTACCGATTGGTGGAGCCTGGAAGTCTCCCCCGTTAGAGGGCAGCCGCTGTACCTGGAAGCGATCCGACACATTCATTTGGTTGCCTTGGTCATCCTGAACGATGAAGCTCACCCGGTCTCCACCAGCGAAGAAATCAACACTTACAACCCGTGCATCCGTTATCTGCGCGTAGGTTCCTTCCCATTTTTCACCGGATTCGAGTTTATTGATCTGGTTACCATTGTTCAGGTCAGCAATGGTAGCCCCTTCCGTGATGGAAACATCCTGGTTGCTGCTAATGATGGTGATCAGGTTCGGAACGATCTCTGATTCACCCTGGAATTCCTCAATACCGCCCCTGATCAGCACGGAATCGCCCTGATTCAGGTTCTCTACCTTTACACCATTGGTCTCACCGGGGCTCAGGTCATAGATATCCAGGCCGGAGTAAGGGCCGCTCCCATCCTGTAGCCAGGCGTTAGCGCTGTTGTCATCAGTCTCAGCTGAGCGGTCTCCATCCATAACGACCGTACCGCGCACCCATACGGTATCACCCACATAGGGCGAGGCATCCGTGCAACTGGCCAGTTTATTCTGGCTCACTTGCTGGATCTCCTTAATGGTAACCGTATCATAAGGCTGGGCCGTGGCGGTTGTCATGAAGCCCGTAAGCAGCAAAAGGGTAAGGATTCCTCGTTTCATGCGTTGTTAAGTATTTACGATTGTTAAGAGATACACGACTACTTGATCAGGACAAACTTGCCCTCGCGGGTATTGCCATTTTCCAGGTTCTCCACCGTAAAGATGTAGATCCCGCTAGCTACGATCTGGTTATCATCCGATAAAAGATCCCAGGCGTGCTCTCCGCCAGAGAACTTGGTCTTATCCACATCAGAAAAGCTGTTGTACCACTCGATATCATCCCCGCTGTAATCCTGTGTGTGCCGGATGGTGCTTACCAGATCACCTGCTACATTGTAGATACGGATCTGGCACCGGCGGGGGAGGTTGGCGAACATGATCTTCCGGTCCTCTTCAAAAATGCTGGTACCGCGCCACTGCGCTGAAGCGTAGTAAGGATTCGGGTAAACAAAGGGCTCGTTCTTGTCCATATCCTTCACTGGCGGCTCGCCCGGGAACACATGCTTGGCATTGGAGAGCTTGCTGCTTTCCAGCGGCTGGATGTTGTTCTCCTCATCTCCGCGGTCGAAGGCGGTAAGGCTCACCACATGCTGCCAGCCACTCTGCAGGCCATCAATGGTGTAGCGGTACTGGTACTGCAGGGTATCATCCGGGAAGGTTTTAGGCTCTTCCAGACGAATGTCTTGAAAACCGGTATTGTAGAAGTACGGATTGCCTTCCTTATCAAACTCAGCCACCAGTTGCAGCGCATCCTGCGCTTCGGTTCCACCCGTTACATCGTAGCCGAACTCTGATTTGTACAGCCGGTAACCCTCAAAGTCCTGCTCGCCGGTAATCGGATCCACAGAGCTTTCGGCATTGTCGGTCCAGTAGACCTCGATCCTGCCATCTTTGGCCACATAGCGGGTATTGGGAATGTTGGGCGGTGAAGGCAGGATGTAGCGGTCAATCTCCCCATCCCCATCACTGTCCTCGCCGGGATCCAGCTTTCCATTAAAATTCTGGTCTTCACCATTAAAGGAGCGCTGTGCCCAGTCGGCATTCTGCCGCAGGATGCTGCGCTGCGCAGCTGTATTAGCCTGAACAGAGTTGCCGGTTTCTTTCATTTTACCCAGAACTACAGCAAACGCTACATTAACCGACTCACCGGGCTCCAGCTTTCCAAAGGAGCCTACTGAGATCAGGTTGGAGCGGTTGCTGGGGCGCTCGATCTCCTCTGAGATGGTGTTCCAGTCCAAGTTTTCATTCTGATTGAGGCCCAGGGACATTTTGTTGTACTTAGCGCCATCATTGGAGGGGAAGAAGTAAAGGGGATCGGACGAATTCTGGAACTGCCAGGTGCTGAAGTGTACCTTCACTTGGTCGTTAACCTCGGGGTGGTAGAACTCACCATTCCGTTCAGCCCCCAGGTACTTCAGGCCGATGTAGCTTTTGGTGTAGGCCGTATCCCCGGCTGCATCAAACTCATAAGCCGTGTAAATCGAATCATCGTAGCCATTGCCACCCTTGTTGAAGAAAGCAGCTCCACCCGGAGGCGTGATGTTGGTATTGCGCACCACACCATCCATCCAGTAGCCGGTGTAAAAGCTATCGAGGGTCTGATCGCTGGTGTTGGTGATCTTGAAATCCAGCACCACAAAGAAGTTGGCGAAGTTGAAATTCCAGTTGTAGGTCTCGTAGTGGACGTCTATTCCTAAAGGATTGTCGTGGTTCTGGATGGGAATATCGGTGCCCGGCACCTGCTGGTTCTTATCGGTAAAGTTGGCCACAAAATCCTGGTGGCTCACGGCCTCAGGATCGAAGTTCGGGTTATCTTCCAAGCTGGAGCGCTCTTTAAGCTGGGCTCCTTCCTCAGCCGTAAATTCAAAGCCAGCTTTTCCGGTGGAATAGCCGGACGGATCATCCACGGCACCCGTAGAAACACGCGCCTGACCATTCTTGATAGCCCCTATCCACAGGCCGCCATCGAAAAGGTGCTCAATGCCTGAGCCACGGGGGTACTCACATGAGGGGAAATCCTGAACCTGATAGCTGCCGCTGAAGGCATTGCCGATCATGCCCAGGTTATTAACCGTCATGCCAACGTTTGAGACAGAAGTCACCTTTTCATCGAATGACTGAGCATGGCCATTACCGCAGAACGAGAGTAGTGATACAAGGAAAAAGGTGCTCAGGAACCGCATATTGTTCTTATTCAACCCTTCAAATTTCAGCAGAGGCTAGCGGGTAACCTACTTCCCCTTTATTATCCTTTTATTAAGCGTTTGGTAAAAGGTGCTCCTGTTTTGCTCCGGGCCCTCAGGATGTACAGACCAGGCTGTAGGGCGGCTGTCTGCCACGTCAGGGTAGCCTGCCCGGCTGAAAGCTCAGTAAGACGCTGGCGCTGGCCGGTTGCATCAAAAAGGGCCACCTGCTGGTACTGGCCTTCCGGTAGTGAAAGCTGTACCTGGTTTTGGAAGGGGTTGGGACTGGCCGTTAGCTGGGCTTCGGATGTTGCGGTTATTGCGCTCTGATTGGAGTCCACAGGGTCCGCTACCGGGGTGGACAGCTTAAGATCCACCATGATGGGCAGATGGTCTGAGAAATTCTTCAGGGAAATGGCTACCTGCTCAGGGACTTTGTTATTGTTCGGGTCTGTGATAGATCCGTTCTGACGGTTGCCATCCTGCCCGGCCGTTACGTAGGAGCCATCTACGTACTGCACATTTCCGGCTCTTTCCTTTTGAAGCGACTCCGAGATCAGGATAAGGTCAAAACGGTCATCCATACCACCGCTGGCTCCGCCATCGCAGAGGTTACCTGTTCGGGTGGACTGCGTAAAAATATCAGCAAAGCGGCTGTTATCGTGCCAGTACCCTTCGGCATCCAGCGGATCATAAAAAGGGTACCATGTATTACGGGGCGGATCGGTAAATATTTGGTAAGCCTCTTCCTGGTCATTCTGAAGGTTCATATCCCCCGTCATGAGGTAGGGTGTGCTGGAACTTACACGCTGAGCATAGCCCATGGCTTTGCCGGCCATTTCACCCCTTAAAGCAGCATCACCCCCGTCATCGCCAGCTTTCAGGTGCATCGTGGCCACCCAGAAGAAAGTGGTATCAGCATTCTCGGTTAGCCCATCCGGCTTATGGTAAAGCTTGTAATGGTTGATATCCCGGAGCTCAGTGTTGGAAACTTCCTGCTTAGCCAGGCCTACCTTGTTGCTATTGTAGTACAGCACATTGACGATTCCGCTATTGGCGCGGTTAGTGAGCGCAGCCCGCTTGTAGGCGGTGCGGCCATCGGTGTTCAGCACTCCATCGCGGATGCTGTTGGCATTACGGCCCGATGGGACCAATTCGTTAGCAGTGATCACATCAGGCTTGTAATAGTCGTAGATTTTCTGGAAGAAGGTATTCTTATCGCTGAGCGAGCGGCAGTTATCCTGCCCGTAGAAGAGCAGGTTGTAGTGCATAACCCGCACCTGATCGGATGAGGTCTGAGCTTTTGCAGGGGTTGTTACAATGAGTGCTGGTATAGTTGTGAGCAGGAGCGCAAGGGTTGATAGCTTCTGGAGCATAGGCTCTTTTGAAGGGTTATCCAGTTTTGAAGGCAAAGGTACGGGAAAGCTCACAGTCAACAGCTTTTCTTCAGGGGATATCAGTCTGGGCTTCAAGGCCTGACAAGGGGTACAGGGTATCTGCCGGATACTGGATATGGGCCAGGTACAGGCCATCGGGCGGGGCGGCATCAGCAGCTCGTTGCCGGTCGCGGGCGGCCAGCCGGGCTTCAAATTCCTCCGGACTGATGCGGCCATTGCCTACACGGACCAGCGAAGCCACAATCAGCCGCACCATCCCGCGCACAAACCGGTTAGCCCGGATGGTGAACTTCAGCAGCTCCTGATTCTCCTGCGTCCAGAACGCCTCGTGTACCTGGCATTTGTAGTGGTTGAGGTTGGGATTGATCTTACTGAAGGTTTCAAAGTCCTCGTACTGCAGCAGGCGAGCTGCTGCTGCATTCATCCGCTCAACGTTCAGCGGTAAGCGGTGGTAGTAGGTAGCCAGGTTCAGGTAAAAGGGGTTCCGCGTGGTGCAGATCCAGTACTCATAGGTGCGCTGCGTGGCATGAAAGCGGGCGTGATTGGTAATAGCCGAAGGCTGGAAAAGCGCCTTGACCCAGATATCGCGCGGTAGGACGCGGTTGAGTTTTTCCACAAAGCTGCTGTTCAATTCCTGATCGGTATCGAAGTGGGCGTAGAAATCCCAGGCATGTACGCGCGAGTCCGTTCGGCCACAGCCGATCAGCTTGACGGGCTCCTGCAGGATCGTCCCCATACCCTCCTGAAGGGTTTCCTGCACGGTTGGGGCGTTTTTCTGGATTTGCCAGCCACAGTAGGCCGC
>CAYYUA010000030.1:0-27493 GCA_964474835.1 uncultured Sphingobacteriales bacterium
CACCAAGAAGGCTGAGATCGAGCTGATGCAGCTTAGCGGTATGCTAGCGCAACAACAGCCCGGGCCCTGACCTGCTGTGGCTTAGGTAAGGGTTAACAAACAAGTTAGTCATTGTTCGGGGAATGGTGTAGGGCTTTCAGGGACAAGAAAACCCGCATCGCCAACAGCTCATCAAGCCATGCCTTGGGGATCGGCAAAGGTGGTTATTTTTGCTGATAACTTATACCACACAAGAGCTATCATAACCTATGCGCTATTTGCTCACCCTTTTTGGTGTTTTAGTATTGGGGATAGCATTTCCCTTTAACAGTACTGGCCAGGCCGATACCGGCAACCGAAGCGCAGAGCAGCTTTTAGGGGGTAAGGGGTTCGCGCTTTCTTTTGTGCCGCAGACGTTCGTGAAGAGCGGCTTTCGGGTTGATGTTACCTATTTTTTCAAAAACGCACAGCATAGCCTTACTTTAACGCCCACCTTGTATCAAGGAGAACCAAGCCGGGACAGAACTGGGAATGCAGAGTTATCAGGAACAGGAACCGAATTGATTCACAACATTTACTTTGGCAACAATAGTCTGGAACGGCAGTCCGCCACTAAAAGAGCGGTTTATTTGGCTCACGGGCCATTCTTTCGGCGCTTTTCAGTGGACTATCAAAATAGCAACACGGACTACACAAGGGATATTAATAAATACGGGTACAGCTTGATGTTCGGGGTGACCCTGGTTACCGATTTCAGCCTTTATGTCGATTTCTCCCTTGGAGGGGGTATTCGCCGGACCAGTGTTTCTACCAATGATCCTGAGCTTCCAGAGGATGAGGAATTGTTTAATCAGAGTTTCATCGATTATGGCTTCGATGGTGTTCTGCCGGTATCAGGGCTTAAAATCGGGGTTAAATTCTAGGGAAATGGCTTAGAGGCTGTCGTAAGCTTTCAGTCATTACCGGTTAGCCGCTTTCCAAAACCAGTTTACGGGATCCCCGGCTACCAATGACGGCATTCAAGCCGTTGCCGCCTCAGCTAACAATGCCCTTACCACGGTTGGTTACACGGATGAGCAGAACAACACCGGCATCTATACTTCCCAGTACAATGCCGATGGGCGATTCCAGTGGGGCAATGTGATCGGAGGGCCTAATACTGATAAACCTTTTGGTATAGCCCGCAATAAGCAGGGCGAAACCGTCATTGCCGGTCAGTCCAAAGCAGCCGGAGGCACCGGCTCGCAGGACGCTTACATTGCTAAACTGGATGCCACCGGTACCAAAAAGTGGGACAAGGTACTTGGCGAAAGCAATGGGGTAGACCGCGCCCGGGATGTGATTTTTAACAAGGCAGGCAATATTGTTTTCACGGGTGGATTTCAAGATCAGAACACCCGGGAGGTTTACCTGTCGATCCTCTCTACCTTTGGTACGGAACTGTACGCCAATGAGTTTGGCGGCCAAAGCCTGGACCGGGGAAGAACCCTCCTGCAAAGCGATGACAACTACTACGTTATTGGCGGTCAGAGCCAAAGCAGCACCTACAGCCGCAATAACAACGCAGCCCTGGCTTACCGGATCAACCCCAATGGAATTCCGAGTGCAAGCAATAGCAGCGGAGGTGGATCCGGTGGTAGTAGTAATTCCATTCCCGGTAACAATGATGTAGCTGTGGTCACTAAGCAAACCATAAGCGTTAAAAACCAGGACCGGACTATTGGCCGGCTACAACTCCAGAATAAAGGCAAGGTTCAGGTTCAGAGCGGCCGGAAACTTACCGTGGAGGATGACCTGAACCTGGGTCAGGGAAGCCTTGAGGTGAAGCAAGGTGGTGAACTGGTGGTTCCTGACACGGCCTCGATCCGGAATATTAAGGGTACTAACCTCACCGGTAAGGTTTCTTTTGAAAACGCGCAGGGTACTGTGGACAGCTCCGTGTTCCGGAAGCAGAACAAGCAAACTGTTCAGAAAGCTGCTGTGCATGGTTTCTCCAGCGGTAATGACTTTGAAGCCTCCTACAAGCCGAAGGATCCCAAAGAGCAGCTATCCAGCGCTATGGGGCCGCGCTTGTTTGGAGTTTCCAGTGCGGAGTACTTCGAGATCAACCGCCAAAGCGGCAGTGGCAAAGCCAGGGTCACGCTATTCTGGGATCAGAATTCAAAAACAAATTTCTCTAATGTGCAGGATACTGCGGATCTGGTAGTGGCTCACTATAATGCTTCGAAAGGGGAGTGGGAAAACTACGGCCGTTCTGAAGTTTCCGGTAAGCTGAACGGTTCAGGCTACATCACGTCTAAGATGCAGAATTCCTTTAGCCCGAACTCCTTTGGTTCTGAAAGTTCAAATTCTGCCCTTCCTGTCGAACTGACCAGCTTTGAGGTTGAACCGACCAACAATAGGGTTCACCTGAGCTGGGAAACGGCTTCTGAAACCAATAATAAGCAGTTTAAGGTACAGCGCCGCACAGGTGACCAAGCCTTTGAGACCATTGGCGAAGTTGAAGGAGCAGGCACCACCTACGAACCGCAGAGCTATCAGTTCTATGATGGTAACCCTTCAGAAGGCACCAATTACTACCGGCTGAAGCAAGTGGATTTCGATGGCTCGCACGAGTTTTCAGCCATTAAGGCTGTAAACTTCGAGGGCGGTGATCGCTCGATCGATCTGGCGCTAAAGCAGGTATCCCCGAATCCCTTCCAGCGCGAGATACAGGTCGTTTACACACTGCCATCAGCGAAAGCTGCACAGCTTCGCCTACGGAACGTTAGCGGGGAAGTTGTGGATGAGTGGACCCAGTCGGGCAACCGGGGTAAGAACATGTACACCGCACGCCCGCCCCAGGGCCTGTCTAAGGGTACGTACATCCTTTCGCTTATCACAGACCAGAATCGCGTGACCAGGAAGCTGATCAAACGCTGATTCAGCGCTCCCTGAATTCAAAACCAAAAAGCCCCTTCTACAGGCGTTGTAGAAGGGGCTTTTTTTATTGGAGGGATGATCTGGAATCGAGTGGGACGATCCCCGAAACGTGTTAGGGACTAAAGGCAAAGAGTCCGGGACAGGTGACCGCTATTCATGCTTATAGCCCTCGCCTCCCTCTTCTTCAAGGGGCACGCCTAACCCCAGCACCAAGCGGTTTACAAAATTGAAGTAAGCCACGATCATCCCGGCATCCAGGATGGCCCGGTCGTCCCAGCCCGCTCCGCGCATGGGCTGAATGTGGGTTTCGTCTGTAATGCCACTGGGATTGGTGGTCAGGGCACTGGCGTAGTCACAAAGCGCCTTATTGGCCTGGCTCAGGCCCAGCAGGTGATAGTCCTCCTGCAGGTCCTCCACCTGCTCCTCATCTTCCCAGAAGTGCTCCAGCGCGGCCGAGTGGTGCTCGATGCAGTACTCGCAGTTATTGGCCGCTGAAACCACGACTGCCATCATTTCCCGCTGAGCGCGCTCAAGCGGAGACTGCCGGAACATCAGCTCCAGGTAGAGCTCCATATGCTGAACAATGGTCTCCGGATGCAGGCTCTGCAGTTTGTGGATCTCCGCCAGCTTGCCGCGCTTCTGGATGATGTCATCGTAGATCTCGCGGAGGCGGCCTTCCGAAGCTTCGTAATCGGTGGTTTGGATATAGGCCATAAATGGTTGGGGTTTGTATCAAAATTACAGTCTCATTGACATAATCCCGGCTGAACGCAAGCTTATTCTTCCTTCTTGCTCATTTCAGCAAGCCCTTAGCAACCAAACAGGGAAGGGCCTTCCCAGCATCAGGTTGGGATATCCGGCTTAGTACCATTCGGCATGGCTGAAGAACTTTTCCTACATTAGGCATTCGAAAGTGAACGGGCTCTGGCCTTTCAAAAGGCAATTTGGGTAAACAGGTACAATACCGGTTTGCCTTTAAGCCCTGAAAAGGCCGGGCAGAAAAAAAATCAACCGATTATGGCAGAAGCAGAGAAGACCCTTTGGCTAGCTACGCACGATGATGAAAAGAACCACTATGACAGCGCTGCTAGCTGGTACGTAGCGGGCGATCATGATTTTTCGCGGGATGATGCCAATCAATTCCTTCAGCAGAACTACCCTGAGTTGTTTAAACTGCTCTATTTCTCAGGGTTTGACGAAAGCATAGCCAGCACCCTCGCAGCTCACAAGGCGGCTGTTTACCATATCCAGTAATGGATAAACTTGTGATGCCTTACTACCGAAATACCAGACGGTAGCTGAGTCATGGTTTGCCGTACACGGAATAAAAGCAGCATTCGGTAGTAGGGCATCAATTTATCACTGAGCTCCGATCACGTGATTTCCTACAGCGTATTCCGGGCCCAGGTGTCCGGTTGTTAACCATTAAAATGCCACGCCTATGCTACTTAGAAACACGCTTCCGGTCCTTGCACTTGCCTTCTTCCTACCGGTTTTAGCCAGTGCGCAGGCTGACCGGGTTTCAGTTGAGAACTTATCCTACGATTACGACTCCACAGAGGGTGTCATTAGAAACTTTGCTTTTGACATCGTCTACAATGGATCCACGGTACGGAAGGGTTTTGATGTTTACGCCAATCTCTTCCGCCTGGACAATGGCAAAGGGCCTTATGTACCGGTGGGTAAGACCAGTATTGGGGGAACTGGTGGGGGATCAGAAAAGAGGCCCATTAGTTTTGACGATATACCAATGGATCTAAATGAGATTGACACCATGTGTAATGGAAAATACCGGATCACAGTATATATCCCTCAGTACCGGCAGACTGTTTATCGGTTTGATGATAACGAGGATAAGGTTATCAACTATACAACTGGTGGAAGTTGTGAGGATAACCAGGAGGAAAATCCTTCCTCCGTAAATAGGGTAGAAACCGGTGAGGAATTATCGTTGTATCCGAGCCCGGTCGCTATTAACCAGGAGCTGGTGATATCAGCTCCGAAGAGGCGTACTGTTGAAGAGATGGCAGTTTACAGTGTAACGGGAGAAACAGTAGTTAGCAAGAATCCGGAAAGCAGGCTGACCATCTCGCCAGACCTGTTCCCGCCAGGTATTTACCACCTGAAGGTTACGTACACCAAGGGTTATACTGTAAAGCGGTTCAGCGTTGTAAAATAGAAGGTGTAGCCCGATCTCTTAACAGGGCGGGCGTATACGAACTCCTATGGCCGCTCTGTTCTCCTCAATCAGGTAGCCGTGTTGACCACTTATTACTGTTTAGCTGGTTATGGGCACGAGCCTAAGTAACCTGCAAAGTAAGCCTGAGTCCTTTTTTATCACTAAATTTAGAGGTTTTTGCAAAGTTTTCGTGTAGACTAAGAGGAAAAACAGCTGACTTATTAGCGAAATGGTTTTGAAAAATTCCCTTCAATATACTGAAAAGCTAGCAGCTTTTCCGGGATAGATACGCTCCTATTAGATAGCTACCCAGATTTTCCCAGCTTAAAAATATTTCCCTGCAGGTTTAAGCGTGAAACAAGCCTTACTAATAGCTTTATTTTAAGCAGGCACCAAGTAACGATTAGACCAAGCTTCACTGTTTCATTTTACTTTTTGAAAGCCCTTTTCTACTAATTTTTTAAGTATAAATATTTATTGGTTTAGCTAAAAGGCCACCAAGTTTCCACTGCCAATTGGTAATTGCCTCCTATTTTTAAAGTACAAAAAGGCTAGTAATGGCTCTCTTTTTGCTGACATTAGTTGTTCACTTATTCATTTGTAAAAATGTTCAATTGTATACTTTACTCGAGTCGCTCTATTGCTGTGGCTCGCAGCCAACTAATGACTTAATGGCATTTTAAATCCAACTCAATACGCTATGGTACGAACAGCACTAATACTGACTTCCGCTCTCTTGCTCGCAGCCGGCCCATTACCGGCCCAGATAACCGATCAGCCTTCCGAAAAGCGCAGAGATGAAGTACGCAAGTTGTCGCTAAAAGAAGCCCTTTCCATCGCTGAATCTAAGAATTACAATGTTCGAAAAGCGCGCAAAGAAACAGAAATCAGGCAGGCCAGCTTCCGCAAGACCAATTCGACCTACCTCCCACAGGTTACACTGGAAGAGAGGGCTATCACCACGAATAATCCGCTGAACGCTTTCGGTTTTAAGCTTAGGCAGGAAGCCATTAGGGAGGCAGATTTTAATCCTGCCCTGCTGAATAACCCTGACCGATCTGACTTTTTCAGCACCGGGCTTACGGTAAGGCAGCCCCTCGTCAATGTGGACGGTATGTTTCAGCGCAGGGCGATGGACCACAGGAAAAAAGCCAGCGAGGAAAAACTCACCCGAACCCGTTACCAAACGCGGTTTCAGGTCAAAAAAACCTATTACCGGCTCAACCTTCTGCAAGGGCGCGTGCAGGTTCTTGACAGCGCTCTGATCGCTGCCAGGGCTCACCGTGAACAGACGCGCGATTACATGGAGCAAGGCATGGCTAACCGGGCTGACTTCTTGGCGGTCAAGGTCCGGGTGCTGAACCTGGAAAGCGACCTGAGCAAGGCTCGTAATAAATACCGCCATGCCCGGGAACAGCTTAAGTACCAGTTGGGGCTGGAAGAGGAGACCAAGCTGAAGCTAACCAACGCCCTGCAGACAGGACCACTCCCTTCGGAACCATCCAACATTGAGCAGATTAACCGAACGCGCTCTGACATGCAGGCCCTCCAGCACCGAATTAAGGCATCTCAGGCAATGCTGAATGCGTCCCAGATGCAGTTTCTGCCCTCGATCAATGCCATGGGCCGCTATGAGCTGAACGATGACGTCCCGTTCGGCTCTAGTGGAGCAAATTACATGGTTGGGGTCACGCTGCAATGGGATCTATTCAACGGCTTCAGGAACGTGGCAGGCTGGCAGCAATCGCAAAGTACCCTGGAGAAAGCCCAGCTCGCCCAGCGTCAGCAAGCCGCTCATAACCGGGTGCAGATCAAGGATGCCTACCGCTCTACCCGACAAGCCCTTACGCAGATCAAGAAGAGCAAGGCTGCAGTGCAGCAGGCTTCTGAGAATCTCCGGATTCGGACTGACCGGTATGACCAGGGCATGGGAGGCACAACTGATCTGCTGGACGCTGAGGTTAAGCTGCAGGAAGCCCGCGTGCGCAGACTACGCGCCCTTTACGCCTACAATGTAAACCTGGCCCGGCTGGAGCTGCTGCTCGAAAAACCGCTTTAAATAGTTGCTAACCCTTAAAATATAAAAATCCAGTAAAATGACTGATCAAAAGGTAAAGAGATATGCAGTATTACCCGTTGCGCTGTTGTTTAGCATAGCCTTTATAACAGCCTGCGGATCCGGTCAAAGACAGGCCGATACCGATACCCAGGAAGCAGTTCCGGTGGGAGTTAGAACGGCCGAAAAAACCAATATACCCAGGGACTATCGCTTCTCAGGAACGGTAAGAGGCAGCCGGCGCGTACAAATGAGCGCCAGGATGATGGGAGAAGTGACTCAGCTCTCGGTGGAAGAAGGGGACCGCATTGAGGAAGGCGAAGTGCTGGTGCGCATCAAGGATCAGAATATACAGGCCCAGAAGCGGCAGGCTGAGGCCAAACTGGCCCAGGCTCGCGCCTCCTTGCAGAATGCTGAAACCAACTTCCAGCGGATCAAGGCGCTTCATGAGAGCGGCAGTGCTACTCAGAAGAAGCTAGACGATACGCGGACCAAGTATAAGTCTGCCCAATCAAAGGTTAACGCCCTCAAGAGCCGGCTCTCCGAAGTACAGGATATACTCAACTACGCCACACTCACCGCGCCCTTTGATGGATTTGTGGCCGGAAAACGGATCAGCAAAGGCGAAATCGCGTCACCGGGCCGCCCTTTGCTGGTTGTGGAGGATTTCGGCCGCATGGAGGTAACGGCTAGCGTGCCCGAATCCCAGATCAATCTCTTCACCCTGAGAGATACCGTACAGGTCTCGATCCCTGCTGCAGGGTACGAACAGCTACCGGGTGTGGTTAGCCAAATTAACCCATCGGGCAAATCAGCCAGCCGGCAGTTTGAGGTCAAAGTGGCTGTACCTATGCCTGAGGACGAGCGCCGGATTAAGTCCGGCATGTTTGCCATGCTGCACCTGATGAAAAGTGGCGCCCCCTCGATTACCGTACCACAGAATGCGGTCATTGAGCGTGGGCAGCTCACAGGGCTTTATGCAGTGAGTCCGGATAAGGAAGCAGTGCTGCGCTGGGTCAGAACGGGCCGGACCCATAACAACCGGGTCGAGATCCTCTCCGGCCTAGCTGCTGGCGATCAGTACATTGCCCAGTTTGAGGAAGGTAAGCTCAAAGAAGGTCAGAAACTAAAGATTCAATAACCCGAGTAAACCAATTTTATGCAGACTGGTATAGCAGGAAAAATAGCGCAGGCTTTTATCAATTCTAAGTTGACGCCACTGCTGATGATCGCATTTCTGGCTATGGGGATCTACGGCACGTGGCTAACGCCCCGCGAAGAGGAGCCGCAGATCAACGTGCCCATGGCTGATATTTTTGTCGGTTATCCTGGTGCAAGCCCCAGAGAAGTAGAGAAGCGGGTCTCTATCCCCATGGAGCATTTGCTCTCCAATATCGAGGGCGTAAAGGACGTCTACTCCACTTCAATGCCCGGCAAGGCTATGGTTTCAGCCCGCTTTCAAGTGGGCGAAGATGCAGAACGGAGCCTTGTAAAACTCTACAACGAGATCTATAAACACATGGACCGGATGCCGTCTGGCGCTACCCAGCCGATGGTCAAGACCCGGTCCATTGACGATGTGCCTGTCATGACGCTCACGCTGTGGAGTAAGTCGCTCAACGACTCCGAACTTAGGCGCGTGGCTGAGGAGCTGGAGATGGAGGTCAAGAAAGTGGGGAATGTAGCGGGTACCAACATCCACGGTGGCCGCTCACGGCAGGTAAAGGTAATGCTCGATAAAACAAAGATGGCTGCCTACAACCTGGATCCACTGCAGATCAGCCAGCGAATCCAGCAGGCCAATCAGGAACTGAGCGCTGGCTCGTTTAGCCAGCGCGATCAGCAGTTTCTGGTAGAAACGGGCAACTTCCTGCAAAGCGCAGATGAGGTGGCAAACCTGGTGGTGGATGTCAGGGACGGCAAGCCAATCTACCTGAAAAGTGTGGCTGATGTCTCCAATGGTCCGGAAGAACCCTCTTCCTATGTTTCTTACGGAGTAGGACAAAAGCAGGCAGCTAAGTATAACACAAAAGCAGGGCGGGCCTTCCCGGCCGTTACCATCTCCGTGGCCAAGCGTTCAGGTACCGATGCCATGCGCATTGCGGAGCGCATCAACCAGAAAGTGAATAACCTTGATAACGTGCTGATTCCGTCTGATATTAACGTTTCTACAACGCGCAACTACGGCAAGTCAGCCTCTCATAAGGTGGCCTCCCTGCTGGAACACCTGCTTGGGGCCATTCTGGCAGTAACGCTCGTGGTAGCACTCGGTATGGGCTGGCGTGGCGGATTAGTGGTATTCCTCTCGGTGCCCATCACTTTTGCGCTCACCCTGTTTCTTTATTACATGTTCGGCTATACACTGAACCGGATCACCCTCTTCGCGCTGATCTTTGTTACAGGTATTGTGGTGGATGATTCTATTATTGTAGCCGAGAACATGCACCGGCACTTCAAGATGCGGCAACTGCCCTTTAAGCAGGCTGCCATTGCTTCTATCAGCGAAGTAGGCAACCCAACCATCCTGGCCACCTTCACGGTGATTGCAGCAGTGCTGCCAATGGCATTTGTATCCGGCTTGATGGGCCCCTATATGAGCCCAATGCCAATAGGCGCCTCGCTGGCCATGATCTTTTCGCTGCTGGTAGCCCTGACCATCACTCCCTACCTGGCTTACCGGATCCTACCCTACGCAGCCAGGAAAGAGGATGAAGAACAGAGCGATAAAGCCTACAGCTTGGAAGACACATGGATTTTCAAGCTCTACCGGAAAATCATGCAGCCGCTATTGGAGAGCGTTAGGTTACGCTGGCTGTTCATTGGTGGTACAACTCTCCTTCTGCTTGCCTCGATGCTGCTGTTCTACTTCCGCATGGTTGAGGTCAAAATGCTGCCGTTTGACAACAAAAACGAGATGCAGATAATGGTGGATATGCCCGAAGGCACCACCCTGGAGCGTACGAACACTGTGGCACGCGAGGTAGGCATGACGCTGAAGGATATGCCGGAAGTTACCGACTACCAGATCTACAGCGGTACAAATGCCCCTATCAATTTTAACGGGCTGGTTCGCCACTATGATCTGCGGAAGGGCGCCAACATCGCGGATATCCAGGTTAATCTGACCCCCAAAGGACAGCGCAGCATCCAGAGCCATGCCCTGGCTAAGGAAATACGTCCGCTGGTAAAAACAGTAGCCCGGCGCCACGATGCTAATATCAAAGTAGTTGAGGTGCCACCCGGCCCCCCTGTCATGTCCACCCTGGTAGCCGAGATCTATGGCCCTGAAAAGGACCGCCAGCGCGAGGTGGGCCGTAAGGTGAAAAAGATCTTCAACAACATGGAAGGTGTGGTGGATGTGGACTGGAAAGAGACAGCCGCCCAGACCGAATATGAGTTCGAGATTAACCGGGAGAAGGCAATGCTTTCCGGCGTACCACCCAGGCAGTTAGTGAAAGTAATGAACCTGGCACTGGATGGCCGCAATGTCTCTAAAGTATACAAGCACGAGGAAATCCGGACTGTGCCCGTGCACCTGAAGTTGCCGGAGCCTAACCGATCAGGGGTTCAGGCCCTCGAGAACATCTATATCGAGTCCCGTACTGGTGAAATGATAACCGTGGGCGACCTGGTAACGATCAGGAAGGCACGCCAAGAGCGTATCATTCATCGCAAGAATCAGCGGCGGGTAACTTACGTTACCGCCAACGTGGCGGGCGAAATTGAGAGCCCGGTTTACGCCATCCTGGATGCCGGAGACAAGATCGGTAACATTCAGCTACCGCCTGGCTACGATCTATCTCAGCTGTATACCCAGCAGCCCTTCATGCAGGAAGACTACACCCTGAAATGGGATGGCGAGTGGCAGATCACTTACGAAGTGTTTCGCGATCTCGGGATTGCCTTTGCCGTGGTACTGTTGGTGATTTACCTGCTTATCATCGGCTGGTTCCAGAACTTCAAAGTACCTATTCTTATGATGGTAGCAATTCCCCTTTCCCTGGTTGGTATCCTGATCTTACACTGGATTTACGGCGCATTTTTCACAGCCACTTCCATGATCGGGATGATTGCCCTTGCCGGCATAATGGTGCGCAACTCCATACTGTTGATCGATTTCATCAATATCAGGCTAGCCGATGGAGCCTCTCTGAAGCAGTCGGTCATAGAAGCTGGCGCAGTACGAACCACCCCGATCCTGCTGACGGCCGGTACAGTGATCATTGGAGCGCTAGTAATTATCCTGGACCCAATTTTCCAGGGGCTTGCTATATCTCTGATAGGGGGAGCTATCGCCTCTACGGCCCTCACACTGCTTATTGTGCCTCTACTGTATTTTATGACTGAAAAAAACAAGGCTAAGCATGATGACGGCACCTATGAGCAGGCCCAATAATGCCGTTCATCAATTCCAGAAAGGGGAGTTGGGCAGGCTTGGTCGGCTCACCTGGCTTCCCTTTCAATTCTGAGTCGAACTGAAAATAAACAATTCTATGAAACTATTGATCATTTTGAGCATCGAGGAATTTGTCAATGACGTTCGAAATATTCTGGCCGGGCATAACATACCGGCCTACAGTGAGATGGAAGTGCAGGGGCAAAAAGTGGATAATGCAAACCCGGACAATATGACCTCCAATTGGTTTGCCAAAACCCCAACTGCCGTCTTTTCCAACCTCTTTTTTGTCATTCATACTGAGCAGGAAATCCAAAGCATCATGGATGCAGTTGAACAATACAATCAGCGAAATGCGGAAAGCACAAACCCTCTGCATGCTTATCAGCTCGATGTGGATAAGGCCGTTGGCTAAAAGCCTGTGACTGCTTGCTTTACCTTTGATGCTATTGCCTTTTCAATGCGTGCGGCTGGAATAGCTATTGAAAAAAATCTATAGGATACACTTAATCAACACTGACGTAACGATTTAGCTACTGCAAGACCAATACTTGAAAAGTTAAGTTAAATACCTTCAAATATATCAGAGGTGATATTAAGCGAGCTTGAAGAAGAGGTCGTGTGGGCCTGCAAAGAAGTGATCCCGGAAGGACTCGAACCTTCAACCTTTAGAACCGGAATCTAACGCTCTATCCAGTTGAGCTACGGGACCGTTATTTCACCACAAAATTAGCCCTTTTCCGGGCACGCAGGCAAGCCTCAAGTGACCGGATTAAACAAGGATCAGGCTGGTCCCGAATACCAGGGTGTAAATGAAGGTCATAAGCGACAGTTGCTTAAGCTTGGGAGCAAAATCCTCAGCGGTTTCGCCTTGCCAGATATCGCGGCCGTTAAGGGCAAAAATGCTCAGTACCGGTAAAAACAGGTACTGCCACCACTCCTGATAGGCGTAAACCGCATACCACAGGCTAAAACCCACCCCCAGGCTGATCAGCCACAGGTGGTAAACCTTGGCTTGTCGCAGTCCCAGCCGGACGGGTACGGTCTTCTTATCACTCTTAGCGTCAGTATCGTAGTCCCGGAGGTTATTGATGTTCAGCACACCAGCTGAAAACAGGCCGACCGAAAAAGCCGGAAGCAACGTCCACAGATCAAGCTGGCCCACCTGTAGGGTATAGCCACCGCCAACCGAGAGCAGGCCAAAAAACAGGAACACCGAAACATCCCCGTACCCTTCGTACCCGTAGGGATTAGCAGAAGCTGTGTACTCATAGGCCGCAATGATAGAGGCGATACCCAGCGCAAACAGCAGTATAGCTGCCGGCCAGCCGATCACTTCAATGCTGGCAATCAGGGTAGCCACCCCGGAAAGCAAGGCTGCTGCCCCGGCTACGATTACGCCTTTCTTCATCCCGGCAAATGAAATAGCCCCGCTCAGCACCATCCGTTCCGGCCCGTAGCGCTCTTCGTTGTCAGCCCCGTGCACGGAATCCCCGTAATCATTGGCAAAATTGCTCAGCACCTGCAGAAGGACAGCTGTTAAAAGCGCAAGGCCTCCAATCAGCAGATCGAAATAACCCTGATGTGCCGCCAGGAAGTTTCCCATCAGAATCCCCGATACGGCCAGCGGTAGCGTTCGGGGCCGGGCTGCCTGTATCCAATCCTGCGCTGTCGGCATGGCTGGTAATCATTTATAGGGATAAGCAGGATCCTACCCTACCCTATGGATAACGCGGGTAGTTGCTGTAGTTCGGCTTTCGCTTTTCCAGGAAAGCATTCTTACCCTCTTTAGCTTCATCACTGAAGTAATAGAGCAGCGTAGCGTTGCCCGCCAGTTCCTGCAGGCCGGCCTGCCCGTCCAGCTGCGCGTTGAAAGCTGATTTCAGGCAGCGAAGGGCCATTGGGCTCTTTTCCAGCATTTTCTGCGCCCAGTCCATGGTAGCGGTCTCCAGCTCTTCATAGGGTACCACTTTGTTGACCAGTCCCATTTCCTTGGCTTCCTGGGCATCGTACTGCTCGCACAGGTACCAGATCTCCCGGGCCTTCTTCTGGCCCACGATGCTGGCCAGAAAAGCAGCGCCAAGGCCGCCATCAAAGCTGCCGACCTTAGGCCCGGTCTGGCCAAAAACCGCGTTGTCAGCCGCTACGGTAAGGTCACACACCACGTGCAGCACATGGCCGCCTCCAATGGCATAACCCGCCACCATGGCTACCACGGGCTTCGGGATAGAGCGGATCATTTTCTGCAGGTCCAGCACGTTCAGGCGCGGAACGGAATCCTCCCCTACATAGCCACCTTCACCACGTACAGACTGATCACCGCCTGCGCAAAAGGCCTTTTCGCCTTCGCCGGTCAGCAGGATCACGCCAATGCGCTCATCCTCGCGGCTGATGTGCATGGCATCGATCATTTCCTGCACCGTTAGCGGGGTGAAGGCATTCCGCTTTTCCGGCCGGTTGATGGTGATCTTGGCCACGCCTTCGTAGTATTCAAAGCGAATTTCCTCGTAAGATTTGATCGGTTCCCAGGAATATTGGTGTGCCATAGCGCCTTTATTTATACCTCACTATCAACGTACAGGTTGGGGCTTTTGCTTAGGGGATGTACAAAGCGGCCTTAGCCTGCTGTACGATCGTATTCGGATCCGGCAGGAAAGCATCCACCAGAACGCCCGAGTAACTCATCGGGACGTCCGCACCGGTCACCCGCTTCACAGGCGCATCCAGGTAGTCGAAGGCATGCTTTTGCACCTGATAGGTAATTTCAGAACACATAGCGGCCAGCGGCCAGGATTCCTCTACGGCTACGATCCGGTTCGTTTTCTGAACCGAATCCACGATGGTCTGAAAATCCAGTGGCCGTAAGCTACGCAGGTCAATCACCTCAGCAGAGACTTCATACTCCTGCTCCAGGATATCAGCTGCCTGGAAGACCTCCTTCATCATTTTGCCATAGCCTACCAGCGTTACATCGCTGCCTTCCCGCTTTACCTTGGCCTGCCCGATGGGCAGCGTGTAGGTTTCAGCTGGTACGGTACCCTCATCGCCATACATAACCTCACTTTCCATAAAGATACTGGGGTCATCATCATTAATAGCTGACCGGAGTAATCCTTTTGCATCGTAGGGATCAGAAGGCACCATCACCTTAAGGCCGGGCGTGTTGGCCATCCAGTTGTCAAAACTCTGGGAGTGGGTGGCGCCCAGCTGCCCGGCTGATCCCGTGGGCCCGCGGAAGGTGATCGGGCAGTAGTACTGGCCGCCGGACATGTTCAGCATCTTGGCAGCTGAATTAACCACCTGATCGATGGCCAGCAGGGCAAAATTCCAGGTCATGAATTCAACGATCGGCCGCAGGCCGTTCATGCTGGCCCCAACACCCAGCCCGGCAAAGCCCAGCTCGGCTATGGGCGTATCAATAACACGGCGGTAGCCAAACTCATCCAGCATTCCCTGCGTCACCTTATAAGCCCCGTTGTATTCACCTACTTCCTCGCCCATCAGGAAGATATTGTCGTTCCCATGCATCTCTTCGGTCATGGCTTCGCGAAGCGCCTGGCGGAATTGAATGGTTCGAGACTCGGCCATAGGATTGTAGCATTTTAGAGCAAGGGCAAAATTAGCCAGTCTTTCCCAATTTCTGGTGTCAGCTACCTGATGGTTTTACCCTGTGACGGGAAACCAGCAAGGATTTACAGTGGTTTTTTCATTGCCCTTCTTTACCATGCCCTGAAAACTTAATATCAGCTGAAGAACCTGCCCTGTGGGGCTGCGTTACCTTCGTGCCCGAATAACGATACACCATGACCGATCCGGGATCTTATTACATCAACCGGGAAATAAGCTGGCTATCCTTTAACCACCGCGTTCTGCAGGAGGCCAAAGACGATCGCAACCCCCTGTTAGAACGCCTGAAGTTCCTGGCAATCTATTCCAGCAACCTGGATGAGTTCTTCAAGGTACGGGTGGCTACCATTAAGCGCCTTATGCACGTGAAGCCGCACGTCACCAAGGAGCTCATGGAACCTCCGGAAGAGCTGCTGAAGCACATCAAGCATGAGGTCAACCAGCAGCGTAAGGAATTCAACCGGGTTTTCAACGAGGAAATCCTGTCCCGGCTGGCTGAGGAAGGCATTCACTTTATTGACGAGGATCACATTAGCCCGGAGCATGAAGAGTACCTGGAGAATTACTTCATCACTGAAGTTCAGCCCCGGCTGGAACCCGTTTTTATCGAGGATGAGAAGCAGCCGCTCTTCATGCGGGATAACTGGATCTACTTTGCGATCCTGCTGAAGGGGGATTCCCCGGATGAGCTAAGCTATGCCCTGCTGAAGCTGCCGGAAAACCTGCCACGCTTCGTCACCCTTCCCTCCGCCAATGATCAGGCGTATGTGATTTACATCGATGATGTGATCCGTTACTACCTGAACGACCTGTTTCCGAATTTCCAGGAGGCCAGGGCCTTTGGTATTCGTATCCTGCGGGATGCGGAACTGGACATTGAGGGCGACCTGGACGAGACCCTGCTGAAGAAGATCAAAAACAGCCTGAAAAAACGGGAACAGGGCGACCCCACACGCCTTTCCTACGACCCGGAGATCCCGACCAGCCTGCAGCTGCTGCTCAGCAAAAAGCTGGATATTGAGCCAGAGGATCCCATGTTTGCCCGTAAGTACCACGATTTCACAGACTTTTTTCGCTTCCCGTTCCAGGACCGGAAGCACCTCCGCTTTAAGCCAATGCCGATCCTTCCCCACCCGGTGCTGCAGGAGTCCAGTGATTTCTTTGAACCCATCCGCAAGCAGGAGCAGCTGCTGTTTACCCCTTACCAGGATTTCCGCTATGTGATCGACTGGATCCGGCAGGCGGCTGAGGATGCGCAGGTAACCCACATCACCATCACCGTCTACCGGCTGGCTGAGCAGTCCCTGGTTATTCAGGAACTGATCAGGGCTAGTCAGCAGGGTAAGCAGGTGACGGTCTTCATTGAGCTGAAGGCCCGGTTCGATGAGGCGCATAACATCCAGTGGTTCAATAAGCTGGAGAATGCCGGAGCCAGCGTTATCTACAGTATGGAGCGGCTAAAGGTGCACTCCAAGATCCTGATCATTACCCGGAAAGAAGGGGGTGCTTCCCGGAAGTATGCCTATTTCAGCACTGGCAACTTTAACGAGGACACAGCACAGCTTTACAGTGACCTGGGCTTTTTTACAGCGGATGAGGGCCTGATCCATGAGGCTGAGCAGATCATGCACTACATCCTTTCCAATGAAGAGCCTGAGCCATTCCGGGAAATGCTGGTGGCCCCTTTCAATCTGCGGCAGCGGTTAATGGCGCATATCGATCAGGAGATAGCCAATGCCGGAGCGGGGAAACCTGCCTGGATCGAGCTGAAGGTAAACAGCCTGCAGGATCCACGGCTAGTCCAGAAACTTTATGAGGCCAGCCAGGCCGGTGTGCCGGTATGGATCATCGCCCGCAGCATCTGCTCACTGGTGCCGGGTGTGCCGGGCCTTAGCGATAACATCCGGGTTATCAGCCTGGTGGACCGGCTACTGGAGCACGCGCGGTTGTGCATGTTCTGCAACAATGAGGAGCCGCAAGTCTACATCGGCTCGGCTGATCTGATGAAGCGGAACCTCGACCGCCGGATCGAACAGCTGTTCCCGATCAAGGATCCGGAGCTGCAGGCGCGCATTCGCTACTACTACCGCTTACAATGGCAGGATAACCAGAAAGCCCGGTGGATCGACCGCAATCAGGAGAATCACTACAAGCAGGACAGCCTGATCCCGATGCGCTCCCAGTATGCTTTTTACGAGTACCTCAGGGCTGAGCTGCCAGCGCACACCGACCCAACGCAGTCGTCCAGCACCCGGGCCTCTGGCTAAGTGATCCAGGGCTGCTCAAAAGCGTGCTGGGCGTGCTGTTGCTCGTACAACTGCTTAATCAGGCCGTCAGCCAGGCCGATAGTGGGCACATAGACCTTTTTGATCCCGGCCCAGGCCATGACGCTCTTAAAGACACTGGCCGCGGGTAGTATTACGTCAGCCCGGTCCGGCTTAAGCTCCAGCAACCGGATGCGCTCTTCATAGGTGTATTTACTCAGCTCTTCGTAAGCTTCTACGATGTTGGAGTAGGACATCCGCTTTTTCTTCTTCTTGCCATACATCTTTACCAGCTTGTTGATATTGCCTCCGGATCCGATGGCGTAGAGATCTCCGTATCTGTTACGGATGCCTTTCAGCCATTGCTGAAGGCTATCCCACTCTTCCTCATCTACGAGGTTACTCAAAAGGCGGATGGTACCGATCGGGAAGGACTGCGATTCCTGGAAGCGGTTATCGGCAAAAAGCGAGATCTCCGTACTGCCACCTCCCACATCAATGTAGAGACAGGGCTTATCCGGATCCAGCTGGCGTGAGATATCCATTGCATAAAGGATCTGCGCCTCTTCCTGCCCGCTGATGATCTGAATATCGATCCCGGATTGCTGACGGATGCTGTTAACGATCTCTTCTCCATTCGCGGCATCCCGTAAGGCGGAGGTTGCACAGGCCTGGTAGTTGTCAACATCGAACACTTCCATCATGGATCGGTAGCCCTCCATGGCCTTTATCAGCTTCGTCCGCTTCTCGTCTGAGATCACCTTATCATTGAAGGCTTCGCGGCCTAAGCGGAGCGGCACCCGGATTAAGGTTTCTTTTTGGTACTGGACCGAACCATTATAGGAGAACACATTATTAACCAGCAGGCGAATGGCATTGGAGCCGATATCAATAGATGCTAAGCGCATAGGTAACGTTTACTCTTTTGCCGCAAGTAAAGCTTTTGACCAGATTTTGAGCAAGTGTAAAGGATTAAAAAACCGTAAAGTCCCTTTTTCAAGCTTTATAGACCTGCTGACATCAGCTGGCTGAAATGCTGATTTTCAGGCAATTCAACAACAGGCTGCAGCCGGCAGGCACCGGTAGCGAATGACAGGTGGCTTTGTTCCGGGAGCAGGTTTTTGATACGTTTGCTAGAGCAATGACCGCCTCCAAACTGTATACATGAAACTATCCACGCCCCTTACCCTGCATCAGCTTGCAACATGGATGGATCTTTCTTATAGAGGATCGCCTGACCATATCATCAATGGAATAAATGAAATTCATAAAGTTACTGAGGGCGACCTGACTTTCGTAGATCATCCGAAGTACTACGATAGGGCCCTGCAATCCGCAGCCACCACCATTCTCATGGATCAGGAAACGACACCACCGGCAGGCAAAGCTGTCCTCCTGGCTGATGATCCTTTTGCCGTGTATAACCAGCTGGTAGGCTACTACCGCCTGAAGGAAGACCCGCCGGAGCAGCCAGCCTTCCACCGGGGGCGGAATGTGCAGATCGGGCACAATGTGCAGATCTATCCGGGCGTTTACCTGGGCAATCATGTGGCTATTGGGGATTACACGGTGATCTACCCGAATACGGTGATCTACGCGGGTACGGAGATCGGGGCTCACGTAACCCTCCACGCCAACTCAACTATCGGGGCTGATGCCTTCTACTTTAAGAGCAGGGCAGCTCACCACGATAAGCTTCTGTCCGGCGGAAAAGTGGTGATAGAGGATTATGTGGAGATCGGAGCCAATTGCAGCATTGACCGCGGGGTTTCAGGGGAAACGCGCATCGGTTGTGGGACGAAGATCGATGGCGAAGTGCACATCGGCCATGGCGCTGAGCTAGGCCGTCACTGTATCATAGCTGCTCAGGTCGGCATCGGGGGTAAAACGATCCTGGAAGATGAGGTTAAGCTGTGGGGACAGGTCGGGCTGAACAAAGCCATCCGCCTTGGCAAAGGGGCAGTCGTGATGGCCTCCAGCGCAGTTAGCAAGTCTATTCCGGGCGATGAAGTCTACTTCGGCATTCCGGCTAAGCCCACGAGCCAGGCTTACCGGGAGCTCGCTGCCGTCCGGAAGCTTCCCGGCTGGCAGCGGGATATCGAGCAACGCCTGCAGCTCCAGGATCAGGGTCAGGCTACTTCGTCCTGACTAAGCTTCATCATCGGGAGCTATGCCCTGTGTATCATCACTGCCTTCCTGGGGATTGTCCATGAAGTCGATCACCTGATCAATAGTAGCTGCCAGGTAGGGCAGGTCCTCCTTCACCATTCCCCAGGTGATCTCCGCACTTGGCCCTTCCTCATCAGCGATAGCAGTTTCCAGATCTATCAGCGAGTCCCAGGCTATGGAGTTGAAATGCGCTTTGAACTCAGCAGAGATAGCCCTGGCAGCCTGACCAGCTTTGGCCACTAGCTCAGCAACCTCTTTCACGTTTTGCTCATCCTTGACAAAGCCTGCATAATCCAGCGCTTCGGTCATAGAGCGGATAGCGCGGAAGTGGTCAGCCATCTGGTAGATCAGGTTCCGGTCAGCATCTTGTATTTCGTTCATGGATAGCGGCTCGCGGGTTTAAGGTTGAGAAGTTCTGGAAAATAGAGCAGGCTGCACACGCTGAAAGCTGTACCGGTGCAGGGGCGTGGGCCCGTGGGCTTCCAGCGCCCGGAGGTGCTCTGGTGTGGGATAGCCTTTGTTGCGGGCCCAGCCATAGGCTGGGTATTGTTTATCATATTCGGCCATCAGGCCATCCCGGTGGCACTTGGCCAGAATAGAGGCGGCTGCAATGGCTTTGTAAATCGCATCGCCTTTTTTCACACAGGTAAAGGGCAAGCCACTGGCCGTGTGGAAATAGTGACCATCGATCAGCAGGTGCTCCGGCTGCTCCGTCAACTCACCAACGGCCCGGTTCATGGCTTTGACAGAAGCCTGCAGGATGTTCAGCTGGTCAATTTCCGTGTTACTGACAGCCCATATCGCCCATCCCCGGCTTTCAGCCCTGATGGCTTCAGCCAGGTTTTCCCGCTTTGCTTGTTTAAGTTGCTTGGAATCATCCAGCCCCTCCAGAAAGCTACCATTAGCCGGCAGGATAACGGCCGCTGCTACAACAGGACCCGCCAGGCAGCCGCGACCGGCTTCATCGCAACCAGCTTCCAGTAAAGTAGGGTTATAGGCATGGGATAAAGGGGGCAAAGCAATGATGGTTTCAAAAGCGGTCAAAAATAAGCATTTAGCCAAAGCAGACCGGCTAACAAGGCTTAGGCTGAATTGTTACCTTCGCAGTACTTTAAAAAATGACGCTGTTATGCACGAAGATTTGCAGGCTTATATCCATGATAACCAGGATCGCTTCCTGAACGAGCTGCTGGAACTGCTCCGGATCCCATCCATCAGTGCAGATTCTGAATACACAGACCAGGTGAAAGAAGCAGCTGAGTATGTGAGGAACAAGTTAGCAGAAGCCGGCGCTGACACGGCTGAGGTCTGCCCTACAGATGGCAACCCGGTGGTTTATGGCGAAAAGCAGGTAAGCGATGACCTGCCTACCGTGCTGGTATACGGGCACTATGACGTGCAGCCGCCGGATCCGCTGGATGAGTGGGACAGTGCGCCATTTGAGCCGGTCATCAGGGATGGCAAGGTCTACGCCCGGGGCGCCTGCGATGACAAGGGCCAGATGTATATGCACGTTAAGGCCTTTGAATTCATGAACCAGACGGGCAACCTGCCCTGCAATATGAAGTTCATCATCGAGGGCGAAGAAGAGGTTGGCTCTCCGAATGTTACCGCGTTTGCCAACGCCAACCGCGATAAGCTAAAGGCCGATGTGCTTTTGCTTTCAGACACCGCGATGATCTCCAATGAGCAGCCCTCGATTCCCGTTGGGTTACGGGGCCTCTGTTACCTGGAAGTGGGCGTTTACGGGCCTAACCGGGATCTGCATTCCGGTGTGTATGGCGGAGCTATCGCTAATCCGGCTAACGTGCTGGGCGAGCTTATTGCCTCCCTGAAGGATGATAACGGGCGGATCAACATTCCGGGCTTTTATGACCAGGTACAGCCCCCGTCAGAGGAGGAGAAGGCCAAGATGAAGGATATCCCGGTCTACGATGAGGACTTCAAGAAAGCCGTTGACGTCAATGCCCTTAACGGAGAAAAAGGATACTCAGCCTACGAAAGCACCAGCCTGCGGCCCACGCTGGACGTAAATGGCATCTGGGGCGGCTATATTAAGGAAGGGGCCAAGACGGTCCTCCCGGCCGAAGCCCACGCCAAGATCAGCATGCGGCTGGTACCGGATCAGGATGAGGATGAGATTGCTGAGCTGGTTACCCAGCATCTGCACAAGATCGCACCGGCCTCGGTAAAGGTGCAAGTGGATAAGCTTCACGGAGCAAAGCCCGTTGTGGTTTCTACCGATCGCGATGAGTACCAGGCCGCCAGTCAGGCTTATCAGGAAACTTTCGGCACGGCTCCACTGCCTGTGCGCACAGGGGGCAGCATTCCGATTGTGGCCTTTTTCTCTCAGCAGATGGAGATGGTGCCCATCATGATGGGCTTTGGGCTGGATTCCGATGCCATCCACTCGCCCAACGAGAAGTTCAACACGGATAACTTTTTCAAGGGTATTGAGACCATTCCGCTCTTTTTCAAGCACCTGGCCACGCTCAAGCAGCAGGCTTCCGTTAGCTGAATACAGGCTATTACCGACCTGCCACCTGCCTGGTCCGGGCTGGGGCAGGTCCTCCTGAAAATGCCTGAAAGCGAACAGCATACACCATCAGGCAGTTATCCTTACAGGTTTAGCGAAAAGCCCATTCCTTATGGCCAATGATGCGATCCTGAGCGTTCAGGGTGTTAGTAAGCAGTTTAACCAGCACACCGCGCTAAGTGATGTAAGCCTGGAAGTTCCGAAAGGAAGCATCTATGGGCTGCTGGGCCCGAATGGCGCTGGTAAGACCACCCTTATACGCATTATCAACAAGATCATTGGTCCGGATACCGGGGAGGTATTCCTCAATGGCAAGCCGGTCCGGCAGGCAGACGTGGAGAAGATCGGCTATCTGCCAGAGGAGCGCGGCCTCTACCCTAAGATGTACGTGGGTGAGCATCTGGTATACCTGGCGCGGCTGAAAGGGCTGTCGCGCAAGGTAGCTTACGACTCAGTCCAGAGCTGGCTGCGGGAGTTCGATATCCTCTCGTGGTGGTGGAGCAAGGTGGAAGAGCTATCCAAGGGCATGGCCCAGAAGCTTCAGTTTATCGCAACGGTGGTGCACCAGCCTTACTTCGTTATCCTGGACGAGCCCTTCAGCGGCTTTGACCCCATCAATGCCGAGCTCGTTAAGCAAAAGATCCTGGACCTGAAGGCCAGGGGAACAACCATCATGCTCTCTACCCACCGGATGGAAAATGTTGAGGCCCTTTGTGAGCATGTGGCCATGATCAACAAGTCGCGCAAGGTGCTGGACGGGCCTATTGAGCGCATTAAAGCTCAATACCGCAACCAGACCTACGAAATTGCGCTCAAGGGAGAAATCACCGAAGCCATGCTGCCGCTGGATCATGGGATGCAACTGCACAGCATTACCTACCAGCCAGCTCATAACCAAACGCTGGTGCGGCTGGCCGTGCAGGATTTCCATAAACCCAATGATATCCTCAGCCAGCTGATGCAGCGCTACGAGATCGAGGGCTTCCGCGAGATCATCCCCAGCATGCACGACATTTTCCTGGCTAACGTTAATGACGCCCCGACTTATGAAGAAGATCCTGTTAATCATCCAGCGTGAGTACGCCACGCGGGTCAAGAAGAAGACCTTTCTGCTGATCACTTTTCTGGCGCCAACGGTCTTCGCCTTGCTGATCGTGGGCCCTGCCCTGCTTACCCAGGTAGCTGATACCAGCGAACAGGTATATGTCGTGGATAACAGCGGCTCATTTGAGGGGGCGCTGAAAGATAAAGAAGACCTCTCCTTCACTTTTGTTGATCAGTCGGCTGCTAAAGCCCAGGATGAGCTCCTCTCCGAACATCCGGATGCTTATGTGCTAGAGATCCCGGAAAATCCTGCTGCTAACCCACAGGACTTCCAGCTGATCGGGCGGAAAAGCCCCAGCCTGACGCTATCGGATAAGCTGGAAGCAGCTCTGGAATCAGAGGTCCGGCAGCTCCGGATTGAACAGGCCGGCCTGAGCCGCGATAAGCTGGCCAGTATTGAAACCAATGTGGGCCTGAACAGCATCGTGCTGAGCAACAGCGGCAAAAAATCCGAGGGCAACACCGCCATTGCCTCCACAGTTAGTGTGATTGGCGGATTTGCGATCTATTTCTTCATTTTCATGTATGGCGGTCAGGTGACTTCCGGTGTGCACGAGGAAAAGACCAGCCGGATCGTGGAGGTTCTGGCTTCCAGCATACGGCCGATCCAGCTCATGTTCGGCAAGATCATCGGAATTGCCCTGGTAGGGCTCACGCAGTTCCTGCTGTGGATCGTGCTAACGCTGGTGATATCCGGCGTGCTGATGCTGTTGATGGGACCGGAAGCCTTGATGGCAGCCTCGTCCTCCGGCCCTTCCGGCGCTATGGCTCAGAACGCTGCGCCTGACCAGTCCCAGATCGCGCAGCTGCTGGGCTCAGCAGGGAGTATTAACGTACCATTGCTGCTGTTTGCTTTCCTGTTCTTCTTCCTGTTTGGCTACTTTACCTACAGCTCCCTTTTTGCTGCGATTGCCGCAGCAGTGGATAACCAGACCGATATGCGGCAGTTCATGTTCCCCCTCTCGCTACCGCTGATCCTGGCCATTGTTATCACGCCTACCGTTATTATTACCAATCCGGATAGTGGCATTGCAGTTACCGGCTCTCTCATTCCGTTTACGGCCCCGGTGATCATGATGGCCCGCATTCCCTTTGGCGTGCCGCCATTAGAGCTGGTCGGCTCCTTTGCGCTGATGATCCTGGGATTCCTGGTGAGCGTTTGGCTGGCCGCTAAGGTTTACCGTACAGGCATTCTGATGTATGGCAAGAAAGTGACCCCGGGTGAGCTGATCAAGTGGCTGGTAAGGGATTAGGCACATACCGGTGTATTTGTACAACGCCTCTGCGCTTAAAGCCGTCATAGCTACAAAAGCCAATACCCTATGCGAAGCGTCCGACTAAATACCGTAACAAATTTTGCTAACCTGCTAAGCCTGGTTTTGCTGCTGACTTTGGTTCTTGGTAACAGAGCCTTTACGCAGCATTTAGCCGTAGACCGGATGCCAGCTGATAGTCACCAAGGGCCCGTAATCAAGGTATTCAGCAACCAGCGGCCGATCGATAATGGTGCTACTGACGTAACTGAAGCCAATAACACCGATTTCGGCTCTCACAAGCTTTTTGGGGACCTTGCCTACCGCACTTTTGTGATCCGGAACGAGGGAGATGATATCCTGCAGATGCAGAGAACCGGCAGGGCTGTAAAGCTTAACAACACGGATAGCCTGACTTTTAAGGTAACTGAGGAAGTAGGCAGTAACCGGCTTGGGGTTGGCGATTCTACGTCATTTACCATACGGTTTGACCCTGATACTGCTGGTCAGCAAAGTGCGACCGTAGCCATCCGCAGCAATGACAGCAGCCGGTCGCCTTATACTTTTCGCATAGTCGGGAATGGCTCTCGTGAAACCGGGCGGGCCTCACCGCAAAACGCCAGGGATCCATTTGAGGTCTACCATAGCCAGGGGCAACTGCGGGTAACCTTTGAGCAGAACGCAGGGCTGGCAAGAACCCTGACCCTGTATAACCTAACCGGTCAGGCCGTTCGCCAACGCGCTGTTGAGGGTGGTAAACAAAGCCTGAGCTTGTCATCTGATGGACTTCCAGCCGGCCTGTACATCCTCCATAGCCAGACTGACCAAAGCCAGGCTTCCCGGAAGGTGCTTATCAGGTAGCTTCTCGCTTGTTAAGTCTGGATCACACCAGGATTGAACGGCTTAGTGATGGGCGCATGGTTGGCAGCTTCAATGCCCTGTGAGAGCACTTTGCGTGTATCTCTCGGATCAATGATGTCATCCACCCAAAGGCGGGCCGCGGCATACAGGGGCTTGGTCTGTTCTTCATACTCGGCCTTCACCTTTTCCTCCAGTTCCTGCTCTTTTTCCTTATCGGGCTCTTCGCCCTGGGCTTTCATTTGCGAAACTTTGATCTGCGTCAGAGTCTTAGCGGCCTGACTACCGCCCATGACCGCAATACGGGCGCTTGGCCAGGCTACGATCAAGCGCGGATCATAGGCTTTGCCACACATGGCGTAATTGCCCGCCCCGTAGGAGTTGCCCATGATCACCGTAAACTTGGGCACCACCGAGTTGGAAACGGCATTTACCAGCTTAGCGCCATCCTTAATGATGCCGCCCTGCTCAGCGCGGCTGCCCACCATAAAGCCCGTCACATCCTGTAGAAAGACCAGGGGAATGTGCTTCTGGTTGCAGTTCATCACAAAGCGGGCTGCTTTATCAGCGCCATCCGAGTAGATCACTCCGCCTACCTGCATTTCCCCTTTCTTGCTTTTCACTACCTGCCGCTGGTTGGCCACAATGCCCACAGCCCAGCCATCAATACGCGCATAGCCACAGACCATCGTTCGCCCATAGCCTTCCTTAAAGGGCTGAAAATCGGAGTCATCCACTAACCGCTCAATGATGGTCATCGTGTCATAGGGCTTGGAGCGGTCTAAGGGCAGATGACCCATGATTTCCTGCGGGTCCTTAGCCGGTTGCCGGGGTTCTATCCGGTCAAAGCCAGCCTTGGGCTGGTGGCCGGTTTTGGCCATGGTGCTGCGGATCGCATCCAGGCAGCTTTCATCATTCGGGTATTTGTTATCTGTAACACCGGATATTGCTGATTGGGTAGTAGCTCCGCCCAGTTCTTCAGCTGAGACATCCTCTCCAATGGCCGCTTTGACCAGGTAAGGCCCGGCCAGGAAGATAGAGCCTGTATCCTCCACGATCATGGCCTCATCGGACATGATAGGCAGGTAAGCGCCCCCAGCCACGCAGCTACCCATAATAGCTGCGATCTGCTGAATGCCCTCAGAGGACATCACGGCATTGTTGCGGAAAATGCGGCCAAAGTGATCCTTATCGGCAAAAATCTCATCCTGCATGGGCAGGTAAACGCCTGCGCTATCCACGAGGTAAATGATCGGGATGCGGTTTTCGATAGCGATCTCCTGAGCGCGGAGGTTTTTCTTGGCCGTCATCGGAAACCAGGCCCCGGCTTTTACCGTGGCGTCATTCGCGACCACAATGCACTGCCGCCCGTGGATTTTGCCGATCTTAACCACTACCCCACCGGAGGGGCAGCCACCATGCTCCTGGTACATTTCATAGCCCGCAAAGGCTCCGATCTCCAGGCTATCAGCATCATCATCCAGCAGATAGGCAATGCGCTCCCGGGCCAGTAGTTTGCCTTTCTCCTTCTGCTTCTGGGCCTTCTTTTCCCCGCCACCAGCTTCCATCTGCTGCCGGACATTCTCGATGTGATCCAGGGCTAACTTATGCTCATCTTCGTTTTTATTAAACTGGATATCCTCAGTTTGACCTGCTTGTGCCATAGCAATTGGTTTAAGGAACACAAAAATAGCAGGCAACACCTGAATTCCTAACGGGCGGGAGTTGTAGCAGGGAATTTTTACTCATTAAGGATATAAAAAAGAGACTGCCAGCTGGTAAGCCGGGTTCTGTCGCCTGATGCTTAGTCCCATCAGGGCCCTGTCATTTATCTGGGCCTGCCATTGCTGACAGGCTCGTGAGCGGCCTACCCCCCGGAGCTTCGGGCGAGCAACCCTTAGGGGGATGGATCAAACACTTTTTAAGGGTTTAAAAAGTGTTGAAAAGCAGAAAGGGCTTTTCGGCTTTTTGATCCATCCCCCACTCCGGTATGCTTGGCCTTGCAACCCGCAGGGTTTACCAGCCTCACCGGTGTCGCCACCGATGGCGGTGAGCTCTTACCTCACCTTTTCACCCTTATCCGCCGGCTGGCGGACGGTCTGGTTTCTGTGGCACTTTCCGTAGCCCGGGCTTTAAGGCCCGGACTCCTG
>CAYYUA010000031.1:0-4063 GCA_964474835.1 uncultured Sphingobacteriales bacterium
GTAGCTCCCCCCCTCGGATTCGAACCGAGGACCTTCTGATTAACAGTCAGACGCTCTAACCTGCTGAGCTAGGGAGGAGTATTTTGGTCTGCTGGTGCAAAAATAAGGGTTGCACGGCTGTGCTGCAAATTTTTCCTGACCCAAAAACCCATATTTGCCTGAAAGGGTTTAATCCACAAATAAGTAACGACCACTATGAGCGAACAAGCTATACAGCCCAACCGGCTGATCAACGAAACCAGCCCGTACCTGCTCCAGCACGCCTACAATCCGGTAAACTGGTATCCTTATGGTCCGGAAGCATTTGAGCGGGCAAAGGAGGAAGACAAGCCCCTGCTTATCAGCATCGGGTACTCAGCCTGTCACTGGTGCCACGTAATGGCCCATGAAAGCTTTGAGAATGAAGAGCTGGCTGCTATCATGAACGAGCAGTTCATCCCGGTGAAGGTAGACCGCGAGGAGCGCCCGGACGTGGACCAGCTTTACATTGATGCGGTGAGCCTGATGACCGGGCGGGCCGGCTGGCCGCTGAATGTCTTCACCCTGCCGGACGGGCGCCCGATATTCGGAGGCACCTATTTCCCGAAGGATAACTGGCGCGAGATCTGTAACAAGATCACTGAAATATACCGGGATCAGCAGGAAGAGGTGCTGGACTATGCGGATAAGCTGGCGGACGGGATCCAGCAGATCAACATCATCGAGCCGCCGGAAACGCCCCGCCCGGTGGATTATGCCACGCTGAACGAGGTGTTTGAGAAGATGCGTTCTTCATTTGATACCACTTACGGAGGGCGCGCCACAGCCCCGAAGTTCCCGCTGCCGGATAACTACCGCTTTCTGCTGCATTACTATGCCCGCAATAAGCGCGATGTGCCCCTGCAACACGTCAACCGGTCCCTGACGCAGATGGCGCAGGGCGGCATTTACGATCAACTGGGCGGGGGCTTTGCCCGCTACTCCACAGATGAGAAGTGGAAAGTCCCCCACTTTGAGAAGATGCTGTACGACAATGCGCAGCTCCTGAGCCTCTATACCGAGGCCTACCAGCTCACCGGAAGGCAGGATTACAAGCAAGTGGTGGAAGAGACCATCGCCTTTCTGGAGCGCGAGATGCGGGGCCCGGCAGGCGGCTTTTACTCAGCCCTGGATGCCGATACCGAGGGCGAGGAAGGCAAATTCTACACGTGGACCGAGGAGCAGATCGATGAAGTACTGACCGACCCGGACGAGAATGCCCTGGCCAGGCGCCACTTCGGCATAGGCGGTGACGGCCACTGGGAAGGGGGTAAGCACGTTCTGCAGGTTATTCAGGAAGCTGAGCAACTAGCAGCCGATGATAACCGCCCGGTCGCTGAGGTCCGCGCGCAGCTACAGGCAGCGAAGGCCAGGCTGTTCCAAGCCCGGGAAAGCCGTACCCGACCGGGTGTGGACGATAAAGTGCTGCTGAGCTGGAACGCCCTTACGCTTAAGGGCTTAGTGGATGCCTACATCACCCTGGAGGAGCCGCATTACCTGGAGCTGGCCAAGGCCAATCTGGATTTCCTGCTGGCTAACATGGTAGAGGACTTCATGGTGTACCGCACCCATAAGGATGGCACAACCAAGATCCAGGGCTTTCTGGATGATTACGCCCTGCTGATACAGGCACTCCTCTCCTACTACAGTGCTACGTTTGAGGAGGATAAGCTCCAGCTGGCCTACCAGCTACAGCAGTATGTGGATGAGCACTTTTACGACAGCAACATTGGCCTGTACCAGTACACAGCCCGGAACAATCCGGCCCTGATCAGCCAGAAATTCGAGGTTTCGGACAATGTGATAGCCTCGCCCAATTCCGTAACAGCGCTGAACCTGTACTACCTCGGCACTTACTTTAGCCGGCAGGATTACCGGGATACCGCTGCTGCCATGCTGCAGGCGGTTCACGATCAGTGGGTCCAGAACCCCTATTTCTTCTCGAACTGGGGCGTGCTGGCCACCCACCTGGTGGATACCTTCTACGAAGTGGCCATTACCGGCCCGGATGCTGTGGCAAAACGGCAGCAGCTTGCAAAAGCCTTTGCCCCGCACCGGATCGTGGCCGGCACAACGCAGCCCGGTAGTGAGCTCCCGGTCCTGCAGGACCGGTATCAGGAGGATCACACCCAGCTTTACGTCTGCGAGGATACCCTGTGCCAGCAGCCCACCCCTGATCCATCCGCAGCACTCCGGCAGATGGATGCCATCCAAAAGCCCTAACTTCCCTTTGTAAAGCTCATTGGCTAAAAAAGCACCCTATGAAAAAGATCCTGGTGGCCTTTGATGGCTCGCGTTATTCGGAGAGTGCCCTGAATTATGCCCTGAAGCTCAGCAACCCCGGTAGTGACCTGATCGTGGGGCTGTTCATCGAGGACCTGAGCTATGCGTACATGTTCAGCAATTTTGGCGTGGACCCGATGGGCCATGAGCTCAGCAGCGGCTACGGGCCCTACATTGATGAAGTGCGCGCCCGGGAGGCCGCGGATATTGAGCAAAACAAAAAGGCCTTCATGGACCGCTGTGAGGAAAGCGGAGCCCGCTACACCACCCACCTGGGAGAGGGTGGTACCGCTAAGCGGCTGGTGGAGGAATCCGTTTTTGCGGATCTGCTGATCACGGGCTATCAGGTGTATTTTTCCAACATGGGCGAAACGGATGAGCAAAAGGTGCTGAAGGATGTGCTGGCCGAGACCAACTGCCCGGTGCTGGTAGTGCCGGAGGAAGACCGCCCTGTGGAGGATATCATCTTCACCTACGATGGCGGGGAGGAGGCTGTGTACGCGATCAAGCAGTTTACCTACCTGCTGAGCCCCTCAGTGGGTGATCTGCACTACGAGCTCCTTTCCATTCAGCCGGATGCCAGCGCCAGCCTTCCGAATGAGAGCCTGGTGCGCGAGTACCTGCATCAGCATTACCCGGATATCAACTACGAGATCAAAGAGGGGGATAAGCCAGAGGAGGCCCTTACGCAGCACATGGGCGAGCGCCCGAATGCCGTCCTGGTGATGGGCTCTTTCGGGCGGAATGCCGTATCCCGGTTTTTCTCGGCCAGCAAGGCCTCTGGCCTGCTGGAAAGTAAGTCAACCCCGGTTTTCATTGCCCACCGGTAGCCCTCAGGTGCTTTCAGCGGTATAGCGGTTAATCCACAATCGCACCTCATAAAAAAAGCCCACCTGCTGTTGCAGGCGGGCTTTTTTTCGTAGAACCTGAGATGAAAAGGTTAGCGGAGCAGGGTCACCGTGCCGGTTTGGGTATCGCCCTGACCTCCGCGGCCATCTTCGGTCTCTTCATAGTTGTAGGTGATCTTGTAGAAGTACGTTCCAGCTGCCGCGTCAGCGCCACTCTGGGTGGTACCATCCCAGAACTCGCAGTACTTACAGCCGCGTGGGTTGCTGGGATCCTTACCACTTTCGTTACAATCCCCGTTAAAGTCGGATACCTCGTTCGTCCAGAAGCAGTTGTTGTTACTGCTGCCGGAGGTCGTCTGGTAAACCTCAGTACCCCAACGGTTATAGATCGTCAGCTTGAAGGATTCATCGCCTTGTACCCGGAAGGTGAAGCGGTCGTTCGTGCCGTCACCATTCGGGCTGAAGACGTTGGAACGCTCGTAAGTGGTATCCTTCACATTGTCGATCCGGATGGTATCCGTAAGGTGACAGCCTTGCGGATTAAAAGCCCTGAGCGCAGTCCAGTAGTAACCGCGGTCCGTGTAGTACTGCACTTCCTGATCGGCTACAGTATCCGTTTCAAAGATACCGCCGTCACCTGGAATATCACCATCCTCCGGATTGTAGAAAGTAGCTGAGGAGTTTAGATTGTTACCCAGTTCAGATTCTCTGACAGCATCAGCGTCAAAGAAGTACCACTTATACCTGTACCCATCGCCGGAGTCGGACTCATTGGTGTAGGTGTACTTGGATCGCGGAGCAGTTACGGCCTCAGGCTGGGGTGTTGTGTCCAGGCTGGCATTGATAGCCGTGGTGCGCAGGGTTTCAACGGCTGTATCATAGCACAGGGTGGAATCCGTATCAATTGGGATAAG
>CAYYUA010000031.1:4163-6946 GCA_964474835.1 uncultured Sphingobacteriales bacterium
GGACACAGGTCAGTGTTATCGAAGGCAAAGTTGACACTGTCCGTTTCCTTCACGGTTACCTCAAAACGGGTAGAGTCAAAATCCGGCAGGGTTGTATCCCGGACCGGTGCTGCACAACGGAAGGAATCCGTAGGATCAGCCGTTGCCGTGTTCGGCACCTGCCCAAAGCCGGTAATATCCATGTTGTAGGTATCAGCGGCCTGGTAATTGACCTCGAAGACGCCATCTTTCTCTGCAAGGTCCTGCTCGGTGTAGGTGACAGTACTACCGTTGTCCTTGTCGAACTGCCACTCAGTGACAGCCTCAGATGAATCAGCAAAGACAAAGGTGGCGGGCTGGCACTTCACGCGGCTTTGGAGGGTCACTTCCGGATTTGGCCCGATGATCTCCACAGCCATGTTGTTGGCATTCCGCGTTAGCGTGTCCCCGTCTTTGACCACCGTGGAATCCCCTCCACTGGCAGTTAGGAAGGAAGAATCAACACACCCGGCAGCCGTCTCAACCTTCAGCTGCACATCAAACGTGTCGTTCCGGGTAAAGGTCTTGGTGACCGTGTCCCCCGTGAAGTTGGTAATGCTGTCCTTTCCGTCATTGAACTCCCAGCTCCAGCTGGTTGCGCTATCCACCTTCGTGGAATCGATGCGCTGGCCGCTGCTATTGGTTTCATAGTTGTACTGGAAGGTGATCTCAGAGTCATCGTAGAAGTCTATAGTGACCGGAGCACAGGCTACCCCGTTTGTAAGGGTGTCCGAAAAGACCTGCAGCCCGGTAACGGTAATAAGGTCCTCGCGGGTCATCACCTGGACTTTTCCGGTACTGTCAATTGACTTCATGCTGACGTCATAAATACCACTACTATCGTAAACATAGTACGGTACCACTTCCTTCAGGCCGTCATTGTCAGCATCCACTGAGTCAAGGGTCTGCTCGAAGGTTCCATCGCCATCACGATCCTGGATGTAGCGCAGGCTATTGATATCGTATTCAGTTTCATAGTAGCCATCGCCATCCAGGTCCCAGAAGAGCCGCTCGTACTGGTGATCATCGGTTATAGGATTATCACGCACACCCTTCGGATCCTTCCAGTAGTTATCGTCAGCCAGGTACTCGATCTCAGGCCCTGCAGGCGTCTGATTTACCCGGTAATCGTAATACCGCGGGAAGTTACCCATGTCCTCGTAGGGTTCAGTGGCGTTAGCCTTGACCTTGTTATTGAAGTACACGGTGTCGTTATCGCTATTACTGCAGATAACATTGTTGTTGGAACGGTCCGGCACTTCAGGGTCAAACCGACCATAGTGGCCCACTTCGATGACCTTGGAGATGGGATTACCACCGCAACCCTGGGCGTTGGTGATATCGCTCGTAAGCCGGTAGATGCCGGGCTTGTCCACCTTGTTCTCAGTGATCACTGGTTTGTACCGCAGCTTTAGCTTAATGGCACCCTGGCGGAACTGCCTGTTCTTGATCAGTGCCAGCGTGGTAGAGTCCTGCAAGCTGCGGCTGAGGTTACTGGAATCCTCAATGATACCAAGGTAGGTAACCGGATTGCCGACCGAGGTATCAACCGTTGTAAGGTCACCTGCATTGTTCGGGAACCTCAGGATGGTATCCCGTACAGTAATGCCACTGGACGTACTATCTGTGGACACCAGGTAAACAGAGTCCCCGATACCGAAGCTTTCACTAACGCCCAGCTCATACTGGTAAAGCTTGGACTGCCGCGGTAGGCTATCGAGGATGGTAGGGCCACTGCCTGATGCAGTGCCAATATTCGAATGGTTGATACTATCCACAGTGATGGTACCGCCCATGTCCAGAATCGGGAAGCTATCCAGCACCACCTTTTCCTTCCGCAGGTCATCGATCGGGATATCATTGATAATGCTGTTACCACATACCCGCTCCGGGTAAATGGTCCGGTTTACACAGGTCGTGTCCTGCCGGTTGTTACCGCCCGGTACCTGGATCGTATTGATGATCAGGGAATCGCAGAGCACATAGGCCGTGTCCGTCTGGAAATTGTCGTAAGCATTGGTGCGCTGCGTATCAAGGGGACGGTAGGGATTGGCTGGCCGCTTCAGGGTCCGGAACAACCCGATGTTGGAGATCTCATATTCCTGGATCCGTTCCTGTTCGCGGACCGGGCTAACCAGGATCTTAGTTGTATCGCCAACGTTCCTCATGGAGTAGGAGGAGTTGAAGGCAACTTCCGGTAACCCACCGGAGGCCAAAGGCCCGTACTGGTTATCGGGCGAGGGAGACAGGGTATCCGGATTCAGGAACGAGAAGTCATTTTCCAGATCTGCAATGTACTTGTAGTTCCGGTAAAAGTGGGTATCCACACAATTTCCGCTCTCTACCCAGAAGCCCACATCTACACAGCCTGATGTGTCATAGGAAAATTCCTGCGGGGGCTGTAGCTGGCTCCACACCTGACTGTTGGTCAACCAGGTAAACCGGCGCTTATTGCGTTCTACCACTTCCAGCTTGCCATCTCCATCTACATCAATGGTATCAGCACATTCGAGCGGGGCTGCCTGCCAGGGAAATGGCCCTCCCTGAAAGCCAGGCTTCCTGGAGATCGTGCTGGCGGTGTCGATAATCAGGGCCCAGTCTTCTGTTCCGCCGCATTGGCCCTGCGGCAGGGTTTCGCTAACGTCAATTTCCTGCGTGCGCCCCTGGCACTTTGGCCCTAGTAGTTGGAGCCCACGCCTTACCACTGTGTCGGCATCTCCGTTATTCCATTCAGGGAGTTTCTGCTGAATATCGTACCGCATGTT
>CAYYUA010000031.1:7046-14290 GCA_964474835.1 uncultured Sphingobacteriales bacterium
ATCTTCAGCGAATCCAGGAATAGCTCCCTGGTACCCGGTGTGTAACCCTGGGTCAGCACAGCAGTGCGCTCCTGCCGGTAAGCTTCCTGGCTCCAGTCAGCCCTTGGCGGGCCCATGTAGATCCGCTGGACATCAACGGATGGCGGACAGCCAGTAACAGAGTCCACGGCCTGTAGCTGGGCTGACCAACAACCACTACTGTCGTAATAATGGTAAGGTCCAGCTGCTGTGGAGAAGTTACAGCGCCGCCCGCTGAACGCATTGCTCCCGGCACTGTAGCGGATTGCCACCTCGTCATTGGCCGTAATGTCAGAATCCCATATCCGGAGGGTTGGGGTTCCGTTAATGTATTCCACATCGTGGAACTCCCCATAAGTATTCAGGTCTCCTAAGCCAATGTTACCGTTGGTAAAGACATTGACTCTGGTCCGGTTATTAGCAATGGTGTCATTGAATTCATTCGGTAGGTTAAGGGGAATAAGCGCTACCCCGTTGCTATTGATCGAACTGACCTGGGCAGTATCCACAAACTCACGATACAGGAAGTCTTTCTGCTTAGAGGCCCAAGCTGTGCGGGTGGTACACCGCTCCCCATTCGGATCAGCAAAGTTCCAGACGTAATCCAGGCTATCAGAACCCCATGGTGAGAGGTCGTCATTCCGGTCAGTAAGGAAAGTATCCTTGAAATCCTGTTGGTAGAAAGCCTGCGCCTGCGGTGACTGAAAGCTGGTGGCCAGGTCAAAATTGCGGGGATAGCCCTCACCGGGTGCTGCTCCCACTTCGCCAAATTCAATACCACCCGGAAGATAACCTTCTGCCTGCAGGCGATTCAGGTAGGTTACAAGCGGAAGCCCATGAGCGCCCTGGTTGTCATCAAACACCTCAGCGTAGGGAAGGTCATTATCAAATGGAATGGTCCGGTTCAGAAGCTGCTGTCGGGTGCTGTCATTAACCTGAAAAAAAGGCTGATTATCCAGGACTGGTGCTATATCATAACCCTGGTAGGAGTGGTAGTACAGCGTATCCTGGCTGCCATTGATGGTCAAAGTCCGGTAAATAGAATCACTCTTTTCCCTGTCAATGTAGAAGAACTTCCGCTTCTTCACATTTCCATTAGGACCACGGAAAGCCCGGCGCTTAATGGAGTTATTGGCAAAGCGCACGAGATTGGGCGCCTGGCAATTAGGCTTATACACGTCCGTGTCGTGCATGTTCTGGAACCGTAATGTTCCGCTGGCAGGGCGGTAAACTGTGGAGTCGCCAGCCCGGTAATTTACCCGGAATGTAAAAGGTGGAGCATTCGGTTCCTGGGTGAAGTCCAGCACTACCCCGCTTTCATTCCGGTTAACAGTAATTCCGTTACCGGGCGTGTAAGTCGGCCCGCTTGTAAAGTCTACACTGATGCTGCTGGTAACAACAGTGTCAGCCGTGGTAAGCGGATCCAGGGTAAAAGGGCCCTCCGGGATGTCGCTAAAAAGCCGGGACTGCTTTTGGAAAAAGACCATCTGGAAGGGGAAATCCGGGGAGGCTGCGGGGTTATCTCCCGGTGTCCAGGTAAAGGTCTGGTTCGTAACGCCTCCGTTGGTATTCCGCCTTACATACTCAATCTGATCTACCTGTAGGCAACCCCGTTTGTCAGCCCTCCGGAACTCAGCCCCTGAGATCGGCCGGTCCAGGGCACTTAGTCTGTTGTCCAGGGGTAGCTGCATTTCAGGCAGATTGATCTGGGCTGTTGGCCCTTCGATCACGGCCTGCCGGCGGTAGAGGGTATCCAGTTGGCCACAGACGTTGGCAACGTTCAGCTGGATACTTTTTACACCAGGCGAGGGATATTCGTGAGAGCCACTCCAGATGCCCCGTTCTACAGGGTTAGGAGGGGGCATGTGCGGGGCAAACTGACCGTCCAGGGCACCAAATACAAAAGCCTGATTGCTGTTGGGATCGGGCGTGTGGCTGAACGGAACTGCTGTGGTACTCGGACCGCAGATCGGGGATTTGGTCACGATGCTGCTGTCAAAATTGAAGACTACGTTGGTAACACCAGCGCTGAAGGTAAAAGTGGAATCACAACCGTTATTATCAGTTATGGTGAGGCTGGGTTCATAGGTCCCTTCCTCCGTATAGGTAAAACTGGTGGTATCGTATTCATTACCCCATCCATCTGACCCTTTGTTAAACGTTCTGGTGGTGTTATCCGGGTCATCAAAATCAAAGGAAATAGACCGGATGCGACTTGTATCGTTAGCAGTCTGGTTATTCAGCGTAACTTCGGTTTCAGGACAATCCGGGTTCTTTCCGGTAACGGTGAACTCAGGATTAAGTGGCTCCAGAACAGTTACGCTGCTGGCTCTGGCCTGTGTTGTGTTGGTACAGCCATTGGTATCAGTCACCGATAGGACAATATTGGGCTGATCGATGGATTGTTGATAAGAGTAAAGCGGGTTCTGTTGATTGGAGGAATTGCCATCCCCAAAGGTCCATTGCCAGTTACTGATAGGGGCATCTCCAGGGATACTCTCATCTGTAAACTGGTATTCGTTCTCGGAAAAACAGGGAGAAGAGCTTCCGACCGAGAAGTCAGCGGTTGGATTCTCAAAAGCCTGGATCTCTCCAATGTCGAGGTCTTTCCGGCAGATGGTATCCCCGTTGGCATCCAGCAGCACAGCCGATGGGCTGTAAGTGCCAGTCTGGGATGAGCCGTAGGTTATCGAAAAGTCCTGGCTAATATCCACCGTAGAAGCCTGAATGCCTACATCATAGGTCACTTCAGCAGCATTAGCAGGCGGATTATTGATAGAAAAGGTAAAAGGGGCCGGTACACAACCTCCGGTCTGGCTCACCGTCAACGAGGTGTTGGGGCACTGAGCCTGTGCCGTGCCTGCCATGGCAAATAAGGCAGTGACAATGATCCATCCAATAGCGTGTCTAAAACAATGCATATCCTGCGGTTTAAGCTTCAAAACTAAATTTTTCTTCAAACCTGTTAAAGGTCTCCCGTTCAGGGGATCACCGTTTGTTCGAGGAGGGTTAGCGCCTGTTTTCGTCATAATCAGGGTTTTTGCGTATTGCTTAAGCTAAGTCAAGTAGACTAACGGGGTTTATCTGAATGAGCTGCGTTTCAGCAGCAGTTTTCCGGATTCCTGTTGTATACTGCTGTGAAAAGGATACTGGTAGCGTAGGACGTAACGGTAAACCCCTTCGTTGCATGAGGTGCCGCTGTTGTTAACCTTTCCGTTCCAGGTCCGGTCAGGATCAGTGGTTTCAAAGACTACCGTGCCCTGCCCATTTTTGATGCGGAGCTCGAAGGCATTCAGCTCTCCATGCGTGATGTGGAGCCGGTCATTCCGGCCGTCACCATTGGGCGTAAAGATATTGGGTAGCTCCACATCCGGCACCTCCTCTACCACAAACTGCTGCACAGCAGTATCCATACAGCCGCTGGCTGCAGAAGCGATAAGCTGTACCTGTTTTGTCCCGCCTTCCTGATAGGTATGGCTGAAGGTAGCCTGTCGCTGTTTATCCCCATCCCCTAAGCGCCACTGCTGGTTGATCGCTTGCTGGCTCTGCTCGCTGAACTGGTAGCGGTGGGGCTGCAGGCGCTTTAGCGTGAAAGCTGCCTCAGGCCGGGGCAGTACCTGTATGGCCTGCGTATCAGCTAAGGCAGGGTTCTGACCGGTGCGCACGATCAGCAGAAGCTTTTGCTCCTCTACGGCTGGCAGGCTGACGGCATGCCGGCCGGGGGTTACGGGCTGATAGGATGCCTGCCCCAGGCGGTATTCAGCCTGTTGGTTGTTAGCAAGGCCCTGCACGCTGAACCGGAGGCGCTCATACGGGCACAGCGCGGTGTCCATCACCATCAGCGCTGGCTTGTCAGCACTTGAAGATCGCTCAGCCCGGGACTCTGCTGATCTGGTAGGGGTATTAGCTGGTTTGGCTGGCTTATCGTCACCGCGAGCAGCCGTGGAAGGCTTATGGCCGTCTGGTTGGGTTTTGGTATCACCAGGTTTCCGGGATTTCCGATCCGGGCCCTCTAGTGCTTCCGGGGACGGTTCAGGTGCGGTATCAGGGCTTTCAGAGCCGGACCCAGGCTTTGGTTTTGTTTCTGTGGATGGCTTGGCATTACCGGCCGGGAGCTGTGAAAGGGCCTCCGGTGCCGGGTCTGGCATTTTCGCTGCTCGATCTGAGGCGGAAGAGTCCGCTACAGTATCGGGGGCCTCGCTTGTTGCTGAAGCAGGATCGGGATTGTCGGGCATCAGGAAGTAGCCAGCCCCGGTTGTTAAGACCAACGCAGCAATGCCGGACAGGAACCAGCCCTGCAGGCCACCCAGCAGCCCTTTGGCACCACCGCCAGCGGCTGAAGCGCCACCATCCCCACCTGTTCCGGATCCACTGCCGGACTGCGGTAGCTGCTGCTGTACCTGGCTGAAGACCTCCCCGGCCTCACCGGGCTCATAGGGTGCCTCCCAGTCCTCGAAGCGCTGCTTGTAGAGCCGGTCTATGTTGGGGTCGGGCTTACTCATTATGCGGGTTTGCTAAGTATTCACGCACTTTTTCCTGGAGCATCTGCCGGGCCCGGGCCAGCTGCGATTTAGAAGTTCCCTCGCTGATCCCGGTGCGCTCAGCAATTTCCTTGTGGTTGTAGCCCTCGATGGCAGCCAGGTTAAAGATCGTCCGGTAGCCATCCGGCAGGGCCTGGATCAGCTGCAGCAGCTCTTCCTGCGTCAGGTTCTGGGAGGCCTGTTCGGGCTCCGCGGGCTCATTGACCTGATCAATGTCCTGTATCCAGGGCTCGGAGACCTGACTACGGTAGCGGTCTATGGCTGTATTGATCATGATACGCTTCATCCAGTTTTCCAGCTGACTGGCTTTTTCGAGGTTGGCAATGCTCTTAAAGATCTTGACAAAAGCTTCCTGCAGGAGGTCCTTGGCTTCCTCACGGTTATGGGTGTAGCGCAACCCGATCCCGAGCAGCAGGCCGAAGTACTGCTCAAAGAGCTGCTGCTGCGCCTGTGCATTTCCCTGCTTACAGCGCTCCAGAAGCTGATGAGCCGGCTGTTGGCCTCCATTTGCTGTCATGTTCTGTCGATGTTCGGTGGCGTATACGAGATAAGGCGGGTCAGGGTTGCATGCGCTATCAATCGATGTAACATTTCCTGCTGCAAGGTCAGGTAATTCCGGCATTTAACAGTGCGGCAGGGCCGCGCTCAACGGCACTAAGGGGGCAGCCAGCCAGCTTAGCAAATTCGTTAGATTTGCTGGCTTAGCATTGCCTAAAAGATCAAACCATGCAGAAAGTGCTGATAGCAAACCGGGGCGAGATCGCACTTCGCATCATGCGCTCCCTGAAGGAAATGGGCCTCTACACGGTGGCTGTGTTTTCAGCGGCTGACCGGTTAGCGCCTTTCGTCAAGGCTGCCGATGAGGCCGTCTACCTGGGTCCGGCCCCTTCTGGCGAATCCTACCTCAAAACGGACCTGATCCTCCAGAAGGCTAAGGAGCTGGGTGTGGATGGGATCCACCCGGGGTATGGCTTTCTCTCTGAAAACCCGGATTTCGCGAGGGCAGTGGCTGAAGCCGGGCTCACCTTTATCGGACCGGATGGCCGGGCTATTGAGATCATGGGCGATAAGCTGGCTGCCAAGGCCGCTGTTCAGCAATACAACATCCCCCTTCTACCCGGCACTGATGAGCCAATGGAAGACCTGCAGGCAGCACAGGCTGTAGCTGATGACATTGGGTACCCGGTGCTGATCAAGGCAGCGGCTGGAGGTGGCGGTAAAGGGATGCGCATTGTGGAGCAGCGGGAGGCTATGGCTGAGCAGTTTGAACGGGCTGTGAGCGAGGCTACCAGTTCTTTTGGCAACGGGGCGGTTTTCATTGAAAAATACGTGGCATCTCCCCGTCACGTGGAAGTGCAGGTCTTAGGGGATCAACACGGGAATTACGTTTACCTGCATGAGCGGGAGTGCTCTATTCAGCGCCGGCATCAAAAAGTCATTGAAGAAGCCCCTTCCAGCATCATCACGCCTGAACTGAGGCAGCAAATGGGGGAGGCTGCTATTGGGGTGGCCCGTTCCTGCGGTTATGTGGGCGCGGGCACCGTTGAGCTCCTGGTGGATGAGGCGAAAAATTTCTACTTCCTGGAAATGAACACCCGCCTGCAGGTGGAGCATCCCATCACTGAAATGATCACCGGTATCGATCTGGTGAAAGAGCAGCTCCGCATTGCCCGCGGTGAGGAGCTGGGCTACGGGCAGGAATCGATCCTGCTCAATGGGCACGCGATTGAACTCAGGGTCTATGCCGAGGATCCGGAAAACAACTTCCTGCCGGCCATTGGCACCCTCACCACCTATCGCCCGCCGGATGGCTTTGGCATCCGGACCGACAGCGGGTATGAGGAGGGGCAGGAGATCCCGGTCCACTATGACCCGATGATCGCCAAGCTCATAGCGCATGACAAAGACCGCCAGCGGGCCATCGATAAGCTCTCGCGTGCTATTGATGATTTTCAGATAGCAGGTGTGGAGTCCACCCTGGGTTTTGGCCAGTTCACCATTCAGCATCCTCAGTTCAGAAGCGGGGATTACGATACGCATTTTGTGAGCCAGCACTTCACGGGCACCCGTATTCATGAGGAACATGAAGATGAGGCAGCCATCGCAGCTATGATGGCCGTGCGGCTGAAAGAAGCTGAAAAGGCCAAAGCCCAGCAGCAGGTACAGCAGGGCACTGCTAATGGCGCTAATTGGCGTAAGCGACAAAGCATGAATTAGCATGCCTCTGGCATAAACTGCGATACCCCATTGCTAAAACGAGAAAAGGCCAGCTAACGATTAAGCTGGCCTTTTTTACTTAGGAGAAATGCTAAAAGCTTTACGGAATCAAGCGGCTGAATAATACTTTTATTGAATTAACTGCTTAAATGATACCTTTCAAGGTTGGTGCACTGCTAAATAGCGAGCTGCATTACTTTACTAATTGGTAGCAAGCCGGTATCAAAAATTGCTAAAAGCTTTTTTATAAAAGTGCCCGCTAATCAAGCCAGGCTTGCTTAGGTAAACAGAGCAATCAATTGTAAGAGGTATTGAACGTTACGGGGCAATTTTCTTTAGCTAAAAAATAATTCTGCCCGAACTATCAGGTATTATTCCTCCCTGTTGTCCGCCGGCTGGCGGACATAGGTGATCTTCGGCCAAAATCATTCCCAGCTTTCCTAAAATATATGGCCTTTAAAATTTATA
>CAYYUA010000031.1:14390-24028 GCA_964474835.1 uncultured Sphingobacteriales bacterium
CCAGCTTTCATATTGAATAGGTGCCTGCTTCAATGCTATAAATGCCTTACTTAAAATTAAGAAAGGCTATGGGCAACCTTACCTTCCCAACAATCGTCCCTCAAGCTGTAATGATAAAACGCTTATGGTTAGTCAGAATATGGCTCTCCCCTAAGGTTAAACCGGCATTAACAACAACATTTTCCCTATGAATAAAACGCTACTCACGATCGGTATCCTTATCCTCGTTTTGGCTATGGGTTGGCATTCAGGAAGCGCGCAAAGCGTAAACCCCCAAGCGTGGAACCACTGGTACTTTGGCCCGGAGCAAGCCGTCCGGTTTGATGCGGAGCCCCCCACTGTCCTCAACAATAGCCAAATGGCTGCCTGGGAGAATGCTGCCACGATTTCTGATGATAATGGCAACTTACTCCTGTATGCTGAAGGGGATACCGTGTGGAATGGGCGCCATAAGGTGATTGGCACCGTTTCTAATGATACTGTCAAGACCCAATTCAGTTGCTTTGCTGGCTGTGCCATCCTTCGAAAGCCCGGCCAGGATTCCCTGTACTACATCTTTACGGTTCCTCCGCAAGGAAAACAAGGCTCCAATGATACCACTTACTTTAAGTACGCCATTGTTAACATCAAGGCCCGGGGCGGAAAAGGAGCGGTTATTGAAAAGGATAACCATGTTCACGCCTATGAAGGCGTTGCTGGTGGTTCTACTTATGAAAAACTGGGTTTTGTAAGGCATAAGCGAAAAAATGCCTGGTGGCTTGTAACGAAAAAACAGGATGAGACCTTTGTTGCCTACTTATTTGATGAAAACGGCCTTGACCCAAATGGCGTAACAAGCGATGTAGAGGATAATTTTTCAGGCTATATAAGCTTTTCACCTGACGGTACAAGAATGGCAACCGGGAAAGGCATTTATCAATTTAACCCAACAACCGGCAGGGTCGAAAAGCTACTAGCAAGTTTTCCTTTTTCCCCTTTTTCCATAGTCTCAATGCTTGCCATATCCCCTAACGGAGACTTTGTCTACTGCGCACGAGGACGACATGTTTTACAGATTGACATCCGCAACATCAAAAACAACAATGCTCAGCTTGAAAAAGTGGAAGTTGCGGAGTATACCAGGGAGACCGAGCTACATGCCTTCATGCTGGCGCCCAATGGCAAAATTTACATTAACACCAATGGAGGTAAGTACCTTAGCACCATCCATAAGCCCAACCAAAAAGGCATAGCCTGCGATGTAGAGCTAAAGGCTGTCAAATTGGGCAAAATAGAAGATGGTGGTAGTTTCCGGCAGGAAGGATATGGCCTTCCCCTAACCCCTGCCAGCATTTTCCGGGATACCATTCGCTTAAGGCGCTTTTGTAATAAGCTTTCGTTCACTTCCGGTAATTATCAAAATGCCGATAGCTTCCAATGGCAATACCAGCACCCGGATAGCGGCTTGGTAAAAAGTACGGATAGCACCTTTACCATTCCGGTAGCCAAAACCGGAAGGGATTCCGTCACCTTCCTCGCTTACAGCGGCAACAACCCTGACACCACTAAACGGTACTTTCAGATCGATCAATTGTACAACGTCCCCAAAACCCAAAACCAAACCGCTACCTTTTGCCCCGAACAAGCCCCGCTAACCCTCCAGGCACGGCCTGGTTTTCAAAGCTATCAGTGGAATACCGGGGTTCGCGGCCCTGAGCTCAATGTCAACAAACCGGGCCAATATTGGGTAACCCACCAAATCGATTCCAACTGCACTTTCAGGGATAGCTTCCGTGTGAAAAAGCCCCCTGAACCAAGCGTTTCCTTACCCAATACCGATTCCCTTTGCCAGGGCGATAGCCTGACGGTGCCAGCATCAGCTACCCCGGCTGGTTATACCCTTCGGCTGAAGCAGAGCGGCAAGGCATTGGCCAAGGGTGTTATCCTGGATGATTTTGGTAATTATGTGGTGACGATCAACGATGGCTGCACCACAAGTTTGGACACTTTCCAAATTGATAGCAGCAATTGCACCAACTGTCGTGTCTATATCCCGAATGCCTTTACACCCAGGGATGAAAACCGGCTAAATGAAGCCTTTAAACCGGCTTCCAATTGTTCGATCGAGGAAATTCAGTTCCGGATTTTCAACCGTTGGGGAGAACAAGTTTTCTATACGCAACAAGTAGGCAAAGGATGGAAAGGACGTTACAACGGGGAATCCGCCCCGCTTGGCACGTATGTGTATCAGGCCTACGGCCGGTACGAGTCAGGCCGTAATTTTTTTAAAAACGGTACCCTGCATTTGATTGAGTAGGGCATTCAACAACAGGGTCTGCACGGCTTATGGAACGAGCTGGCCAGGCATCTATGATAGCCGTTTATCGTTTTAGTCAAGTATTGACCCCATGGTACAATGACGGCTATTGCTAAACTTCTGTGGCGCAGGGTATAAAACCCTGCGCCAGGGATAAGGGATAATATTGAATATCCTTAGCAATGGGTTTTTAGACCCATCGCTTCCGGAAGAACTGTCATTTGCAACTTTTAACCCCTTCAAACAGGATGGGGAACCCGGAAGGACTAAATTGCCTAACAGGCAAATATGATGACTGATTGAAGCTTTTGGCATAAGTCAATGACCTGGTACCAAAGCTTCGGAAACTTCCACAGGTCAACAGCCCTCCTGCGGTAAGCTCCATAACCTTTACGCCATATCCCTGCATCATCCATATCGCGGTGTCCGTGCAGCCTTTGGACTCGTGTTTACTTAGCCGCCTCATTCCATCAGGAATGCCTAATGTGATTGGTAATTCATGGGCAGCGTTTTGGCTCCGTGGTTCTACCTCACAGTAGCCTCATCAACTACTTGATGGAGACACCCCCATGGTAGATCTTCAGCACCAGGTTATCGCTCATGCAAGCACAATAAAAAAGCCCGGCTTCTTCAGCGAAGCCGGGCTTTTTTTGGATAAGTCTGTTTGGTTTAGTTAAGCGGCAGCCCTTCAGCTGCTCTTCTCTACAATTTCCAGTTCCTCCATGACGTGCTGGCTGTCGTACAGCTTATCGATCACGAACAGCACATAGCGGATATCCACATTGATGGTCCGGTTGATGGATTCATCGATCACCAGGTCCCCGGTCATGGATTCGTAGTTGCCATCAAAGGCAATCCCGATCAGGTTGCCCTTGCCATTGACCACCGGACTACCGGAGTTGCCGCCTGTGATGTCATTATCGGTCAGGAAGCAGATCCGGAGGTTACCATCTTTAGCAGCATAGCGACCATAGTTTTCATTCCGGATGTGCTCCATCAGCACATCAGGTACCTGGAATTCTTCATCACTCGGGTCCCGCTTCTGGACAATACCCTTCTGGGTAGTGTAGTGGGCATAGTCCTTGGCATCAGCTGGTTCGTAACCTTCTACCACGCCATAGCTCACCCGCATGGTGGAGTTGGCATTGGGGTAAAGCTTTTCTTTGCCTGCTTTCCATTCGCGGATACCCTGCATGTAGGTCTGCATGTAGTCATTGATCTGCTGGTTGGTCTGACGGTAAGGGACCAGGTACTGGGTGCGGAAAAAGCTGAACAAGGAGCCAGCCAGATCCAGGAACTGCTCATTGCTCAGGCGGAAGACAGAGGGGTTGGCCAGCAGCTCCATGGTCTTAGCTGAGTCCAGGGCAATGGCCTCCTTCCGGAAGTGATCGTAACCCTTTAGCTGTCCGCCCAGCTTGATCAGCGGATCCTCACGCAGGGTAGCGGCATCAGCCCCATCCATGGCCTTCCGGGTAGCTTTAGCACTGGCCAGCAGGGTTTCGCTGCTGAAAAGGCCACCTGAGAAGATATCGGCCACATGGTTATCAATAATGGCCTCCATGCTTTTATCCGGGTCCGCGGCTTTCCAGCTTACCAGGAAGTCCGGCCAGTTCTGCTCTTCCATGTCCTGAGCGATGGTTAGCAGGCGGTCTTTGAACTGCGCTCTGCTACCGACAGCCTCCATGCCTTTGTGCTTATGGTAAGCCATGACCCGCTCGCGGGCTTTACTGAGCAGGCTGTCAGCTTTGTCCTGATCATCCAGGGTCGTGAGCCTGCGGCCCAGGTTATTCAGGCGGATGGCGTAGCCCATCAGGTTGAGCTGGTCCTTGGGCTGAAGCTGGTAGGTATTGTCAAGGTACTGGCGAACCGTTTTTTCAGCTGATTGCCCCGGGTTGGCATTGATCAGCTTTTGCAGCACATCCGGCTGCTCATCTACCGGGACCTGCTTCACGTACTTGGCCAGGATGTCCTTCATGGCCTGCCTTTCCATGCCGACAAATGTCTCATCAAAGAATTCTCTGGCGCGTTGCTGGAACTCCATGGCAGCTGTATCTATCTTGCCTTCAGATGCTCCGTCAGCCTTGAGTTCCTGTAGGTTCTGCCGGAACCGCTGATAGCGGTAAGCAAATCCGAACAGGTCCAGCTGGGAGAGCCCGTAGCCGAAGTGATAAAAGCCGGGAGCTATTCCGTTCAGGCGGTCATAAGCATCGCCCAGGTTTTCCAGAACGCTGCCATACTTTTCCTGGCGGGCTTCTTTCTCATTGACCCAGGCCATAAAGGCCTCTTCTGTCTTTTCCTTCTCACTGACCAAATCGTAATCCTTCAGCCCTTTGAGCTGGCCTTTGTTGTACTTGTAGAAGTTGGACAGGGAAGCGTAACGGGAGGTAAGGCTGAGCTCAGCCTTTTTGCTTTCATCCATCTTGGCTTTCATGTTATCCAGAATAGCGCCAAAGGCATCGATGATGGCTGGTTCTTCCTTTTTCATCTTGTGCTCAATAGCGTGGGAGGAGAGGTAGCGGTCTGTTGAGCCCGGATAGCCCATGATCATAGCAGCATCACCTTGCTCGTAACCATTCAGGGAGATAGACAAGTTGTAAGGAGCATCGTAGGGCTGATTGTCATCGCTGATGGGCGCTGGCTCGTTGTCTTCTCCGGCATAGATCCGCAGAACAGAAAAATCCCCCGTGTGGCGCGGCCACATCCAGTTATCAGTATCCCCACCGAACTTGCCAATATCTTTAGGGGGTGCGCCTACCAGCCGGATATCCTTAAACTGCTCGTAGACCGTCAGGTAGTACTCATTGTCATGGTACATCGCCTTCACCTCGGCTGTGTAGCCCTCATTGCCCTCAGTAGCTTCAGACACGAGCGAGTCGGACAGCTGGTTTAGCTTGCGGGTAGCCTTACGGCCTTCCAGCGTATCAAGGGCCGGGGCAATGGCACCGGTCACCTTTTCCATGCGCACAAGGCGGGAGGCGGTGTAGTCCTCGTTCTTGATCTCCTCGGAAAGCTCCTCAGCAAAAAAGCCTTCTTCCAGAAGGTTATTCTCCTCAGTACTGTGATTGGAGATCAGGTCATAGGCACAGTGGTGATTGGTAAAGAGCAGCCCCTTTTCGGATACCACCTCGGCTGTGCACTGCCCGCCGTTCAGCCGGATAATGGCATCTTTGACACTGGAGTTGTTGATATCATAAATATCTTCCGTGGTCAATTGGATGTCCAGGGCTTCCATTTTGTCTTGATGGATCTTCTTCAGGGCAGTGGGTAGCCACATGCCTTCTCCTGACTGGGCTTGTAGCTGGATAGTGCTGGTGAATAGCAATCCAAGCCCAAGGCCCGCAGCTAAAAGTTTGTTAGGCATTTTGTTACGGATTTACTTTTTAAATGGCCAAATATACAAATTCAGCCAACCCGGCTTTCAGGGCTGGCCAGCGCCTGGGAGGCTGCTTATTTTACCCACCGGAAAGCTTTTCAGGCATGCATTGCTTAGTAAACAGGGTTACTGTATTTTTGCGCGTCATTTCCGAGCATTGTGTAGCAATTTTAAAGGCATTCCATAAATCCCAGTACGCCAATGAGAAGCAAAGGTGCGATTAAATTTTTCGCTGTAGCCCTGGTTATCGTGTGCTTGTACCAGCTATCCTTTACAGTCGTCACGTCAGTTGTAGAGGGGAATGCCCCGACAGATCCTGAGCAAAAGGAGGCCTACCTGGATTCCATGGCTCAGGAGCCGGTCTACAACCTTTTAGTGAAGGAATACACTTACAATGAATGCAAAGCCCGCGAGATCAACCTGGGGCTGGACCTTCAGGGCGGCATGCACGTTACCCTTCAGGTTTCCATGAAGGAGCTGTTGCTGGAGCTTAGCAACAATAATGACAATGAAAGTTTTCGTAAGGCCTTAAAGCAGGCCAATAAAGAATACCGGCAAGCGGATGCTAACTTTATTACCGCATTCCGGGAGGCTTACAAAGCTGAGAAACCGGACGGCCAGCTTGCTGCTATTTTTTCTACCCGGTCCAATCAGGACGAGATCGACTTTGAGTCCACTAACCAGGAGGTTATCAGTTTCCTCAGGCAGGAATCCAATAAAGCGCTGGACCGCACCTATAATATTCTCCGGACGCGGGTTAACCAGTTCGGGGTAAGCCAGCCCAACATCCAGAAAATTGCCGGGTCCGGCCGGATCATCGTAGAGCTGCCGGGCGTGGAGGACCAGGAGCGGGTGCGTAGCCTGCTGAAATCAACTGCTAAGCTGGGCTTCTGGGAAACCTACAAGGCACGGGAGATCCTGCCTTATTTCGAGGATGTGAATGACGTTCTTCAGCAAAAGCTTTCGCTGGGGCAGGACACAGCAAGCCGGGATACGGCCACTGCTCCGCAGGGGAGTGAGGAGTTTTTTGAGGAGGAGCCCGACACGGTTTCGCAGCTGGGCAGCGCAGATACTGCAGAACAGGCAGCCACTGCTGAAGGAAATGAGTCAGACACCGGCTCATTTTTCGGTGAGGGAGAGGACACCGCTCAGGCTGATACGGGGCAGCTGTCGGCTGAGGAATTCCGGCGGCAGAATCCGCTTTACTCCGTCCTCCGCCCGGCCGTCAGCCAGCAAGGCGAAGCGTTCAGAGGACCGGTAGTAGGCTTTTCCAATGGGCTGGATACCAGTAAGGTAAACGAGTACCTCAGCATGGAAGAGGTGCAGCAGGTGCTGCCTACCGATGTGCGGTTCTACTGGTCAGCTAAGACCACCTCAGAAGACAATAACATCTACCAGCTTTACGCGCTGAAAGAGACCACCCGCGATGGTAGTGCTCCGCTCACCGGGCAGGTGATCACAGAAGCCAGCGTTGATGTTTCACAACGGGGGCAGCGTCAGGTCGCCATCAGCATGAATTCGCGCGGAGCCCGCATCTGGGAGCGCATCACCGGTGATAACATCGACCAGAGCGTAGCCATCTCGATGGATGAGCGGATTTACTCAGCGCCAAACGTTAACCAGCAGATCAGTGGCGGCCGGTCCGTGATCACAGGCCGCTTCACCACCCAGGAAGCCCAGGATCTGGCTAACGTGCTGGAAGCCGGTAAGCTGCCCATCGTGGTCAACATTGTGGAGGAAGCTGTGATCGGTCCCTCGCTCGGGCAGGAATCCATACAGTCCGGGCTAACCTCACTTGTGATCGGGCTGGTAGTTGTGCTGCTGTTTATGGTATTCTACTACAACCAAAGCGGCCTGGTGGCCAACCTGGCCTTGTTAGCGAACCTTTTCTTTATTGTAGGCGTGCTGGCCTCCCTGGGTGCGGCCCTTACGTTGCCCGGTATGGCGGGGGTTCTGCTGACTGTCGGGATGTCGGTGGATGCGAACGTGCTGATCTTTGAGCGGGTGCGTGAAGAGCTCAGGGGCGGCAAAGGCCTGAACCTGGCTATTGCCGATGGTTACCGCAATGCCTACTCCTCTATTGTAGACGCTAACCTCACCACCCTGCTTACGGCCATTATCCTTTACACTTTCGGTTCCGGGCCGATCAGTGGTTTCGCCATTATTCTGATCATCGGGATCCTGACCTCCCTGTTCTCAGCCATCTTCATTACGCGGTTGGTTTTTGAATGGGCGCTTAACCAGGATCGTGCGATCAAGTTTGCCAGTGGCTCTACCTTTAATGCGCTGACGAACTTCAACATCGACTTCCTCAGCAAGAAAAAGATCGCCTATTTCGTATCAGGTGGGGTGATCATAGCCGGGGCGATCTCGCTTATCGTTCAGGGGGTGAATTACGGCATTGACTTCAAGGGCGGTTACTCTTACGTAGTGCAGTTTGATGAGCCCGTTAGCAGCTCAAAAGTCCGCAATGCCTTATCTGAACCACTGAATGGCGAGCCGCAGGTCAAGACCTTCGGCCCCAGTAATCAGGTTAAGATCACCTCTGATTACCTGATCAACAGTACGGATGAGAATGCTTCCGATAAGGTGCGTAGCCAACTGAACCAAGGACTGAGCTCAGTCGGGAATGACTATACCGTCAAGAGTAGCCAGAAAGTTGGTCCTACCATTGCTGAGGATATCAAGACTTCGGCTTACTTTGCCGTTACGTTCTCGCTGATCGTGATCTTCCTGTATATCTTTCTGCGCTTCCAGAAGTGGCAGTACGGCCTCGGTGCCCTGGCGGCTGTTTTCCACGATGTGCTGATTGTTCTGGGCCTGTTCTCGATCCTGAAAGCTGTGGTACCCTTCCCCCTGAAGGTGGATCAGGCTTTCATTGCAGCTATTCTAACAGTGGTTGGTTACTCCATCAATGACACGGTGGTGGTTTACGACCGGATCCGCGAAAAGCTGAACCTGAATAAGAAAAGCCCCTTCCTGGAAACCGTAAACCGTGCTCTGAACGATACGCTTTCCCGTACTTTCATCACCTCTTTCACCACGCTGATCGTTATACTGGTTCTCTTCCTGTTTGGGGGCGAAATGATACGCGGCTTCTCGTTTGCCCTGCTGATCGGGATCCTGGTCGGAACGTATTCATCCCTGTTCGTATCCTCGAATGTGGTGGTAGAGCTCAGCAACGCCGAAAAGCCGTCTAAGTAATCATGCCCTATCTGCGGTTAATCGCGCTCTTTGGACTTCTGGTAAGTTTAAGCGCAGGCTGCTCGCTGATGAATGGTGGCGATGGTAGTGATGAAACGGTCAGCATCGCCAAGATCAACACCCGGAAAGGTGATATTGCTATCTGGCTGTACGAAGCCACACCAAAGCACAGGGAGAACTTCCTGAAACTGGCACGGGAAGGCTTTTACGACAGCACCACCTTTCACCGGGTGATCGATGGCTTTATGATCCAGGGTGGTGACCCGAACACCAAAGCGGAAAATCCGCAGAACGTTGGCAAGGGCGGCCCGGGCTACAAACTGGAAGCTGAGATCGTGGATACGCTGGAACATGATTACGGAGCCGTAGCCGCTGCCCGCAAGGGTGATCGCGTTAATCCAGAGCGGAAATCCAGCGGTTCGCAGTTTTACATTGTAGAGAATCAGGATGGTACGCATCAGCTGGACGGTAAGTACACCGTATTCGGGGAGGTCATCGCGGGTATGGATGTGGTAGAGCGCATTGCTGCTCAACCAACGGCAGGCCGCAGTAAGCCAAAGGATCCGGTGAGAATGAAAGTAGCTGTGGAGGAGCTAAGCCGCAAAGCGCTGAAAGAACAGTATGATTACCAGCCTCCTGAATAAACTGGCTGCTTATTAAGGATTTTTTAAATTTGAATGGAAACAAAGGGCTGTTAGCTCAGTTGGTTTAGAGCGCTTGCCCGACACGCAAGAGGTCGCTGGTTCGAGTCCAGCACAGCCCACT
>CAYYUA010000032.1:0-23744 GCA_964474835.1 uncultured Sphingobacteriales bacterium
CTTCCTGCTGAAATTCCTGTATTTCCTCTTTCACCTTGTCCCACACCTGCCCGTTGTGGTTCCAGTCAAAGCCTACACCGCTGGCTTTTTCCTGCAATCGTGAAGCTTTGATCAGGGAGGAAAGGCTGGCCGGAATTCCGTCAAACGTGCCTTTGTCCGTCTTTTCCTGCTGTTTGATCTGCTCCCAGTTCTGTCTTACGGCCTTTTCGGAGTCAGCATTGGTATCCCCGTAAATGTGGGGATGACGCCTTACGAGTTTATCACTAACGGCATCGCAAACATCAGCTATGTTAAAAGCTGATTCCTCGCTGGCCATCTTTGCATAAAAAGCAATATGAAGCAGAAGATCGCCCAGCTCTTCCTTCATGCCGGACATATCTTTTGCCAGAAGGCTTTCGGAAAGCTCGTAGGTTTCCTCAATCGTGTTGGGCCTCAGGGAGTCAAAAGTCTGGGCGCGGTCCCACGGGCATTGTTCCCGTAAGTCCTCGAGAATGCTGAGCAGGCGATTAAAAGATTGGGCTGCGTTACTCATGGTTATGGTAAGGGATCGTTGTATGATCGAAAGCTGGTGGGACTGGCTCGCGAGAGGTCTGCGTACTACTTCCGCAGATCGATCATGTTAGCACTTGGGTGCTCTTCCTTATCAAACTCGAAATGGTTGTTCGGTAAGTCTTTGTTTACCGTGTAGCTTTCGAAATCGTAGGTGTAAATGCTTCCGTCTTTTTCAAATACTTTAGTCCGGCCAACGCGGTAGGAGTCCTGGCTGATCAGCAGGCGGATCTTGTAGAAAGATTTTTCCTTATCCTCAGGCGTGAGTTCTACCTGGTAGTAATCTTTTCCTTTTACTGATTTTTCCCCCTTGTATCCGTAAAGGAAACCTTCCTGGTAGATCGTGAACATCTGTGAGGGATTGACCTTCATCTGGTCAGGCTTGTAGTTGTTAACCTGCACTTCGTTGGCTTCTTTCAGGTAAGTCCATACGTTATCATTGTCACAGATGATCAGATGGCTCCCCAGGTTAATCCGGAACTTCTGATCCTTGAGGGTGGCTGTACCCTCTCTTACTTCTTTAAAGTTATTCTGCTTTTTATTCTCAAGGGTAAAGCTGAAATCGACCTGAATGGTACTGTAATCGTTGTATTTAGCTTTTACGCGGTCCAGTAATACCTTTGCTTTTTCCTTAACATCCAGATTCTGGTCATTTTGCTGACCAATACTGGCTAGGGGCATAACTGCAAGAAGGACAAGGGGTAGAAAATGCCGTGACATTGATTTGGGGCAGTTTTAGGAATCTTCACCCATCCGGGTCAAAAATTGTTCCAATGCGTACTCATCATCGATGAGCACATCCCGCGACTTGCTGCCTTCATAGGGGCCGATAACCCCCGCTGCTTCCAGCTGATCCACAATCCGGCCGGCCCGGTTATAGCCCAGCTTCAGCCGGCGCTGGATCAGCGAGGTAGAGCCCTGCTGATGCTTAACGATCAGCTGCGCGGCTTCATTGAACAGCGGATCCAGGTTCTCCAGCACATCATCAGCCGTGGCCTGGCCACCTCCGCCGGATTCAGCGGCTTCCGGCAGCTCGTATGGTTGCGCATAGGATTGCTGCTGGCTGATGAAATCCGTGACCTCCTCAACCTCTTCGGTATCCAGGAAAGCGCACTGCAGCCGCTCCAGATCGCCCCCATCAGTAAAGAGCATATCGCCTTTGCCGATCAGCTGCTCAGCCCCGCCGGCATCCAGAATGGTGCGTGAGTCTACCCGGGAGGTAACCCGGAAAGCAATACGGGCCGGGAAGTTGGCTTTAATAACCCCGGTAATGATATTGACCGAGGGCCGCTGTGTAGCCAGGATCAGGTGAATGCCAATAGCCCGTGCCAGCTGAGCCAGGCGTGCTATGGGCGCCTCTACCTCCTTACCGGCTGTCATCATCAGGTCGGCCATCTCATCAATCACCAGGACGATGTAGGGAAGGAACCGGTGGCCATTCTCCGGATTCAGCTGCCGGTTGATGAACTTCTTGTTGTACTCAGCCAGGTTACGGACCTGCGCATCCTTGAGCAGGTCATAGCGCTGATCCATTTCTGTGCACAGGGAGTTGAGCGAGGTGATCACCTGATTGGTATCTGTGATGATCGGCTCTTCAGCCCCTGGTAGCTGCGCCAGGAAGTGGTTCTTGATCTTCTGGAAAAGGCTGAGTTCCACCTTCTTGGGGTCTACCAGCACGAATTTTACTTGGGAAGGGTGCTTCTTATACAGCAGCGACCCCAGCATCACATTCAGGCCAACGGACTTCCCCTGCCCGGTAGCCCCAGCCATGAGCAGGTGCGGCATCTTGGTCAGGTCTGTAAGATACACCTCATTAGAAATGGTCTTGCCAAGGGCAATCGGCAGCTCGTAGGTGCTTTCCTTGAATTCGCGCGAAGACAGCACGTGCTTCATCGCTACCATCTCAGGCTTGGAATTGGGCACCTCAATTCCAATCGTACCCCGTCCGGGGATCGGGGCAATGATGCGAATGCCGAGCGCGGCCAGGCTCAGCGCAATGTCATCCTCCAGGTTGCGGATCTTGGAGATCCGCACGCCCGGGGCCGGGACAATCTCGTAGAGCGTAACGGTGGGCCCCACCGTGGCCTTGATCTTGTCGATCTCGATCTTGTAGTTCTTCAGCGTATTGATGATCAGGTTTTTCCGCTCCTCCAGCTCTTCCTGGTTGATCTGCCGTTTCTCGGTGTTGTATTCGTTCAGCAGCTCCACAGGCGGGAAGCGGTACTGCGAGAGGTCTAGGGTGGGATCATAAGCAGTGTGCAGCATTTCCTCATTCTCAGCGGCTGGCTCTTCGTCCTTAGTGCGGGTATCCTCAATTTCCAGCGAGGGCTCATGGGGATCCGCTTCCTCGTTAGACTGCTGCTGTTCAGCCGGACCATCAGCTGTAGCAGGGGCCTCTGCTGAGCCTGGCGATGGGTCCAGGTCCAGCGTAGTGGGGCCTGTTGCTGGTTGTTGGCTGCTTGCCTGAGGCGTATAGGGCTCCGCGGGGTCGTCCGGAGCTGCTGGCGGTGGCTGAGTAGCACCCTCAGGCGCGGGCGTTTGCGGCTCTGGTGCCGGGCCGGCAGTAGCAGTCTGCTGACCCCAGATAGAAGAAAACCATGATTGCAAACGGCCAGTGGCACGGCTTAGTCCATGCTTAGCAGTAAAGAACGGCTGCAGGCTGATTGTCAGGTCAAAGGCCATGATCAGGTAGACCAGCAGGCTGACCAGCAGAAGCAGCACTAAGCCTGAGGTCCCCAGCACCCCCCTGAGCCATAGCTGAGCCGTGTAACCGAAGCCACCGCCCAGCAGGGGCAGGGTTTTCTGGAAAGCAAAGCCGAGCAGCAAAGCAGACCAGGCTATGAAAAATACCGATCCCGTGAGGTTGCGCTTGATCGGCAGGGGCTCGTACTGAAGCAACAGCCGGATTCCGATCAGCCCCAGGAGAAAGATCAGGAGATAGGCAGCTACCCCGAACCACCGGTAAATAAACAAGTGCCCGAGGTAGGCGCCAATAATGCCAACCCAGTTTTCGGCCATTTGGGGATTGGCCTGCTGGAACTTCTGCCAGGTAAGCTGGCTCAGCAGGCTCTGATCTACCTGCCAGGAAAAAAGGAAAGACGTAAAGGCCAGAAAAAGCAGCGCACCAAATGACAACAGCACTACACCCAGCACTTTGGCGTAGCGCTGATCAGGCTTTAGCGAAAAGCTGCGCTTCTTCTCCTTCTGTTTCCGTTTCTGGCCTGCCTCTTTGAAGTGATTCTGTGCCTGCTGTTGCTTTGCCATGAGCTATCGTTTCTGAAGCGACTTCACCCTGCTTTAGGGGCAAAAACTTCCACAAACCGCGACCAAAGCAAAGATAAGGAAGTTGAACAGGCGCAGGCAGGTCAGGCAGGAGCTGTGGTTTGGTAGTAATCCGCTACCTGATCCAGCGTCTGGAATAAGGCCTCGGGGTCATACTCCTGAACCAGGGTTGTCCGGAATTGCTTGAAGCTCGGGTAGTTCCGGAAGTAGTTCTGGTAATGCCGGCGCATCTCCAGAACGCCCTCGCGTTCGCCTTTCCACCTGATAGAATCCGCTAAGTGCTTTTTGCAGACCCGTACCCGCTCACTCACACCGGGCGGATCCAGTAATTCGCCGGTTTTCAGGTAGTGCTTAATATCCCGGAATACCCACGGCTGACCAATAGCGGCCCGGCCGATCATGATGCCGTCCACGCCATAGGTCTGGCGCTTCTCTTCAGCCACATGGGGCGAATTAACGTCACCATTACCAAAAACCGGGATCCGGATGCGCGGGTTCTGCTTGATCTGCCCGATCAGGCTCCAATCAGCCTCGCCCTTGTACATCTGCACACGGGTGCGCCCATGAATACTCAGGGCTTCGATCCCAACATCCTGTAAGCGCTCGGCCACCTCGGCAATGTATTTGGTCTGCTCATCCCAGCCCAGGCGGGTTTTAACGGTCACTGGCAGGTTGGTGCTCTGCACGATCTCGGAGGTCATGCTGACCATTTTGGGAATATCCTTCAGGATGCCCGCTCCGGCCCCCTTACAGGCCACATTTTTAACGGGGCAGCCGTAGTTGATGTCGATCACATCCGGGTTAGCCGCTTCTGCAATCCGCGTTGCCTCCTTCATGCTCTCGATCTCGCTCCCGAAAATCTGAATACCGACCGGCCGCTCCTGCTCAAACAGGTCCAGCTTTTTGGTGCTTTTCCCAGCCTGGCGGATCAGCCCCTCAGAAGAGATGAATTCCGTATACATCATGTCAGCCCCGTACTCCTTGCACAGCGCCCGGAAGGGCGGATCGCTCACATCTTCCATCGGTGCCACTAACAAGGGGAAATCCCCAAGGTCGATGTTTCGTATTTTTACCACTTTTGCACGCTTTTTACCCAAAGTTACAGTAAAGGCATGGAGAACATCAAGCTGATCCACCGGTACCCGGTTTGGTACGAGAAGTTTTCCCAGATCCTGATCCTGATCGGGGTGACGATGATTTCGGCTATCGTTTTTTCCCTGATTGGCGTAGCGGTGGGCAGCCTGGTGAGCGGGGCAGGCTTCCAGGAGCTTACCAGCTACCAGATTAGCCAGATCAATGACGCACAGGTGACGGGGCTTAAGGTTTTTCAGTTTTTCTCAGCAGTTGGGCTGTTCCTGATTCCGGCCTTTGTGGTGCCCATCCTTTTCCGGGAAAAGCTCCTGCGCTACCTTAGCCTGAACAAGCCTCCTAAGTTGACGCCTTTTATGCTGGTGCTGCCGCTGCTGGCGATCGTTTACCCGTTCATCAACTGGCTGAATGAGCTGAATCAGGCGCTTACCCTGCCTGAGAGCCTTAGCTGGCTGATGGAGTGGCTGAAGAGTACCGAAAAGGAGAATCAGCAGCTGATCAAGACCTTCGTTAACATGGACAGCACAGGGCAGTACCTGCTGAATGTGCTGGTGATTGCCATTACAGCTGCGGTTGCTGAGGAATTTTTCTTCCGCGGCCTGATTCAGCGCATGCTGTATCAGTGGTACGGGCGGGTGCATCTGGCCATCATCGTTACAGCCTTCCTGTTCAGCGCCTTTCACATGCAGTTTTTCGGCTTCCTGCCGCGCTTTTTTCTCGGGCTTATCCTGGGGTATTTGCTGCTATACACCAGAACGATCTGGGTGCCCGTTTTTGCCCACTTTGTCAATAATTTTGCGGGGATAACGGCAGCGTTTCTGCGTCAGAAAGGCATCGTTCAGGTTAATATGGAGAGTCAGGCAGCTATGAACTATCCATTTGCAACGGCACTGGTAAGTTTGGTTCTGGGCGGGGTGATCATGTTCTTCCTCAGCCGTATTAACAATGACCTTTTTGGCAGTGAGGGCGATGAGGTACAGGGATGGCAAAAGATCTATACCACCAGCCTCCGGCACAAGGCGGAAATCGTGAAGGGTGCACTGGAGAATAACAGCATTCCGGCTGTCATCCTGGATAAGAAGGACTCATCCTACCACCTGTTTGGGGAAGTTGAAATCTACGTTAACCCTGAAGATACAGAATCGGCTGAATCCATCATTCTAAGCCAGCAGCTATGAGCTCTCTGATGAAGCGCTCAGCCAGCGGTCTGCTGCTGGTAGTTGTTATGGTCTTTGGCATTTTATGGAATGGCTGGAGCCTGGCGATCCTGGTTGTGCTGATCCAGGCGCTGGGCTTACTGGAATTTTACCGGATCAGCGAAGCCATTGGCTACCACCCTCTGCGGGCAGTAGGAATGGCGGCTGGGTTAGCCCTTACGGTTTTCCTGTTCCTTGGCCTGCACTTCGCCCTTCCAGGCGCATGGATTCTCTGGATACCGGGCCTTGTTTTGCTCCTGCTCGGGTTCTATCGCAACCGGGTTTATCAGCACTCGTTTGTGGTGGATCTGGGACTCACCAGTATGGGATGGCTTTACTTAACCATGCCTATGGCCCTTGTACTGCTATTAAGCTACAAGACCGGCTCTCACGAAGGGCTTCTTGTGCTGTTTCTTATAAGCCTGGTGTGGGCCAACGACACCATGGCCTATGTTGCCGGTAAAACAGCGGGCCGTCACACCCTTGCTCCCGGGGTATCCCCGGGTAAAACATGGGAAGGGACTTTTGGCGGACTATTGGCCAGTGCTGGCGGTGCAGCTATATGGGTTCAGCTGGATGGCATTAACCTGATGACAGGCCAGGCTGTGATCAGCGGCCTGCTGATAGGTGCTGGTGCTGTAGTGGGAGACTTGTTTCAATCAGCCCTGAAACGGAGCGCAGGATGGGAGGATAGTGGCCAGCTGATACCCGGGCATGGTGGGGTTTTGGACCGTTTTGACGGCCTGCTGGTCAGTGTTCCGCTTTGCTTCCCGGTTCTTTACTTGTGGTAGCTGCTCTAACCACCTGGCCCCGTACGACCGCGTTCGGAAAGGTCTAAATTTGCAATGCACAAAAGTACGGGCCTTTAACCAAAGCAGAACAAACAGGTACAGCTAACCGATAACAGGGAAGGTTTTTGAAATGACGATCCATCCGGAAGGACGGCAATTCCTGGCAACTGCAGCCGTTATCGTGCTGGGAGTAACTGCGCTGCTTTGGCTGTGGCTGCCCTTCTGGGCGGCTGGCATGCTTACAGCTGGTTTGATTGTGCTTATGGCCTTCCTCGTGCAGTTTTTTCGCCACCCTGCGCGTGATAGCAACCCTGCTACCGGGGAGCTCTTGTCTCCAGCTGATGGTAAGGTAGTCGTTAAGGAGATCGTTTACGAACCTGAGTACCTACAGCAGCAATGCCTTCAGGTCTCTGTTTTCATGGGGCCTTTTGACGTTCATGTAAACCGGGTACCGGCCGATGGTAAGCTTGCTTATTACCAGTATCATCCCGGGCGGTACCTGGCAGCTTACAATCCGAAGTCTTCCGCCCTGAACGAGCAGAATGCCATTGGCTGGCAGACTCAGCACGGCACCATCCTGCTACGGCAAATTGCGGGCGTGATGGCCCGCCGGATCCGTTTTTACCTGCAGGAAGGGCAGCCAGCCCGGCAAGGGGAGCAGCTGGGCTTTATCAAGTTTGGCTCCAGAACAGACATCCTGCTACCCGTAAAAACCCAGCTTCAGGTGGAAGTCGGCCAGCAGGTGTATGCCGGCAAGACTGTGCTGGGTACATGGCCCTGACTGCGAATAACCAGAATTCTTGTTATAACCTGAAAATAAAATTAGGTTTGAGCTGTTCAGCTATTGATGACCAGCTAAATAATTTCAAAACCTTATCAAAAGACAGCGATAGGATACCAAAAGGTTAGCTATGAGCGGAAGACAGCAGTACCGGGTTGAATTTCCGGTTCAGGCCAAGCCAGAGCTTGTGTACAATTACATGACCGATCCAAGTGGCTTAGCAGCCTGGTTTGCTGATGACGTAACGGTAAATGGTAACCACTACACGTTCTACTGGGAAGGCAGCCAGGAAGGAGCCCAGCTTGTACAGCGTAAGGCTAATAAGCTGGTCAAGTATAAATGGACGGAACGGCAGGATGAGGAGTACCTCATCTTTGAAATCCAGAAGGATGACCTGACGGAGGACACGTCAATCATTGTGCATGACTATGATGACGCTGACGAGGTGGAAGAAGCCAAGCTCATGTGGGAAAGCGTCATCGAGCAGCTTAAGGGCACTATCGGGGGGTAGCTACGCTTTGTCTTCGCCATAAAGTAGCTCCATAAACTGCCGGAACCAGTACTGACCACTGGTCTGCACCTGCCCGGCAGAGGCATTCACCGGAATCCAGGTGCTGAGCTTGACAAAATACCACTCCTCCAGAATCTCCAGGATATCAGCATCTGAGCAATCGGCAAGCAGGCGGTAGTTATCGGCTCCGTAGTGGTACTGCCAGGGCGTTTCTCCAACACACAGGTAAACATCCGGTAGCTGGTGCTTACGATGTGGCAGCTGCTCTATTAAACGCTGCCGGTATGCCTGTAGGGAGTGGCCCTGCAGGTGAAGGGTGTAGCTGAAAAGCTGCCCCCACCAGAACATGCTGCGAAAGGCAAATACATCGTCCCGGCTGAACTTCCGCGGATAGTCCAGTATCACATAGGGCAGCTGGCGGTAATTCTCACCCCGTGAGATTTTTACATCATCCTGCGTACAGGGGATGGCCCACTGGTGTCCTTGTTCCTGCCAGACTTCATCAATGGCTTCCCGAACTGCTGACATCAGGCTAATGACCTTGTCCGTGGCCTGGTGTTTCAGGGGCAGAAAAGTGTGGTTGCGGAGAACAGCACTTTCCTCTTCGGTAAAGGTGATTTCATTCCTTTGCATGGGATTAGCTTGTGTTGGCGTTAACTGATACCCTGTTGCCATCCTGTGAATGGATAGCCGGCGGGTATCGTTTGCCTGAGCAGCTTTTGAGCTATCAAAATTAAGAGAAGCCGTTCGTGAAAAAAGTTTATAAGCTTACCCTTCGCTCATTCATAGGGCCTTTTATAGCTACCTTCTTCATTTGCCTTTTCCTGATCCTGATGCAGTTTTTGTGGAAGCACATCGATGACATGATCGGGAAGGGGATTGAGCCGTTCGTGATCCTTAAGCTGCTGTTCTACGCCTCAGCTAGTTTTATCCCGCTCGCCCTTCCGCTGGCTGTGCTACTCTCTTCTATGATGACCTTAGGCGGCCTGGCTGAGAACCAGGAGCTAATGGCCTTCAAATCAGCCGGAATTTCCCTGATGCGGGTTATGGTACCGCTAATTCTGATCATTGCTACCTTATCGGTAGGAGCGTTCTTTTTCTCCAACCTGGTGATCCCGAAAGCCAACCTGAAGTTCGGCTCCTTGCTGTGGGATGTGCGGGAGCAGAAACCTGCTCTGGATCTGCAGGAGGGGATCTTTTACAACCAGATCGATGGTTATAGCATCCGTGTGGAACAAAAGGAAGAGGGTGGCGCTATTCGTGATGTGCTAATCTACGACCACACTCAGGGCAATACCAGCAATGTAGTGCTGCGCGCGGATAGTGGGAAGATGTTCACCACCCCGGGCGAGGAATACCTGATCCTGAACCTGTTCAGCGGGGAGCGGTATGAAGCGTTATCAAGCGACCAGAGCAACGGGAGCAATTTTCCCCACACCCGCCTCCAGTTTGATGACTACAGCCTGCGCTTTTCGTTGTCCGGCTTTAACCTGGACCGGACCAAGGAGGCGCTGTTTAAGCACCACTTTCAGATGCTGAGTGTTGAGAAGCTTTCCAGATTTACAGACTCCCTCAACAAGGAGCTAACAGGCCGCCAGCGGCGCATGGAAGAATACCTGGATCCCTACTTCCGGCAGTTCCGGGATTCAGCCTTCTTCAAAGGACCGGCACTACCTGTGCCGCCGGATACAGCCTCCCTTGCTGCCCGGCTGGATACAGCCAATCCCCGTCAAACGCTTGACCGGGCCAAAGGAATGGCCGAATCAGTGCAGGGGGTGCTTAGCGTTCACTCCGGCCGCGTGGCTAGTCTTAAAGAGCACATTGCAGAATACAACCTGGCCTGGTACAAGAAATTCAAGCTTTCAATTGTTATCCTGGCCCTTTTCTTTATCGGAGCACCACTGGGAGCCATTATCCGCAAAGGCGGGCTGGGGCTACCAGCCATTGCCTCGATTGTCCTCTTTCTGATCTATCATGTGCTTTCCATGACGGGCCGGAAAATGGCTGAGGATTACGTTATGAACCTTCAGGTCGGTGTCTGGCTCCCGCTGATTGTTCTAGCGCCCATCGGTATCGCTATCACCTACATGGCTAACCGGGACGTGAACATTTTTAACAAAGAGAATTACCGGTGGCTTTTGAAACTTATCCCTGGAATGGGAAGGGCAAACTAACCTGAATGCGGATCCTGATCTTCTGCAACAAGCTACCCTACCCTCAGCGCGATGGCAGCGCTATCGCTATCCACAACATGATCAGAGGATACTGGGAGGCAGGTGCTGAGGTGACAGTACTGGCCCTGAATACCCACAAGCATTACTATCCGCCTGAAGCCATCCCAACTGAGGATGCGCTGAGTCAGGTCAGGCTGCGGAGCGTCACTACGGATACACAGGTTACGTTTGGTGGTGCTTTCCGGAACCTGCTGAGCGGAGAGCCCTACCATGTGTCCCGCTTTCGGCAGAAACCAGTAGAGCAGGAGCTGATCAACCTGTTGACTGAGCAGCCCTTTGATGTTATACAACTAGAGGAGATCTACCTGAGTACCTACACTGAGCTGATCAGGACTTACTCAGAAGCAACCCTGGTGCTAAGGGCCCATAATGTGGAGCATGCCATATGGCAGGGCGTAACAGAGCAAACCCGGAACCGCCTGAAAAAGGCTTACCTGCGCCTGCAAACCAACCGGTTGCAAGCCTTTGAACACCGTCACCTGTCGGATTTTGACGCCATTCTGCCTATCGCAGAGGCAGATGGAGCGCGTTTTCGGCAAATGGGTTTTAAAGGCCCTATTAAGCCTATCCCGGTAGGGCTGCCGCTAGCTGACTACCCCCTGGCTGCAGACCACCAGCCGGGGAAGCTGGTTTTCCACTTAGGCGCTATGGACTGGCTCCCGAATCAGAATGCTGTAGTATGGCTTTTACAGGAAGTATGGCCACAGGTTTTGGCAGCTGTGCCGGATGCCCAACTGGCCCTGGCCGGTCGCAGCATGCCTGCCAGCTATAGCAACACTGTGCCTTCAAATGTGTCCGTTTATGGAGAGGTGGAAGACGCCAGGGCTTTTATGCAGGAAGGAGATATCATGGTCGTTCCCCTCCACTCAGGCAGCGGTCTGCGGATCAAAATCCTGGAGGGAATGGCCCTTGGAAAAGCGATCGTTAGCACTGGTCTGGGCGCTAATGGGATTCAGGCAGCTGATGGGCAGGAGTTGCTGATCGCAGACTCCGCTGAAGCCTTCAGTCAGCATATTATCCACTGCCTCGAAAATCCCCATTACCGGCAAGCACTTGGCCAGCAGGCCAGAGCTACAGTAGCCCGGGCATACGATCTGCCAGCCATAGCTGAACAGGCTGTTACCTTCCTGAAAAGCCTGGCTGTTGCGGAGATCCAGTCGCTGTAGCAACATCCCGGCAGCGCCAGTCCAGTACCTTAAGCTTTTTTTAATTTCGCTTTCAGCAGCAGTATAACCAGCTACAAAACCTGAGCTACAGAAAACAAGGGCTACCCCGTTAGGCCCTGCGGGATATGGTGTACTTCTTAACAGCCCTGTTAGTGGTTCCAATGCTGCTGCTGGTCCACTCCTATGTGATCTTCCCGCTTCGCATGATCCGCTCCAGGGCTGAGCCCGGTTTTTCCGGTTATCCAACCCCTGATGTAAAGGTGACGGTGATCATCGCTGCTTACAATGAGGCAGCCGTTATCGGGCAGAAGCTGGAAAGTGTGATGGCCACCACCTACCCGCTGGACCGGCTAAAAGTGTGGGTAGGCTCTGATGCCTCCACAGATGAAACGGATGCGATCCTGGAGCAGTATGCCCGTCAGTATCCGCAGATCTCTTACCTCCGTTTTGAGGAGCGCACTGGTAAGCCCCAGATCGTTAATTACCTGGCTAAGCAGGCCGCCGGCGACATCCTGATTCTGACTGATGCAGATGCACTGTTTTATCCCGAAACCCTTGCCAACCTGTTACGCCCTTTCCATGACCCGGCTGTCGGTGGCGTGCAGGCCAATCTCCTGGTTCGGGGTACAGCCAATGAGCAGGTTGCTTACCAGGAGATCAATTACAATCAGCGGGAAGTGAGGATGAAACAGGGCGAGGGAGCAAGAGGAGCTGTTATCGGAGCAGATGGAACATGCTACGCTGTTCGGCAATCCCTCTTCCAACCTGTTCCGGAAGGCTTCTATGTGGATGATTTCTTCATCTTCATGAGCATTCTTCAACAGGGTTACCAAACCTGCTTTGCCAGCGATGCACACTGTATCATGCAGGTTTCGGGTGATAGTGGTATCCAGTTCCGGCGAAAAGTCCGTATCAGCAAGGGCAATTTCCAGAACCTTGGGTACTTCGGAACCCTTGACAATCCCCTCCAAAGTTTTGCCGGCTACGCCTTTTTCTCTCACAAAGTTATTCGCTGGATTGGCCCTTTTCTGATGGCCGTGATGCTGATCGCCAATCTGCTACTGCTCCCTTACCATGAGCTATTCACGCTTTTGCTCATCCTTCAGCTCGGATTTTATGGACTGGGTTTTGTGGATTTGGTCTTTAGAAAGCTAAACTGGTATATTACCCCGCTGCGGTATGTTAGTCACTTTGTGCTAATGAACATAGCACTGTTGGTGGGCTTTTTCCAGTACTTATTAGCACCGGGCGATGGGACATGGGACAGTACACCAAAGGCTTAAAACTTTTGTGTGTCAAGCCCTGTTCCAACCTAAAATCTTAAAAAAGAAACCAGCGATACCATGTCCGACATTCAGTTTGACACCATAGACAGCGCTATCGAGGCCATACGCCAGGGTAAGCTGGTAATAGTCGTGGATGATGAAGACCGGGAGAATGAAGGCGACTTTATAACAGCAGCTGAAAATGTAACGCCCGAGACCATCAACTTTATGACCAAGGAAGGGCGGGGCCTGATCTGCGCTTCGGTAGACGAAAAGCGCTGCGATGAGCTGAAGCTGGAGCCCATGGTTCAGGACAACACGGCCACCCATGCTACGCCCTTCACCGTTTCTGTGGATCTGCTGAGCGATGATACCTCCACCGGGATCTCAGCCCACGACCGGGCCAGAACCATTCAGGCACTGGTGGATGAACAAACCCAGCCGGCAGACCTCGGGCGACCGGGGCATATCTTCCCGCTAAGGGCCAAGACCGGAGGCGTCCTCAGGCGCCCGGGCCATACGGAAGCCGCCATCGACCTGGCCCGGCTTGCTGGGTTCAAGCCGGCCGGAACCCTAGTTGAGATCATGAATGAAGACGGCTCTATGGCCCGCTTGCCGGATCTGGCTGAAAAGGCCAGGGACCTGGACCTGAAACTGATCTCCATCAAGGATCTGATCATGTACCGCATGCAGAACGAAACCCTGATCGAACGGGAGATCAGTGTGAACCTGCCCACCCAATACGGGGATTTTAACCTGCAGGCCTACCGCCAGCTTACTACAGGAGAAGTGCACCTGGCCCTGACCAAGGGCACCTGGACTGAGGATGAGCCCGTGCTGGTCCGCGTTCACTCTTCCTGCACCACCGGGGATATTTTCGGCTCTCACAAGTGTGACTGTGGCCCTCAGCTGCACCGCGCCATGGAGCTTGTGGAAGAAGAGGGGAAAGGCGTTGTTCTTTACATGAATCAGGAAGGGCGCGGCATTGGCCTGCTCAACAAGCTGAAAGCTTACAAGCTGCAGGAAGAAGGCATGGATACCGTAGAAGCCAACCTGAAGCTGGGCTTTAAGATGGACGAGCGCGATTATGGGATTGGAGCTCAGATCCTGAGGGATCTTGGCGTTCAGAAGCTGCGCCTGCTCTCAAACAATCCCTCTAAGCGAAAGGGACTGCAGGGTTTCGGGATTGAGATCGTGGACCGGGTCCCTATGGAGGTGAAGCCGAATGCTTACAATGAGGACTACCTCAAGACCAAACGGGATAAGATGGGGCACGATATCATGCGGGATATCAAGGAAACCATGCGCTAATCCGGCGAAGTAGATGGCTGCCCGGCATCTGAGGGCTGGCTGCGCTTAGCAACGGCTTCTTCAATATCCGATAGCCGCCCTTTTGGAATGGCTTCTATCAGCTTCTGCGTGTAAGGGCTCTGCGGGTGATGGTACACCTCATCTGCCTCACCAATCTCCTCTATGGCCCCGTCTTTCATGACCATAATACGGTCAGCCATGTATTTGACCACTGAAAGGTCATGCGAGATGAAGATATAGGTAAACCCATATTCCTGCTTAAGCTCGGTCAGCAGGTTCAGCACCTGTGCCTGTACCGAGACATCCAGTGCCGAAACTGACTCATCACAAATGATGAATTCCGGATCCACCGCCAGGGCCCGCGCAATGCAGATCCGCTGACGCTGCCCCCCTGAAAACTCATGAGGGTAGCAGTTAAAACTCTGAGGGCTCAGGTTTACCCGTTCCAGCAGCTCAATGACCTTTTCCCTGCGCTCTCGGTTATGGCGGTAGAGCCGGTGCACCTGCATCGGCTCCAGGATGGCATTGCCTACGGTCATCCGCGGGTTTAGCGAGGAATAGGGATCCTGAAAGATGATCTGCATGGACTTCCGCAGTTGTCGCATGGCTTCCTGGTTCAGCTCCAGCAGGGACTCCTGCCGGTACTGCACGGAACCTCCGGTCGCATCCAGCAGGCGCAGTAGCACGCGGCCCAGGGTAGTCTTTCCACAGCCGGATTCGCCAACAAGGCCCATGACCTCGCCCGGATACACATCAAATGAGACTTCATCCACAGCCCTGACGTAGTCCACGATCCGGCCGAATACGCCCTTGCGGATGGGAAAATAGGCTCTGAGATCCTCGACCTGCAGCAGCGGCTTCCGGTTGTACAGGCGCTTCAGGTGCTTCCGGCGCTCCTCAGCGCTGATGGTCATTTCCTGCAGCGCCATGCCTACCGACTTATCCAGGCTCTGGGCCTGCCCCTGCTCATCCATACGCATGAAGGCCTCCATGGTAGGCAATTGCTGAAGCCGCTGATCCAGGGGCGGGCGGCAGGCCAGCAGGCCCTTTGTATACGGATGCTGCGGCGCTGAGAACAGCTGATAAATGCTATTCTCCTCTACTACCTGACCCTGATACATTACCAGCACCCGGTCAGCTACTTCAGCGATCACCCCGAGATCATGGGTGATGAAGATAATACTCATGCCGTAGAGGCGCTGCAGCCTGTGCAGCAGGTCGAGGATCACCTTCTGCACCGTCACGTCCAGGGCCGTGGTAGGCTCGTCAGCGATCAGCACCGCCGGATTGCATGAGATGGCCATTGCGATCATGACGCGCTGCTTCTGGCCTCCGGACAGCTGATGCGGGTAGGAGCGGAGCATCTGCTCGGGCCTGGGCAACTGTACATCCCGGAATAGCTGCAGGGCCTGCTCCCGGGCCTCCCGCTTGGATACCGGGTTGTGCTGCCGGATGGCCTCGATCACCTGATCACCACAGGTGTAGACCGGGTTCAGGGAGGTCATGGGCTCCTGAAAAATCATGGCGATGTCATTGCCCCGGTACTGCCGTATGCCCTTGTCCGAGATGCGGGAAAGGTCCACAGCCGGGCCTTCTGCGGGGGTATAGGTAATCGCCTTCTGCTGAACTTCCCCCGGTGGCTGGTTGATCAGGCGCATCAGGGCCAGAGAGGTCACCGACTTTCCGGAGCCGGATTCGCCAACGATCCCGAGCGTTTCGCCCCGCCTCAGCGAAAAGCTAATTGTGTCTACGGCTGTCAGGGCACGCTCGTGCGTGTGAAAGCGAATAGTCAGCTCCTCAACACTTAGAACCGTATCGGCCTCAGTCGTCATGCTTTGGTGTTTGCCCGCTCAAATATGGTAAATCCTGTTCTTGGAAAGGCTATTGATCAGGATCAGGGCGATGAGGGGTAAGCTCCTGCTGCAGCCTGGTCCTGGTCTGCGCCATGGCTTCGGAGAGCTGAACCGGGAAGGGATCTGCCGGCTTCAGCCGCTTGTGGCCGGCAGGCAGACGGGCAAGCCCTGCAAGGGTATTATCCCGGACATCCCCAAGCTCAGGAAAGGCTTTTACAAGCTGCCCGCTCTTTAGATAAGTGTGAATGAGCGGAGTATCACCTTCCGGTGCCGCTTCGGTCTGAAAGGCAATAGTGTCCCGCTCCATGAAACCCTGCTGGTCATAATGCCGGTAGACCTGCTTAAGGCCCGGCAGGGTCTGCTTTTCCTCACTCAGCTTGATGGTATACCGTGTGGCTCCGCCCTGCTCATAGGCAGTGAGCTTATAGACCATGGGCAGGTACGGGGCATCCGCGGATGTGCTTAGCTGGGTTCCTACACCAAAGGCATCGATGGGCGCCTCAGCCTGTACCAGTTCCCGGATGCGGTACTCGTTCAGGTCGCCACTGGCCAGCACCTGTGCCTGCCGGTGGCCATGCTGATCAAGAATAGCGCGGGCCTGCCGGCTCAGGCTGTCCAGATCCCCGCTATCCAGCCGAACCCCCCGGAATGGCTGATCAAGGGCCGCGGCCAGTCTGGTGCCTTCCACCGCATCGTAGGTGTCCACAAGAAAAACGGATTGCTCTTTAAAGTGCTGGTAAAATGCCTCAAAAGCAGCCTTTTCCTCCTCAAAGGCCATGATCCAGGAGTGCGCCATGGTACCGGAGACCGGGACGCCAAACTGGTAGCCGGCCAGGGTATTTGAGGTAGCCTTACAACCGCCAACAAAAGCAGCGCGGCCGGCCAGTGCACCAGCCTCTCCGCCGTGGGCCCGCCGGCTGCCGAATTCCAGAACATTCCGTTCCTCCCCGTCCGCTTGTGCTGCCTGCACCACCCGGGCTGCTTTCGAGGCCACCATAGTCTGAAACTGAACAGTACTGATCAGGAAGGTTTCTATGAGCTGAGCTTCGATCAGCGGGGCATGAACCTGCATGATGGACTCGTGCGGGAAGGCTATACTGCCTTCTTCCATGGCATAAACGTTACCTGAGAACTGAAAGCCCCGCAGGTACTCAAAAAAAGCCTCGCTGATGTGCTGTAGAGCTGGCTGCTGACGCAGGTACTCGATCTCCCTGCCCGAAAACCGTAAGTTCGTAAGGTAATCCAGCGCCTGCTGAATGCCCGCAACTACCAGGAAGTTACGGTTAGCTGGCAGCCGCCGGACGAACAGGTCAAACGAGGCCCAGCCTGTATGGCCCTCTTCAAAGTAGCCAGCGGCCATGGTCAGCTCGTAGAAGTCTGTATTCAGGGGTGTTTCGTTATGCATAACTTGACAAGCATTTTGCGACTAGCTAGCGCTAAAAGGTAAGCAATGACCCTGATCATTCTGTTAATAACAGTTGGTATCTCTATCTGGGCCTTCTCCAACCCACAGCTTTTTGATCGGTTCCTGTTCAAGCCGTACTGGATCAAGCAGCAGCATCAGTATGACCGGTTCCTGACCTCCGGCCTGATCCACGGGGACTGGATTCACCTGTTTGTTAACATGTTTGTTTTCCGGTCATTCGGAACAGTGGTGGAGGGCACTTATCAACAGCTTTTTGGCGAGAGCCTGGGAACCCTTAACTTCATCCTTTTATACATCGGGGCTCTGGTGCTCTCCGATATGGCAACGTTTTTTAAGCATCAGCAGGATCCGGGTTATAGCAGCTTAGGCGCCTCTGGTGCTGTAGCTGCGGTGGTCTTTGCCAGTATCATTTTTGAGCCATGGCGGGAGATTTTCCTGTTTGCCATTGTGCCCATACCGGGTATCATCTTAGGAGTGCTGTACCTGGTTTTCTCAGCCTACATGGCCCGGAACAGTGCCACCAATATCAACCATGATGCTCACTTTTACGGGGCCTTGTTCGGTGTGGCTTTTACACTTTTGCTTAAGCCTGCTCTGACCATCGAATTCCTGTCAAAACTGGGGTTGCTGTAACCCCTACCGCTAACGCCTGTCCTATGATCGATCTGCGAAGCGATACCGTAACCAAGCCAACGCCTGCCATGCGGCAAGCCATGGCTGAAGCTGAGGTGGGGGATGATGTCTTCAATGAGGATCCCAGCCTGAACGCGCTTCAGGAAAAAGCGGCCAGGTGGTTTGGCCATGAAGCTTCCCTTTTCTGTCCTTCCGGCACTATGACCAATCAGCTGGCCATCCGCACCCATACCCAGCCGGGCGATGAGCTGATCTGCGCCAAAAACGCCCATGTTTACCGCTATGAGGGTGGAGGGCCTGCGGTTCACTCAGGGGTGATGGTCTATCCGGTGGACCATGACCGGGGGGTCTTTAGTCCTGAGGCGGTCGAGGCTGCCATCACACCGGATGACGTACACAAGCCGCAAAGCCGGCTGGTAGTGGTCGAGAACACTTCAAATAAGGGAGGCGGTCACTGCTGGTCGCTGGAAGAAATGCTGGCCCTGCGCCGGATCTGCGATAAAAAGGGCCTGAAACTGCACCTGGACGGGGCGCGCCTGTTCAACGCGCTGGTGGCGCAGGGGCTCGATACCCAAACGGTAGGCTCCCTGTTCGATTCTGTATCCGTCTGTCTTTCCAAGGGCTTAGGCGCTCCGGTTGGCTCTATGCTGCTAGGCAATTTCTCATTCATCCAGGAAGCGCACCGCTCCCGCAAGGTGATGGGAGGCGGTATGCGACAGGCCGGTCATCTGGCAGAGGCTGCTATCCATGCCATGGATCACCATTACCACCGGTTAGCCGAAGATCACGAGAAGGCCCGGCGCCTGGCACAAACCCTGCGCGAGCAGCCGTATGTGGCCAATGTTATGCCCGTAGAGACCAACATCATCCTCGGAGAACTGAAGCCCGGGCACCCCCTTCAGACTTTTTTGGATCAGCTATCCGACCAGGGTATACAGGCAGTGCCCTTTGGCCCTCAGCAGTTCCGGATGGTCACCCATCTGGATGTTTCAGAAGAAGACTTGCAGCAGGTTCAGCATGTACTGGGTGAGCTACACCGGCAGCCCCTGGCTAAGCTTTAAAGCCATCAGGGATCGGAAGCGGTTTCAGAAATCCGGTTAACGGAGATGTAAAAGTTCTCCCGGTCCGGCCTGACCTCCTCTACGGCATCCTGAACCTTGAGCTCCTGCCACTCCCGCGTAGGGGTCAGGCGATGGCGCTGCCCGTTGATCCGCACCGTGACCGGCATGGTATATTCTTCCACGGCTGCTGACCAGCGGTAGGCTAGCTGCTTTGAGCTCTCCTTCCCTTCCTGCACCTTGTACTCAAAAACCGGCGGATCAGTATGGTGGAGGTACTGCCGGAAGAAAGGCTCGTAATCCCGCTCCGTGTGGGCATTGATATAACCAATGATGTCCTGACTGTTAACCACCGTATGCCGGAATGTGTCCGTCAGGCCGCCCAGGATCTGGAACCAGGTGGAATCGTTATTGATGCTGTTCCGCAGCGTGTGAAGCATCCAACTGCCCTTGTAATACATGTCTGAAGCCGGCCAGCTGGTGTAGTTCACCTTCAGCGGGCCCATGATCGGGTGCTGGTTCCGGATGCGCCTGCGCTGCTGCTTCAGGTAACTGACCGCTTCATCATAATCATAGCGGCACTCGATGTAGAGTGCCTCCATGTAAGTCGTAAAGGATTCGTGGATCCACATCGCACCATGGTCATGCGTACTGACGCTATTGCCCCACCACTCATGGCCGGTTTCATGCAGAATGATGTAGTCAAAGCCGCGCGGCCGGTTCTGGTAATCGTTGCCATAGGCAATAGCTCCCTGGTGCTCCATACCCCAGTAAGGCGTTTCCACCAGGGCATAGCCATCCTTCGGAAAGGGATAAGGGCCGAAATACCGCTCAAAACACTTCAGGATACCCGGCACCTGTTCAAAATGCGCTTTGGCCTCTTCAAGGTTGTAGTCCAGCACATAATAATCCAGCGGCAGGGAGCCCGCTGTCATCGGGGAATGGTACTGCCGCTGGAAATGCGCGTAGTGGCCAATGTTCAGCGTGACGTTGTAGTTGTTGATCGGATACTCTACAAACCAATGATAAGCCTGAAAGCCCTCAGGCCGCTGTTCTTTCCTGCGCAGATCGCCATTGGCCACTACCATTAGCTCCTCAGGCACGATTCCGGTAATAGCCATGCTGTCCGGCTCCTCGGTCAGGTGATCCTTGTTGGGCCACCAGAGGCTGGCCCCGGTGCCCTCGCAGGCCACCCCGATGTGGGGGCGTCCCTTTTTGTCGGAATCCCAGTCAAAACCGCCATCCCAGGGTGGTTTAGGAGCTTCCCGGGGCTTGCCATGGTAATGAACGGTAAAGCGCTCCCTGGCCCCTTCTGAAACGACTGACGGAAATGCCACAAAGACAAAGTTGCTATCGCGCTTATAGGTGAGCCGTTGGGTCTGGTAGGTTATGCTATCGATCGCCATATTGGCAAACAGGTCTACCTGCAGGGTGTCAAAATCCCGCTGAGCGGTAAAATGGATGCTGTTGCTGCCCCGGATGCGCTTTTCGTCAGGGAATACCTGTACTGATAGGTCATAAAAATGCACATCATAGCAAGTGCGGTGAGGATTTAGCGCTCCGCGCAGCGAATCATAGCGACCGAATGCCTGATCCTGCGAAAAAGCTGGCTGAGCTGGAGCAGCCATCATTAGCAGCGTAAGGATAACCACGCCATAAGCTACCACTCTGCGCTTCATAGGAGGTTTGTTTGCCCTGTTTTTCCAATCCAAAAATCAGGCTTTTACTGGAAGAACAGGACCTTGCCCCAACAGTGGGTACAGCTTTTGTTACAGGTTGTTAAGGGCTAAACAACCCTGCCCTTGTCATGCTGAATAGCCTTCTATGCTCTCGGTCCTGTACGGCCTGATGAAAGGTGCTTACAACCTGAAAGTCCGGCACATTCCCCTTAGCTTTCCAGCCCTTCCATCAGCTTTTGACGGGTTCCGCCTGATCCACATTTCGGATCTTCATACCGGCAGCTTCCCAAGCGTTCAGCCTGTGCGGGATGCGGTGCAGCTGATCAATCAGCAAGAGGCTGATCTGGTATGCTTTACGGGAGATCTGGTCAACTACCAGACCTCTGAGGCTGATCCATTCCTGGAAGCCCTGCAGCAAATACAGGCCAGGTACGGCATTTATGCCATCCGCGGCAACCATGATTACGGCAACTACAAAACCTGGCCGGATAGGGAGGCCTGGCAGGCCAACAATGCCGCCATGGTCAGCACCTATCAGCAACTGGGCTGGCACCTCTTGCGGAACGAATGGCGCTTTATCCGGAGAGGGGACGCCAGCATTCCCGTAATTGGGGTGGATAACTGGAGCTCGCTGAAGCGCTTTACCAACTACGGTAACCTGGCCAGTGCCTCGGAAAACCTGCCGGCTGATACCTTTCAGTTGCTCTTATCCCATGATCCTACGCACTGGAGCAAGGAGGTGGTACATCACTACCCGGATATTGACCTTACGCTCTCCGGTCACACGCACGGCATGCAGATGGGGATCGACTTTACGCGGTTTAAGGCCAGCCCTGCCCGTATGATCTACAAGCACTGGGCAGGCCTGTACCGGAAAGCGCATCAGTACCTGTACGTGAACCGCGGCCTGGGCTTTTTCGGCTTCCCTGCTCGCTTTGGGGTTTACCCGGAAATCACGGTAATTGAGCTCAGGCAGGGCGAAAGCACCTGGAATTAACGATTTGTTAAAGCTGGCAGTCAGCGCCGGGTTTTACCTTTGACCCAAACAACCACGCCTTATGCAGCGGATTGCACTCGGAATCCTATTGCTGATGACCAGCCTGGCGCAGGCTCAGGAAGTGCCGGCAGTGTACAACAACATCACCACCAATGAAGCCGGAGAGCTGGGCTACCGGAACAACAAGGGCGCCTTGTGGCCCCTGGCCAATGGTGAGCCCCGGTACACGCTGAACCAGATGCGCGCTGAGATCAAGGGCACGGATGAGGGGTTACGCTTTGATTTTCTAAACGATTCTCTCAGCGGTACGCTTTATTATGGCTTCCGTGATCCTTCCACCTACCAGTATCCGCATCCGGTCTTTTTTAAGCAAACCCAGCCTCTGAAAGCCGGGAAAGCCACCATCAACATCGCGGAGGCGTTTGATGGCAAGTACGACATGGTGGGCTGGGAGGACAAAGGCTACGGCACCCTGGGCTACCGGGTCACCAATGCTCAGGGCGAGATCCTGTATGATGGCAAGATCACCTTTGCCCGGAATAAGGAAGGGCAGTTCTATCCTGATACCTGCCTGAGGCGTGGGCCGTTTGTGCAGAACCTGCAGCCGGATGGCGCTACCATGCTGTTCGAGACCAATGAGCCGGTGAAGGCGGAAGTAGAGGTAAATGGGCAGATGTTCCGGAGCCAGGCAACGCAGCGTCACCATGAGGTAGTGATAACGGGCTTAGCCGCTGATCAGGAGTATGATTACACGGTGCATGTGGGCGACCGCTCGTGGGATTACCACTTCCAAACGGCTCAGGAAACCGGGAATGATGAGGCCTTCACCTTTGCCTATGCCAGTGACAGCCGGGCCGGACAGGGTGGTGGTGAACGGAACATCTACGGGGCCAATGCCTACATCATGAAGCGCATCGGTGCCCTGGCTGAGCAGGAGGATGTGGCTTTCATGCAGTTTACCGGGGACCTGATCAATGGCTACGGAACCCGGCCCGGCGATATGAAGCTGCAGTACGCCAACTGGATGCGGAGTATCGAGCCCTTTGCCCACTACCTGCCTACTTATACCTCACCCGGTAACCACGAGGCCTACCTTCAGCGCTTTGATAACAATACCCGCTATGGCCTTACCGTGGATAAGTTCCCGTTTGACCAGCATTCTGCCGAAACGCTGTTCTCGCGGCATTTTGATAACCCGGATAACGGACCTCAGAGCGAGGATGGTGCAGCTTATGATCCGAACCCGGACCAGCCAGACTTTCCGGACTACAAGGAAACGGCCTTTCATTACACCTATGGCAATGTGGCCATGATCGCCCTGAACTCGGATTACTGGTATTCCCCGTCCATAGAGGCGGTGCCGGAAGTCGGGGGTAATCTGCACGGCTACATCATGGATCAGCAGCTGGCCTGGCTGCGGCAAACGCTCGAGCAGTACGAAAGCAACGAGGGCATTGATCACATTTTCCTGACCCTGCACACGCCCTTTTTCCCGAATGGCGGCCATGTGGATGATGACATGTGGTACAGCGGCAGCAATGAGCCCCGGCCCACTGTCAATGGAAAGGCTGTAGAGACCGGCATTATTCAGCGCCGGGATGAGCTGCTGGACCTGCTGGTGAATGAGCACGATAAAGTACGGGCTATTCTGACAGGTGACGAGCACAACTACAACCGCTTACAAGTAACAGATGATATGCCGCGCTATCCGGCGGATTATGCGCACGACAAGGTAAGCCTGAGCGACAGCATCTACCAGATCAACAACGGGGCAGCCGGGGCGCCCTACTATGCGCAGGAGCAGACGCCCTGGATGGACCGTGTGCAGAACTTTACCACGCAGAATGCCTTAGTGCTATTCCATGTAGATGGCGAAAGCATTGAGGTAGAAGTGGTGAATCCGGATACCTTAGAGGTTTTTGA
>CAYYUA010000033.1:0-23577 GCA_964474835.1 uncultured Sphingobacteriales bacterium
ATCATGCCTGAAGCCCGGGTATTGCGGTAGAAAATATCCGCATACCCGGCCAGGGAAGTTACGCCTTCCTGTATACGGGCTCCGCCTGAGTCATTAAGGCCGATAAACGGTGCGCCATTCTGCATGGCCAAATCCATTACCTTGCAAATCTTCTCCGCATGGGTTTCAGATAACGAGCCGCCGAACACCGTGAAATCCTGGGAAAACACGTAAACCAACCTGCCGTAGATGGTCCCGTAGCCCGTCACGACCCCATCTCCTAAAAACTGCTGTTGATCAAGGCCAAAGTTGGTGCTGCGGTGCTTCTTGAAGGCGTCCAGCTCCTCGAACGAGCCTTCATCCAGCAAAAAGTGCAGGCGCTCGCGTGCTGTTAGCTTGCCCTTTTCGTGCTGCTTAGCAATGCGCTGCTCACCTCCGCCCTGCTGGCTTTCGGTTCGTTTTTGCTGTAGCTCTTCGAATTTTTGTTGGTTAGACGTGCTCATGGCAGGGATTTTGGGCTGTTATCCATTTATACAGTGCGAGCAAAAATAGCAATCTGAGCTCGATTGCTTTCGGCAGGTCTTATACCTGCTGAACGGGAAGCCCGTGCTCATCAGGCTTCCAGCACTTCGGAACCGTTTTTGACTATACTAGCCATAAAAATGAAACGTAAAGCTCCTATGTATCGCTACTTGTTGTTAGGCTTAAGCCTTTCCACCTTAATACTTACCGGATGCCAGCAGTCTGCCTCCAAAGATACCGGGCAGCAGGCTAAGCCCCGAACAAACCTGTCTGAGGAATTCAAAAACTACTGGTACAGCGGCAAGGCTGAGGTTAGCCGCTATCAGCTTACCCAGTCCCGCTACGGGCAGGCCAATGAAGGAGAAGCCGTGATGGTATTCGTTACTGAGGATTTCCTGCCGGAAAAGCAGGTAAAGCACGAGGCCAATCCCGGGCTTGAAGATACCAAGGTGCTGAAACTGAATAAGATCAAGCGCTTTCAGACCGGCATGTACGATTACAGCATGATGATGTCAGTATTCAGTCCGGTCCACCGGAAGCAATATCCCCATGCGCTGAAGGTCACCAGCTCATCACAGGATTGGTGTGGGCAGTCTTACCTTCAGGTCAATAACCGGGATGGGAACTACCAGTGGGATAGCCGCTCCTACTTTCAGGATATGGTAAAGGAGACCTATGAAACGGACACCACCTGGCTGGAGGATGAGCTCTGGACCCGCCTGAAGCAGGATCCTGAAAGCTTACCTACGGGAGAAGTAGCCGTTATTCCCGGCACTTTTTTCAAGTGGCTACGCCACCGGAAACTTGACCCGGAAACTGCTAACATCACCCAAAAGCCTTACAGTGGCGATCGCTTTAAAGGGGATGACCTGATGCGCTACCGCATCCGGTACCCGGAAATTGAGCGTACCCTGACCATCGTCTACGAAAGCAGCTTCCCGCATATGATCATAGGCTGGACCGACCGGCATAAGAGCGGCTTTGGCCCGAATGAGCAGATGATGACCACGGTAGCCCGCCATCAAAAAACCATCCGCAATGCTTACTGGACCAAGAACAGCTTGAAGGATAGCACCATCCGGAAGAATTTAAACCTTCCGGAATTTTAAACAAACAGCCCATGAGGCAGCAGGATACTTACAGCCAGAGTGGCATTACAAGGCGGGCGTGTACAAGGGTTGGAATCCTGCTGCTAGGCTTCTTTTTGATTCCCGGTCAGGCCTCTTCAGGGGGTGATTACACCTGTAAATACGGCATCATGTACAGCGATAACCAGATCGGAGTACTGAGCGCCAGGAAAACGGAAAACGGTACTCATACCACTTACCGGCTGCTCACGGAGCTGACTGCTTCCCTGATCAAGGAGTTTCACATCATCTACGACCTGTCAGCCACTTTTGATAATGGCTACCTGACCAAAGCTTTTATCCGCACAGCCGTTAACCAGAATACCTGGGACAGCACCAGCATCCGGTGGCAGGACAGCCGTTATCGCATCAAACAACAAGGGAAAGAATCCTATTACCTGAATAAGGCTCAATGCACCCTCTCCACGGCTTGTCTGTATTTCAGCAGGCCATCTGAAGGTCAGGTGTTCAGCGAACAATACAGGGAGCTTGTGGCGGTATCACAGGTAAAACCTGATGTCTACAAGCTTAAGCTACCCAGCGGCAATGCCAACATGTATTACTACGATGAGCAGGGTTTGAAAAAGGTCATAGTGAATGATACACCGGTACAGATCCGCTTTGTGCGCCTCTGATCATTTTACTGACAAAGGCTGAACCTCAAAACCTTCCTGCTTCAGCAGGCTGAGCAACCCTTCCTCTCCGGGCAGGTGCAGGGCGCCAACAGCAGTAAAGGTATTACCCTTTTTTAGCGGCTTTTTAAGATCGTCTATCCAATCCTTATTGCGTTCTTCCACTAAAAAGCCCATGTTCTGAGTGGCAAAATCCTCTTGCTCATAAAGCTCATGCAGGCCAGCAAGGTTGCGGTTTTTATACCGATCCAGTAGCTTCCGGGTAAAGCTACTCACCTCATCGCCCTTTCGCACCTGCTTGATCAGCATTTCGGCTTGCTTATCAATTGAAAGCCCATTGAAAAGCATTTCCGCTTGCTCCATCATAGTTTCCAGGGTAAGGATGGTTTTACCCTGTTTTTCGCCCTGTGCCGCAAAGTGCTGGTCCACGCTGATCCCGTCAGCCGATTTAAGCGGGGAATTGACCTGCTGGTAGGCCTGCTGGGCAGTCAGGATGGATAACTGAATGGGCTTCATGCGCTTAAGGGTAGCCGTAGGCATGGGGAGCTTTGCTTTCAGGTAGCGGTTAAGCGTATCCAGGGTAGCTGAGTCGTAGAGCTTCCCATAGGTGGTGCTGCGCATCATGGCCATCTGACCGATCTCCATCAGCTTGCTGGAGTCGATTACCGTTTCTACCACTACCCGGTCTGCTGCCTGGAAAGCTTCCTGAACACGGGGCCACTTAGCCAGGTAGCCGCTTTTCATCAGGTGCATGGTGCCGAACAGGTAAGAAGGCTTGGCCTGCTCCGGATGGGTGATCTTGTACAGGATGCCATCCGCTTCCGGCCTTTCAGCCGCATCGGAGGCCTGAGCAGCAGGTATCAGCAGGATAAACAGGATCATCCCCAGGAATACCCGCATCAAGAGACCGGAAAATGGATAACTGCGATGCATAAGCCATGGCTTTTGGGGGTTAACCATCAAAGTTACCATGCTTAAGCAAGATTGTCCAGCCGTTTGCGGAGCTGGCTAAGGCGTGACTGCCGCTCCAGAGAAAAATTCGTGATGTCCTGCTCCGCTGCCTTGTTCAGGAGCATCAGGGTAATCTGGTAGCGGTGCCGGGCCAGCTCATAATCTTCTTCCGCTTCCAGCATTTGGCCTTCCGCCTCTGTGAGCTGGCTAAGGGCTTCAAGTTCCTGCGCAGCCAGGCCATCTTCTTCCAGCCTGTCGAGGAAAGCCTCCGGCTCCCAGTCCTGTAATTGGGCCCTCAGGAAGCCACTGCTTTCCTGGTAGCAGTTATCCAGAAGATCATAGGCCTCATCCACCCGGCCCGAGCGGTGATAGCTTAGCATCTGCTGTATGGCTTTAGCCAGTCGTTCGATCTGCCTGAGTATAAAGTCCTGATGATACATACCTGCTTATCCGTTTTGACCCGTCATTTACTTATTACTTCTTAACGCTTAAGCATATGCCTAAGTTGCCTGAGCTTACTGCGCCAGCCCAGTTGATGACCAGTCTGGCTGACCGTGCCCTGCCACGGGTGGTAAACATAGGCTTTTACCGGGCAGGCTTCGAGCTGCCACCCTGCTTTCTGAGCCGTCCATTCGTTCCGGAGGCAGGGCGAACCATGCTTTTCAAACGGGGGAAGCGCCTGGTAGGCATCTGTCCGGAAGAGGGCACAGAAGGGATGAACATACGGGATCCCGTCCGGATCAGTTGTTTTGAAGCCCGCCTGATCCATCAGCATCTGATGACCAGCAGCATATTGGTGCTTATCAAGCGCCTGATACAGCATTTCCACAATACCCGGCCTGTACAGGATCGCATCAGAATCGAATGTCAGGAAGTATGGCGTATTAACCTGCCTGGCCATCTGGTCCATGGCCGGACCATGATGGCGGTTTCCGGAATTCTGCGTCAGGCTGACGGGTGGTAGCGAATCGGCCAGCTGACGGAGGTACGCGCCTGAACCATCCGGTGAGCCATTGTCCACAATATGGATCGGTAGCTCCGGGTAATGGCCGTGCAGGGACCATACTGCCATCCGCGTTAGGTCATAGGTGCAATAGTTAACAACAAGGGCCGTAACAGCCGACTGGATCATAGACAGCATTGCGCAGAGTTGGCGCCTGACAAGTCCTTAGGTATCGGCTGTGTAACGGACCCGCCACACCTTACCTTGCTGAGAATCGGTAATGAACAGGCTTCCATTGGGGCCAACTGTTAAGCCCATGGGCCGGTATTCAGCATTGTTGGGTGACTTCAGCTCTTCCTTGCCGGGGAATTTGTTAGCAAAAGCTGACCACTGGTCATCCTTTTCAGGCTTTTCTCCATCAAATGGTACAAAGGCCACCTTGTAGCCTTGCTGTGGATAGGGTGCCCGGTTCCATGAACCGTGAAAAGCAATAAAAGCCCCACCCTGAAACTTTTCAGGAAAAGTATTGCCATGGTAGAACGTCAGGCTGTTCGGAGCCCAGTGCCCCGGGAAGCCGATAAGGGGATCCTTGTATTGGTCACAGCGGCCAACTTTCTTGTTATTCCCGCCATACTCGGGGTTCAGCAGTTTCTTTTCCTGCATCTGGTTGTAATAGCAATACGGCCATCCCACGTTGTCGCCTTCTTTCAGCAGATGAAACTGACCAGCCGGTAGCTGGGCGCTTTCCTTCTGGGTGTAAATGTCCGGGAAAAACTGGTGTAGCTGGTCACGGCCATGCATCATGGCGTACAGGTGATCAGTCTGATCATTCCAGCTCATTCCCACTACATTGCGCAATCCACCGGCAAAACGGTTGTCAGGATCGTGGGTCTGGCCTAGCTTATCAGCCCTGTAGCGCCAGATGCCGGCATGCTTTTTCAGCAGCGGGCAGGGATCCATACCGGGCGAGCCCTTGGTCCGGGTTTCCTCCATGCAGGCATTGGAGGGAGCGCCTACATTTATGTACATGTTACCTTTACCATCAAAGCTGATGGGCTTAGCAGCATGCTGGTTCTGATCAGGCAGTCCGGAGAGTACGGTCTCCCGTTTCATTTCCGGTAACAGCTGATCATCTTTCATGGGGTAACGGTAAACAGCTGTTTCGGAAGTCCGGTACAGGTATCCATTGTGAATGGCCACACCTGTTCCCGTAAAGTCTCCGAAGTACTCAGTTTTTTCAGCCTTACCATCCTGATCGGTATCTCGTAAAGCTACGGTACCGCTCCCCTTGGTCTTTTCGCGCAGGGCAATGTACATATCCCCGTTATCGCGAACAGCAATGTGCCGGGCTGCCCCCACACCTTCATGCACGACCTTAGCCTCAAAACCAGCCGGCAGGCCGATACCCGCTGACATGTGCCGATTGTCCTCAAGCCCGGCTGACCTGGTGTAATCAGCCTGCGCTGTGTCTTCCTTTTTCTGGGATTGGTTGTTGGTCTCACGGTCAGCGTTATCCTTGTTGCTGCTGCCGGCACAGCCGCTCAGGGCTGTAACCGCCATAAGCGCGGCAAAGGCTGATGAGCGGATTGATCGTAGCTGCATATAGTTCAGTTTTTGCTGAGGTTCAGTGAAACTAATCAGATTACTTTTAGTAACCGGAAGGTAGGGCTTTATACTTAAAAGTACAGGCATCATGGCAGCGCTGGTAGTGGTGTTTATACCTGTCGCGCTAGCTAAAAGTGGGTTCCAATACCGATACTGCCCCAGTGCGCCCAGTTTCCGGTAACAGCACCGAAGTCCTGAGCTGAAGCCGCATCCATATCCGGATGGTAGAGCGGCACGTAGCCTGCTCTTAAGAACCAGCTGCCGTCCCCGATTGCTCGCCGGTAACCAAGAAAGCCCTGACCATACAGGCCCAGATCTGATGCGGCTTCAGCCCCTTCCAGGAATCCATCGTTGTTGATCGTCAGCATGCTGCCAGCACCAATCTCGAGCTGGTGAGTGCGCCCCCACAGCAGGTGAAGCCCGGAGGGCAGAAAGTAACTGTTTGCAACGCGGGTCAGGCTACCATTGGGTTGAATAAAGAATCCGATTTTCCCATTGAGCTTCCAGTTATATTGCGAAACGATCTGCCGCTCTGCGTTGATACTACCAATGCCGGCAGGCCCTCCTAATTCCAGGTATCCGCTGTAGGAATTCCTGGATGGTATGTCCTGAGCAGGCGCTACCACGCAGGCCAGTGCGCACAGTAACCAAATGAGAGGCAGTACCCTGGCTCCTGAGGCATTGTAAAGGCTGCTTATGGCAGGTGTTTTGTTCATGGTGCGTAAATTAAGATTTAAAACTCAGCGTGTAATTGCCTGCTTAAGGCAACCATTTATATGCATATGATCGCTACAAATCCAGTGGGACTCAACCTCTTGGGCAGCCGCTACTTCTGGGCGGCTTTTCTGATTTTCATTGGCACCTTGCTGATGGTAGGTCAGCTTTTTGATTTTTCGGTTCCGCTTTTCCGTATAGTAGTTACAACAATTCTGGTAACGGCAGGCGTTCAACTGGTTCTGAAAGCTTCTAACCTGCAACCCTCGCCCCAAAGGCAGCCCTATCAGCAGACGGTCCTGCTGGGAGCTGGCGAAAAGCACATCACAACCGCTAATGTAAGCACTCGCTATTACACGGTTCTGGGCAGCCAGATTCTGGATCTGCGGGACTTAAGCCCTGACCGGCCGCTTTACCTTGAAGTGAACACCCTTTTGGGGGAAGCGCACCTTTACCTTCCCCGTTTCAGCAGCATCCAGATTCGCAATACCACTTTCCTGGGCCGGGCCAAGGGTGTAAGAACCGCTCATAGAGCTCAATCCTCCGAGCCACCGCTTCTCACGCTGGATGCGCACACCGTGCTGGGTAGCTTGACGGTTCACCCCAGCAGCTAAATTCTTGTTGCTTCAGGATTCATCAGGGATTAGCAGCCTAACCAGCTTCACGCCACCAATCGTGAGTAAAATCACGCTTACAGAGGTGTCCATTGGGTAGTTACGGCCTGTGTAGATTGAAAGACCCATAACGAAAATGCCGAGAAACAGCCACAGGAAAGCATAACCCCGGGCCCGGTTCCGGGCAGCCCTTTGCGCTTCCTGTTCGTACTGGTTAGTAAGCATAAACATCGAAATCCTTTTTAGTCGGCAACTTCATTGCTTCAGCATTTTGCTAAAGCCCGGCCTGCTACTGAATCAATACCTTTGCCAGGTTCTGAAACGATCAGCTAATTTCCCCTGAATCCGGCTATGCCAGCTATTTTTATCACCTCTACCGGCCGCACTGGTACCTGGTTCCTGACGCGGTTGATCAATGAAGCTGTGGAGAATGCATGGAGTCTCCACGAGCCAAAGCCTCATTTTAAGCGGGAGGGCTGGTATCTGCTGAACCATTCACCGGGGCTGTGGCATCAGCTTTACTTCAAAACACCGCGGCGCTGGCGCCAACTTCGCAATACCGATGAATGGTATGTGGAAACCAATTACCACCTCTTTGCCAGCATCCCGTTGATCCGTCAGGTATGGCCGGACGCTTATGTGGTTCACATCGTACGGGATGGCCGGGCGGTGGTGCGCTCTTGGCTAAACCGGAACCGGTACCTGGCCAATAGCCACGTGACCCCGGCCCATTTTCCCGATCCTTCCGTCAGTGCAGCGGAGTGGGAGGCCTTTAACCCACTCCAGAAGAATGCCTGGTACTGGCAGGCAGTTAATGCGCATGCCCGGCAGCAGAACCCTGACCTGATCCTGAGTTTTGAGGCCATCTTTAACAGCGAGTACCAAGATCTATTTGCCCTGCTTGACCTGATGAGCAGCGCTACTTACGATGCTGCTGAAGTGCGCGCAAAACTGAACGAAAAGGTCAATAAGACCGGAAATGCCTTTTTCCCGCCATTTGAGGAGTGGCCCCACTTCTGGCAGGAGCAATTCTGGGCCATAGCCCGCGATGAAATGCAGCTTCTGGGATACGCCTGAAGGGCCTTCAGCCCATCTCGATGTAGGGTACGCGCTTAAAAAGGGCGTAGACCATAGGCTCGCGCTCTCCGTTTGCCGTCTGCTGCGTAACGTCAAAACTATCCACCACATAGTAGCCAGGTCCCATGAAGCTCCGCATCATTTCCTCATTGTAGCGGCGGACGTCCAGGCCGGCCTCAACAGACTGCGCATCCTGGTTGTAGGCTGAGAGGATCACGTAGCCCTCTTCTTTCACTACCCGGTTCATTAGCGAGAAGTAATTAAGCCGCTCCCTGAAATTGGTGATGTAATGGAAAACACCGCGGTCGTGCCACAGGGTCACATGATCCAGCTCATGGAGCTGCTGGGGATTGGTTACATCATCAACAACCCACTGTACCTGGTTAGCTTGTTCTCCTAACCGGGCCTTGTTCTTTTCGAGAGCCCTGGCGCTTATATCCGTGGCTAACAGGTTTTGAAAGCCCTTATCCAGCAAATTCTTGATCAGGACGGAAGCGCCGGCTCCCACGTCCAGAATGCGGTCTTCTTTGGTCAGCTCAGCTTTTTCGATCAGGTCAAGGCTGGGCTGGGCCACCTCCTGCGTCCAGTTCATAGCCTGGATCTCTTGTTGCTCGTAAATGGAATCCCAGTGGGCCTGGCGCTCAGCTGAGGTCTTAAAATCTGCCATAATCGGTCTTATTGGTTTAAACGGTTTAACAACATGCAGAACCTCACCGGAATACGGCTTCCTGAAGTCTTGCCCTTAGGCTGGCACTTCCGCATGCCGAAGGGTTTTAAGATCCCGGACCAGGATCTGCTTCCGGTTGAAATTGATAAGGTTCCGGCTGCGAAGATCGTTTAAAACACTCGTAACAGTTTGCCGGGAGGTGGCTGTAAGGTTAGCAATATCCTGATGGGTCAGGGAGTTTTTGATCATGGTTTCCAGGCCTACTTTTTCTCCCTGCTCTTCGGCCATATCTATGATAAACTCTACAACCCTTGACCGGGCATCCTTGAAAAAGAGCGACTCCAGGCGCCTTTCGAGCTTTTTCAGCCGCAGGCCGATAAGCTTATTTACACGAATGCTGAACTGCCCGTGCTTTTCCATAAGGGCCTGAAAGTTGGGCTTGCTCATCTTACAGACCTTCACCTGATCCAGCGCCTGCGCAAAGTCGGCTCTTCTTTCCTCATCCAGCAGCGAGAACTCTCCGAATACCTCGCCCGGCTGCAGGATGGTCTTGATGACTTCCCGTCCTTCTTCAGAATAATTGGCGATCTTAACCTTGCCTTCTTTCAGAAAGTACAGCGTATCAGACGGATCATCCGAGAAGTAGATAAATTCATCCTTGAAAAAGTGACACATAATGGTCTTTTGTGCCACTTCCTGCAACGCTGGCTTTGGAAGAGTCTTGAACAGGTTCAGGTTCTCCAGGTACCAGATCTTGTCATGCACAGCCATAAGCCTCATTTTTTAGGAGCCGGGTTCTCTACCGAACGTGGTCTACTGCCCGGTCATATTGGTGATAATGCCGCGCTACCCATCGCAACCTCACATAGCGTGGGCCTGAGCACAACAACCTTATATTTGTAATTAACTTTTTAAAAATAAAAACCGTACCAACCCAGATTATATGCTCCACACACCCTTAACTGAAAAGCACGAAGACCTGGAAGCCAAAATGGTGGCCTTTGCTGGCTACTACATGCCTGTCTACTACTCGGGTATCAAGGATGAGCACCATGCTGTACGTAACCGAGTGGGGATGTTTGACGTTTCACACATGGGGGAGTTCCGCATATCGGGGACCGAGGCCAGTGATTTTCTGCAGTATATCGGGACCAATGATATCACCAAGCTTTACCCCGGCAAGGCCCTGTACAATTGCATGACCAATGAGCAGGGGGGTATCATTGACGACCTGCTGATCTACCAGCTGGATGAGCACACCTTTATGATGGTGGTCAATGCGGCTAACATCAAAAAAGACTGGGACTGGATCAATGAGCATGCTGCAGGTTTTCAGGTCAGCCTGGATGACATCTCCCGGGAAACAGCCCTGATCGCAGTACAGGGGCCTTATGCCCAGGAAATGCTACAGCCTCACACGGACGTTGACCTGAATGAGCTGGCCTTTTACACCTTTACGCAGGGCGCTATTGCCGGCGCTGAAGATGTTATCATTTCAGCTACCGGGTACACCGGTGAAGACGGCTTTGAATTTTACTGCCACAGCAACGATGCCCAGCAGCTCTGGAAGACCTTTCTGGAAGCAGGCGAGCCCTATGGCCTGCGGCCCGCCGGCCTTGGAGCACGGGATACCCTGCGCCTGGAGGCCGGGCTTAACCTGTACGGTAGCGATATGAGTGAGCATGACACCCCGCTGGAGGCGCGCATGGCCTGGCTGACCAAGCTGGATACCTCCTTCATTGGCAGGGACATCCTGGCTGAAAACCGGGAGCAGGGTATTTCCCGGAAGCTGGTAGGCTTTGAGCTGAACGGCAAAGGTATACCTCGCCACGATCAGGAGATTCTGGATGCAGATGAAAACCCGATCGGCATCGTTACATCGGGCACCCAATCACCAACTTTGGATAAAGCAATCGGGATGGGCTATGTAAAAAAAGCATTCGCTAAATCTGGCACTCATATCAAAATAAAAAACCGAAACAAAATCATCGATGCTACGGTTTGTAGGTTACCTTTTTACAAGCGCCAATAAGAGGACCCTAAAACGCTGCAATTATGATGAAGGTCACGGAGCTAGATGTATGGAACGCCTCAATGGAGCTGGCCAAAGACGTCTTTGAGCTGTCACGGAATTTTCCGGAGATCGAAAACTTTGGCCTCTCCTACCAGCTGCGCACAACGGTTACCAACATTCCGGCTAATATTGCAGCGGCCGCCAGCCGTAAATATGGCAAAGAATCTCTGACGCATCTGTTCAATGCAAAAAGTGATATTTACCACGTAGAAACACAGCTTTACCTGGCCGAGAAGCTGGCCTACATCTCGAATGAAGAGCTGAACGAGATCCTGGAGTCCCTGGACTCCGCCCGCAAGCTGCTGTTTGGCTTTATTAAGTATTACAAAAAGGCAAGCTGAGGCTCCCTCTCAGCTACTAAACGTATTCTGTATCAGTCAGTCAGCGCATCAGATCGATGTTTGCCTTACTCCTGCCCTGCTATCCCAGTATGACCTCTCGGGTAAAGTGGTGGTGCTGATCGATGTATTGAGGGCCACATCGGTAATTTGCACAGCCCTCGGAGAAGGGATCAAAGCTGTTAGGCCGGTAAAAGAGCTCAGCGAGGCCCTGTGTCACCAATCAGCCACGCTCGTTGCAGCTGAACGGAACGGACGGCAAGTACCGGAAGCTGATCTGGGCAATTCTCCCCTTCCATTTTTACAGCAGCAGTACGAGGGCTATGAGCTTGTCCTTACCACATCCAATGGTACCAAGGCGCTAAACCAGGCCAGAGAGGCTAATTCCTGCATTGTGGCAGGCAGCTTTCTCAATGCCACCTCCCTGGCTGACCACCTGAAAACGGCTGGACGGGACATCCTGCTGCTTTGCGCCGGCCGTCATGGTTACCACAGCCTGGAGGACACGATGCTTGCCGGCTACTTACTGGCTCAGACCGAGCCAGTCCTTCACCGGGCGTCCGATGCTGCGCTCAGCACGGCTGCCCTTTACCAGGCTCATGCTGATAACTGGCCATCACTGCTCTACCAAGGGGCTCACGCCCGGTATCTGCAGGAACTGGGCAAAGCTGCCGATATTGAACATGCTTTCCAGCTGGATGCCTACCCCGGTGTTCCGGAATTTGTCGATAACCAACTTGTACTAAATGACCGTAGTTGATCAGGCGCGGCGGCTACCCCGGTCTTACTTCCGTCAGACGGATACCCTGCAGATCACCCGGGAGCTACTGGGTAAGCTGATGATTGCTGAAGTAGAAAAGGGTAAGCGCACCGCTGGGCGCATTGTAGAGACCGAAGCTTACCTGGCCCCGGAGGACGTAGCCTCTCATGCTTACCAGTACAAGTACACAAAACGCACCTCTACGATGTTCCTTCCGGGCGGAGTGGCCTATGTGTACCTCTGCTACGGGATACATGCCATGTTTAACATCATCACCCGTGAGGAAGGCCTGCCCCATGCCATCCTGATAAGGGCCGTGGAGCCCCTGGAGGGGCTTGACTACATGATGGAGCGCCGGAATATGGACAGGGTGAAACGAACCCTGACGGCCGGCCCTGGCTGCCTGACGCAGGCCATGGGTATTCACCGTGGTTTGGACACCACCCCCCTTGACGGGGATGTATTCTCGCTCGCAGACGATGGTTACCAGGTAGGCCCTGATAACATCCGGACCAGCCCCCGCATTGGGATTCCTAGTGCTGGTTCCTACCGGGACGTGCCCTGGCGCTTTTACCTTGATGATAATAAGTGGGTTAGCCGGCCATGAATCCGTGTTTACCTGCCTTTTAGGAGCGCAATCAGGCCGTTACAGGCTAAGCGCTGCTCTGCGCTGGCTTGATCAGGTTGATAAAGCACTCATTGCCCATCCGGGGCTCAATAGAATTGGTGCAGCTTTCCAGCGTCCGGATCTGAAAGTACTTGGCAAAGCGCTCCCGGTATTCGCTCATATCCCCGCCAAATGGCGGACCGTTTTCACTAAAGGGAAAGGTAAACATAACACCTACCAGGTGACCACCCGGCTTCAGCAGCTCGTGCATCTTCCGGGTGTAGGCGTCCCGGTCTTCCGGTGGTAAGGCACAGAAGAAAGTCTGCTCTATGATGAGGTCATACTGGCCCTGATGATCAAAGAAATTCTCGTGGTACAGGTGAAGACGGTCTTCGTACTGCGGGTAAAAGGCGTTTTTTAGCGCTTCAACCGGAAAAGGCGAAATATCCAGGATGTGAACATCAGTAAAGCCGGCTTCCATCAGGTACCGGGCCTCGTAAGCGTTGCCGCAGCCGGGTATCAGGATTTTCAGTTGCTGATTCCGGAGTTGATCAAAGTAATGCGTCAGCGCTGGTGCTGCATACCCGATATCCCATCCCAGGTTACCAGCTTCATATTTCTGAGTCCAGAAACTACTATCAAAGCTCATAGGCCATAAAAAAGCCAAGGCCGGAATATTTACCGCCTTGGCTTCTAATTATCGGTTAAATTACGGGCTTTTTTACCTGTTGCCGACCTTAGTCTTAGCCTTCACATAGTCCCGGTTCATACGGGCGATGTGGACCTGCGATATTTCCTTCGGGCACTCAGCCGAGCAGGCCTGGGTGTTGGTACAGTTTCCGAAGCCTTCTTCATCCATCTGGCCGACCATGTTCACGACACGCTCATCGTGCTCAGCCTGACCTTGGGGCAGCATCCCCAGGTGCGATACCTTAGCCGAGGTGAAGAGCATAGCTGAGGCATTCTTACAGGCTGCCACGCAGGCGCCACAACCAATGCAGGTTGCTGCATCAAAGGATTCGTCAACATTTTCCTTGGGTATCGGAATGCTGTTGGCATCCGGGGCTGAACCTGTATTCATTGAGATGTAGCCACCAGATTGCTGGATGCGGTCGAAAGCTGAGCGGTCAACTACCAGGTCCTTAACCACCGGGAAAGCCTTGGCGCGGAAGGGCTCTACATAAATGGTGTCGCCATCATTGAAGTGCCGCATGTGGAGCTGACACGTGGTAGTACCCTTTAGCGGCCCGTGTGGCCGGCCATCGATCATCATCCCACAGGAACCACAGATGCCTTCGCGGCAATCGTGATCAAAGGCGATCGGATCCTCTCCCTTCTCGATAAGCTCATTGTTGAGCACATCGAGCATCTCGAGGAAGGACATCTCGCCTACTACATTGTCTACCGTATAGTTATGGAAGCTTCCTTCACTTTCCGAGTCAGGCTGACGCCATACTACCAAGTTGATCTGCATACAACTACGTTTTATAGTTCCGGTGAATCACTCCGGGATTAATTAAGCGTAACTTCTTTGCTTCAGTTCGATTTCTTCGAATTCGAGGTGCTCCTTGTGCAGTTCTTCAGCGATGTCATCGCCCTTGAATTCCCAGGCTGATACAAAGGCAAAGTTATCATCATCCCGCAGCGCTTCACCTTCTTCGGTCTGATGTTCTTCACGGAAGTGAGCGCCACAGCTTTCTTCGCGGTGCAACGCATCCTGGATCATCAGCGCGCCCAGTTCAAAGAAGTCGGCCACTCGTTCAGCCTTTTCCAGCTCTTTGTTGTACATGTATTGGTTGCCGGGCACTTTCACATCCTGCCAGAACTGATCTTTCAGTTCCTTCACCATGTCGGCTGCCTTTTCTAAGCCTTCACGGTTCCGGGACATGCCGCAGTAATCCCAGATGATCTTACCTAACTCCCGGTGGTAGTAGTCCACGGTATGGGTGCCGTTGATGTTCAGCAGTGTGTCGAGCCGCTCCTTAACACCGTCTTCGGCATCTTTGAATTCCTGCCGGTTGGTGTCAATACGGGGAGTCTTGATCTCATCAGCCAGGAACTGACCAATGGTGTAAGGCAGGATGAAGTAGCCATCTGCCAGTCCCTGCATCAGGGCTGATGCGCCCAGGCGGTTAGCTCCGTGGTCCGAGAAGTTGGATTCTCCGATGGAGAAAAGGCCAGGCACAGTGGTTTGCAGGTTGTAGTCAACCCACAGGCCACCCATGGTATAGTGTACAGCCGGATAGATCTGCATGGGCGTCTCGTAAGGATTATCACCCGCAATCTTCTGGTACATGTCAAAAATGTTACCATAGCGCTGAGCAACCCCATCCTTACCAATACGCTGGATGGCATCCTTAAAGTCCAGGTAAACGGCATAACCGGTCGGACCGACCCCGCGGCCTTCGTCACAGACCGCCTTAGCCGCTCTTGAGGCTACGTCACGGGGTACAAGGTTACCAAATGCCGGGTACCAGCGCTCGAGGTAGTAATCCCGGTCTTCTTCAGGTATATCATTGGCATCACGGGTCTCGTTGGCATCCTTCGGTACCCAGACCCGGCCATCATTCCGGAGGCTCTCACTCATTAGTGTAAGCTTACTCTGGTAATCCCCGGATACCGGAATACAGGTCGGGTGGATTTGCGTGAAACTGGGATTGGCAAAGTAAGCACCCTTCTTGTGCGCCTTCCAGGCTGCCGTGGTATTGGAATTCATGGCATTGGTGGAAAGGAAGTAAACATTGCCGTAACCACCGGAGGCAATCACTACCGCGTGGGCTGAATGGCGCTCTAACTCACCAGTTACGAGGTCACGGGCAATGATCCCACGGGCAACCCCATCAACCTTGACAAGGTCCAGCATCTCATGGCGGGGATACATTTCCACCTTACCATTGGCGATCTGCCGGTTCATAGCACCGTAAGCACCTAAGAGGAGTTGCTGCCCGGTCTGACCCTTGGCGTAAAAGGTTCGCTTAACCTGTACTCCGCCAAAGGAACGGTTGGCCAGAACACCACCATATTCCCGTGCAAAGGGAACGCCCTGCGCAACACAATGGTCAATGATATCGGTACTGACTTCTGCTAAGCGATGAACGTTAGCTTCGCGGGAGCGGTAATCACCTCCCTTTACCGTATCGTAGAACAGGCGATAAGTGCTATCGCCATCGTTTTGGTAATTCTTGGCAGCATTGATCCCTCCCTGCGCGGCAATACTGTGTGCCCGGCGCGGGGAATCCTGAAAGCAGAAAGTTTTGACATTGTAACCCAGCTCTGCTAAAGTTGCCGAAGCAGAGCCACCAGCTAATCCGGTTCCCACAACGATCACGTCCAGCTTGGTTTTATTGGCCGGACTAACGAGGCGCATCTTGGACGTGTAATTTGTCCATTTGCTTTCCAGCGGTCCTTCCGGAATCTTAGCATCCAACATCATAGGGTTCGTGTTTTCTTATTGAAAGAGAAAATATATAGGCATTGAGGCAAAGCCAGCCGGCACAGCTATCGAAAAAATGAGGCCAACCGCTCTGATCAACCAGAAGTAGCTTTTGTGGCGCAGGCCTAACGTCTGGAAAGCACTGCTAAAGCCGTGCGCTAAGTGCATTCCAAGGCCAACCATAGCAGCAACGTACAGGGCTGAGTAGTAGGGATTAGAGAAAGCCTGTGCGACAAGATCGTACATAGGCGTTTCATTGCCTAACACCCTATGCTCTACAAAAAAGTTCTTCAGGTGGATAACGAGGAAGATAAGCAAAATACTTCCGGATATTCCCATGTTGCGGGATGCGAAGCTGGAGGCCGGGGATGCCTTCTGAACAGCGTACTTAACCGGGCGGGCCCGCCTGTTTTGAACCCACAGGATAAAGCCATCCACAATGTGGAAAAGAAAACCAGCTGCTAGTCCGTACTCCATAATCCCGATAATGGGATTTGTGGACATGAACTTGGCGTAGGCGTTAAAAGCCGCTCCTCCGTCATCCTTGAACAGGAGTAGATTACCGGACATGTGAACGACCAGAAAAGAGATCAGGAAAAGTCCGGTAAGGGACATGATCACCTTCTTGATGATGGAATAAAAGGTTTTGTTTTGCGCCATCTTTAAAACTTTTCCACTGTTTTTTGTCCTATCACAAAATTAACAAACATCCCTACTTACAGTTTAGGAATAGCCATTCAGGGCATTTGTAAGGTTCACGCCCACATGCAGCTAATGAAACTAACCTGAAAACCGCATGAAGGTTTACGTATTGGTCCATAAAAGCTGTAAGGACCTGAGCTTTCACTTTAATCAGCCTCATTCGTTCAGAAAGCAGCAGGGTTGATGGAGCAGCCATGGCAATCAGCTGGCTATAGCCATAAAAAAAGCGACCCCATCCGGGGCCGCCTTTTCAACAGTTGTGGCTTGGTAGCGACCGTATTTAGCTACACCCCATGCTACTGCCACAATTCAGGCACTTGTAGCAGTTCCCACTGCGCACCGTTACGTGACCGCAAACATCACAAGGCGGGGCATCGCCCATCATGCTGCTGAGCTGCTGATTGGACTGGTTAATGCTCATCTCCTGCTGCGAGCCATTGCCCGAGTCAGAGGCTGAGCTCGCCTGCGGCTGTGCATAGGAGGTCTGACCATTGGTGCTACCGTTGGGTGAGGAGGCACTGCCATTGGCTTTCTCATCCGGTTTGGACGCTTTGTACTCACCATTCTTCGTTTGCCCGTTGCTTTCCGGGGCAGCCACCTGCACCAAATCAGTGCGGCCCAGGTACTCAAAGCCGACCAGGCGGAAGATGTAGTCCACAATGGAGGTCGTGCTTTTGATATTATCGTGCCCTTCTACAAATCCACTGGGCTCAAAACGGGTGAAGGTGAATTTCTCCACGTACTCTTCCACCGGCACGCCATACTGCAGACCAATGGAGACGGCAATGGCAAAGCAATTCAGCAGGGAACGGAAAGAAGCGCCTTCTTTGTGGACGTCCACGAAGACCTCGCCTAACGTACCGTCCGAGTACTCGCCAGTTCTGACAAAAAGGGTCTGCCCACCGATCTTGGCCTTTTGGGTAAAGCCATCGCGTTTGTTGGGCAGTTTCTTCCGTTCTACGATGCTGGAAAGCTGGCGCTTGAACTGCGTGTCCTGACTCTCAGCAATGATCTTTTTGGCCGCTTCCAGTACTTCATCGGGCGTCAGGTCTTCCATGCTCTTCCGGCCATTCTGCCCCACTGCTTCCTCAACCTTGTCCTCTACCTCATCCTGCTCATCGCCTTTGCGGACGGCCGTCTTGGTAGATAGCGGTTGCGACCACTTGCTGCCGTCCCGGTACAGGGCATTGGCCTTCAGGCCCAGTTTCCAGGAGAGCTCATAGCAGCCCTGGATGTCCTCGACCGTAGCCTCATTCGGCAGGTTGATGGTCTTGGAGATAGCGCCGGATATGAACGGCTGAGCTGCTGCCATCATCCGGATGTGGCCGTGCGGGTGAATATAGCGCTGACCGCGGCTGCCGGTGCGGTTGGCACAATCGAAGACCGGGTAGTGCTCCTCTAACAAGTGCGGAGCGCCTTCAATGGTCATAGTACCGCAGACGTACTCGTTGGCGGCCTCGATCTCTTCTTCTGTAAAGCCGAGCCCTGAGAGCAGGTTAAAGTTCGGATCCTGGTACTGCTCAGCCGTGAAGCCCAGCCGCTGCAGGGTGGCCTCTCCCAGGGTCCACTGGTTAAAGACAAAACCAATAGCGAAGGCTGAAGGCAGTTGCTTTTCGATATGGGCCAGCTCATCTTCCTGAAAGCCCTTAGCCTTCAGGGTTTCGTGGTTAATAGAGGGCGCCCCTTTCAGCGTGCCCTTGCCTTTGGCGTAATCCACAATGTCATTGATCTGCTCTTCCTGGTAGCCCAGGTTCTTCAGGGCTTTAGGGATGGTCTGGTTGATGATCTTGAAGTAGCCGCCTCCGGAAAGCTTCTTGAATTTCACCAGCGAGAAGTCCGGTTCAACACCGGTGGTGTCGCAATCCATCACCAGCCCAATGGTACCAGTAGGGGCGATCACACTGGCCTGTGCATTGCGGTAGCCGTGCTGCTCGCCCAGCTGCAGGGCCTGGTCCCAGGACTCGCAGGCAGCCTTTAGCAGGTAATCCGGGCAGTACTTCGGATCAATGCCCTTGGGCGTTACGCCCAGGCCCTCGTAATTGCCGGTGGCGTTGTAAGCGGCATAACGGTGATTGCGGATCACGCGGAGCATGTCTTCCTTGTTGGCCTCGTACCGGCGGAAGGGGCCCTTAACCGCGGCCATTTCAGCTGAAGTGGCATAGGAAGTGCCGGTCATGATGGCCGTCAGCGCTCCGCAGATGGCATTGCCTTTTTCACTGTCATACGGAATACCGGAAGCCATCAGCAGAGAGCCCAGGTTGGCATACCCCAGCCCCAGCGTGCGGTAGTCGTAAGACTTCTGCGCTACCTCTTCCGAAGGGAACTGCGCCATCAGGACCGAGATCTCAAGGGCGATGGTCCACAGCCGGCTGGCGTGCTGGAAACCCTCCACGTCAAACTCTAGCTTATCTTCATCGTAAAAGCGGCGCACATTCAGCGAGGCCAGGTTACAGGCGGTGTCATCCAGGAACATGTATTCCGAGCACGGATTGGAGCCGTTGATCCGGCCATCCTGCGGGCAGGTGTGCCACTCATTGATGGTGGTATCGAACTGAATACCCGGATCAGCGCAGTCCCACGCGGCATGGGCTACCTGATGCCAGAGGTCGCGGGCGTTTACTGTGCGGAAAGTGCTCCCATCTGTCCGGCTGGTCAGGGGCCATTCCGCATCTTTTTCCAGTGCTTTAAAGAAGGCATTGTTAACGCGGATCGAGTTATTGCTATTCTGGCCGGAGACCGATTGGTAGGCTTCCCCTTCGTAGTCGCCCGGATAACCAGCATCCATCAGGGCTTTCACCTTCTTTTCCTCCTCCACCTTCCAGTTGACAAAGTCTTCAATTTCCGGGTGATCCACATCCAGGACGACCATCTTAGCAGCCCTGCGGGTGGTGCCCCCGGATTTGATGGCGCCTGCGGCCTGGTCTCCGATCTTCAGGAAGGACATCAGGCCGGATGACTGACCGCCACCGGATAGCTTCTCGCCTTCCCCACGGATGGTTGAGAAATTGGTTCCCACCCCGGAGCCGTATTTAAAAATCCGCGCTTCGCGGGTCCAGAGGTCCATGATGCCGCCTTTGTTGACCAGGTCATCCTCTACTGAAAGGATGAAGCAGGCGTGCGGTTGTGGCCGCTGATAGGCGTTGGAAGACTCTTTGATCTCCTCGGTTTCCGGATCCACGTAAAAGTGCCCCTGTGGCTTGCCCTCGATCCCGTAAGCCGTGTAGAGGCCGGTATTGAACCACTGCGGGGAATTTGGCGCAGCGTACTGGCCCAGGATCATGTAGACCAGCTCTTCATAGAACACCTGCGCATCCTGGCTCGTGGCGAAATAATTATGGGTTTCGCCCCATTGCCGCCAGCAGTCCGCCATACGGTGGGCCACCTGCTTCATGGAGGTTTCATGCCCGGTAGAGCCATCCGGCTGCGGGACGCCCGTCTTCCGCAGGTATTTCTGGGCGGTGATGTCTGTTGCTACTTGCGACCAGTGCTCCGGAACTTCAATATCATTGAGCTCAAACACGGTTTCGCCGGAAGGTGTGATGATAACCGAGGACCGGCGCTCATAATTGAACTCGTCAAACGGGCTGACTCCTTCCCTGGTGTAATACCGCGGGATGGTTACTCCCTGACTGGTTTGCTCTTGCTTACGCTTGCTTGCCATAACTTCTCCTTTAAACGCATTCGAACAATTCGCGGGTAGCGCTGAACCCGCATCAAAGCTTTGATTTCTCTTACCAAAGCTATCTGTTTACCCAAAGCTAAGCCGAAGCCAGCCGGCAAAACTTTCCCACAGGCTTGTGGAAAACTGATAGAAGTAGCCGCTGTAGCTAATTCTGATTGCCGGTGTGATCAGGGCGGGTGCCAGGGGGTTAGGCTATCGACCTTCCTTCTTTAACAAGAGGGCAGGGACTCATTAGGTTGGCAGGGAATAATTAAATTTGATGCCAATATTTTATGAAAATCATCAATTGAGCGCTCATGCAGGCTTCCATTGCATCGCATCTTCAGCAGGGAAAAGCTCACAACCGGCAATTCTTCTGTTGGCTAGTAGACCCTGATAAATTCTCAGAAGAGCGCCTGCTTACCCAGCTTGGGTATATCAATCAGGGCGGGGTGGATTTCATTTTCGTAGGCGGTAGCCTGATGATGGCCGATGCTCTGGACAGCTGCATCGCTACCATTAAGCGGCACACCACTATTCCGGTTATCCTGTTCCCGGGCAGTGTGAACCAGGTAAACCAGCGGGCTGATGGCCTGCTGCTCCTATCCCTGATCTCCGGCCGTAATCCGGACCTGCTGATCGGCCGGCATGTAGAAATGGCCCCGATCCTGAAGCAGAGCGACCTGGAGATCCTCTCCACAGGCTACATGCTGGTGGATGCCGGGCAGCGCACCACAGCGGCTTACATGAGCAACACTTTCCCGATTCCCTATCAAAAGACTGATATTGCCATTAGCACTGCTATGGCCGGAGAGATGCTGGGCCTGAATTACCTGTACCTGGATGGGGGCAGCGGGGCCTCCTGGCCCGTTCACCCGGATATGATCCGGGGCGTGAAGGCTAATACCGATGTTCCGCTGATCGTAGGCGGGGGCATGCGCTCGGCTGCGGATATCCACCAGGCTTACGAAGCCGGCGCTGACATGGTGGTAGTAGGCAACGCTATTGAGGAGAATCCAGCCCTCCTGCAAGAAGCATCGGCCGCTCGCTCTGCTACCAACGGCTTGAGCTAACCAAGCCTCTCCACGGCTGGTTGCCGGTTTGTAACTTGCGCCCTTTCACCAATGCCATTCAGGAAAATGGAAAGTGCCAATACCCCGAAATCCACTGAGCAATCCGCTATTGATCAGCTAAACCTTTCAGCCTACAACTATGAACTACCGGAAGACCGGATAGCGCAGTACCCGCTGGAAAAGCGGGATGAGGCGCGTATGCTCGTGTACAGACAGGGGCAGATCAGCCATAACCGCTTCTACCACCTGCCGGACTTGCTGCCGGCTAATAGCCTGCTCTTTTTCAACGATACCAGGGTTTTCCATGCCCGGCTGCTGTTTCAGAAGGAAAGCGGAGCAAATTTAGAAGTCTTCTGCCTGGAGCCGGTGGAAAAGCACCGCGAGATCAACCTGGTGATGTGGGATGAAGAGCAGGTGGAGTGGTACTGCATGGTGCGTAACCTGAAGAAGTGGCCGGACGGAGAAGTGCTGCTTCAGAAGAAGAAGGTAGACGGACAGATGGTTAAGCTGTATGCCAAGCTCCTGGAGCGGGGCGGCCAGCAAAACCATGTGCGCTTTAGCTGGCGGCCTAAAGACCTGAGCTTCAACCGCATTCTGGAGATCTTCGGGGAAGTACCGCTCCCCCCCTACATTGAACGGGAGCCGGGTGCAGCGGATGAGGAGGCTTACCAGACGGTGTTTGCCAACCGGTCCGGAGCCGTGGCTGCGCCCACGGCCGGGCTGCACTTTACGGAAGAGCTGATAGAGGCGCTAACTGACCGCGGTGTTCAACAGGACTACCTGACCCTGCACGTAGGGGCCGGCACCTTTCAGCCTGTGCAGACGGAGCAGGTGACCAAGCATCCCATGCACGAGGAGCAGCTGCTGATCCGGCGCGAGAACCTCCATCATCTGCAGCAGCAGCTGGCCAGCCCGGTGATAGCAGTTGGCACTACGGCTCTGCGGGCTCTGGAGAGCCTCTATTGGTACGGGGTAAAGCTTTCAATGCCGGAAGGCGGCCGGGAGTTTTTCATTCCTAAGCTGCTGCCGTATGAGGTAGCTGCTGCTGATCTCCCTTCCGTTACAGAAAGCCTGGCTGCCGTTGAGCAGGAGATGCAACTGCGGGAGGCTGACCAGATTGCTGGCTATACCGAGCTTTTTATCCTGCCCTCCTATCAGTTTAAGCTGGTGGACGGCCTGATCACCAACTTCCACATGCCGAAGAGCTCCCTGCTCTTGCTGGTGTCGGCTTTTGTGGGGGAGGATTGGTGGTCCATCTACCAGGAAGCCCTGAATCATGATTACCGCTTCCTCAGCTACGGGGATGGCTCCCTGCTGTTGCCCTGAATGCTGCCTTCCGCTATTCAGGCTCTGGCCAAAAAGCCCCAACTTTGCCCGCAAAAAGCAGTGGCCCGTAAAAAGCGTGACCGCATTGCTGAGATCAAGGCCATGCCGAATGTGATTGAACGCCCGGAAGGCATGGCCGGGCAGTGGCACACCTACTTTGGGTGGACTGCGCCCCTGACCCTTGAGCTGGGCTGCGGCAAGGGAGAGTACACGGTAGCCCTGGCCCGCTGGTACCCTGAGCAGCAGTTCATCGGGATCGATGTGAAGGGGGATCGCATGTGGGTGGGCGCCCGGCAAGCCCTGGATGAAGGCCTGCACAATGTAGCTTTCCTCCGTTCGCCTACCGAAAACCTGACTGATCATTTCGGTAGGCATACGGTTCAGCGTATATGGCTCACTTTTCCCGATCCTTTCCCGAAACCGAGCAAGGCCAAGCGCCGCATGATCGCCAGCCGCTTTCTGAGTCTGTATGAGCAGGTCCTACGCCCGGGCGGCCTCGTGCATCTGAAAACGGATTTTGATAACTACTTCCAGTTCGGCCTGGAAACGATCGAAGCAGCGCCCAACTGGCGCTGTCAGGCTTACACGCGTGACCTGTACCGATCATCCCTCTTAGATGAGCTCAGTGGCATCCGGACTTATTACGAAGACCTGGCGCTTAGACAGGGAGCCTCTATTAATTACGGGGTTTTTGAATTCAGGCCGGATTAAGGGATACCAGCGGTACAGTGCCAGTGTCAGTTTGTTCTGCTGAATCAGTTAAACCCTGCCT
>CAYYUA010000034.1:0-23394 GCA_964474835.1 uncultured Sphingobacteriales bacterium
AAGAGCCAAAAGCTCAGGCTTCCTAAGCTAGGCTTCTATCTCCACCACCTTATCCAGCGTTCCGCGGGCAATGGTGTGGTAGTTGGGCCGCGCTTTTTGGTAGATGCGCTTGGCCATGTCCTGCTTGCCGGCATTCATCATGGCGCTGTATAGCGGGGTCAGGAATTTCCGGCGGCCTACGCGGGTCAGGAATTGCTCTACAGCATCATAAGCTGGCTTGTAGTCATTTACAAGCGCCAGCTCGTACCAGTCAGCCTGGATCTCGGCATTATCTGACTGGGTCAGGTTATAAGCCTTATCCAGCGCTTTAAGCTGCTCCATCGAAAGCTCACGGGGCAGGTTGGTGATGAAATACTGCCACTCATGGGCCGTCCAGTCGGCTGTTTTCAGGTCTTTAGCCTTCTTGTTGCCTTGGGTCCACTCCCCGATCGCAGTGCTCACTGCCTGCAGGCGCTGGCTTTCCGGCTCCTGCATGGTAGCAGGAAGGCCAGTGCCGTGGATCCACTCGCGGGCCTTTACCTGCTGCATTTTAGCGGTATCATCGCCAAACTGCTGTTCGTAAAAGCCCAGGAAGTGCTCGCTGTTCATGGTCTTGAAAGCGTGACGATCGTAGTTCAGCCGCAGAAAGCTATCAAAGCGCTCCCGGCCGAAAACCTGCTCCACCGTTTCCAGCATAAAGGCCCCTTTGTCGTAAGGAATAGGCGTTAGCGCATCGTCCGGGTCCTGTCCTTTCAGGTCCATGTGGAGCCTGGTCATCGGGTCATCCGCTCCCACTTCAGCAATATGGTCTTTCAGGCCCTGGTAGGATAGCTTCTTCAGCATGTTTACGTAGGATTGGCCCTTGAGCTCCTCCATAATCCGCCATTCGGAATAAACGGTAAACCCTTCATTGATCCAGAAGTCATTCCAGGTGGCATTGGTCACCAGGTTACCGGACCAGGAGTGCGCCAGCTCGTGGGCTACCAGGGCGGTCAGCGAGCGATCCCCGGCCAGGATGGTAGGTGTGATAAAGGACAGCCGCGGGTTTTCCATCCCGCCAAACGGGAAGCTGGGCGGCAGCACCAGCAAATCGTACTGCTCCCACTGATACGGGCCAAAGAGCCGCTCGGCAGCGGCCATCATGCTGTCCAGGTTGCCGAATTCGTACGTAGCGGCTTCCATGTATTCGGGTTCCGTGTAAACCCCGGTCTTTTCCCCGATCGGTTGGTAGGTGATATCGCCCACAGCCATCGCCATCAGGTAAGCGGGAATGGGCTGCTCCATCTCAAAGTTGTAGATGCCGTCTTCCTGCTTTTCCTTGGGATTTTCGGCACTCATCAGGGCCATCAGGTCTTCGGGCACCTCCACTTCTGCATTGTAGGTAAAGCGGATGCCCGGCCCGTCCTGGATCGGGATCCAGGTTCTGGCCAGGATCGCTTGCGATTGGGTGAAGAGGTAAGGTTCATCCCCGCCCTTGGTCTGGTTGGAATCCAGCCACTGCAGGGCAGCAGCTCCGGGATTGGTCTGGTACTGGATGTTGACGTACTCGGTTTCCGGCTTCAGGGCAATGGCCAGCGGGCGGCCCATGTGTTTGCGCTTTTTGCCCAGCTGGTAACCCGTGCTGGTCTGGCCCTGCTCTCCCAGGGTAACGGCCTGGATATCGAGGTTACGCGTATCCAGGTAAAGGCTATCGGCCTCCTCAGCCTTGGCGATCTGGTAGGCGGCCGTGCCGCTGATCTGCTCCTGCTCAAAGTTGACCTTGATATCCAGGTCCAGGTGCTGAATAGCAGCCTTGCCGGGCCGGGCATAGGTATGGGGATCATCGATGGCCTTCAGGTCCGGGTCTTTATCGGTACTGGTCTGCTCCTGCTGGCCGCCCCCACCGCAGCTTCCGAGGGTCAGGGCCAGAACCGGCAGCAGTCCGAGTGCAATGGAATTTAGACGCATAAAGAGGCAATGCTTTTAGTTGTTATGGTCAAAAATACAAGTTCAGTCCGGCTGCTGATAGCGCCTTTACTGGTCCGCGGCTGGCCGGTGTGTTCAGCCACTGGCCGTCAACAACTTCTACGCCCGTGTTTCCGTTACAATAGGCAGTCATTAGTTTTGAACGGTTTTTAAAAAGGGTACAGCACCGGCAGCTGTTACACTATGGCCCAATCGGAAGTTGTTAGTATCCTGGGGTGCGGGTGGTTAGGCCTACCCCTGGCCAGATCACTCATGGCGGAGGGTTACCATGTAAAGGGTTCTACTACGACCATCCAAAAGCAGGAAACCCTGGACGAAGCAGGTGTGGAATCCTACCTGATCGACCTGAATGTATCGGTCAGCGAGAAGCGGCTTAGCCAGTTTCTGGCCTCTGATATCCTGGTGATCGATGTGCCGCCCAGCAAGATCAATGGCGAAATGGGGGATTACGTAGACCGGATGCGCATGATCGCAGTGGCGGCTGCTGAGCACCAGGTCAGCAAGGTGCTGTTCGTTAGCTCCACCTCGGTTTATCCCAGGAACAACCAGACCGTGGACGAGTACACACTCCTGCACCCTAAGAATAAGAATGGCCGCGCCCTGCTGGGCACAGAGAACGCCTTTCACAACCATCCGTATTTCCGGACAACGGTCCTGCGGCTGGGCGGCCTGATCGGCTACGACCGGATCCCTCATAAGTTCCTGGCTTTTGTCGTTAACCAGAAGCACGCTTACGACCGCCTGAACCTCGTTCACCGCGATGATGCCACGGCAGCCATGAAAACCATCATCACCCATGAAGCGTGGGATGAAACCTACAATGTGGTGGCAAACGTGGCTCCAACCCGGAAGGATTACTATGAGCGGGCTGCTGAGCTACTGAATGCTTTCCCGCCTGAAATGACGACAGACGAGGCGCCCTCCTACAAGGTGGTCAGCAACAAAAAAATCCAGACGGAGCTGGGCTTCACCTTTCAGTATCCTGATCCGCTGGCTGTACTGGATATTTGCCTGGCTGATGCCCCTCATTGATAAGCCTAAAACCGCTACCCCATGAGTGATGACCTGAAAAAGCAGCTAAACCTGACGGCAGACGAATACGAAGCCATTCAGAAGCTGATTGAGAGTCCTGACAGCCCGGTCGGGATCGATGCCAAGCACACGCACATCCTGATCCTGCAGAAGCTTATTCAGATCGAGGACCGGCTGGCTGCCCTTGAGCAGCGCCTGGATCAGCAGCAGCCGGATCGCTAGCGGATACCGGCTTTTCTGGTACACCCTTCCTTCCCCTTTATCACAGGTAAAGCCGCACGACCAATACCCGGCTTGCCGTGCCTTGTACAGCGCGCCCAACAGGCGATTTTGGCGGTTTATTCAGTTTTAACTTAACTTTTTAGCTAATAAACAGTACCCCAAAAGCGCCTGAAACGGCACTGATCAGCGCTTCCAGATACAAACGGGGTCAAAACCAAATGCATGGCTGTAGCCGAAAATCCTCAGACCTTCAAGCGCCTGTTAGTGGCCAACCGTGGTGAGATCGCCATCCGCATCATGCGGGCGGCCACCGAACTCCACATCCGGACCATAGCTGTTTACACCTACGAGGACCGCTATTCCCTTCATCGCTTCAAGGCAGACGAAGCTTACCAGGTGGGGCGCGAGGACGACCCGCTCAAGCCCTACCTCAATGTTGAGGAGATCATCAACCTGGCCAAAAATAAAGGCGTGGACGCCATCCACCCGGGCTACGGCTTCCTGTCCGAGAATGTCACCTTTGCCCAGCGCTGCCGCGAGGAAGGCATCCAGTTCATCGGTCCTGAGCCGGAAGTCATGACCAGCCTGGGCGATAAGAAGCAGGCCAAGGAAGTAGCGCGCCAGACGGGTGTTCCCGTTATTGAAGGAAGCCAGGTGGATGTATCGGATGAGGAACTGGCCGAGCAGGAGGCTGACCGCATCGGCTACCCGGTTATCTTCAAGGCTGCTGCCGGAGGTGGCGGTCGCGGCATGCGGGTCGTCTACCAGCGGGAGCAGCTGCGCCAGGCTTTTGAAGAAGCGAAGAGCGAAGCAGGCAAAGCTTTTGGTGAGGATACGGTCTTTATTGAAAAATACATCGAGCAGCCCAAGCACCTGGAAGTGCAGGTACTGGGCGACCATTACGGCAACCTGGTGCACCTGTACGAGCGGGATTGCTCCGTGCAGCGGCGCTTTCAGAAAGTGGTGGAAGTAGCCCCGGCCCCGAACGTCTCGCAGGAGACCAAGGATCAGCTTTACCAATACGCGCTGACCATGGGCCGGACGGTCAGCTATAACAATGCCGGCACGTTCGAATTCCTGATGGACCGGCACGAAAACCTCTATTTCATTGAGGTCAACCCCCGGATTCAGGTAGAGCATACGGTGACCGAGATGATCACCGATGTGGATATCGTGCGCTCTCAGATCCTGATAGCGCAGGGTGCACCGCTGAGTGATCCCTACATCAATGTGGAGGCCGAGGGCAAGGTCAACTACCACGGCTATGCCATCCAGTGCCGGATCACTACCGAGGATCCGGAGAATAACTTCCAGCCGGACTACGGGCGGGTGATTGCCTACCGGAACGCAGCAGGCTTTGGCATTCGCCTGGATGAGGGTAGTTCTTATCCGGGCGTTCGCATTTCGCCCTTCTTTGACTCTCTGCTGGTTAAGGTATCTGCCTATGGCCGCACCCTGAAAGGAGCGAGTGACCGGATGCACCGTGCGCTTACTGAATTCCGGATACGGGGTGTGATCAACAATATCGCCTTTCTGGATAATGTCATCACGCATCCGGTCTTCAACCAGGGGTCAGCCACTGTCCAGTTCATTGACAGCCATCCGGAGCTGTTCCGCTTCCAGCCCGGGCTGGATCGGGGCACGCGTACCCTTCGCTACCTGGCCAATGTGATCGTGAATGGCAACCCGGACGTCAAGTACAAGGATCCGCGCAAGAGCTTCCGCACCCCGAAGGTTCCGGAGTATAACCAGTTTGAGCCCATCCCTTCGGGAACCAAGCAAAAGCTGGAGGAATTAGGGCCAGAGGGCTTTGCCAGCTGGCTGAAAGCCCAGAAACAGATCCAGTACACCGATACCACCTTCCGCGATGCGCACCAGAGCCTGCTGGCCACACGGGTGCGGACGCTGGATATGGAGCGTGTGGCAGCCAGCTATGCCATGCACCATCCCCAGACGTTCAGTATGGAGGTATGGGGTGGCGCTACTTTCGATGTGGCTATGCGGTTTCTGCAGGAAGACCCCTGGGACCGGCTTGCCCGCTTCCGGCAGGCCATTCCCAACATCATGCTGCAGATGCTGCTGCGGGGCTCCAATGCCGTAGGCTACACCGCCTACCCGGACAACCTGATCGAAAAATTCATTGAAAAGGCCTGGGAAACCGGCATTGACGTTTTCCGCGTTTTCGACTCGCTGAACTGGGTGGAGGCCATGAAGGTCTCTATCCAGACCATCCGGCAGCGGACCAATGCCATTGCTGAGGCCTGCCTGTGCTATACCGGGGATATCACCGATCCCTCGCGCGAGAAGTACGACCTGCAGTATTACCTGGACCTGGCTAAGCAGCTGGAGGATCAGGGTGCTCATATTCTGGCCATTAAGGACATGGCCGGCTTGGTGAAGCCCTATGCGGCTGAGCTGCTCATCGGGGAGCTGAAGAACACCGTTGATATCCCGGTTCACCTGCATACGCACGATACCTCCTCTATGCAGACAGCTACTTACCTGAAGGCTATTGAATCAGGCGTGGATGTGGTGGACGTGGCGCTGGCCTCGATGTCCGGCCTTACCTCTCAGCCGAATTTCAATTCGCTGGTCTACAGCATGGAAGCCAATAGTGAGCGGCACCAGCCGTTTGATAAAGCCTCGCTGAACGAATTCTCGAACTATTGGCGGGATGTGCGGGAGTTCTACTACCCGTTTGAAAGTGACCTGAAAGCCGGCACAGCGGAGGTCTATGAACACGAGATCCCGGGTGGCCAGTACTCCAACTTAGGACCGCAGGCGCGGGGTATGGGCCTGGAGGATCATTTTGAGACCATCAAGTACAACTACCAGCACGTCAACCAGATGTTCGGGGATATTGTGAAGGTCACGCCTTCCTCCAAGGTAGTGGGGGATATGGCACTGTTCATGACCTCGAATGGCTATACCCCTCAGGACATCCTTGACAAGGGGCCTGAGATCTCTTTTCCGGATTCAGTGAAATCTTTCTTCCGGGGTGAGCTGGGCCAGCCCCACGGAGGTTTTCCGCGCGAGATGCAGAACATCGTACTCAAAGGGGAAAAGCCCTTCACAGAAAGGCCCAACGCCCATCTGGAGCCGGTTGATTTTGATAAGGAATTTGCCGAGTTCCAGGAGAAGTACGATGAGCAGTGCACCTTACTGGACTTCCTCTCTTACAAGCTTTATCCCAAGGTCTATGACGACTTTTACCGGAGTCAGTTGGAGTACGGGGACGTTTCGCGGATTCCCACCCCGGCTTTCTTCTTCGGGCTGGAGAACAATGAGGAGATCCTGATCGAGATCGACCAGGGCAAGACGATCATTGTACAGTTCCTCGAAATGAGCGAGCCGGATGATGACGGGATCAGAACCGTCTTCCTTAAGCTTAACGGGCAGAACCGGAACATTGAGGTTAAGGATGAGTCTGTTGAGTCTAAGCGCGTGAAGCGGCCCAAGGCCAGCAGCCCCCACGAGATCGGTGCACCGCTGCAGGGTAAGCTATCGCGCTTCCTGGTGGGCGAGGGCGATCATGTGGAAAAACAAGACCCGGTTTTTGTCTTTGAGGCCATGAAGATGGAGAGCACAGTTACCGCACCGGACGCCGGCAGGATCAAAAAGCTGCACCTCGAAGAAGGCACCATGCTGGATCAGGGCGATCTGGTCGTGGAAATGGATAGCTAAGGGATAAGCAGCCTGCTGGCTACAACTCGTCAAAAATGTTGCGGTAGAACAGGATAATGGCAATCACGCCCGTAGTGATGGCGCTATCGGCAATGTTGAAGACCGGCCTGAAGAAGATCAGATGCTGCCCACCCCAGATCGGTAGCCAGCCAGGTAGGTACCCCTCGTAGAGCGGAAAGTACAGCATATCCACCACACGGCCGAATAAGAGACCACCGTAATCAAAGATGAGCCCGTAGAAGACACTGTCGATGATATTGCCAATGGCTCCGGCCAGGATCAGGCACACACTGATGATCATACCGCGTTTAACCCTTTTCCGGATCAGCACACGCAGGAAGTAACCAATACCCACCGCTGCTGCTATCCGGAACAGGGTCAGGAAGATTTTGCCAATATCCCCGCCAAACTGAAGCCCAAAGGCAATGCCGCGGTTTTCTGTAAAATGAAGCCGGAACCAATCGAAGATGGTGACCTCTTCGCCCAGATACATGGTGGTGCGTATCCAGAGCTTAAAAGCCTGATCCAGTATCAGCACGCCCAGGACGATCAGTGAGGCCTTGGTATACTGGCTCAACGCTTATTTTCTTCTTGTTTCGCCTTAATGCTAATGGTCGTGTGGGGCACAGCCTTTAGGCGTTCTTTGGCAATCAGTTCGCCTGTAACCCGGCACACCCCGTAGGTCTTGTTTTCTATCCGCACTAGCGCATCCTCCAGGTTCTGGATAAACTTTCGCTGGCGCTCGGCTAACTGGCTCATGTACTCTTTATCCGATGCGGCATTCGTTTCCTCGAACATTTTATTGGAGGGGTTATGCTCCTCCACGCCATGGTCGTTCGGGTTTTTCACTGCTTCCAGGTAGTGCTCATAGTCCTGCCGGGCCTTGTCCAGTTTTTCCTGGATAACCTGGCGGAACTCTTCCAGCTCAGCATCCGAGTAACGCGCCTTTTTGGGTTGGTTGTCTTGCTCCTCGCTCATAATCCTTTCCTTTTTAGACTTTTGCTAATGCCAGCCCGGCTTCGTGTTCCTGGATCTGTACCATTTCTCCCTGTCCATCACCTGCTTTTGTGGTGAGCTGCTTGGCCAGGGTCTCCCGGCAGATGTAATCCTGGTACGCTGCAATCGCTTGCTGTAGCGTATCATCAGCGGATACCTCTACTTCAATGGTATCGGTAACAGCCAGGCCTTTTTGCTTCCGCAGGGTCTGGATCCGGTTTACCAGTTCACGAGCCAGGCCTTCCTGCTGCAGATCTTCAGTGATGGTAATATCGAGCGCGATGGTCACTTTGCCGGTAGTTGCTACCTGCCATCCCGGGATATCCTCCGTCAGGATATCCACATCATCTAACCCCAGTTCGATGCGCTCGCCCTCCACTTCGATCTCCAGCTGTTGGTCGGTTTCCAGTTGCTGGATGGCGCCCTGATCCAGGTTTTCCACCACCTGCTGGATGCTTTTCATCTTCTTGCCATACTTCGGGCCGAGCTTTTTGAAGTTCGGCTTGGCGCTCTTCACCACGATATCTGAAGTATCGGCCATGTAATCGATGGCCTTGATATTGACCTCGCTTTTTATCAGGTCCTCTACCGCTTTCACCTGCTCCAGGGCGGTATCATCAGCCGTGGCCAGGATGATACGGTTTAGCGGCTGCCGGACGCGGACATCCTCCCGTTTCCGCAGCGACAGGGCCTGGGTGGTGATCTCCTGAGCCATTCCCATTCTGCCTTCCAGGGGCTTATCCACCCATTCCGCCTGATAAGCGGGGTAGTAACTCAGGTGAACTGACTCCTGATGAATTCGCCCTGACACGCTGTTCAGGTCCTGGAATAGCCGCTCCGCATAGAACGGAGCAAACGGAGCGATCAGGTGGGCGATGGTTTCCAGGCAGTAGTAGATCGTCTGGTAGGCAGCGATCTTCTCTTCAGTGTATTCCCCCTTCCAGAAGCGCCGGCGCGAGAGGCGGACGTACCAGTTGCTGAGGTTATCCACTACAAAATCCTGGATCTTACGGGTGGCCCAGGTCGGCTCATAGTTGTCCATGAGCTCTTCTACGTCTTTCACTAGAGTATTCAGCAGGGAGATGATCCAGCGGTCCAGCTCAGGCCTGCGCTCCAGCGGGATCTCTGCTTCCTGATACTGAAAGCCATCGATGTTGGCGTACATGGCAAAAAAGCCGTACACATTGAAGAGCGTGCCGAAAAACTTCCGCTTGGTTTCGGCCACTCCATCCGGATCAAACTTCAGGTCATCCCACAGCTGGGCGTTGTGCACCATATACCAGCGGGTAGCATCAGCCCCTTCGCCATTCAGCATATCGAAGGGATCCACCACATTGCCCAGCCGCTTGGACATCTTGTTGCCGTTCTTATCCAGCACCAGCCCGTTAGCGATCACATTCCGGTAGGCCACACTGTCGTAAAGCAGCGTGCCAAGGGCGTGAAGGGTGTAGAACCAGCCACGCGTCTGGTCAACGCCTTCGGCTATGAAATCAGCCGGGAAGTTCTGGTTAAAGATCTCCTGGTTCTCGAAAGGATAGTGCCACTGGGCGTAGGGCATAGACCCGGAATCAAACCAGACGTCAACCACATCTGAAACCCGCTTCATCGGCTTACCGGAGTCAGAGATCAGGGTCACCTCGTCCACGTACGGCCGGTGCGGGTCATAGTCCTCAGCCAGCGGCTCCTGCCGGATGCCGGCCTCAATGGCCTTATCCACCTCCTGCCGGAGCTCTTCCAGCGAGCCGATGCACTTCACCTCGCTGCGGTCCTCCGTGATCCAGATCGGCAGGGGTGTACCCCAGTAGCGGGAGCGGGACAGGTTCCAGTCCACCAGGTTTTCCAGCCAGTTGCCGAAGCGGCCCTCACCCGTTGCCTGAGGCTTCCAGCCAATGGTGTTGTTCAGCTCGATCATGCGGTCCTTGTAGGCCGTTACGCGCACAAACCAGGCTTCCAGCGGGTAGTACAGCAGCGGGCGGTCGGTGCGCCAGCAGTGCGGGTAGTTGTGCTCGTATTTCTCGACCTTAAAGGCCTTGTTCTCTTTCTTCAGCTTGACGGCAATGTCCACGTCCACATCCTGATGCTCCTCGGGAGTATCAGCATAGTTGCGCACAAAGCGGCCGGCAAAATCGGTCACTTGTTCCACAAACCGGCCATTGCGATCGACAAGCGGGATTTGCCGGTTCGGATTGTCGGGATCCGGCACCGTTAGCGGAGGGAGGTCTTTTTCCTTGCCTACCCTGAAGTCATCTTCCCCGAAAGTGGGTGCTAAGTGCACAATGCCAGTGCCCTCGTCCGTAGTAACAAAATCCCCGGTCACCACGCGGAACGGATCGCCCTGCTCAGGCTGCACATAGGGCAGCAGCTGCTCGTAGCGCCAGCCTTCCATATCCTTACCGTGCAGTGTTTCCTCGATCTGGTAGGGCAGCTGTTTCTGGCCTTCTTCAAATTCAAGCGGAGCATTTTCGTAGTCCGGATTGAAAAACTGCGGCAGCGTGTCCTTAGCCAGGTAAACGGTAATGGGTTTAGCGGTATAGGGGTTAAATGTGCGGACTTTCACATACTCAACCTCCGGCCCTACCGCCAGCCCGGTATTGGAGGGCAGCGTCCAGGGCGTGGTGGTCCAGGCTAGGAGAAAGGCATCGTCCGCATCTTTAAGCTTAAACTGCGCGGTAACTGAGGTGTCTTTGATCGAGCGGTAGCACCCGGGTTGGTTCAGCTCGTGGGAACTTAGCGCAGTGCCGGCTGCCGGGGAGTACGGCTGAATAGAGTAATCGCGGTACAGCAGATCTTTGTCAAAAAGCTGCTTGATAACCCACCAGAGGGATTCAATGTAGTGGCGATCGTAAGTGATGTAAACATCATCAAAATCCAGCCAGAAGCCCAGTGTGCGGGTCAGTTCCTCCCATTCGCTCTTGTACTGGAGCACATCCTTCCGGCACTCCTCGTTGTAATAGGCAACTGAGACTTTATCGCCAATGTCATCCTTGGTGATACCCAGGCGTTTTTCCACCTGTAGCTCTACCGGCAGGCCGTGCGTATCCCAGCCACTTTTCCGGCGAACTTTATAGCCCTGATTGGTTTTATAGCGGCAGAAAATATCCTTAACAGTCCGGCTCAGCACGTGGTGAATGCCGGGCTTACCGTTGACCGAAGGTGGCCCCTCGTAGAACGTAAAGGCTTCTGAATCCGACCGCTGCTCAATGCTTTTTTCAAAAATCCGGTTCTCCTCCCAGAATTTCAGGACCGCTTCCTGAGCGGCTGTCAGGTCTAACTGCTGGTATTCCCTGTATCCCTGAAAACCTTGCTTTGCCAAAGCCTCTGAATTTTTGCGCGAATGTCGGGAAAAATTTAGTTGATTACGACAGCAGGCTCGATGATTCAGCTCCACAGGCCATTCAACACAAAGGCAAAACGTAGCGTAGCTTCCTGCTGCTAGCACCAATCCTTACCAGGCCATTGCAGGCTTTCCGGGCTCAGGTTCTGGGTAGCCGTGCCCGGCTAATTTTCCTACGGAATAAAGCCGGAAAGCAGCCCGGATGCCCTCGCCTGGCTGAACAAAAAGCCACGCTCAGGCTTTTTGCTCACAGTAATTCCTGATAAAAGCCTGCCGAATTCTATTCCATGCAGACCTTACTCCGCCTTAACCGCTACTTCATAGTTGGCTTTATCCTGGTAATGCTCGGGCTTAGCTATTTCCTCACGCAGCTCAACTTCCAGTATAACATTGACCGCTTTTTCCCGGCAAACAATAAGCACCTGACCTTCCTGAAGAAGTTTCAGGAGCGGCTGGAGCCGGATGATAACTTCCTGCTGGTAGGGGTGGAGCACCAGAAAAACGTTTTTGATTCATCCTTTCTAGGAAGCGTGCATGAGTTCGGGGATTCCCTGGAGCGGTTACCGGCCGTTCAGCGCGTGACGGACCTGACCCGTATCAAAGAGCCGGTTAAGGGGCCCTTTGGCTTTTTAAGCGTACCGCTGATCCACCTGGATCAGCCGGAGCGTTACAGCAGCGACAGTGCCCAGATCTACAAGGACCCCCGATGGCCTAATTACCTGATCTCGGATGATGCTGAGGCTCTGGCCATGCTGGTCAAAACACAGCCAGAGCTGCCGCAGGATTCGGCTGACCGGTTTATCCAGCACACCAAAGAATTGGTCAAGGACTACGACTTCCATGATGTGCGGTATGCAGGCCGTACCATCAGCCAGGTCAATTTTGTGAAAAAGATCAAGCAGGAGGTTATTTTCTACGTGGTGGCCTGCAACATTGTGCTGCTGATCATTCTGTACCTGATTTTCCGGAGACCGCTGGGCGTGTTGGTTCCGATGATGACAGTGGTGTTCGGGATGGTCCTGTTCTTTGAGCTTCTGGGCCTGCTGAACGTACCGCTTGACATCATGAGCACCCTTTACCCGACCCTGATGCTGATTATCGGCATGTCGGATGTTATTCACATCATGAGCAAGTATGTTGATGAGCTCAGGAAAGGAGTGCCGCGAATTCCAGCCATGCACACCACGATCCGTGAGATCGGCTTTGCCACCCTGCTGACCTCCCTGACCACAGCCGTAGGCTTCCTGGCGCTGCTCACGTCTCAGATACCGCCCCTGAAGACGTTCGGGATCTTTGCTGCTGTCGGGGTCTTTATGGCTTACCTGACTGTGATCGCTTTCACCACGATGGTGCTGGTCAATTTTGATGCAGATCAGCTAAGCAAGCCCCAGGCTGCTGGTCAGCAGGGAGGCGGGCTCCTGGGCCGGATCTTTGGCTGGGTGAGCCGGCATCAGCGTGCAGTATGGGCCGGTAGCCTGTTAGCGCTTATTGTGTTTGGCTTTGGGCTTTCGCAGATATCCCGGAACATGTTTATGCTGACCAGCGTGCCGGAAGAAAGTCAGATCCGGCAGGATTTCCGGTTTTTTGAGAACAAATTCTCAGGCGTGCGCCCGATTGAGATCGCTATCCTGCCCCAGGGCAACTATGATATCAATGATCCGGCGGTCATCCGGGAGGTCCGGAAGTTTGAGGAGCACCTTACCAGTTACGAGCCGATCAACCACGTGGTAAGCCCACTAACCATCTACCGGACGGCTAACAAGAGCCTCTCCAATGGTAAGCTTTCAGCCTACCACATTCCGGAGGATTCAAGCCAGTTCCGGAAGATCAATCAGTTATTGAAACAGCGTGGCGATGGCACTTTTGCCGCTGTGATGGGCAGCCAGCAAGAGATGGGACGTATCACCGGCAAGATGAAGGATATTGGCTCTGAAAACGTGAAAGCCCTGTATAGCAAGATCAGGGATTACAAGGCTGATAACATTAACACCTCAATAACAGATTTCCGGATCACCGGAAAGATGTTCCTGGTGGATAAAAACAATGACTACCTGATCGGTAACCTGATCACCGGGCTTGCCCTGGCTTTTGTGGTGGTCGGGATCCTGATGGGCCTGCTGTTCCGGCAGCTGAAGATGGTGCTGATCTCCTTTATCCCGAATATCATACCGCTGATCATTGCCGGAGCCGTCATGGGTTACTTTGACATCACACTGAAGGCAACCACCTCCATCATATTTACCATTGCCTTCGGCATTGCTGTGGACGATACCATCCACTTCCTTTCCCGCTTTAAGCTGGAGCAGCTCAAAGGAGCCGGCCAGGTAATGGCCATGCGCCGAACGTTTGTGGAAACGGGTAAGGCCATTTCCTTTACCACCATTATCCTGCTATCGGGCTTCAGCACGCTGATCTTTTCAGATTTTACCGTCACCTACTACATTGGCCTGCTGATCGGGCTTACGCTGGCCAGTGCCCTGATCGCTGACCTGTTGCTGATGCCGCTGTTGCTGTACCGCTTTTACCGTTAAGCTACGGGCAGTTCCGGTGGGTAACCGCTTGCTTTCCCTATTTTTGCTTTCCACGATAACCAAAACATGCACTTATGAAGCCCCTAAAGCAAGGCCTTACCACGCTGCTGCTGGCCGGCATAACCGGCTTACCGGTTGCCGATGCGCAGCAGGGCATGACTGTCGATCATGTTGCCCAAATGGAGCGGGCCTACAATGCCAAGCTCTCCCCCAATGGCCGCTACATTGCCTACCAGGTTACGGAGTCGCCTGATCCGGAGGAAAAGAATAAACGGTCCAGCATCAGGCTGCACCTTTATGATACAGAGGATGAAAGCATTACGCCCTATTACACGCAGGGCAATGCCAGCAGCGTAACCTTCCGGCCCGGTCACAATACGCTGACCTTCCTCACCAGCCAGGAAGGGGATCGCGGAAGAGCCCTGTACGAAATGCCGCTGGATGGCGGTTCGCCTACCAGGCTTATGGGCTTTCAGCGCAGCATCCGGGGTTATGACTTCGGCCCGGAGGGCAACCGTATTGTTTTTACCGCTAAAAACCCCGATGGTGGTGCACCCGACAGCAAGATGCCCTATGAACCGGAGCTGTATGAAGAGGGTATGGTGAACACCAAAGCTTTTGTGGCTGACCTGAGCCAGGACTCGCCCGAACCAGAAATGATCCAGCACGATGGTACGGTCTACACGGTGCGGTTCTCCCCCTCTGGCGATCGGATTGCCTACTCCGTAGCGCCTACGCCCCTGATAGATGACTACTACATGAAAAAAGATGTGCAGATTGCCAGCTACGATAACCAGGAAGTGGTAGCCGAGCTGAAGCATGACGGCAAGCTGGCTGATATCCGCTGGAGCCCTGATGGCGAGCAGATCGCCCTGCTGGCCGGGAACGATATCCACGATGTGATAGCCGGCCGCATTATGATCAGCCGCGCTGAGGATGGTGCCGAGGTGCAGAACATCAAGCCGGATTTCAAGGGCAAGTTCGAGCAGATCCGCTGGCATGAGGATGATGAAATTCACTTTCTGGCCAGTGAGGGTACCGAACGCAGCTATGGGGTGATTGAAGCTGAAAGTGGCGAGATCGATTACACCTACGAGCCGGGCAGTGATGAGCTGGTCTACCAGGAATTCTCCCGCAATGAAGATGGCGATGCCGCCTTTGTCGTCACCCATCCCAGCCACCCGCGCGAGATCTATCACAAAGATGGCGGCGGCACCCCTGAGCGCATTACCACCACTAACGAGGGCATGAGCGACCTCGCCATGGGCGAGCAATCAGTCGTCAACTATGAGGCTGAGGATGGCCAGGACCTGGAAGGTATACTGATCAAGCCTGTGGGCTACGATGGCGGGGAGGTTCCGCTGATCGTAGTGGCACACGGAGGTCCGGAAAGCCACTACAGCAATGGCTGGCTGACCCGCTACATCTATCCGGGTCAGGTAGCAGCCGCCCAGGGCTATGCTGTCTTCTACCCCAACTACCGGGGCAGCACCGGCTATGGTATCGATTTCCTGAAGTCCAGTCAGGGCGATGCGGCCGGCAAGGAGTTCGATGACATTGTGGATGGGGTAGACCATCTGATCGATGAGGGCATTGCCGACCCGGATAAGGTAGGCGTGACTGGTGGCTCCTATGGCGGCTACGCCACTGCCTGGCTCTGCACCAGGTACTCCGATCGCTTTGCAGCTGGTGTTAAAAGCTTTGGCATTAGTGACAACATTTCAAAGTGGGGAACCACCGATATCCCGATGGAAATGTACCTCGTTCACAACCGCGAGTGGATCTATGAAGGCAACTACATGAAGTACCTGAAGCGGAGCCCCATTTACCACGTGGATAAAGCCCAAACGCCCATCCTGATCACCCATGGCAAGGACGATACCCGCGTGCACCCGGGTCAGTCCCTGGAGCTATTCCGCCACATGAAAGTCCGGAAACCGGATGTGCCTACCCGCTTTGTTCGCTACCCGGGCGAAGGGCACGGCTATAGCCGCAGTACCTCGCAATACGACTACAATATCCGCATGATGCGGTGGTTTAACCACTTCATCCAGGAAGACAAAGACAGCCTTCCGGCTCACAACATTGACGAAGCCCGGCCGGAAGCGGGCTAACCAGCCCTACGGGTTATAAGCTTACTACCCTCAGAAGCCAGGATCCGGAACAGGGTCCTGGCTTTTTTTGTGAATACCAAAACAGTTCAATCAAGCCTTATGAGCAATACCCTCTTTGACCAGGAAGCAATGGACTTCCTCAGGCAGTACTTATCCAATGCCGTCCCTTCAGGCTTTGAGGCCCCGGGGCAGCAGACCTGGCTGGACTACCTGAAGCCCTACATTGACGATTACATTGTGGATACTTACGGCAGTGTGGCGGGTATTATTAACCCGGATGCCTCCTACAAAGTGGTGCTGGAAGCCCACGCTGACGAGATTTCCTGGTTTGTGAATTACATATCAGAGGAGGGGTTTATCTATGTCAAAAAGATCGGGGGTTCTGATCATCAGATCCCGCCTTCGAAGCGGGCGTACATTCATACCAGTGAAGGGCCAGTGAGGGCGGTTTTTGGCTGGCCGGCCATTCATTCCCGGGGAGGCGATGAAAAAGGCCCCACCACTAAGAGCCTCTTTGTAGACACAGGCTGCCTATCCAAAGATGAAGTAACAGCCCTCGGCATTCACGTAGGCTGTCCCATCACCTTTGATGATGAGCTGGAGGTCCTCAATGACCGCTTTCTGGCCGCCAGAGCACTGGATAACCGCATTGGGGGCTTTATGATCGCGCAGGTGGCCCGCCGGCTTTCGGAAAACAAAAAGGAACTGCCCTTTGGCCTGTACATCACCAACAGTGTACAGGAAGAGGTGGGCCAGTATGGCGCGCGGATGATCGCTGAGCGCATTCAGCCGGATGTCGCACTGGTTACGGACGTCTGCCACGATGTGCAGACCCCCCGCATGGAAACCATTACCGAAGGCGATGTGCGGGGCGGTCATGGCGCTGCCCTGACTTATGGGCCGGCTGTGCAATATAACCTGCTGAACCTGATCATTCAGGCTGCGCAGGAGCAGGAGATTCCCTTCCAGCGCCGGACTACAGGACGGGCTACAGGAACCGATACCGATGCCATTGCTTATTCCAATAAGGGTGTGCCCGCTGCCTTAGCATCACTGCCCATCCGGTACATGCATACAACTGTGGAAATGGCCAGGAAGGAAGATGTAAGCCATGTGGTAGACCTCCTTTACCATACCCTCCTGAAGATCGAGGCAGATCAGGATTTCCGGTATCTGCGCTAAGGGCTTTGCTTAGACGCCTGTTCCCTCCTTCAGCCTTCAGGTGGTGGAAGTGGGCTCGTCCTTTTTCTGGTAGACTTTGATCGAGTAGTGCATCTCCAGCGGTTTGGCCCGCAGGTAGTAGCTCTGCCCTGCTTCTTGCTGGATGAGCTTTTTGCCCTTAGTCTCTTTCTTGTTCAGAATGGTAATAACAGGATCGGTAAACATTTCTTCGATGCCCTTTACCATGTAAACCTCAAGGTGGCAGTGCGTATACTCCCCGCTGGCCTCTGTTTGATAGGTGATCATCAGCGGGTTGCCATTGGCTTCAAATCGCTCGGAACTATTGGTTTCGTGCCCGCTGACTTTGGTCATGAGCTGCCATTGATCGCTTTCAGCTGGATTGACATCCTTGATGCCGGAGGATTGGCAGCCACTCAGGGTTAGCAGGGTTATTAAAACCAGGAACAGGAGCAGGGAGAAGCGGTTACGCATGATGGTGATTTTTAGCGAGTGCAAAATTAGGAACGATTCGGCACTCGGCTGTTAGCTGGCCTTAAAGGAATTCAATGGCCCGGGGAGTAAGCACAATGACCTTGTAGCCAGCTATTTCCAACGGAAACGTGGTCTGCAGGATCCGGATTGATCCTGGTTAAGAATAACAACAGGGTGTAGTCACCTCAAGCGAGGCCGGGCTAAGCGGGGCTAAACACTCAGGATTGGCGCTTAAAATCGGGTTTCTGCTTGTTCAGGAAGCTCGAAACGCCCTCTTTGAATTCGCCAGTGCCAAAGCTGTTGGCAAACTCCTGGGTTTCGGTTTCAAACCCATCTTCTGCTTCCCGGTAGTAGGAATTAACCGTTCTGATGATCTTAGCTACAGCCATTGGCGATTGCCGCTGGATCTTCTGGATAAGCTGGTAGCAGTATTCTTCCAGCTCGCCCGGCTCTACCATTTTATTGATCAGCTGCAGGTTTTCCGCCTGGGCTGCTGTGATCATGTCGCCAGTCAGGAGGAACTCCAGTGCCTTGGTTTTGCCGATCAGCTGCGTCATTCGCTGGGTTCCGCCATACCCAGGTATCAGACCCAGCCCGACTTCGGGCTGACCGAGCCGTGCGTTGGAGGTTGCCACCCGCATGTGGCAGGCCATGGCGAGCTCACAACCACCGCCAAGGGCGAACCCATTGATAGCTGCCACAACAGGCTTAGTGGCATTTTCGATGTTCTGGAAAACCGTGCGGGTATTTTCGGCCATTTCCTTGGCCTGAGAGGGGGTGTATTCGGAGAACTCAGCAATATCAGCCCCGGCTGCAAACGCTTTCTCTCCTTCTCCCGTGATGATGATGCCGTCTGTAGATGAATCGTCAAGGTATTGCCGGATGGCAGTATCAAGTTCCTGAATAGTCTGGATATCCAGGGCATTCAGCTTTTTCGGGCGGTTGATCTTGATGGTGGCTATGCCTTCTTCAATATGATGAAGCAGGTTGTCGAATTCCATGGTATGATTGGATTTAAAATTCGCGGTGTGTGCGGACCCACTCCTGGATATAATCAACAATATCCTGCGTTGTGGTACCGGGTGGGAAGACCTTGTCCACGCCCTGGCGCTCAAGTTGCTCTTTATCCTCATCCGGGATGATGCCGCCACCGGTCAGCAGGATGTCGTCAACCTCTTTTTCCTTCATCAGCTGAATGATTCTCGGGAAGATGGTCATATGGGCGCCTGAAAGGCTACTAATGCCTATGGCATCCACATCTTCCTGAAGCGCAGCGTTTACCACCATTTCAGGTGTCTGCCGCAGGCCGGTGTAGATCACCTCCATTCCGGCATCCCGCAGGGCTGTGGCTATAACCTTGGCGCCCCGGTCGTGGCCATCGAGCCCGACTTTACCAATGAGCACGCGAATCGGACGCTCCATGAGGGATTACTCCTTGTATTAACCACGGCAAAGGTAGGGTATTTCGGATATTCCGGGCACCTGATGCTTAGGTGTTATCGGCTTCTGAGTGAGCCTCGTCTGAGCCGGAATCTTCATCCCGGTCATTGTCATCCTGTGGCTCATCAGTGCTTTCGGAGGAGGCGCTACTGCCGTATTGCTGGTCTTTTGAGAGCCCCTTGCGGCGCAGTTCCTCGCGTTCCTTCAGCTTCTTATCGTCCACATGCTTGTTCAGGAACTTGTTGATTTCCTGGATGTCGTAGTTGGTTTCGATCTCTCCAAAGGGATTGATGTTGATCTCAAGCCCCTTCAGCTCTTCGTGAACGTTGGCTTGGTTATCAGTTTTCTTTTGCTGCTGCTTTTTACGGGCCATAGCTCTCGTGTTTAGGGTGTTTGGACAATAAAAATTACAAATTTCAAGCCATGAGGGGATTCTGGCCGGGGCGCCCTCATCCCCGGTTAGCCTGAGCACCGCCCATGTTCTACTTTTGCCACAACGCTAAAAACGCATAAAATGGCGCAAGCAGGCAGAGGTTCCTTCTCAAACCGTTTAGGCTTTATCGCAGCGGCAGCTGGTTCAGCAGTCGGACTTGGGAATATCTGGAAATTTCCTTATGAGACTGGTTTAAACGGAGGTGCCGCCTTTCTCCTGGTCTACCTCCTCTGTACCGTTATCATCTGTTTTCCTATTCTGATTGCTGAAATTGCAGTCGGGCGCCATGCGCAGCGCAACCCCTACGGATCTTACAAGTTCATTGGCGGCAGAGCCTGGGCTATTATCGGTACTATTAACATCATTACCGGAATTGCTATTCTTTCCTTCTACAATGTGGTAGCAGGCTGGGCCTTTGGGTACTTTCTGCAGACCAGCTTTGGGGATCTGCTAAGCCAGGAGGATTTTGGCAGCTTCTTCACCCAGTACACTGCTAATGTGGGCGATAACCTGGTCTATTCCCTGGCTTTCATGATCCTGACCGGGGTTATTGTGGCCGGAGGCGTGCAGAAGGGCATTGAGCGGTGGACCAAGATCCTGATGCCGACCCTGCTTGCCCTTGTGCTGGGCCTGATCATTTATGGGCTGACCCTGGAGAACGCTGCAGAAGGAGTTCGCTTCTACCTTGTGCCTGACTTCAGCAAGATCAACGGGCCTACCCTGTTCTCAGCCCTGTCACAGGCCTTTTTCTCCCTCTCGCTGGGCATGGGTGCTATCATTACCTATGGCTCTTACTTCAGCAAGTCGGATAGCATTGTCAGTTCTGCAGCGCTGGTCACCACCACTGATATGCTGATTGCTTTTTTATCCGGGCTACTCGTTTTTCCGCTGGTGTTTTTCCAGGGCATAGAGCCTACGCAGGGCCCCGGGCTGGTTTTTGTTACCATGCCGGCTATCTTTCAGGAAATGGGAACGGCCATCGGACCATTGGTGGGCGGTGCTTTCTTTCTGCTCCTGTGCTTTGCGGCTCTTACTTCTACGGTATCCCTGCTGGAGGTGCCAGTGGCCTACCTGAAGGATGAGTTCCGGCTGAGGCGGGGAGCAGCCGTAGCGCTTCTGGCCGGCGTGATCTTCCTGTTGGGCCTGCCCAGCATGCTGGCTCATGGCGCTACTCCGTTCTTTACGGAGTTTGCTCAGTACGGTGGGGCTACCCATAACTTTATGGATACGCTGATTACCGTGTTCTCAGATATCGGGCTGCCGTTTGGGGGCCTGATGATTTCCATTTTTGTGGCTTACCGGTGGCGCTTTAGCTACTTTAACAAGGAGATCGAACAGGGCCACGATAACTTCAAAGGGTCCTTTATTCAGCGGTTTATCTCGGTCATGCTGGGCTTTGTAAGCCCGGTTTTTGTAGCCGCTATTCTGGTGGTCACCATAATGGAAACCTTCTTTGGGATATCGGTCTTTTAGTATCGGATAAAGCTTAAGCTATGCCTTTTTTTCGCTACCTGGCTGAGCGGCAGATCCAAGAGGCTCAGGAACATGGGACTCTGAAACAGCCCGATAGCTACCGGGGCCAGCCTGTGGATAACAGCGCCTATTTCAATGCGCCCGCTGACCAGCGGCTGGCTTTTCATGTCCTGAAAACCCATGATCAGGTTCCGCCAGCGGTAGCGCTAAACCAGGAAATCCAGCAGCTGAAGGGACAGCTAAATGATTGCACCGATCCTGCTCAACAAGCCTCACTGCAAGCAGCACTGGCTGAAAAACGCAATGCTTACCGTATGGCCCTGGAAAACCCAAACCGCTAAAAAAAGGGCTCCTGACCCCAGGAGCCCGCTACTGCCTGATTGGTGCTGTGATCAGCCTTTCACTGCTCAGTGGCGTTAAAACCGCCTCCGCCAATGCCTAACTGGACATAAGGCCCCCCGAACTGAAAATCCGGACCATTGCTGACATCGCCCGCTTCGTAAGACCAATCCCCGGCTGAAGGCTGATACCAGTATCCAATTTCCAGGGAAGTCAGCAGGCCACCATACTCCCCTTCCTTATCCTCACCAAAGATGGGGTAGTAGTCCAGCTTAATTGAGCCGTTTAGTAAAAGCCCTTGCTGACCCACATTCAGTGTTCGGCCATAGGTATCATTGCCGGATTCAATCTCATTAAAATCCACATCCTTACTCCGGTTGATGCTGGCCCCAAACCGGATAAAACCAACACCTGCCTTTGGGGCTATCCTTAGCCGCTTTTGATCGGTCAGGTTGTAGCCGATATTGAGCAGGGCAAGCCCCCCTTCAGTCTTAGCCTCCCAATCTCCTGCTGAGTTGGTTTCGCCTTCCAGGCTATACCCTTCCAGACTTACCAGGAAATCCTCAAACAGGAAACTTCCACTTCCGCCGGTAACAATCGTATTCCGGCTGATAGAAAGGTCAGAGGCCCCATCTGCGCTGGGTATAAACTGTTCCAGTTTGTTAACCTCTGGCCTGGCATAGCCAAAGTTAAAGCGGCCATCACCGCCTGTGTACTGAAAGCTTTGGCTAAAACCGGGGGTGATTAGGCTGATTAATACCGCTGCTAAGCACACCTGTTTCAGCATAAGCTCTGGCATTTTTGGTTTTTTTCAACGCAAAAATATAACACCAGCAAAGCAGTCATTATTGCCCACCATTAAGCATAATTTCATACCGGAAAAGTATGTTTTTAACGCTTACCGGACTAACCGCTTAGCCTGATGCTTTACGGGTCAGGCCGGCTGTACTGCTGCGGTGGCTTTCTGGATGCGCTGACAGTTCAGCACGGCACTCAGCACCAGCACCATCATGCCGGCCAGGATCAGATCGATGGGCACGCCCCAGTCCATAAGGTTGCCCACTAACAGAGGCCCCAGCGCTGTGCTGATCACCATGATCATGGTGAATAAGCTGCGCACCGTGCCCAGGCGTTTGGTCCCGTACATTTCAGCAAACAGGGCACTTTTCACGGGTCCGCTGAGCCCCATGGAGACTCCGGATAATATGAGGAAGATCAGCGCGCCACCAATGTGGTCGGTTACCGTTATCGGGATGAAACTGAGTAGTAGCGGAACCAAGAAAAAGCGGAAAACCACCGGAGCTGAGAAGCGATCCACCCACAGGCCGCCATAGAGGGAAAAGATGAAACGGGCAATAGCAAAACCGGTAAAGAAAGCGGAATATAAAGTAACAGACCAGCCTTTTTCCTCAGCGATCACATACTGAAAGAAGAAGATACCGGTCACCGTAAAGGGCATTACAAAGATGCCGGGTAATAAGGCGTAGAAGCGCTTTTCGCGGAGAATGTTCAGGTAAGCACGCCACAGCGCCTGATCCTTACCGGATTGGGCTGCGGAGTCCGCCGGATCGAAGGGGCGCAGGTTCCGGAAGAGCTGCGTTAGCAGGAATACCACGAGCAGGCCTGCACTGGCCAGCGCTGTATAGCGCCAGCCTACTTGCGTGATCAGCACTGAAATGGCAAAAGGAAACAGCGCCTCCCCGATGGAAAAGCCCAGCGAGGCAATGCTCAGGGCCTTTCCGCGGTTATTGCTGTAGTAACGGGCCATCACGGTCTGGCTGATGTGACCCATCATCCCCTGGCCGGCCAGCCGCAAGCCGATCAGGGCTACTACGATATAAACCCAGCTCGGCGAACTGCTCATCAGCAGCAGGGAAGCCACTAAGCCTAGAATGGTCAGCGTCATGACCCGCTTAACCGGGTAGTAATCCAGCGTGTGCCCTACGCTGAGCATCACCAAAGAGGCGGTGACCGTAGCGCCAGCGTAGATATTGCCGAAGGTTCCTTCCGATAGCTGAAAAGTGCTGACAAACTCCGGAATGTACAGGGAGATCAGGAAGGTCTGCCCGAAACTGGAGAACAGGGTCAAGAGCCACCCAAAGCTCACCCCGCTGAAGTTGGCTTTCAGAAAATAGTAATAGGCCTTCAAGCTCTTTGCCTTTTGCGCTGCTCAAAAAAGCGGGCAAAAGTCGCCTTTTC
>CAYYUA010000035.1:0-20528 GCA_964474835.1 uncultured Sphingobacteriales bacterium
TTGGCGTTATCGAAGTAGGCGCTTAAGTAATCCGCTTCAAGTCTGTTGCATGCCCGATTGGCAAGCTGCTTTACACATCTGGATCATGATAAGTTTTATGAAAAGTTACTTTAAGGGGGGTGTATCAAAAGTCTTTAGTTTTTGCTTTTATCATTCAATAACCATAAAAAAGCATTCAGATTGTCTACAAGTTTAGCTTTTGAGAAAAAGACTTTTAAAATCGAAAAAATTTTTTCGATTTTGATACACCCCCCACCGAAAAATCGCGGCTTGAGCGCGTAAGCGGTTCAAACCAACGGTTCGCTTTCTTGCCCTGCCGCGCTATAGGCTGTTTCAAACTTTGCAAGCGTTTGGAAGGTATTTTGATTTTGAAAAACAATTGTTGTAAGGGGTGGTCAATGGAAACAGCGGATAGCGCTAGCCCCCAATTCCCATCGCTACAAAAGCTCACCGGGTTTTGACTACGCTTACGCTCTATGCCGCAAATGCGCTGAATTTGCGGGTAGCATTATTTGGCATCCAATTGCCAACTGATACTGGCTAATTTTGATAGTATCTCAGATTTATTGGATGAGCAGCTCGAGACTTTGTATTACAAATACGCCTACTTCAATAGCATTATAAATCACTTATCCGGTATAAAAGCTAGGAGTAAGCAATTTTCAGCGTTAAGCAGGAGGCATAAGGTTCAAAAGCTTTAGGTTTTTGGTTCATCAATCACCAAGGACTTTCAGGATGCACTTAGTGACATCAATTTGCTCGTTGAAATCGATGAGCCAGATCCCGTAGAGCAAGGAGATTTACTGTTGGACCTCTGGGATGAGTTAGAGCTTTTGTTTCAGCAAAAGGTTGATTGGCTCACCAATTTCGCTATCAATAGTCCGGTTTTAAAAGCCAAAGCTGATAATTCGAAAACCTTTATCGATGGAGGAAGCGGGCAAAAAGTCCTTGTCTGATATTTTAAGGGCTATCGCGTTGGTTGAATACTTTATGCCAGCGCTCTCACATGGATTATCTCATTCTCCCCTGATGCAGGCCGCAGCTGATTTTTAGTGAGCTTTTCAACAGCAATGGTCTTGCCGCTTGTGGTCACGAATTCCACTTCATAAGCCACACCCCCGTCATATACATGTACCACTGTGCCAACATCTCCTTTTTCCAGGTGATGCTCAGGAAGATCAACGGTTAGCACTCCTGTATCTAATTCTTTCATTAAATAGTCAATTTTAAGTCAGGTTAACGGATAAATCGTCACTAAGGTTGCATTTCTATGTTGACCCCCAACAATCCAAATACTCCTAACGCTCATATTACCCTCCAGGCCTTTCATCACCCCTTCTACCGAATAGGTTTTTCCATACTGATCCCTTTTAACCAAACGTGCCGGATAAGCTTCGATCAATTCATCTAATGCCTTTATAAAACTCCTATAATTATGCGCATGGTAACCAATCCTTCCAAAAACTCTGGCTTTATGTTTACCAATGGGGTGGTCAGTTGAAAGCACATAGCTTAATAGCTTCCTCTCGGGAATGACAATTTTAAAATGTTCTTTTAAAAACATCCCTTGTCCCAACACTTTGCTTTCAATGGTAAGCAGTTATATCCTAAATGAAAACCAAAACGCCAAATCCGTTTGGCAAAAAGGAGAAAAACTTACATGTTAGAGGCGCTCTTTTCAGCAACAACGCCCTTTCCCCTTCTCCTGCACAGGCGGGCAATCCACATCCCCGTAGGAGCAAAATACACAGCAATCGCGTGACTTGAGCTTGAGCACTTCGGGGTGCGACAGCGCGGATCATTGGGCTTTTTATTGGATAATGTGTGGGAAAATGGCCAAAAAGTTGGATATGAGGTAATGATCCCTCTTAACCTCACGCACCAGGATATGGCTAACCTGGTTGCCACTTCCCGCCAAACAGTAACTGAAGTATTAAGTACCCTGAAAAAACAAAGCCTCATCCACTGCGGCCGCCAGCAAATCCTGATAAGGGATTTGGAAAAGCTTAAGCAAGCCCAATGGCAGCTCACTTACAAAAGCTGATGGTGTATATGAGTGTAGGCATTCAAAGCGTTAGCATCCAACCATTATTTTTGGCAGTTAGTTGGTTGCGACAATGACAAGGAACCGGATAGCCATATTCCTGCTTTCCCTGATGCCCATTTACGTGTTGCCGGTCTATTCTATGCACGTTTGTGCCGGACAGGAACACCATCATGGGAACTGTGACGGGAATATGCATAAGGGCTCCAAAGCTGAGAGCGGTGATGCCCCCTATCAGCTCAAAAAAGCTAAGCACCTTGACTGCTTTCAGCTGAAAAAGGCCAATAATCGCTGCTTAGGATGCAAACTCAACATTCCTACTCAGCAGTTGGCTATACTTGTTGCCGTCTTTACAGGCCAACCTTTAGAGCAGGGATCAGTCTATCAACAGGAATACCATCCCCCACCGAATAAGGAACCGCTACCGGGTCATTACCGGATCCGTCCACCCCCTTTCACAGGCGTGTAAAAAGCTTTTGGGAATAGCCATTCAAGGGCTAAATGGGGTATTTGCGCTCATAAACCCATAGCCAACCTCGGGATAAGAAAGCTACTGATCGCTTATAATGATCCCCTTAAAAAGGTCCAATGGCTATCCAAAAGCTTCAATGACTGCTTACACTTATGAATATAATGGGTAATATTATCATAATTGTTAATAATAAGCAATAAATCAACACGCATTGTGAAACAAAATCAGCAAAAGTCATGAATGATAAAGCAATAAATTTTCAAAGGTTATGCATACTGGGCATGGCCTTCCTCTTAGGCGCCTGTTCAGGTGGTAAAGGCGGGAAAGAAACCACCAATGAAACCAAAACAGACCCGGTAGACAGCGTTTACCAGGTCCATATCAAGGAATTTACGAAAGAAGAATATCCGGATAACCCTTCCATCGGGCACCGTAGCAAGCACTTCGGGGAATACGACCATGATTCGGTCCGGTTTGTACGAACCGGGGAATGGACGTTTAACATCCAATTGCTGCCGGTAAAGGATGATGCTTCCGTAGTCACCTTAAAGGAAGTCAATCTGGAACGGTTCATCCCTTATGCGCCTACCTGGGTCCGGGAAAGCGATTACCTGACCTATATCACACTGGTGAACCAGGAATGGAACCGGCAGCAAGTGCATTTCCTGGATCAATCCATGTTTGATTTCTCCCAAAATGACTTCAAGGCCAAAAACACCACGCGGGTGGATATTGCCCGCAATTGCTTGAATGAAGGGCTTTGGGAAGCGTACCTCTTCAAACAAGAGGAGGGCAAGGAGCAATCCTACTACCATGGCTGGTTTGATTTCCCGGATAAGCTCTATACCGAGCTTTTCGAGAAAAAGCATGAGGATTTGGATTATGAGCAATATGAAAAGCCCCTCGAAACGTGGGTAGAGCCGCCTTATAAAAAGGTAGACTTAAGCGCGCTCCGGGAGCCCATCAAAAGCCAAACGGTGGATTTTGAGACCCACAATGACCAGCTTTATCCGGTTGTGGGTGGCCGTGCTAAGAAGCACCAAAACGTGGTCTATCCCAAGGAATTCAACACCATCAATGATTTTCTTACCGACAGTGCCAAGTTTGCCACCTTCAAGAAGCCGGGTTACTATTCTACGGATGATCCGCGGCACACGGAGTTAGGCCGGCTTTATGACCTGAAGAAGGTCACTTTCCGGAAGACCTTACCGGCCACACCCAAACGGGATACCGTATTTGAACTCAGCCTGAAGTACGACCACAGGCGTAAGGATACGGTAACCCGCCTGATTTTTGGCGGATTGCGGGCTGAAGCGATTCCGCAATTGCCGGTGGATCAGCATCACAAAGGCTGGAAAAACTCCATGGGGATTGCCAACCATACTTTCTACAAAAGCTACGACAAGACGCTCGAGTCAGCTTCCGAAAATAACCCTTATTTCGGCATGTTCACGACCAAAGATTACCAATGGCTAGACAGCCATAAAATCGGGGTTGATGGCCCGGTCCTGCATTGGGATGCGAATGATCCCAATCTCCTGCACGTTTGGCTACTCTCCTTTGAGCGCCACGCGATGGTGGGCCATTACACCCTGGAAATCCCTGAAAGCACCAAGGAAGCCATTTCCTAAGCTGGCAGCCTTCAGCAATTATTCAAATAGCGGGTGGAGCCTGAAGGCTTCATCCGTTTTTTGCCAGGGCCAGGTAACGTTTGTGAACCAGCTACAAATCCAGCTTATCAGCTATGCCATCTGGTATGGCGTCTTTGTGCACGACAATCGTCAGGGTTTTGGCCTTAAAGTAGGACTCCGTGGCATACAGGTAACCCCCACACTGGTTGGAATTCTGGCCCCAGGAGTTTTTCACCAAATAATAGGGGTTGCCGTTCTGATCTTCAGCCAGCCCGGTAAGGTGCATCATGTGGTCATCGGTGGTTTGGTAGTTATTGTAGGTTTCCTGACGCTTCTCTTGCGTGACTTCAGCCTGGGGTACTGGATGATGAAATGCCGAATCCACCTCTGCTTCCGTCATGGCCTCCCAGCTTTTCTCAGGATTAATGGCCACGCTATTCCGGTGGGAAAACCCTTTCTGGCTGACGTCACAGCCCCAGCCTACGGAGTATCCGTCTTGCAAGGCTTTATTGGTGATCTGTACCAGCTCATCCATGGGTACATTGTGGACTTTCGCCTGCATCCAGTTATCCGGCACTGACAGGATAAACCGGGAGTAAAAAGGATGATGGCTATAGGATGAGATTTCCACATAATTATCCGCATTCAGGCCCTGGGCCTCTGCAAAAGATTCCGGTGTGTAGGTTTCACCTTCATAGGTGAACTCCTCTGGCACCTCGCCCATGTAGGCATCCAGGACGTTGTTATACCCCTCATCCCAGACCTTGGTCAGCTTACCATTCGGGTTTTTGGTCACAGCCTTAACGTAGTTTTTCAGCACGGCATCCATTTCGCCATGCACAGGCTTATCATACACCATTTGGTTACCCTGATAGGCCTGTTCCGGCACCATTCCGTAGTGGTCCAGCACGTGCGTCACATCATGAAAAGCCCCTCCCGGGCTGAACTGCAGCTTGCCGTGCATACGCACGTACCGGTCAGCTTTGTCTTCGTACACTTTGCGCACCACGAACATATCGGACAGGTTGTGCTCGCCCTTCCCCATCCGCATTAGCTCGGATTCCAGAAAGGAGATCCCGGCAAAGCTCCAGCACGTGCCGGAGCGGTTCTGGTCTTTTACAGGGGTGTGATCAATAACCTGCTTGATCTCAAACTGATAACCCCCATCTTCTGCATAGGTGTAAGCGGGCTGCGCCTGCATAGCATGGCAAGCCAGCAGCATTCCTACCGCGCAGCTAACCATGGAGCGAATGGATAATAGCATGCGTTTTCGTGATTTGGTTGTAGCCCAAAAGTAGGGCTAGCCCGGGAGAATCAGCAAAGCAGGGTGCTATTGAGGGCAGCTGCTTACCAGTGGATGGTCACTTCCTTTTTTCCCCAGTTTTTGGCCTTTTCAGCGTCTTTCCCCATATAGATATCGATTTTCTGGGTCCAGCGCCTGTTCATTTTGTCCTTCACCTTGTAGGTCCCCGCCAGCCCTTCGATTTTAACAGGCGTATTGTGCGTCAGACCAGAGTCGATCAGGTCACGGGAGACGGCAATGCACTTCATCCCGGGTTTCAGCGTATCGCCCCAGGCTGCAATAGCCCCGCTGCTGCCTGGCCTGGTCTGCGAGGGCACCGAGTTGTAAGCAGAGGCCGTCACGGTCATGCTTTGGCCTTTCCCGAACTCACAGCTTTGCAGGGTGAGCCCTAAGAGCAGGCTTGTCAGAAGTTTTATAATGGAGAGGCTTCGGGCTTGTAAGAAGGGGTACATGGGTTTCATGGGTTGCTTTTAGTGAAGCGGAAATTGCTTCGATAAGTATTCAGCTTGTAAAATTAAGGCGGTCAGACCAACTTCTGGCTAATTCACAGTCCTTCTCCTCAACCCCCCGTAAAGGCTTTGCCCGGGAAAGTTGCGGTTGAGAAGCCCTGAGCCTAGTAGGATTCCTCATCGGTCGGGAAATCCTGGTTTTTCACGTCATCAATATACTGCTGAACAGCGCCTGTGATCTGCTCGTACAGGTTCAGGTACTTCCGCAGGAAGCGGGGATTGAAGTTCTTGCTCATGCCCAGCATGTCGTGCAGCACCAGCACCTGACCGCTCACATGCGGACCGGCCCCAATGCCGATGGTCGGAATGTTGATCGCCTCGGTGACCTGCTTCGAGAGGTCGGCCGGCACCTTTTCCAGCACCAGGGCAAAGCACCCGGCCTGCTCCAGCACCCTGGCATCGTGCAGCACCTGCTCAGCTTCAGCCTCTTCCTTAGCCCTCACACCAAAGGAGCCGAATTGATTGATGGCCTGCGGGGTCAGCCCCAGATGGCCCATCACCGGGATGCCGCTGGACACGATCCGCTCAACGGAAGGTTTAATGGCCTCTCCGCCCTCCAGCTTGATAGCGTGCGCCCCTGATTCTTTCATCATCCGGATAGCCGAATCCAGCGCTACGCTGCTGCTGCCCTGAAAGGATCCAAAGGGCAGGTCCACTGTGACCAGCGCCCGGTTACGGGCATTGATCACAGACTTAGCATGGTAGATCATCTGATCCAGCGTAATGGGCAGGGTGGTATTGTTACCAGCCATCACGTTGCTGGCCGAATCCCCGACCAGCAGGACATCGATACCCGCATCATCCAGCACTTTGGCAAAGGAATAATCATAGGCGGTCAGCATGGAGATCGGCTCCCCCTGCCGGTAAAGCTCCTGAACAACGTGAGTGGTGATTTTCTTGTACTGGCTACGTGCTTCGCTCATAGGGGCGTGCTTTAAGGATAGAAAGTTAGCACAAACCCCCCGGAACATCGATATCGCTTCCCGTGGCCAAAAGCCCCCATAAGATGGCGGCCACTTTGTACGTTTGCCCGTCTGAAAACACCTGTTATGCACCGCTTTATCCTTGTAATCGCCAGCTTCCTGCTATTGGTAGTAGCCAGCTGCGATAACGATGTGCCCGTCAATGCCCCCTACGAGCAGAATGCGGTGGTCTATGGGCTGCTCGATAAGGGGGATTCCGTCCACTACATCAAGGTTAACAAGGACTTCATAAGCAAGGATAAGAGCGCCCGCGAGGTAGCCGGAAACCGTGATTCGATCCTCTTTGGCAATGGCATCCGGGTGCGGCTGCAGGAACTGAAAAACGGAGCAGTTCAGCAGAACTATACCCTTACCCGGGACACCCTTAACGGAAAGCGCCCGGGACTTTTCCCGAACCCGCAGCATGTGCTCTACCGCACGCCTGAGTTAGACCTGGATGTGAATGCAACCTACAAGCTGGTTATCGATCGCATGGAGGATGAGGAGCCAGTAACGGCAGAGACCAGCGTTGTCAGGGGTGTTAACCTTGAAACGCCAAACCTTAACCGCAATATTCCGCAGCCGGCTACTTTGCCCATTGCTTCCTCTACCAATGAAATAGAATTCGGCCTGAGCCCGAATGGCGATAATGCGCACTTCTACACCCTGTATGTGAATACGGTAGTCACGAGTATTGATACCGCTGAGGGTACGCGCACCACGGATACAGCCCGTTGGCGGATCTTTGAGCAGCAGGTGGTGGATGATGAGCTGCAGACCACGGTAGACCGGCAGACTTTTTTCCGCAGGTTGCAGTCCGATCTGGAAAGTGAACCGGATGTCATCCGGCCTGTCGCATTGGCCAAGGCCAATGTCAGGATTGCCGCCGGAACGGAGACGCTGTACACCTACCTCCAGGTTACCGAGCCCTCGCTATCCATTGTTCAAAAACGTCCGGAATTCACCAACCTGTCAGAAGGCCGCGGAATCTTCGCCTCCCGGCGGCTGCAACGTTTTGAGTTCGGCTTTACGCCAGCAGGCAGGGACTCCCTCAGGCTGAATCGCTTCACCCGCGATCTGGGCTTTGTGAAGTAAGGCCCGGCTGTCTTTTTGTCATAACCCACACCCCGGGGTTTCTTTTTGGCAGGTGGCTTCCCGCTCTCCCCTTTTGGCATTGCCATTGTCACTACATGAGTGAAAATAAAAAAATGGGTTTTTTATGGGTAAGATTATCGGAATAGACCTGGGGACTACCAACTCCTGCGTCTCCGTTATGGAAGGAAGTCAACCTACCGTTATACAGAATAGCGAAGGCAAGCGCACCACTCCCTCAGCCATTGCTTTCATGGACAATGGGGAAGTCAAGGTTGGCGACCCGGCCAAGCGTCAGGCCATCATCAATCCTGAGCGCACCATCACTTCGATCAAGCGCTTCATGGGCCGGAAGTATGATGAGGTTCAGGATGAGCTCAAGCAATTCTCCTATCCCCTTAACAAGGGCCGGAATGACACGGTACGGGTTAACATTGGCGATAAGGAATACACCCCGCAGGAACTCTCAGCCATGGTCGTTCAGAAGATGAAGCGGACGGCTGAAGAGTACCTGGGCGAGGATGTTACCGATGCTGTAGTTACAGTACCGGCCTATTTCAATGACGCTCAGCGTCAGGCCACGAAGGAAGCTGGCGAGATTGCCGGCCTGAACGTTAGCCGGATTATCAACGAGCCTACAGCAGCTTCCATTGCCTACGGCCTTGATAAGAAGGAGGAGGACCAAACTATCGCTGTTTTTGACCTCGGTGGTGGTACTTTTGACATTTCTATCCTCGAGCTGGGCGATGGCGTTTTTGAAGTTAAGGCCACCAATGGAGATACCCACCTCGGTGGTGATGATTTTGACAATGTGCTGATCGATCACCTGGCCGATGAGTTCAAGCAGGAAAACAACATTGACCTGCGTCAGGACAATATGGCCCTGCAGCGGCTCAAGGAAACAGCCGAAAAGGCCAAGGTAGAGCTCTCGAACGGTAACGAGAGCGAGATCAACCTGCCGTACATCACCTCTATTGATAATGTACCCAAGCACCTGGTTACCAAAATAACGCGCTCCAAGTTTGAGCAGCTTATTGATAACCTGGTAGAACGCGCCATGGGCCCGACCCGCGATGCGGTCAAGCAATCCGGCAAGAACCCGGGCGATATTGACCAGGTGATCCTGGTAGGCGGTTCCACCCGCATCCCGAAGGTTCAGGAAAAGGTGAAGGAATTCTTCGGTAAAGAACCTAACAAGGGCGTTAACCCGGACGAAGTGGTTGCCCTTGGTGCTGGTGTACAAGGCGGTGTGTTAGCCGGAGATGTGAAGGATGTGCTGCTACTGGACGTAACGCCCCTGAGCCTCGGTATTGAAACCATGGGCGGGGTGATGACCAAGCTCATTGAGTCCAATACCACCATCCCGACTAAAAAGCAAGAGGTCTTCTCGACCGCTGCTGACAACCAGACCTCGGTTGAAATCAAGATCATGCAGGGTGAGCGGCCGATGGCGAAGGATAACAAGTCCATTGGCAACTTCATCCTGGATGGCATCCCGCCCGCACCGCGCGGCACGCCACAGATCGAAGTTACTTTTGACATAGATGCTAACGGTATCCTGAACGTCAGCGCCAAGGACAAGGGTACGGGCAAGGAGCAAAGCATCCGTATCGAAGCTTCTTCCGGCCTGAGCGAGGAAGAAATCGAACAAATGAGGAAGGAAGCCGAGGAAAACGAAGAGCGTGATCGTCAGGAGAAAGAAAAGGTTGAGAAGCTCAACAATGCGGACAACCTGATCTTTACCACGGATAAGCAACTGAACGAGTACGGGGACAAAATCCCGGAAGACAAGAAGCAGCCGATCAAGGATGCCCTTGAAAAGCTCCGGGAAGCCCACAAGAATGAAGACCTCGAAACCATTGACACCGCTACCAATGAGCTGAACCAAGCCTGGCAAACAGCCTCACAGGACATGTACCAGGGCGAGCAAGGTGGTGAGCAAGCCGGTGGCGAGCAGGCCAGCGGTGAGCAAGCCTCCACAGGCGGTGATGACAATGTTGAGGATGTTGACTACGAGGAAGTCAACGATAACAACAAGAACAAGGATCAATAAGGGACCTCCAGTTCTGATACTTGTTCTCCCTTCTTTTGAAAAGGGCCGCCAGCCTACGGGCAGCGGCCCTTTTTTTGTATCTTGCATCGGGAGGTTGGTCTCCAGGAGATGCCGGTATGTGCTATTAAAGCCTGCGCTGTTAGCTTAAGGAATGTGGGCCCTTGCGACTACTCAAAAAAGGGAAAACGCTGAATTAAGCCTGAAAAGGCCAGGGTTATACCTAAAACAAGGTATTTTAGGGGCTGTACTCGTAGCGCTGGAAACAACAAGCCTGATCTACGGTTAAGAAGAACAGTTATTATTTAACATTCATTGTCAAACTAAAAAAAGGAGGTCCCTTATGATGATGCGCATTGATAGCCTTCCGGTAGAGCTGCCACACTCCCCGGAAGAAGACCCCCACGCTGCACAGCATGTGCAGGAACTGCTCGGTGGAAAATTCGGAGAAATGTCCACCCTGATGAATTATTCTTACCAGTCCTTCTCCATGAGGGCCCGGAAGAAGATTCGTCCATACTACCAGCTGATTACCAATATTGCAGCTGAAGAGTACGGGCACGTAGAGGTTGTGACCGCTGCTATTAACTCCTGCCTGAACGGTGGCCGTACAGAGTTTGACAACTCTGACGACCCCACGGATGCTAACTGGCAGGACTATGCTGCAAGCGGCTTAGGCGGTGCTCACTATGTAGCTTCCGGCCGTAATGCCCTGCCAATCGATTCGAAGGGTACCGGCTGGAGTGGTGAGTTCGTCTTCTCCTCTGGTAACCTGATTCTGGACCTGCTGAGCAACTTTTTCCTTGAGAATGGTGCCCGCACCCAGAAGCTGAAGGTTTACCAGCTGACGGAGAATCCTGCTGCCCGTATGATGCTGGGTTACCTCTTTGTACGGGGTGCTGTTCACGCCATGGCTTACGCCAACGCGCTGGAAAGCCTGACAGGTGTGGACATGAAGAAGATGTTGCCCATTCCGAACATCAAGAATTCCGAGTTCCCTGAAGCCCGGAAGTTCATGGAGGACAACATGCACCTCAAGATGTACAAGTTCACCCAGCAAGACATTACAGAAGCGACTGCTTTCTGGAGCGGAGAAGCCCCGGATGCCTACACTGAAGGCTACGGGAAGCATTTTGAATTCGTGGACACTCCGCCCGAAGGTGGCGCGGACATGTCCGAACTCCAGGGCATTGCTTCTGCTTTCACTCCGGACTATCAACCGGAAGAAATCATGGAAATGGCTAACAAGCTCTACGACAAGGCCAAGGGCAAGTAAAGCCGATTTTCCATTTAAGCCAGCCCTGGCTGGTATACTAAAAAGGGGAGCCATGAAAAGCCATGGTTCCCCTTTTTTTATGCCTGAATTGGTTATCAGGTGAAGGCTCAGCCTTTTTTGTTAACTGCCAAAAGCCAGTGCAATAAGGAATATCAGAAGTTGAGGCCGAATAAAGAAGGCTTACGCAGGAAAGTGCCGGTGTAAAAAATGGTGGCCAGCGTTAACCCTACAGCCGGGCTGCCCGTCATCAGCTCCGCCACAATGATACCGCCCAGGTAAGCGCTCAGCAGGCAGAAGCCCAGGTTACTGGTCAGGGGGATCCAGTACAGCACCATCACCCCCAGCTCAATTAGCCCGATCCAGATGGTGGCAGCCTCCAGCCCGAGTTCAGCCATGTTATCCATCATAGAAGGAGCCATGAAGAGCTTCATCGTTCCACTGTACAGGATCATTAGCGATGGCAGAACGGTCAGAACGTAGCCACCGATCAGACGGGGGCGGCTAAGGGCACTATCGTGAAGGCTTGTCATTGATAAGGTTTGTGGAGTGTTTTCGAAGGTGAAATATACAGGCCGGGCTGTGTGCTGAAGCAAGTTAGCAATAAGACAATCAAGTCCGGCATTCGTTGCAGGCTACACCTTTTTCAAGGGGGAGCTTAATCAAGCAGGATAGCCGTATAGCCTGCTTCCCATTTTTTAATTGTAGTATAGAGGGTCACTTTTTTAGCCCAACGCCCTGCACGCCTGTCTTTGCCCTTGCAGTCTTTGGATAAATAGTAATCAAAAAGGCAAAATGCTGGCAGGTATTTAAAACATCATTTGCTATTAGTTTCGCAGGAGTAACTAAAATATTGCTCACCTATGCATTTTGCTACCCGCTTAGCTCCTGCTAAACTCCTGATGATCGTATTAGCATTACCTGTGCTCACCACTGGGCAACCCAATGATTGGTCCTGGCAGAACCCTGCTCCGGTTGGTGAGGATGTGAATGACCTGCAGGCCGTTAGCCGTACAGTAGCCTACGCAGCTGCGGACGATGGCAGGCTTCTGAAAACTACTGATGGCGGTAACAACTGGACTGTTCAGGCTACTCCTGTAAACCAGGATCTTAGCAGCCTTAGATTTACAGACGTAAGCAATGGCTGGGTTGTTGGCCAGAGCGGCACTATTCTAACAACAGCTGATGGAGGCGCCAGCTGGAGCCGCCAATTCTCTTCCAGCTCCAGGGACCTTTACAGTGTTTACTTTACCGACACTGCCAATGGCTGGATCACCGGTCAGGGTGGCACCCTCCTGAAAACCACTGATGGCGGATCAAACTGGATTGAGCAAAGCACCAACACCTTCCAGGACCTGAATGCGGTGTACTTCCCCAACAAGCAGCAAGGCTGGGCCATTGGTGACGGCCAGGTAGTCTTGTTCTCCTCCGACAGTGGCAGAACCTGGCGCTTTCAGCGGGAAGATACAGCAGGTCAGGTAGATCTCCGGGCAGCTTCCTTCATCAATGACAGCACAGGCTACCTGGCCGGAGATCAGGGCACTGTTCTACAGACCGCAACTGCCGGAGAAAAATGGGTAGACCGCGGGGCTGAGACCAGCGTGGCCCTGGCAGATATCCGCTTCACCAGCAGGGCCGATGGTTATGTGGTAGGTGCCAATAGCACAGCCCGCAGCACTACCGATGGCGGCAAAACCTGGGCTACCATGGATGTGGAGCTGTCAGGCAAGCTATCAGCTGTCAGCTTTTTCAACCAAACCCGTGGCTGGATAGGTGGAGCTTTCGGGCAGATCAGCAAGACGCAGGACGGGGCCACCAGCTGGAACCGTCAAGCAGGCGGTGATCAGCGCTCCCTGAATGACATCGAATTTGCAAACGACAAGGATGGCTGGGCCGTAGGCCGGCAGGGCGCCATCCTGAAGACAGGCAATGGTGGTACTAACTGGCGCAGCCAGGAGAGCGGTACCAGCGAAAGGCTGCTTGCTGTTACATTTACCGATGCTACGACCGGATGGGCCGTTGGCGCTGATGGCGCCATCCGCCACACCACCAATGGCGGCAGTGATTGGGAAAAACAGGAGGCTGGTATCCCAGATACGATCACTGATATCACCTTCCATGACGGATCCAGAGGATGGATCACAGCCGGGAGCTCGCTTTACCAGACCACTGATGGCGGCCGTAACTGGACCAGGCAAACCACACCAGCTTCCGGCCAGCTACAGAGCCTGGCTTTCATCGGAGCAGATACCGGCTGGGCAGCCGGAGCCCGTGGAACCATTGTCAAGACTGAGGATGGCGGCAACAGCTGGAGGCAACAGACAACGCCTGATGAAACCGGCCAGCTCAACGCCCTCTTTTTCCTGGATGGTGACGATGGCTGGGCCGTTGGCGAAAGTGGCGTCATCCTGAAGCTGGATGATGGCGGCCAGAGCTGGAGCAGCCAGACCAGTGGTACTTCAGAGGACCTGCAGGACGTGCAGTTTATCAATGACCAGATAGGATTTGCAGTTGGTAGCAATGGCCGGATCATGCGAACCCGCAATCAGGGCATCACTTGGGATGAGGCAAGCGCACCGGTGGAGCGTGATCTGAATGCTATTTACCGCACCAGCGGCACTAACGGCTGGGTGTGCGGAGCTGATGGCGCTATCCTGAGCTATACTGGTGACGGGGATTTTATCGGGCGGGCCCAACCAAAAAATACCCCCGACAGGCTTAAGGTCTACCCTAATCCGGCCTCCCAGACTATAGTACTGGAACAGGTCAACATGGCAGGTGCCACCTACCAGCTCCACACGATGGGTGGGAAGGTCGTTAAAAGCGGTCAGCTCAGCGGAAAACAGCAGGCAGTTGTACCAGTGGGCAACCTCTCTCCTGGCCTGTACCTCCTGGCGCTAACTGGTGAGCAGGCTCAAAAGACCCGTAAGATCATGATCAAATAAGCCTTCGGGGAGAAAGCTTAGGCCAACCCCGGTCAGCCTGCCCATCCTGTCCGGGGTTTTTTTGTGATCAGTTTTCGCTGGCTGAGCTCGGGCAACCCTTTCCGACTTCCGGGGTTATTTATTTTTTTCGCTGAGGTTAATGAAAAGCTCATTGACCGCTCAATGGCCAACTTATGAATAGCTAAGCCGTACAGATTCGTATCGGCCATTCAACCAAAAACCAGCTCAATGGCAGCCGATTCTGCGCTTAATCACGAATACCAGCAGCGTGCGGGCATCCGCATCAAGGTAATGCCGCGTATCCTGACGTGGATCATGTGGAGCCTGTTCTTCGCCAGTGCAGGCGCGGCTTACTACTATTACCAGCACGAGTTCCGCGTGGAGTCCAATGGCTTTTTCCGGGTGGATGGCCTGACCATGGTGATGTGGGTGGCGGCTACGTTTTTCAGCAGCATTGTGCACAGCTACGCCCGGCGCTACATGGCGGGCAATCACCATGTGAACCAGTTTTTTGCCACCTGCTTTGCCTTTACGCTGGCCGTGCTGCTGGTGACCGCTGCGGATCACCTGGCCCTCTTTCTGGGTGGATGGCTGCTGATGGGCTTGTTCATGGCCCGGCTGATCGGGCATAATCGTCAGTGGGGCGAAGCCCGGCAAGCTGGCCGCCATGCCATGTGGTTTTTCATCATCAGCACAGCCATGCTGACCATCGGCGGCCTGATGCTATGGACAGCCACCGGCAACCAGGCCATATCCGGCATTGTGCATCACCTCAACCAGGCCTCCACCCCCTTGCTCATGACGGCTGAGCTCTTCATCCTGGCGGCTGCGATGATCCAGTCAGCGCTCTTTCCTTTCCAGAGCTGGCTGATGTCCTCCATGACGGCCCCCACCCCGGCCTCAGGGCTGATGCACGCGGGCTTCGTGAATGCCGGCGGCATCCTGCTGACCCGCTTTGCCCCGCTGTTCTACCAGACAGACCTGCTGGGCTTTATTGTGCTGATCGGCGGTATTGGTGCGCTGTTCGGCAAGTTCTGGAAGTTCGTGCAGCCCAATATCAAGCGCAAGCTCGGCAGCTCCACCGTCTCCCAGATGGGCTTTATGATCCTGCAGTGCGGGCTGGGCTTTTTTTCCGCGGCTATCACGCACTTGGTGCTGCATGGCTTCTACAAGGCTTACCTGTTCCTCTCAGCCGGGGACAGCGTGCAGCATACCATTCCCAGTCAGCGGGACCGCACGCTGGCCCGGTGGTTTCACTTGCCGGTGATCCTGCTCTGTGGCCTGCTGGGCGGCTGGCTGTTTGCTTACCTGACCGGCAAGGGCATCCATGCCGATAGTGGGGCGTTTCTGAATTTTGTGGTGGTGCTGACCATCATCCACGGTACGCAGGATATCATTAAACGATCGGCCTACCCAGGCTGGCTGCGCCTTGGCGCCCTGCCTGTCATGATCCTGCCGGCTATCCTGGTCTATGCGCTGTTTTTCAATACCATCAATACTTTTATGGAAGGCCTCCCCATGGCGGAGGCTCCCACGCCCATTGCCTGGTATCATTACTTTGTAGCCGGGCTATACCTGCTGGCCTTCCTGGCCATTGAATTTGAATGGCTGAAACGCAGCAAGTGGCTGTACGTGGCGCTGCTGAACGCTTCCCAGCCGCACAGTAGCACTGTTCTGACCTACAAGCAGTAGATTATGCCTCAGACCGCCTCTATTGAACAAACCATACAGACCGCCTCAAAAGCCGTTGGCAAGGCCTGGCCGCTCTACGCCTTTGTGACCTCCAATCCCCTGGCCGGCTTTGAGGATCACCATTTCGAGGAAGCTGTGCGCCAGGCCCGGCAACTGCACAATGCCCGGGGACTGCCCTCCCCTAAGATGCTGCGGCAGGCCTGGAAGAGCGGGCAGATCCGGCCTGATAAACTGCAGGCCATTTTTGAGCAGTACGGCATTGAGCTAACGCCCGAAGCGCACCTGAAAAGCCTGGAAACCCGGGCGGCCCGGGAACAGGATCCCCTGAACCCCACGCAGCAGCTGGACCGCCTGATGGCGAAGTGGCTGATGGCCTTTATGGACGAAGGCATGGCTGAGTGGTGGATGCCAGAGCGGGAAAAAGGCTTCTACCAGGCCTGGAAGGGCTTAGCGCCTTACGATAAGCAAATCCCGGATGCCCGGCAGCTAACGGCCATTCCGGACGAACCGTTGGCTGCTGTAGAGCAGGTGCTCAGCGCTTATCCTGCGGATCAATGGGAGGCGCTGCTGATGGAGCAGCTCACCGCCCTGCCCGGCCTGACGGGCATGATCAAATACCGGATGGAAGAGCAGAACCGCTGGCAGCAGTGGCACCCCATTACGCTTACAGACATGCTGGGCGTGCGGCTGATCCTGGCGCAGCATCTGGGCTATGACCTGACCCCTGCCCTAACCGGCGGGGATAACCAGTCCAGCAGCCCGCTGCCGGAGCGGCTGTGGCTTATGGCCTGGGAGCAGACCTATCAGGAGGATTTGGTTAGCCGGATTAAGCGCTCGCTAACGGAGGATCCGCCCAGCGTGCTTCACCATAAGCAGGCCGATGCGCAGCTGGTTTTTTGTATTGATACGCGCTCAGAGGTGATCCGCCGGCATATTGAGCAGCAGGGCCCTTATGAGACCTTCGGCTATGCGGGCTTTTTCGGCATCCCGATGAATTACCGGGGCTACCACTCTAACCTGATCCGGAAATCCTGCCCGCCTATTCTGGGTTCGGCCTACCAGGTCACCGAAACGTGCCCTGCCGATCAGGCGGCTAAGACCGCGAAGTACGACCGGTGGACCAGTGTGATCAAGGCCACCAAGCAGCTGATCTCCACGTTTAAGAACAACGTGCCCGGCACCTTCGGCTACGTAGAGGGAGCCGGCGGATTCTATGGCATCAGCCTGACGTTGCGCACGCTGATCCCTAAGGCTGTTTACCGCCTGGGCAGCTGGCTGCGGCAATCCATCCCGAACCCCGTTGAGTTTTGCTTCCCCACCATTCGGAAGGCAAGCGCAGAGCCGGAAGGCCCTGCCAGCGAAGCAGCCATCCCATTGGAGGAGAAGGTCAGCCTGGCCAAAACCCTGTTTGAGCTCACCGGCTGGCAGAACTTTTCCCGCTTAGTGGTGCTGGCGGGGCATGGTAGCCACACGGCTAACAATCCCTTTGCCTCCAGCCTGGACTGCGGAGCCTGTGCCGGCAGTCCGGGACGCCACAATGCCCGTATGCTGGCGCACATCTGCAATGAGCCGGAGGTGCGGCACCACCTGCACCAGCAGGGCGTAACCCTTCCCGATACCACCTACTTCCTGGCGGCTGAGCACAACACCACGACCGATGCGGTAGAGCTGTTTGACCAGGACCTGCCGGCTACTCACCAGCCGGATCGGGATGCGCTGAAGCAGGCCCTGGCGCGGGCGCAGGAAGGTGCTTCGCGCGAACGGGTGCAAACCATGCGGAACCGCAGCAATGATGGCCCTAAGGAAGTGCAGAAGCGCTCTACCGACTGGGCCGAAACCCGCCCGGAATGGGGCCTGGCCGGCAATGCGGCCTTCGTTATCGGGCCGCGCAGCCTGACCCAAAGCCTGGACCTGGGCGGCCGCTGCTTCCTGCATACCTATGACTGGTACACTGATCCGCAGGGCGGAGCCCTGGAGGCCATCATGAACGGCCCGATGGTGGTGACCCAGTGGATCAACAACCACTACTACTTTGCCGGGGTGGACAACAACACCTTTGGCAGCGGTACCAAGGTCACGCAGAACGTAGTGGGCCGCTTTGGGGTGGTGCAGGGCAATGGCGGAGACCTGAAGACCGGCCTGCCCCTGCAGTCGCTCAATGTGGATGACAACCACTTTTACCACCAGCCGCTGCGCCTGATGGTCCTGATCCACGCGCCAGTGCGGATCGTGCAGGACATCCTGAACCGTCACCAGGAAGCCCTTGGCAAGCTGTTCGATAATGAATGGCTATACCTGAAAGTCATGGATCCGGAGCAGGAAAACCAAGTCCTCTCCTACCAGGCGGGCTTTGCGGAGGCTGAGGCGGTGACGGGTTGACTGGCCGTTTGATCTTTGTGAAAAACAGTCGGGCTTCGATTTCTGCTTACGCTATAGTTTGATTGATGAGATTGTAGAGAATCTGGAAGCGGGGTTAGAGCGGTTTCGGGAAGTGCAGGAAAAGCTGAACAGACCATCCTGACTAAGCTTTCGGTTATATAATTCCCCCAGATAGCGCTTTCTGCAGAAGGTAGCGTTGCACTGTTTCTCCCTGGATGCTTGTATCCAGCCTGCTTTGGAGTCCTAAGCTACATCCCCGCTGCAGCAGCACTCAGCTACTCTGCCTAAACCTTACTTAGCCGTTGGGTTACATGGGGATTTAGCTATTGGCTAAGAATTTCAGGATAAGTTAGAAGCGTAAAGCGTTGTTGTAGCAAGTGCAAACCGGCATAAGGGCCCAGTCTTTGCGCCTGCAAATCATAAATCTACAGCTAAACAGGTATGCACTCTCAAAGGGAACTTTAAACCATTTACTCCTACAGTTATTTAGGCTTGAGTAAACTCAAAAAACGCGCTTAGTCATGCACTTGAACGAACCAACGTTTACCTACCGCGAATTCCTGGATTACAGCAAACAGCTGACGGATGCCGGGCAGACCTCCGGGCCTGACCAGTCATCGCACTTGGTGGAGTATACTGCCCTGAACCATACCCGCATGGAGCGGATCGAGAAGCGGGCCACCCTGAGCGAGGCGCTGAAAACCACCATCGATAACCTGGAGCAGCCGCAGCACTGGCTCCTGCTGACCGAAACCTGGTGCGGGGATAGTGCGCAGAACCTGCCGGTGATCGGCAAGACAGCGGAATACGCAGGCGACAAGATCCAGCTTACCATCGTCCTTCGGGATCAGAACACGCACTTGGTTGAGCAGTACATACCGGAAGTCGGCATGGGCATTCCCCGGCTGCTGGTGCTGGATGCGCAGGATCAGTTACTGGGCCAGTGGGGCGCCCGGCCACAACCAGCGCAGGCCTTTATCGATAAGTGGAAGGCTGATCCCGACAATGTGGACAAAAAGGAAGTGCAAAAGGAAATGCAGCTGTGGTACGCCAAAAACAAACATCAGGCGCTGCAGGAGGAATTAGTGGCCCTGATGGAAAAAGCCAAAAAGGCCCAATTGGCCTAATGGGCTACTAGCAGTTAAGCGCAATGCCATTTACCAATAGTGAACGTGTACGATCATGAGATCTCAGGAAAGGGCCTCTCACTGGGAACGCATCTATCAGCAAAAAGGGCCGGATGAGGTAAACTGCCCCCCGGAAATCTCTAAAACCTCGCTGGCCTTCATCCGGCAGATGAACCTGCCGGCCGATGCGGCCATCATCGATATTGGCGGAGGTGACAGCCAGCTGGTGGACTGGCTGCTGGATGAAGGTTATCAGCATATCACGGTCCTGGACATTTCCCTCACAGCGCTTGATAAAGCCAAAGCCCGCTTAGGCGCAGAAAAAGCCGGAAAGGTCACCTGGCTTCATCAGGACATCATCAATTTTCAGCCTGAGCAGCAATACGACCTCTGGCATGACCGGGGTACTTTTCACTTTCTGACGGAGGATGTGGCTGTTCAGCAGTACAAATTGCTAACCCAACAGTGCGTTAGGCAGTCTATGATCATCGGGACCTTTTCCGACAAAGGCCCCGCCAAGTGCAGCGGCTTAGCGGTGAAGCAATACGATGAACGAACCCTGAGCGACTTGTTTTTTCCGGCATTCCAACAACGGCAATGCGAGCGGGAGGTACACTTCACACCCGCCCGCGTACCCCAGGAATTCTTGTTCTGTCAGTTTCAAAAGCCATAATCGTTACAAGGCGCAAAGGTTTGGCAAAACCTGTCATTGGTTAGGAGAACTCCAACGCTTAGCGTAATCCATCACTTCTCAGAACCAAACTAATTAAGCAAGCCCTGGTTACGGAAGATTGCTCTCTCCGAAAACCCTGCTCCCGCAGGTTTTCTCCAGTCGAAATAACACATTAGTGATCCCAAAAAGAAAGATTGAAATGAAGCCACCAAGGGTTTCCTTTAGATCCAGACTTCAGATTCATAACGACCTCAATCCTCAACCAAAAGGCCGCAATCCTACACCAGCCCGTTATTTCGACCGTAAGGGAGAAATCCAACTCAGGGCCTTAGTGTAGCCCATCACTTTCCAAAAAACCAAAATGGTTTCAAGCCCT
>CAYYUA010000036.1:0-8018 GCA_964474835.1 uncultured Sphingobacteriales bacterium
CCCCTGAGTAACGGCTGCCTATTGCTTTTGGATGCGGATAACCGTTGAAAATTGGTCATTCCGGGCATTGAGCGCTAGTAAGTAAAGGCCGGATGATAGCAACCTGGCAAAAGGATGGCTGGAATAGAGCTATGATTTCAGAATAACAAGCCTCGTAAGGAACAGTGCCCAACTTATCTCAGAATTTTTTTCAGAACTCGATCAAAAGGGGGATACGGTGTAAAAACTGGCAACGACAACAACAGCAGTACGATCAGCATGCCGTCCAGCCAGGAACCTTGCTCCCAGTGCATTTTATCGGTTTCGGTTCAAAATTGTAAAGGATTCCCGCAGTCTCTACTGAGCATAACAACTAAGTTCAGCCTGCTAGGAGGACTCTCTGGGACTTTTGCTGTCTCAGTTTCCATTCATTATCTAGTGCTGTTGAACAACTGTCGGGTATAAGCCGGTTGCTGTCTAAACCCTGTAGCCTAGCTGCTTTCCACTGTTAGCTTTGTTAACCATGAGATGCCTAAACCAGAACCCGCTTTACCACGCTGGCGCCTGGCTTTTCGTTCTGCTCACGAGCGTGTTTACCAGTAAGTCAGACGAGGCATTGCTGCCACTGGTGCTGGGGGCTGTTCGGTTTTTCGCTGTTTTCATAGCACTATTTTACCTGCATTATGCCTGGAGCATACCGCAGCACCTGATGCGAAGGCGCTACCTGGTTTATGCGCTGGTATTCCTCGTAAGCCTGGCCACCTTTCCGTATGGCTGGCTGGGGCTGCACCACCTGATGAACAGCATCCTGCCGGAGACCCCGAACATTGAAAACTGGCCGAAAGCCCGCAACAATTATTTTGGCCAGGCTGCTTTCTGTATCCTACCTGCTATTGCCGTGCGGTACGCCATAGACAGCAAAGCAAACCAGCGAAAAGCGCGCGAGCTGGCTCATGAAAAGGACCGTGCTGAGCTGAGTGCCCTCCGCGCGCAGGCCAATCCCCACTTCCTCTTCAATGCCTTCAATTCCCTGTACGCCCTTAGCCTGAAAAAGGATGAACGCCTGCCGGAAGTGATCCTGAAGCTCTCGGACCTGATGCGCTACGTGACCGACTACAGCCAGCAAACCCACGCCCCGCTGGAGCAGGAAGTGAAACTGATCCAGGATTACCTGGAGATCCAGCAGCTACGGCTGGATGGGGATTTTGACCTGCAATTCACCCAATGCGGAACGCTGACTGGCAAAACGGTAACGCCCCTCTTGCTGCTACCGCTGGTGGAGAACTGCTTTAAGCACGGGGATCTTTCCCCGGAAGGTTTTATTTACCTCGCCCTTAAGGTGGAGCAGCAGCAGCTCACCTTTCAGACGCGGAACCTGATCGAAAAACGGCATGCCACCAACGGCACCGGGCTGGACAACCTGCAGCGGCTGCTGACCCTCAAATATGATCAGCATTATACCTTTGAAGCCAGGCCTTACGGGTCGGAATTTTATGCTTATCTAAACATTCCGCTGAATGGCGATTAGCTGCGCTGTGATAGAAGATGAGCCGCTGGCCAGGGATGTGCTGACCGGCTTTATAGAAGCGGTGGACGAGCTAAACCTGAAGGCCGTGTTCAGAAACGGGTTGGAAGCCTACCAGCACCTGGCCAGTGAGCCGATCCCGCTGCTGTTTGTGGATATCCGGATGCCCAAGCTTAACGGCAATGAGCTACCCCAAAGCCTGCCGTACGAGCCCTACATCATCTTTACCACGGCCTACAGCGAATATGCCCTTGAAAGCTTCGATTTCCACACCATCGACTACCTGACCAAGCCGATCGCCTTTCCCCGCTTCCTGAAAGCCGTCAACAAAGCCCAGCAATTCATAGGCGAACAGCCGCAGACCCCGGCCCGCGCTGAGCCCGCGGCTGCTCAACCTGCCGCTGAGCGGAATTTCCTGTTCCTGAAGTTCAACCACTACTACCATAAGATCTACCTGAACCAGATCCTGTGGATCGAAGGGATCAAGGACTACCAGAAGATCATTACCGCTGAGCAGGTGTACTTCTATTACGCTACCCTTAAGGAACTGGCCCAGCAGCTACCGGAACGGCAATTCCTGCGTGTTCACCAGTCCTACATCGTTAACCTGGATCAGGTAGCGGGTTTTCAGGGGAACCGCCTCTTCATCGGTCAGTATGAGATCCTGATCGGCCGCCGGTACCGGGAGCAAGTCAAGCAGATCCTGGGTGTTCAGTGAAGCCAATCCCTGATCAGCACTCATTCCCGGTAAAAGGAAAAAGCCAGCCGATAATCAGCCATGCCCGATCGATAGCTTACCCGTTCTGCCCGATAGCAGGGCCTGGCGGTTAAGGCCTGTCACCTGTTCGCAAAGGGTTACTACCTGTCTAAAAAACTTTTCCTGTTGGCGTGCTTCCTGGAATTTCGTAAGCGGAAAATCAAAAAAGCAACTAGCTATGCTTCATGTAAGAATAATGATGATGGCAATCGTTCTTTTCCTGCTCTCCCTCCTGAGCACAACTGCCTACGGGCAGGGAAGTAAGCCGGATACAAGCGATCTCCGCTACGCGGATTTCCACCTGGCCTTTGCCACACCGCTCAGCACCAATGGCCTCCAGAGTGGCCAGACGGTCAACCGCGTCTCGCTGAACATGCTGTTCGGCTACTCCGCCGGGCTGGACGGCTTTGAGGCCGGGAACTTTATCAACATGGAATCCCGGTTTGTGAAAGGCCTGCAACTGGCCGGTTTTGCCAACGTCAACACAGGCTGGACCAAAGGCGCTCAGGTCAGCGGCTTTACCAACGTCAGTACAGCATCAACAGAAGGCCTGCAGGCAGGGGGTTTTGCCAACGTGAGCGCCAAAGGTGTCAAGGGCGCCCAGCTCAGTGGCTTCCTCAACTATGCGGATGACCTAAGGGGACTTCAGGCCTCAGGTTTCCTCAATGTAGCTGACCGGGTAAGGGGCATCCAGCTCGGTTTCCTGAACGTGGCGGATACCTTTACGCAAGGCATCCCGGTTGGCTTCCTAAGCTTTGTTAAGGATGGCTACAACCGTGTAGAGGCCTGGGGCTCCGAAGCGTTTCATGCCAACCTGACCGGGAAGTTCGGAGTGCCTGAGTTTTACAACATGGTATCGGTAGGCCGTGAATTCAGCAGCTCAGAGGAGCTGTGGGGCATTGGCTACGGTGTTGGAACCCAGATCCCCTTTACCCCGAAAGCCGGGATGAACATTGATCTCCTTTCCTATGACCTCAACATCGGCAATGACATGCTGGGCGATGAGACCGCCATGCTGAATACCCTGAAGCTCAATGCCAATTATGATATCGGAGCGTTTGAGGTCTTTGCCGGGCCATCCCTTAACCTCCTGGTTACGGACAAGGCGCTGAACCAGCGGGATAACCAGCAGCCCATTAGCGAGCTGCTCGGCCCCTCTCCGCTGACCGAATCCACCAGCGATGGCGTCCTGTACGAAGGCTGGATCGGGGCTAGCGTGGGGATCCGGTATTAGGCTGCTTCCTTTCCACTACGCCACCTTAGCTTTCAAAGTCCTTACAGCATCGCCTGTCAAGGCATTTTGCCTTCATGCAAAGCCACTAAGCCACGACCCATCAAAAAATTCCTGCTCCTTTTAAGCGTTACGGAAAATGGAGGTGACTGCCATCTCATGATGATGAGCCCGGATGTACGCCAGGCACTGTTCCCAGTCCTCCTGGTAGGAAGCCCGGATGGTTTCCAGTTCGGCTTCTTCGATCAGAGGCCGGCCTGGCAGCCAGCCCGCTGGCGCCAGGGTGGCAAGTTTCATCAGGGTAAACCGCGGTACTTTGATCAGCTGCTGCTGAAACTGGCGCACGCCTTTATGCGGGCTGAGCTGCCTCCGGGCTTTCCCGGGCAGCCGGGAATTCAGCCAGTACAGGAAGTTTAGTTGTTGTTCCTCGTAAGAGGCATGCTTGGAAGTGGTGTCAATGGCCTCACGCCTGTAGGACGCCCCTGTGTAAGCTGCTATTTTGTCCAGAAAAACAAAGGGATCCTGCTTTAGCTCATCGTATAGCAGCACCAGCGGCTTGTGGGTAAATAACTGCTCGATCAGCCGGATGTGCTGGTAAAAGCAAAGAACCCGCTGTTTCCAGTCGCCCTGGTCATGGTGAATATCAAAGAAATCCCGAAAGCTGCCCCGGTAGCCATTCTTAACCTTCCGCCGGTATTGTGAGGCGATCCACTGATCCGGCCGGCGCAGCACCAGGATGATCCGGGCGTGTGGCAGCTTAGCAGCAATGTTGTGCAGCTCAGGTTCCAGATCCTGGTCAAACTCATGGGAAACCAGATAGCGACTGGCCTCCCCACGCTCGATGAGCTGCGCATACCGCCCCCGGCGGTACTGCGGATTCCGGATGTAATGGATCGAGGTGAGCTTCGGGAAGACCCGGGCCTGAAGGAAGGTGGTCCCCGTCCGGCCCATGCCTACGTGAAAGAAAACAGGCTTGCTGGGAGAGTGATCCATGGATCGTGGATTGGCGCATGCAAAGATACGCTGAAAGCGCTTTTTGAGTTAGGAGAGAGGGCACACAAGAGAAACTGATGAGTTCCTGACCCTGAGCAAGGATAAGCGCTGGCTACAGTAGCAAGCGTTCAGGCCGGCCTCTCCGATCGATAACCCCGAAAATTTGTACCTTCCGGACCAAACAAATGGCTACAGCCGCTTTTTAAAGGATTACAAAACAAAATCCCCGCTATGCGCAGGCCTTATAACTTCATTTACCCCCTGTTCTTTGCCGTAGTAACAGGCTTTGGGATGCTTGTAGGCATTGAACTGACCAACAGCGACACGTACGCCAACAACGTGGCAGGGGCTGGTGAAAGCAGCACGGACTCAAAGTTTGAAGAGGTGATGAACTTCGTGGAATCCCGCTATGTGGATTCGGTCAATACAAAGAAGCTCACCAAGGTTGCGATCCAGAACATGCTGGATGAGATGGACCCGCACAGTGTCTACATTCCCGCTAAGCGCCGGAAGCGCATGAACAGTGAGCTCGAGGGCAACTTTGAAGGGATCGGCATCCAGTTTAATATCATCCAGGATACCATAGCCGTGATCTCACCGATCGAGGGTGGCCCCTCTGAAAAGCTGGGCATTCAGACCGGTGATAAGATCATTGAGGTAGAAGGGGACGATGTCGCCGGCATTGGCATTACTAACCAAAAGGTTGTGGATCTGCTCAGGGGCGAAAAGGGTACTAAAGTCGATGTCACCATCAAACGCCCGGGCGTAAAAGATCCCCTGCAGTTTACCATCACTCGCGATAAGATCCCGATTCACAGTGTTCGCGCTTCCTATATGATCGATGATAAGACGGGCTATATCAAGGTCAACCGCTTTTCGGCCAATACCACACAGGAATTCCGTGAAGCCATGAACGAACTGCGCAGTGAGGGGATGGAGAACCTGATGCTCGATCTGCGCGGTAACCCGGGCGGCTACCTGCGCGCTTCTATCCGGATGGCCGATGCTTTCCTGGAAAAAGGAAAGAACATCCTGTACACCAATGGCCGCGCTAAGCCTAAGCAGACGTATGATGCTACCAGGCGGGGGGATTTTGAAGAAGGTAAGCTAGCCATCCTGATCAACGAAGGCTCGGCCTCGGCCAGCGAGATCGTCTCCGGAGCAGTACAGGATCATGACCGGGGCCTGATCGTAGGCCGGCGCTCCTTTGGAAAAGGCCTGGTGCAGGAGCCTAAGGAGTTTTCAGATGGCAGTGCGCTGCGCCTGACCGTAGCGCGTTACTACACGCCTACCGGCCGCAGCATCCAGAAGCCTTATGAGCAGGGCGTAGAGGAATACCGGAAAGATATCATGGAGCGCTATCAGCATGGGGAATTCATTTATAAGGACAGCATTGACTTTGCTGACTCGCTGAAGTATAAGACGCCTAAGGGCCGCACGGTCTATGGGGGTGGTGGCATCATGCCGGATATCTTTATCCCGATCGATACCGTGCTGAACAACTCCAAATTCCTGACGAAGCTGCGGCAGAACGGGCTGATCAACCGCTTTGCCCTGCAGTTTGTGGATAAGTACCGCAGTGGCATCGAGGATAACTACCCCTCCCGCTCAGCCTTCATCAATGAGTTTGATGCAGAAGGCCGTATCTTCAACCAGTTTGTCAACTTCATCCGCAAGGAAGACAAGGTAGATTACAACCGGTCTGCCATGCGGGAAGTGAAAAGCTTTGTCCTGAAAGAGATCAAAGGCCTGATCGGCCGGCAGTTCTGGGAGAATGACATCTACTACCAGATCTCCAATAAAACCGATGAAACCTATCAGCAGGCGCTTCAAAAGATGGAAAGCAATGCTTATAGCGAGATGAACCTCGAGCAGTAATAACCTGAGCTTACAGCTAAAAGGCAATCGTAAAAAAAGCCCGCTATCACAGTTGATAAGCGGGCTTTTTTATGGGATGATCAGCAGAAACTGTGATCCTTAGCCAGATTGCTCGATCTGGTAGTTTTTCCCATTATTCTGCCCATTCGCAAAGTCCGGGTGGTTGATCCGGAGGGCCTCATTAACCTGCTTGCGCTGCAGCGCCTTTTCGATCACCTCCTCAACCCGGTTGACGTAGTGGATCTTCAGATCCTGGATGTACTCAGCCTTGATCTGGTTGAGCTCCTTCTTGTTGTTCTCGCTCAGAATGATATCGGTCAGGCCCTGGCGCCGGGCAGCCAGGATCTTTTCCTTGATCCCGCCAACAGGCAGCACTGAGCCACGCAGGGTCATTTCACCGGTCATGGCCAGCTTAGGCTTGACCTTCCGCTGCGTAAAGGCTGAGGCCAGGGCCGTCAGCATGGTAACACCAGCTGAGGGTCCTTCCTTCGGAACGGAGCCTTCCGGGATGTGGACGTGAATATCCCAGTTGTCAAAAGCCTTGGGATTGATCCCGAACTCTGAGTAATTGGCCTTCAGGTAGGAGAAGCTGATCTGGGCCGATTCCTTCATCACATCGCCCAGCTTACCGGTCAGGTTGATGTGGCCCTTACCCGGGCTCAGGCTGACTTCGATGTACAGTACCTCTCCACCCGTGGGCGTCCAGGCCAGGCCGGTAGCCAGACCCGGTAACTCATCCCCGGTGTAGGTATCCCGCTGGAATTTGCGGGGCCCAAGGATCTCGTCCAGCTCATCCTTGCGGACGGTCAGCGACTTGCCTTCTTCCATAACAATGGATTTGGCCTTGGCCCGTGCCAGCGAACCGATCTGCTTCTCGAGCATCCGGACGCCGGATTCCTGCGTGTACCCGGCAATAACCTCGCGAACGACATTCTCACTGACCTTGAAGTTCCGCCCTTTGAGGCCATGATCCTCCCGCTGCTTCGGGATCAGGTGCTGCTTGGCGATCTGCGTTTTTTCTTCCTGCAGGTAGCCGCTGAGCTCGATCACCTCCAGCCGGTCACGCAGGGCAGGGTGGACGTTATCCAGGTTATTGGCAGTGGCAACGAACATGACGTTCGAGAGGTCATATTCCACCTCTAGGTAGTTATCGTAAAAGTGGGCATTCTGCTCCGGGTCCAGCACTTCCAGCAGGGCTGAAGCCGGATCACCCCGGAAGTCAGCGCCTACCTTATCGATCTCGTCCAGCACAAGTACTGGATTGGAGGAATTGACCTTTTTCAGGGACTGAATGAACCGGCCGGGCATGGCCCCGATGTAGGTCTTGCGGTGACCACGGATCTCGGACTCATCGCTCATACCGCCCAGGGACATCCGGTTGTAATTCCGGCCCAGCGAACGGGCAATGGATTTGCCGAGCGAGGTCTTACCCACACCTGGCGGGCCGTGCAGGCACAGGATGGGGCTCTTCATATCCCCCTTCAGCTTGAGCACGGCCAGGTACTCCAGAATCCGGTCCTTGACGGATTCCAGTCCGTAATGATCCTCATCCAGGATTTTGCGGGCCTCCTGGAGGTCCAGCTTATCCTCGGTGTACTCATTCCAGGGCAGGTCCAGCATGGTCTCCAGGTAATTGAAGATCACGGAGTACTCAG
>CAYYUA010000036.1:8118-15369 GCA_964474835.1 uncultured Sphingobacteriales bacterium
TTCCAGGGCAGGTCCAGCATGGTCTCCAGGTAATTGAAGATCACGGAGTACTCAGCAGCAGCCGGATTCATGCGCTGCAGCTTCTTCAACTCCTTCTGGAACTGCTCTTCCACAACCTCGCCCCAGTTCTTGTGCTGAGCGCGCTCCTTCAGGTCCTCAATTTCCTTATCGGGCGTATCCTGCCCCAGTTCTTCCTGGATGGCCTTCAGCTGCTGCTGCAGGAAGTACTCCCGCTGTTGCTTGTCAATTTCGGTCTTAACCTTATTCTGGATGTGGTTCTTCAGCTCCACCATCTTGTACTCGTAGTTGAGCTGCTCCAGAATCCGCTCGCCCTTTTGCTTCAGATCTGTAAACTCCAGCAACTCCTGCTTATCATTGATCTCCATGTTCAGGTTGGAGGCAATGAAATTCAGCAGGAAGCGCTTGCTTTCGATATTGGTGATAGCCGTGGCAGCTTCGTTCGGAATGTTCGGGGACATCTGCACGATCTGCTGGGCCAGCTCCCGCATGTTGGAGACCATGGCCTCCATTTCCTCGGTATCGAGGTTCTCGGGCGTTTCTTCCTGGCCGTAAAGGCTGATTGTGGCCTTCAGGTATGGGTCTTCCTGCGTGTACTCCTGAACCTTGAAGCGCTGCTGACCCTGAATGATCACCGTCAGGCTACCATCCGGCATCTTCAATAGCTTAACGATGCGGGCAATGGTGCCCACCTCGTGCAGGTCATCCTTACCCGGATCCTCGGTATCCGTTGAACGCTGCGCTGCTACCCCGATCAGCGCTTCCTGATCACGGGCATCATTGATCAGCTTTATGGATTTATCCCGGCCGACCGTGATCGGTACCACCACGCCCGGGAAAAGGACTGTATTCTTGAGCGGGAGGATGGAAACCTCCTCCGGTATATCCTCGGGGTTTAGCTCTTCACTTTCATTACTCGGCATAAGGGAGATGTACTCCGAGTTCTCATCATCGATCTGATCTTCCCGGAATGCATCTTCGAAGGGATCCTTATTAAAGTTTTCGGCCATAAGGCTATCAGTCTTCCTTTTAATTTCTGAATTACAATTTAAGTTGAACACAAACAATGCCAACGGCAGGCAGGGTTCTGACTGGCTAATGGTGCTGCCTGTGGTCCTGCCACTATACAAAAACAGGGACGGGGCCTGGTCTAAGCCAGCCATCGTCCCTGCACTTGGTGTTGAACAAAAATCAGGAATTATTAAGCGTTGCTAGTTCTGATTGAACGTGGTATCCACATTGGCACCGCTGATAGAGGCATCATTAGCGCCTTCAGCATTGTAGAACCGGAATTCGGATTCCGGATCCTTTTCCACAACGATCTTCTGATTCGGATTGATGCGCCCGCTCAGGATCTCCTTGGAAAGCTCATTCAGCAGGTGCTTCTGGATGACCCGCTGAATGGGGCGAGCTCCGTATTCCGGCTCGTAACCCATCCTGGCCAGCTTATCGATAGCTTCCGTGCTGGCTTCCAGATCCAGGCTGCGGGAGCCCTGAGCCTGCGTTAGCTGACTCAGCTGCTTGGTAACAATAGAGCGGATCTGACCGGATGACAGGGGCTTGAACATTACCGTGTCATCCACCCGGTTGAGGAATTCCGGCCGGATGTGCTGCTTCAGCATGTTCATAACCTCGATCTTGGTGGTCTCCAGCACGCCTATCATGTCAGCCTCACTTTCCAGGCCCTCAAAGTTCTCGCGGATCTGCTGCGAGCCCATGTTCGAGGTCATGATGATGATGGTGTTCTTAAAGTTAGCAATGCGCCCTTTGTTGTCGGTCAGCCGGCCATCGTCCAGCACCTGTAGCAGGATGTTGAAAACATCCGGGTGCGCCTTTTCGATCTCGTCCAGCAGCACCACGGAATAAGGTTTCCGGCGGACCGCCTCGGTCAGCTGACCACCTTCCTCATAGCCCACATAGCCGGGGGGTGCCCCCACTAAGCGCGCTACTGAGTGCTTTTCCTGGTATTCAGACATATCGATGCGCGTCATCATCTGCTCATCGTTAAAGAGGAAGTCCGCCAGCGACTTGGCCAGCTCCGTCTTACCGACACCCGTGGTGCCGAGAAAGATGAAAGAACCAATAGGCTTGGTAGGATCTGACAGGCCGGAGCGGCTCCGGCGGATCGCGTCCGAGACCGTTTCGATGGCCTCTTCCTGCCCGACTACCCGCTGGCGCAGCTCATCTTCCATGCGCAGCAGCTTCTCACGCTCACTTTCCAGCATCCGGTTGACCGGAATGCCCGTCCACTTGGAAACAACCGAAGCAATGTCTTCAGCCTCTACTTCTTCCTTGATCAGGGCATCCTCCCCCTGGATGGTCTGCAGCTTTTCCTGCTGCTGCCGCAGGTGTTCCTGCGCTTCCTGGATCTTGCCGTAGCGGTACTCAGCTACCTTGCCGTAGTCGCCAACCCGCTCAGCTTCAGCTGCAGCCAGCTTGTAGTTCTCGATCTGCTGCTTGGTCTGCTGGATCTCATCGATCACATCCTTTTCTTCCTGCCACTTGGCCTTCACCTTGTTCCGCTCATCCTGCAGCTCGGCCAGCTCTTCGTTGAGCTTACTGAGCTGCTCATCGTTTTCTTCCTGCTTCATGGCCTGCTTTTCGATCTCCAGCTGCTTAACCCGGCGCTCCAGCTCATCCAGGGTTTCCGGGTAAGAGTCCATCTCCAGGCGCAGCTTAGCGCAGGCCTCATCGATCAGGTCAATGGCCTTGTCCGGCAGGTAGCGCTCGGTCACGTAGCGATCGGATAGCTCTACGGCATTGACAATGGCCTCATCGCGTATCCGCACGCGGTGATAGGTTTCGTAGCGCTCTTTCAGGCCGCGGAGGATCGAGATGCTGTCCTCATTGGTCGGCTCATCGATAATGACCTTCTGGAAGCGCCGCTCGAGCGCCTTATCCTTTTCTATGTGCTTTTGGTACTCCGTCAGCGTGGTGGCCCCTATGGCGCGCAATTCTCCGCGGGCCAGGGCCGGCTTCAGGATGTTGGCCGCATCCATGGCGCCTTCGCCACCGCCAGCGCCTACCAGCGTGTGGATCTCGTCAATGAAGAGGATGATCTGGCCTTCGCTTTCGCTGACCTCTTTAACCACGGCTTTCAGGCGCTCTTCGAACTCGCCCTTGTACTTAGCGCCTGCTACCAGCGCGCCCATGTCCAGCGAGTAGATGGTGCGGGTCTTCAGGTTTTCCGGCACATCGCCATCCACAATCCGGAAGGCAATGCCCTCAGCAATTGCGGTCTTGCCAACTCCGGCTTCCCCGACCAGGGCCGGGTTGTTCTTGGTCCGGCGGGAGAGGATCTGGATCACGCGCCTGATTTCTTCCTCGCGGCCTATCACCGGATCCAGCTTGCCGGAGCGGGCCAGTTCGTTCAGGTTTTTGGCGTATTTCTCCAGGCTGTTGTACTTCTGCTCAGCGCTGGGATCGGTAACATTACTGCCACCGCGCAGCTCCTCAATAGCCTTGCGCAGTTCCTGGTCATTCACGCCCTGATCCTTCAGCAGCTGGGCAGCTTTATCGTTACCCTGGAGGATGCCCAGGAGTAAGTGCTCTACCGAGACGTACTCATCGCCAAAATCCTTCACGGCCTTGTAAGCTTTCTGAAGGGCCTGGTTGCTGCTGTTAGAGAGGAAGAGCTGACCACCACCGCTGACCTTCGGCAGCTGGTCTATGATCTCATCCAGCTTCTGCCGGATGTAGTCCGTGTTGGCGTCCAGCTTCTTCAGCAAGTGGCCTACGGCTGCTTCCTCCTCAGCCAGCAGGCCCCGTAGGATATGGGCGGGCTCAATGGCCTGCTGCTCGTTGCCCATGGCCATTTCCTGCGCCCGCTGTACGGCCTCTTGCGCTTTTATGGTGAAACTGTTCAGGTTCATAGTCTTATGCCTTTTTAGTCCTCGTCACTTTGGTTTCACTCACCAGGGCACAAATATTCTTCCAAGGCCCGTGGCGGCCCACCACCTGCTAAATTGGCAATTCAAGCAGCTTCTGGCACGTTCGGGATACGCAAATCCGTCTGAGCCTTTGCCGCTTTGCCAGTTGTGGCTGTTTATTTGACGGTCTGGAACTTTGTGTGTTGTCATACAAACCTTTTAACCATTGATGCATAACCGAGCCTACATGTCCAGCTACTGGTGCTACCTCTTGCTTGGGCTGGTACTCAGCCTTTCAACCTCCGACCTGCAGGCCCAGCCGGATCCCTTTGGCGGATCCGAGGAAGAGCAGGAAGACGAGGACCGGCAGGGCCCACCGATGAGCGACCGCGACTGGCAGGACCGCCTGGTGTACGGGCTGAGCAGCAATGCGCTCAGCATTACGTTCGGAGGAGCTCAGACTTCGATCAGTGTGGCCCCGCGGATCGGTTACAGGCTAAACCGGCGCTGGATGGCCGGAGTTGGCGGCTCTTATCAGTATTTTGCGGTGGATAACCGGTTTGGGTCTTTTCAGGACCAGTATTACGGAGGAGAGCTATTTACCAACTACCGCATCTACAACAATTTCCTGATTCTTGCTGAGCATGAGCTTATGAATGTGAAGGACCGGCAGCAGTTTTCCGTAGAAGATCGAACCTGGCAGCCGGGGACCTTTCTTGGTGTGGGGTACCGGCAGGGTGGCGGGCGCCTGATCTTTGATGTAAAGGGGAAGTATAACCTAAACCACCGAGCTGGTGTTTCTCCTTACGGCAGTCCGATTGTAATCGGCTTTAACGTTTTCCTGCGCTAAAGCGGGTTTACTTTCGTTGTTTGTTTCCGGAATCAAAAAAATTGATCATGGCTTACCAGCTTTGGGCTGTGTTGTTATTCCTTTTCCTTGGATGCCTGAACAGCCAGGCGCAGGATAATACTGAGCTAAACGACTTTATCTACCATTACTCCCGGGAGGTTTCCGAGAACCTGAGTATGACGACCACGCCAGCGGGCAATATCGTAGTGGCGGGCCAGCGTGGTAATGCTGTGCTGGTGGCCAGCTTTGCGCCCAACGGCCGCCGGCGCTGGAGCAAGGAGCTTGAGGCCGGCCGGGATGTTAGGTACGGGGATGTGGCCGTAGGTCCTGATGATCATATCTGGGTTGCTTACCGTACCGACTATCCCATGATCATTACAACCCTCAATACAGATGGTAGCCTTCTCTGGCAGCAGGCTTATCAGCAGGCCCTGGAGCCTGCCAGAGGCACCCAGCAGCAGGTCCCTGTTGTGCCGCAATCGCTGGTTCCGCGGGCCGGCGGAATGACCGTTTTTGGGTTCGGAGGCTATCGGCAGCGAAAAGGCCCGTTCAGCCTGCGCCTGTCAGCGGATGGGGATTTTCAGAGCAGCCGGTCCTACCAGGATGCTGCTGCTACACTGGATGGTGCCGCCACTGCTACTGCTGAAGGCGATCTGGTTATGGCCTATGGCCGGGCCTCTAACAGCAGCCAAAGGCTGCTTAAAGTAGACCAGGATGGCCAGATCGTGTATAGTAAGGAGATCCAGGCTTCTTCCTTCAACACGGTGGCTAATCTGGCAGCCAAGCCGGGAGGGGGTTATTATGCCCTGCTGACCAATAGCACGGGCTCTGAATTCATGCTGGTTAATATCAGTGAGCAAGGTGAGCTGGCGTGGCGAACGCGCAAACTGCTGATCTCAGGCTCGGGCAGTACACAGGCACAGGGGCTGGCAGTTGCGCCTGATGAAGGAGCCCTGATCACCGGGCGGGTCAATACCGGTGGAACTATCCCGCGCAACGAGCCGGCAGTGATCAAGGTAGCACCGGACGGAGCCTTTTCCTACATCCGCTATTTCCGGGACACCGTGACGCCCAACCCCCTGTACGCCAATGCCCTGGATGTGGTGCCGGCCTCTGGCCGGGCGGGATATTACATTGCCGGGCAGAGCAGCCAATCCCAGAACACCGGGGATCTGGCCCTGATGCGAACCAAAGGGTTCGATCCCGCCATCCAGTGTATCGGGGATTATGACTTCAACTCCAGTGAACGGGCTGCTTTTACCTTATCCGACCAAACCGTCAATCGCACCACTCATGCAGGCTACCAGATCAACTCGCTGTCAGATGAACAACTAAATGCTGTCCGCATGGAGCGTTCGGCCCAGTGCGTAACCTGCCAGAAAATACGGGAAGTGGACATTGGCGGGGATACCACCCTTTGCCCGGGGGATTCCCTGACCCTGAGAAGCAGTATTTTGGACGCCAGCTACGAGTGGAGTATACCGGCTGGTGATACCGCTGCTATCACCGTAGCCCGGGAGGGCCAGTACGCGCTGGAGGCCGATGGCTTATGCGCCACCACCCGCGATACCATGGAGCTCCAATACTTTGATGAGGGTAAGGCACAGCCCACTGCTGATACCAATGACCTGGATCCCGGCGAGACCGTCAGGCTGTCAGCCGACCCGGCGGCCGTAACCGATCCGGTCTGGCAGGTGGACAGCGGCACCTTCCTGGACGGGCCTACCGTGCAGCACACCTACGAGGAATTCGGCCGCTACCAGCCAGTCCTGCGCTACGAAGGGCCCAATGCCTGTTCATTCGCTGACACGGTGGACGAGATCGCTGTCCTGACGTTTGACCTCTATGTGCCGAACGCCTTTACGCCTGACCGGGATGGCGTAAATGAGGTTTTTAAGCCAGAGGGGCAGGGGGTCCGCCAATACACCCTCAAAGTTTTCAACCGCTGGGGCGAGCGGGTTTTTGAAGGCAGGAACGAAGGCTGGGATGGTAAGCTGAACGGAGAGCTGGTACAGCCCGGGGTCTACTTCTACACGCTGAAAGTGCGGAATGCCTTCAACAATCTGGAATTCCGGGAAGGCCGGCTAACGGTGGTGCGATAGGATTGGGGGGCTACCCAGATGGCTGATCCAGATGGGTGTGGTTTTCCTTGATCAGCTGAAACAGCTTGTGGGTATCCATGTCCAGAGTGCTGCAGGTGATCGCGAGCGGGGTGCCGAAGCGCTTTTGGTTAAAAAAGAGCATCAGGCGCTTTGCCGGGTTAACCTCATTCAGGATCGTTTCAGCCTGATCAGTCTGCAGGAGGATCAGGGACTGCCCGCTGCCCTCCCACAGCGTCAGATCCCGGATCTCATGCCAGTACACCCGTCCGGCACTGGCTACCTCAGCCTGGTCTATGATACCGTCATTATCCAGGACGAAACCGGGAGCCCGTTGCAGTAGCTTTGCAGCGAAAACCACCACACTGACCCCGAAGAACACAAGGCTGGTGCAGCCGGTCACCAGCACAAGCCC
>CAYYUA010000036.1:15469-17641 GCA_964474835.1 uncultured Sphingobacteriales bacterium
TTTATACAGGCCTTCCGGAAAAAGCTGATCCTGAAGGATAACTCGGTCAACGAAGCCATGCTGCCGCTGATTCCCGAGGAGGAGAAACAGGAGCTGCTGAATGAGGAACGGGCCTTTGTGACTTACATCATGGAATTGCGCTTTGGCGAGCAGGATGATCTGCGGCCTTACTTCATTTTTGGCTTTCTGAACGAGGGGCAGGCTGAGTTTATCCTCTACACGCTGAACCTGGAGCTGTTCAACCTCTATGAGATCGAGGCCTTTTCCACGGTGTGCGTAGGCGCCATGGAGCAGAACACGTGGCAGAACTTCCTGAACCAGATGTACCTCGGGCTGATCAAGAATTACGCCAGCCAGCAGGGCAACGAGGAAATTGCCGAACTGGAGCTACCGGAACGCTGGAAGGATGAGAATGAGCAGCAGGATGACCAGGAATAAGCCCCTGTCCAGCCAGGTCTCTTCAGCGGCTACTGATCGTAACCAAACCGGAAGGGTGCTCAACAAAGTCGTAAGCCTATGACAACACTGGCCCTGTTCGGAGCTAGCGGAAAGACGGGCCGGCATTTTATGGCTGATGCCCTGGACGAGGGCTATCAGCTAAAAGCTTTGGTCCGCGATCCGGCCGATATCACCGAGGAAACCAACAACCTGCGTATTGTAAAGGGGGATGCGCTGAACCCTGAGGATGTGCAACGGGTGATCAGCGGCACAGATGCGGTGGTCAGCCTGCTGGGCCAAAGCAAGCAGACCGATCCGTGGCTGCAGACCAGGGCCATTCAGCATATCATCAGTGCCATGCAGGAGGAGGGCCTCTCGCGGGTGGTATCGCTAACGCACTTTGGCGTATCCGCGCCGGCTGAGGATGAGCCGGGCATCCTGGATAAGCTGATGCGCTACAGCATGCGGCTGTTCATCCCGAAGGTCTACCAGGATGGCATTACCCATGCGCAGTACCTGCAGGCGGCTAACCTGCAGTGGACCATCGTTCGTGCGCCCATCCTGACGGATGAACCGCAGCGCGGCTACTACCGGATCGGGGCCATTGGCGTGAATGCCGGCCATCAGATCAGCCGGGCTGACCTCTCGACCTTCCTGCTAACGCTGCTGGCTGATGAGCCCTATTACCAGCAAATGCCGGTGGTGAGTTATTAGTTACACGCCTTTGCTAAAGGGACGGACCATAGAAAAGCGTCCTCAGCGCTTCACAGGCTGTAAATGTAGCCAAGGGCAACAGACGGCAGAGTCCGGTTCTTGACGACTACATCCTGCCCTAATTCCACTTCCTGACTGAATTGAGGATCGTCAGGAAAGAAACCAGCAGTAGTTTTATTGTAAACATCCGGAATGCCGATGCTTGCGCTTACATTCAGCGTCAGGCTGCCTGGTCCTACCGCATAAGCCAGCGCGAGTCCGCCCCTGCCTCCATAATCAATGGCCTGGTAGTCAGCATCCGGCGAATTATCAGTTGACCTCAGCGTGCCCACTGGGTCCGGTAGCTGTATTTCAGCTTGAGCATCACCGTCCGTTTGCTGACCCGCTAAGTAGCTCAGGTAAGGGCCGGCCATCGCTGAGATACTGAATGAGCCAGCCTGCAGCAAGGTGTACTTGACCATAGCTGTAAGGGAAAGGTAATCCAGCCTGGTGTTCTCATTCAGGGACAGGGTGGCCGGCAAGTCAAATGACCCTCCCCCGGAACCTGAACCAAAACTGAGGACATCTTCTTTACCGACCTCGCCTTCCACTTGCTTCCGGCTGTAGCTTAGCTCAGGCTGCAGGTACAGGTTATCCAATAAGCTAACCTCGGCAAAAATGCCTGCCCGCGCACGTATGGCCGTGCCGATGTTGTTAAAGTCCCCGGAGGTGGTGGCGCGGTTGACCCCTCCTTTAACGCCTACCCGTAGGCCATCGACCGATAAAGACAGGCCACGCTCCGCCCGGTCAACCTGCCCGTAGGCGGAAAAGGCCAGGAGGAGGGCTCCTACCAATGCGTATAAGTGTCGCATAAGGCGCATGCTATGGCTTATTCGTCCTGAAATTCAACAACATAGGCACTTACCACAACCGTCTTTTCGTTGTAGATGGGGCCTGCGATATTGGCGAGGTGCACCTCTACGGTCTGGTTAATGAGGGCCCGGGAGGTGCCGACCAGCTCGGTTTCTGCCAGCATATCAG
>CAYYUA010000037.1:0-17222 GCA_964474835.1 uncultured Sphingobacteriales bacterium
GAGCAGGTGATACCGGCAGCGCCCATGTCCTGCATGCCTACTACAGCGCCGGATTGCATGGCTTCAAGTGTGGCTTCCAGCAGGAGCTTTTCCTGGAAGGGATCGCCAACCTGTACCGCTGGCAGGTCCTCGGAAGAATCTTCTGTGATATCGCCGGATGCAAAGCTGGCCCCGTGAATGCCGTCTTTTCCCGTGGCAGACCCTACAATGTAAACCGGATTACCCTCCCCTTCAGCAGTGGCTGAAATGGTGTGCCCCACATCCACTAAACCAACGGACATGGCATTGATCAGCGGATTGACGTGGTAGCTCTGGTCAAAGTAGATCTCACCGCCAACCGTAGGCACGCCAAAGGAATTGCCGTAATCCCCAATGCCGGCAACCACACCCTTGAGCAGCCGTTTGGTCTGGGGTTCCTGAAGCTCACCAAAGCGTAGGGAATTCAGCGCGGCAATGGGTCTGGCCCCCATGGTGAAGATATCACGGTGGATCCCGCCAACGCCCGTGGCAGCACCTTGATAAGGCTCAATGGCCGAGGGATGGTTGTGGGATTCGATCTTAAACGCAACCGCTTGTCCATCCCCAATATCCACAAGGCCGGCATTTTCCTCGCCTGCCTCGGCCAGGATGTGCTTGCCTTCTTTCGGCAGGGTTTTCAGCCAGGCAATCGAGTTCTTGTAGCAGCAATGCTCCGACCACATCACCGAAAACATGCTCATTTCGGTAAAATTAGGCGTGCGGCCCAGGAGCTTACGAATCCGCTCAAATTCATCCGGGGATAAGCCCAGCTCAGTGGCCTGATCCGGGGTTGCTTCGGGATTTTGCACCTCTATGCCTTTTGTGTGTTCTTTGGTAAAATTGAGCAGTCAAAATTACAATTGTCTTCCAGACCCGCCTGCCGTCCAATAGCTAAAGCCCCCTTATGCCGCTGATCTACCATAAGCAACTGCCGCATCAGTCTCAGCTTGGCGTCTGGCGGGTTGAAGAAACCATTGAAGACCTGCGCAGCCGGTTGATCCTGGATGATGAAGAACTAGCCTTTTACCGGCAACTGAACAAAGGCAAGCGCAACCTGCACTGGCTCAGCAGCCGTGTGCTGATCCGCAACCTCCTGCACACCAATCATTTCATCGAGGTACGGGATGATGAGCATGGGAAACCTCGATTGGTCAACTTTCCGTACGAGCTCACCATCACCCATTCAGAGAAGTTTGCGGCAGCAATGATCAGCAAGCACCGCGTAGGGGTCGACATTGAGCAGATCCGGCCCAAGATCAGGCGGATCGCGCATAAGTTTGCTACGAAAGCGGAGCAGGCTACGCTGTCCTCAAACGAAGAGCACGCCATCCGCCAGCTTTTTGTGATCTGGACCGGTAAGGAGACCCTTTACAAACTCTATGGAAAGCGGGAACTGAACTTCCGGGAGCACATGAGCTTTGAGCCGTTCCAGCTGGGCTCGCCCGGCTCAGCCACAGGCTATATCCACAAGGGCGACTTCCATAAAGCGTATCAGGTGACCTTTGAGGAGCTGGACGGCTACATGCTGGCCTACACGATTGAGGCGTAAAGGACAAGCTTATCCAATAATCGTAGCCTCCAGCTGATTGGTGATCTCTTGTTTTAAGGTGTTCAGGTAGTTGTGGACCTGAAGCAGCTCGTCCACTTTTTCAGTGGAAGAGGCTTGTTTTAGCTCCTCTTCATTCTGCTCGAGTAGCTGAACGATCTTCTGCAGCTTCAGGTGTTTCAGCGCTGAATCCACATCCCGCTGATAGTTTTCGGAAGGCGCCTTAACCAGCCGCCCGGTCCTGGCCTCCCAGTTCTCACTAAGCCCATACCGGTAGGTAACCACATCCACCGCCAGCTGCTGAACCGTCTGATCCTCATGCTCAGTGAAGACCCGCAATTCCGGATGCTCACCTGTTTCCTGCAGGTGTTCCTGATAAAGCTGCCAGATGGTGTAACAGGGGCCTGATTCCCATTCAATGTCACGGAGCTCCTGTGCCAGGTAGTCAGCTACAACCTGCTCATCCGACAGCGGCCAATCCCCATACTCCAGCAGGATCCGCACTACTTCCTGTTCCTGCCGCCCACTGCGGGACTGCTTTAGGGCCTCTGCTGTGTGGTCCTGCTCTGGCTGCCCGGCTTCAGGGCTGGCCTGCCGCTTCACCTGGCTTACCAGATGCTGGTTCAGCTCCTGATACAGCAGGGTTTCCGATACATGCAGCTCCCGCACGGCCTGCTGCAGGTAGAGGTCACGGGTAAGGCTGTCCGGTATCTGGGCAATGGATTTAACAATGCTGCGGACAACCGAGGCCTGCTTAACCGGATCATTCTGGCTGTCATCCGGGGTTTGCGCCAGTTTAAAGGTTAGAAAGTCCTGCGCTTCGTTCTCAATATAAGCTTGAATGCTATCCGCATCGTGAGCCTGCGCAAAGGTGTCCGGATCATGGCCATCCGGCAGCTGTAGCACTTTTACGGCCAGGCCTTGCTGCAGGGCAAGGTCTACACCGCGCAGGGTGGCATTGACTCCTGCATCATCACTATCGTACATAAAGATCAGCTGGCTGCTAAAGCGCTTGATCAGCTTCATCTGGCCTTCGGTCAGGCTGGTGCCGGACGAGGCCACAACCTCCTCTACACCAGCCTGGTGCAGGGCCAGGACATCCGTGTAGCCTTCCACTAACAGGCAGCGGTCGTGCTTCCGGATGGCACTTTTGGCCTGGTACAGGCCGTACAGCGTATTGCTCTTATCATAGATCTCCGTTTCCGGAGTATTCAGGTACTTCGGCTCTTTGCCATTAGAGCGCAGCGTTCGCCCGCCAAAGCCCAGGGTCTTGCCCGACAGGCTGTGGATCGGGAATAGCAGGCGATCCCGGAACTGGTCGATCAGCTGGTCATTCCGCCCTTTTTTGGCCAGCCCGGTGCGCTCCAGGTATTCCGCTTGATACTGCTGGTTAAGGGCATGATCCACAAAGTGCCGGGGTCCAGCGGGGGCATACCCCAGCTGAAACTTCTGAATGACGGGCTCACTCAGGCCGCGCTCCTTACAGTAAGGCAAGCCGATCTGCTGGCCCTCTTCCTGGTTCAGCAGGTACTCGTGGTAGTACTGGGCTGCATAGTTCAGCAGCACCTGCATGCTCTCCCGTTCATTTTGCGCCTCCTGCTCTTCTGGCGTAGCTTCCCGCTCCGGGATTTCAATGTTGTACTTCTCAGCCAGCCAGCGCAGGGCCTGCGGGTAGCTCATCTGCTCGTGCTCCATCAGGAAGGTGGCAGCATTGCCCCCCTTGCCGGAGCTGAAGTCCTTGAAGATGTTCTTAGCCGGCGCAACGTAGAAGGAGGGCGTTCGCTCATCGGTAAAGGGGCTGTTGGCCTTATAGCTCGTGCCTGCTCGCTTCAGCGCTACGAAATCACCTACTACTTCTTCAATCTGGGCCGTTTCCAGAATCTTGTCAACAATGGCTTTTGGTATCATACTTGGTAAACTGAATTCATGACCCTGAACGTTGAATGCGTTTTACAAGTTACATGAAGTTAACTACCTATTAAAGCCCTTACCTATGCGCCTGCTTACCGTTATTATGTGTTACTTGCTGGCAGCGCTCAGCCCTGTACTGGCTCAGGAGCCAATTCAGATCACAGCATCTGACCTGCCGGGAGAAGGCGACACTTACCGGATGAGCATTGCCACGAACCCGCAGAGCATTGACATTGAAAAAGCCGGGCCTGACCAGACCTGGGATTACCAAAACCTGAAAGCGGCTACTCAGTACATCGATACATTCCGGAGCCTGGGCAGCCTTCCTCAGGTCTATAGTTTGCTATCCTTCCAGAAGGATGTGAATTATGGCAAGGAAGAAGCAGCCCTTCTGGATAACCTGCCTATGGCGGACCAGCTTCCGCTCAGCAACCTTTATGGCTTTTACAGCAAGAGCAGCAACGCCTATGAGCAAGTAGCTTTTGGCGTGGCACTAGGCGGGCAGAATATTCCGGTCCCTTTCCGGGATAATGACCGGATCTACAAGCTGCCCTTGAGCTATCAGCAGCAGGACTCGTCTGAAGCCTTTGTAAGCTTTCCGCCTCAGAACCTCCCATTGCCTATTCCGGATTCTACCCTGTATTTCGAGGAAGCCCGCAAGCGCATTAACACAGTGGATGCCTGGGGTACGCTGAAAACGCCCTATGGTAGCTTCGAAGCCCTGCGCGTTAAGACGGTGATTGAGCGGGAAGATTCTGTAAGCCTGCAGGGCATTGCTCAGGCAGTAACACCGCCTGATCAGGTAGTATTCAAATGGCTGGCTAAAGATGGCGGGAACCCGATCCTACAGGTGCAGGCGCAGCGTATTGCAGGCGAGCTAGTGGTGAGCAGTGCCACTTATCAGGATAGCGCCCGGGATCTTACCGAAACCGGTCCCACTGGTCTTCCTGATCCCCGGGAAGCCAAGCTTAAGCTATACCCGAATCCTGCTACCTCAACCCTTAACGTTTCATATGCGGGGGACGAGGCTGAGCGCTACGCCATATATACCCTCAATGGCCGGCTAAAGCAGCAAGGCTCACTTTCGTCAGGTGGTACTAACGGTGAGTTGCTAAAAGTCGATAACCTGGCACCCGGCCTTTACCTTTTCCAGCTTACTAACAGCAAGGGTAAGGCAATCCGGACTCAGAAACTGCTCGTGCGTTAGCTATCTGCTGGCTCTAAGTGCTCAAGCAATTTTTGATAGAGGCTTGATGGATTAAAGGGCTTAGTCAGATGGTCATTCATACCCGCCTGCGTGATTTTCTTCTCAACAGCCGCAAAAACCGAGGCCGTGAGAGCAACGATGGGAACATTGCTGTAGCCGGGTAACTGACGGATCTGCTCAGTAGCCTGGTAGCCGTCCATTTCCGGCATCTGAAGATCCATCAGGATGAGATCAAAGGACGAGGTAGCTGCAGCCTGAATAGCTTCCCGCCCATTTTCAGCAATTGTGATCGAAACCCCCCACTTATTCAGGAACTGGGAAGCCATGAAGGTATTCAGCTCATTATCCTCTGCCATCAGGATATGATAACCACTGATGGAAGTGCCATCCTCAGTCGTTTGCCGCGAGTCGCTTAACTCCGGCGGCTTGTTGGCCCTATCAAAGGTTAAGGTGAAATAGAAACGAGTGCCCTTTCCTTCCTCGCTGCTCACCTGCAGCTGGCTTCCGTAAAGGTTCAGAAGGCGCTGGGTTATCGAAAGTCCGAGCCCGGTTCCGCCATGATTGCGGGTGGTGGTGTTACTGGCCTGGGTAAAGCTTTTGAAGATCTCATTAATAGCTTTTTCAGGGATACCCGGCCCTGTGTCAGTTACAGCGAAATAGATAACCTCTTGGTGTTCGTAAGAGGCTTCATGTTGCACGTCAATGGTAACGCTACCCTCGGTAGTAAACTTAATAGCGTTACTGACTAAATTGTTAATGATCTGAGAAATGCGCGTGGGATCCCCTTTCAGATATTGGGATAACCGGTCATCGTACTGGTAATTAAGGGATAAGTTCTTCTCTTCGGCCTTGAAGCTGTGCGTTTGTTGAACGCCTTTTACAATGCTATGGAGATCAAATGGCCGCGATTCCAGGTCGATCTTGCCGGCCTCGATCTTGTTGAAGTCCAGGATGTCGTTGATCAGGTTCAGCAGGTTTTCGCCTGAGAATTTCAGCGCCCGCAGGTTTTCAAGCTGATCGGGCTTTGGATCCTGATCCAGCAGGATGTGAGCAATCCCGATCACTGAATTCAGGGGGGTCCGTATCTCATGGCTCATGGTGGACAGGAAATCAGCCTGAGCTCGTGAGGCCTTGTCAGCTTCTTCCTTGGCCTTCCTTAGTTCATGTGCCTCCTGCTTTTGCTCTGTGATGTCATGGTACTGCCACAGGTGCCCCAGGTACTGATCTTCATGGTAGATAGGCACTGTATCCATGGAAAGGGTACGGCCATTGGTAAGCTCTACTTCGTAATCCGTATAGGTTTTACGGTTCTGCACAGTATCATCCAAAAGAGCCCTGAATTCCTTTGGAGAAGGAGATTTGAACAGGTTAAAGGCTTCATCAACCATTTGCTGGCAGGAGATAGCCGATAAATCGCTGGGGTTGTAGGGAAGGCCGAACAGCTTGCAGAAATGTTCATTGACCAGATACACCTGCTGCTGCTCATCCTCCAGCAGTATCCCGGTCTGCAGGTTCTCGATCAGGGTTTCCAGCCGCTTAGAGGTTTTGGCTAAGCGCTCCTGAGCCTGCGCCTGATTGGTAACGTCCCGCGCAATGCCGAACACCTCGTGGATCTCAGCATCTTCCCAGCGCCGCTGAATGCTCAGATCCACCCAGCGCCAGCGCTGCTCCACCGTCAAAACCGGAATCCGTTCGTTCAGACGGGGGTTGGAGGTGGAGATGACTTCCTGGAACAAATCCTCTACCACACCCTGGTACTGATCAGGAATTATCTGGCTGAAATGTGTTCCCCGTAAATCAGTGCGGCTATAACCTGTAACTGTGTATATATAGGGGTTAATATCAATAAAGTAACCATCAGCATCCAGCCAGAAAATGATGTCCTGTACAGTTTCCACTAACTGCTGATTGCGAACTTCCTGCTTACGCAGCTGCCGCTGAATCGTCTTCTGATCGGTAACATCCTCAATAACGCCTCGTATCCGCTCGATCGCACCATCGTTGTTCCAGACCGGGGTGCCAATAGCCCTGACCCAGCGCTGCTGGCCCTTGGCGGTTATGATCGGAGCCTCCAGATCGTACGACTCACCAGTCCGCAACAAATTATCAATAGAATCTGATAAATGATTCTGGTAATCAGGGTGAAAGTAGTGAATGCCGTCTTCAAGGGTGACGGGCGTATTTACCGGTAATTCGAACAGCCGGTAAGTTTCAGGCGTCCACTCCATCTGTTTGGTAGCCGGGAAATACTGCCAGCCACCAACCAGTGCTATCTGATTGGTTTCATCCAGCAGCACCTCTGTTTCCTTCTGATGGGTGATTTCACGGCTTATGGCGTGTATAGCGACTACGTGACCCTCATCATCCTTAACGGGGTTGATATAGGATTCAAACCACTGGTAGTGGTTCTGCTTGTTGAGCAACCGGTGCTGGAATCCGATGTCATGCTCGCCCTCAAGCACTGCGCGGTGCTTGTAGCGGCATATAAAGTCTATCTCGTCTTCGTGGAACAGACGCTCATATGGGTTGGCCCGGTATAGCTCATCCGGCCAGTAGCCAAGGATTTTGTAAACAGAAGGGGAGAGGTATTGCAGATAACCCGCTGTATCTGTCAGGCTGATGATATCGTGTGCATGGGTAACAGCCGTCTTATAGGTATCGGGTAGGATAGCAGGAGCTGGGTCCTCAAGCGGTACGAAACTCAGCGTATGAAGCTCAGCTGATATGCTCGAGCGGCTTACCTGTACTCGTATCGCACTGTCAATCAGGGTAAGGATAGCTTCATCAGAGGCAGTTTTAGCCTTCCCCGTTTCCGAAAACAAGTCAGTAAAGCGGTCCGCCTCTTCAAAATAGCGGCTGAGCTCATAAGGGCTCAGCTTTCCATGCTCAAGACCAAAGAGGTTCTGAGTAGCTTGATCCAGCCAGATAGACCCATCAACGGGATTCCAGATGCCTGTACTTACCGATAAACCTGACTTGGTCCCTTCCATAAAAGTATGAACCCCCTTGTTTTAAAAGGCGCATTATCCTTACCAAGAACAAAATTAACGATTCGATTAAAGGTAAGTTAATAACGCTGAATACAAGCGCGACTACTGGACGGTCCAGGTACTATCCCCCCGCAGCAGGTCATCCAGATCGCCTTCTCCCTTGTGTTCCATTGCTTCCTGCAGCTGCCGGGTCATGGCATCCTCGTAAGTTTCGCGCTCTATATCCAGGAAGACCCCGAAAGGACGGGGCAGGTTATCTTCCACCAAGGGGTCATCAAAAATGCGCGCCAGCAGATTGGCCTTGGTCTGATCCGTTTCATCGTGTACCCACAGGTCATCAGGGCTGTAAGCTCCGCTGTTGAGATCTACAACAGTGGGCTGACCGCCATTGAAATGAATGCCCTTATCCTGGTCATCCCCGAAGATCAAAGGCTTATCATGCTCCAGAAAGACGGTAGCCTGCGCCTTTGTAGCCTTGTCAGTAAAGGTGAAAAAAGCACCGTCATTGAAAACATTGCAATTCTGGTAGATCTCCAGCATGGAGGTTCCCTTGTGCCCGTAAGCCCGGTTCAGCATGGCCTGCATATGCTTGGGGTCCCGGTCCATGGTGCGTGCCATGAATGTCCCGTCTGAGCCCAGCGTGAGGGCTGCCGGGTTGACCGGATGATCCAGAGAACCGCCGGGGGTGGACTTGGTGACCTTCCCGGCCTCGGAAGTAGGAGAGTACTGCCCTTTCGTCAGGCCATAGATTTCATTGTTGAACAGCAGGACGTTCAGGTCTACATTGCGGCGCAGCATGTGGATTGTGTGGTTGCCGCCAATGGAGAGGCTATCGCCATCGCCGGTGGCTACCCACACACTGAGGTTAGGGTTGGTGATCTTAACCCCGGTCGCAACAGCCGGGGCGCGGCCATGCACTGAGTGCACCCCGTAGGTGTCTACATAGTACGGAAAACGGGCCGCGCACCCGATGCCGGAAACAAAAACCACATCCTCTTTGCGCATGCCATTGTTGGCCATGATGGTCTGCACCTGCTTGAGGATGGAATAGTCTCCACAGCCCGGGCACCAGCGGACTTCCTGATCGGTGGCAAAATCCTTGGCCTTGAGGGTATTGGTATCAGCAGCTTGATCAGCTGTTGTAGTATTAGCTGGCATTGGTCAACTCCTTTTTTATCACTGAAAGGTCAGGAAGCAGCCTCTTTTTCTCCCACAACACTTTTCACCTTATCTGTGATCTCGTTCACTGTAAAGGGAATTCCCTGTATCTTATTGAAGGGCACAGCCGGAACAAGGTAAGTGCTGCGGATGATACTGACGAACTGACCGTTGTTGTTTTCGGGCACAATAACGTGATCGAAGCGCTTAACGATATTGCCCAGGTTACGGGGCAGGGGCTTAAGGTACTTAACCTGCGCGTGAGCCACAGCATAGCCTTCATTCAGCAGGTACTCGGTGGCAGATTTAAGCACCCCGTAGGTGGAGCCCCAGCCTAATAGTAGCACCTCTCCTGAATTCGGCCCATTGTCAACATCCTGTGGCGGAATGGAATTCGCCACGTTCTGCACCTTCTGTTCGCGGGTTTCCACCATTTGCTGGTGGTTTTCCGGATCGTAGGAAACATTGCCCGTCACCTCTGCCTTCTCAAGGCCGCCAATGCGGTTCTGGAAGCCTTCCTGACCGGGAAGGGCCCACCTGCGCACCAGGCTTTCATCACGCGTGTAAGGCTCGAATTTTTCCTCCTTCTTGTCAGCCTCCGTTGCCATTGGCTTCTGGATAACCGGCAGGTCTTCCTTACCCGGAAAGCGCCAGGGTTCTGACCCGTTGGCCAGGTATCCGTCACTTAGAAAGATAACAGGCGTCATGTACTCAATAGCGATCCGGCAGGCTTCAAAAGCCATATCAAAGCAATCTGAAGGTTGAGTAGGGGCGACAACCGGAAGCGGTGCTTCCCCGTGCCTTCCGTAGAGCGCCTGCATCAGGTCGGCCTGCTCAGTCTTAGTAGGCATACCGGTAGCAGGCCCGGCCCGCTGAACATTGCACACCACCATCGGCACTTCGAGGGTTACAGCAAGGCCTATGATCTCACCTTTCAGCGAGAAGCCCGGACCGGAAGTGCCGGTCACCGCCAGGGAACCGCTGTAGGCCGCTCCGACTACCGATGAGGCCGCTCCGATCTCATCCTCGGCCTGAAAGGTCTGCACATGATGATTCCGGTGTTTAGAGAGCTCGTGGAGGATATCAGAGGCGGGCGTGATGGGATAAGAGCCGTAGAATAAAGTCAGCCCGGCCTTTTTAGCGGCTGAGATCAGGCCGAGGGATGTGGCCAGGTTACCCGTTACGCTCCGGTAGGTGCCCGGGGGAAGGTTAGCCGGGCGTACCTGGTAGCGGGTGCGGAAGATCTCAGCCGTATCCCCGTAATTGTAGCCTGCTTTCAGGGCAGCCAGGTTAGCCTCTTTCAGCTCTGGCTTCTTGGCAAACTTATTTTCCAGGAAGTCAATCGTTGGCTGCAGATCCCGGTCAAATAACCAGTAGATCAGCCCCAGCACAAACATATTCTTGGAGCGGTCCCGCTCTTTGGTCTTAAGCTCGGTTTCCTTCAGGGCCTCGCGGGTAAGCTTGGTGATCGGGACCTGGTGAAGGCGGTAGGTTTCGCCTGCTTCAGCTAAAGGGCTGCTGTCTTTTTCATAACCGGCTAACTGGAGATTCTTATTGTCGAACCCGTCTTCATTGGCAATGATGATCCCGTCCTGCTTCAGGTATTTCAGGTTACTCTTCAAAGCAGCGGCATTCATCACAACCAGGACATCGCAGTTGTCACCAGGCGTATAGATTGCGTTAGAGCCAAAATTGATCTGAAAACCGGATACCCCGGCTACAGTGCCCGCAGGTGCCCTGATTTCAGCTGGAAAATCCGGGTAAGTGCCCAGATCGTGGCCGGATAAGGCTGTGGAGTCCGTAAACTGGGAACCCGTTAGCTGGATTCCGTCACCAGAGTCCCCGGCAAAGCGAACAACCACTTCGTGCTTTATCGTGCTGGTGTCGGTCATTTCGCTATTTAAATTGATTCTAAATAAAATGCAAATGTATCAACTTTTGTTCAGCGCTGTGATAAGGGCATAAGCCCTTCAAGGGGCGTTCGGGCCTGTGTTGGGCGAACTAACCTGTACTTACAATCCCAACCTGTGGTTGAGCTGTGCAAGTCACCATACCAATCACTTGTTTCAACAACGCCTTAGTTCTGTCTTCTTTCAATCAAAACAACAAATAACCGTTCCAAAGTAGGCTAACTACTTGTTTTATACCTTCGCACGGTTTGCCGGAAACCCCCTGTTATGGATTATGTGAAAACCCTACTCCGCACCTTTGAGCAGCAAGAGCCTGAAATTGTTTTCGAGTGGCAGGATCCGCACACCGAAGCCAAAGGCTGGGCTGTTATAAACTCGCTGCGCGGTCAGGCAGCCGGTGGTGGCACGCGCATGCGGCCGGGCCTGAACAAGCAGGAGGTCATGGCCCTGGCCAAGACGATGGAGATCAAATTTGCGGTGGCTGGTCCTCCCATCGGGGGTGCAAAGTCCGGGATCAGCTTTGACCCACAGGATCCCCGGAAGGAAGGTGTGCTAAGGCGCTGGTACCGGGCCCTGCTGCCGGTCCTGAAGCATTACTATGGCACAGGTGGTGACCTGAACGTGGACGAGATGCGGGAAGTGATCCCCTACACGCAGGAGCTGGGCCTGGTGCATCCCCAGGAAGGCATTGTGACCGGTCACTTCAACCCAAAGCCTCAAACCAAACAGGAACAGCTTGAGCAGCTCAACTCCGGTGTATCCAAGCCGGTGACAGATCCTGTCTACACCCCTGATCCGTCCGGGGGCTACACCGTTTCGGACCTGATAACCGGCTATGGGGTAGCTAAGGCAGCCGAACACTTTTACCACACCCAAGGGCTGGACCTGGCTGATCAGCGCTTCATTGTTCAGGGGTGGGGGAATGTGTCAGCCAGTGCCGCCTATTACATTGCCGCCAATGGCGGGAAGATCAGTGGTATTATTGACCAGCACGGAGGGCTGATACGTCCCGAAGGCCTGTCATTTGAAGCAGTGAAAGACTGCTTCCTGCAGAAAGCGCATAACCACCTGAACCCCCGGCATCAGGAACTCAGCTACCAAGCGCTTCAGGAACGCATCTGGGATCTGCCAGCTGATGCGCTGATCCCGGGTGCTGCTTCGCGCCTGCTACAGCAGTCACAGCTTGAGCGTTTGCAGCAGGCGGGGCTGCAGACCATTGTCTGCGGGGCCAATGTGCCCTTTGCGGATGAGCAGATCTTTTATGGGCCGGTAGCGGAATGGGCCGATCAGCACTTTGCTGTTATACCGGATTTTGTGGCAAACCTCGGCATGGCACGCGTTTTTGCTTACCTCATGCAGCCGGGCGCCACCCTTTCAGACGAAGCCATTTTCAGCGATGTATCCAGCATTATCCATGAGGCAGTCAACCAGATCTCAAACAGCACTGACAATCCGACCGGGCTTATGGCGAAAGCTTACCAGGTAACGCTGGAGCGCGTACTGAAGCAAAAAGCTGAACCGGAAGCCTTTTAAGCAAGCCTGATGACCCTCATCCTATCCTTTGAGAATCTGCAGCCAGCTGAAACTGCTCCGGCCCTGCAGCTCACCCTGCAAGCACAGCAGCAGGCAGTACTGGCCATGCCGGATGAAGGCAGCCAGGAGGCCCTGATATCAGTTCTGAAGGGGCAGTCAACCCCGGTAGCAGGCTCGGTTCAGCTGCCTGAGAACAACCAGCACCACATTGTACTGCCGGGCGATGAGGAAGAAGAGGAAGACCGTAAGCTCAAAGCTGTGCTGACCGGTCCTTTCCAGCGGCTGCTAACCAGCCTGCGGAAGTACGAGCAGCTAAGCATCCAGATGAGCAAGCATTTCAGCCCCATGCAGCTCGGAGGCTACATGGAAGAGATGGAAGAGCTGGAGCAACTGATCAACCAATATGAAGCATGGGACCTGGAAGCCAACCTTAAAACCTGGCAGGCAGGCTTACAACTGCCGGATCTGAGTATTGCCTACGATGAGGCTACCACGCAGCAGCAGTGGGCCGTACTGCTAACCCGCGCTTTTGTTCTGCCTGCTTCCCTGACGATCTTCCCTGACCCAACACCCTGGCTGAATGAAGAGCAGCAGGATTTTCTGATTCACCAGCTGACGCTGTTGTCATCCAGCTGGCTGGTAGTGTCCACCACCGGGCGCGCACAAGCATGGCCTGAGGCTTATCGCGCTTTTCCCTGAAGAAGCCTCAAACCTTAACAGCATCCGCAAAAGGGCTGTAACAGTTGTCTACTGCTCCCCCCTCGATGATAAAGCGTGGGCAGGCACAGCTGGGCAAGTGATGCCAACCCGGGGTTTACATGCCGGATACCAGAGCCGGGCTCAGGTAACCAGCCTGATAGCTGCTTAGCATTATGACCGGGCTGCCGCTTTTGGAATGATCAATTAGCATTAAGTTTGTTCTACCAAAAACACGGTATTAGCAGCTTTCTGCTAACAGGTGCTGACGATCAGAAACTCAGGGAAGTCGTGTATGTTTTTTAAGAAGCGCAACAAAAACGCAGCAAATCAAGCTAACATGGAAGAGCAGATATACAAAGCCCTACGCCGGGTAGAAGACCCGGACCTGAAGAAGGATCTGGTGACGCTTGGCATGATCAAGGATCTCAAGATTGAGGGTCAGGATATTTACTTCACCATTGAACTGACCACCCCGGCCTGCCCGCTAAAGGATAAGCTGAAAAATGACTGCATCGAGGCCATTACCAATGATCTGGGTAATGCCTACACGATCAACATCGATTTTACCTCGCAGGTGACCACGCAGCGGGACACTAACTCAGAAAACCTGGCCGGAATTAAGAACATCATTGCTGTTTCCTCCGGTAAAGGGGGAGTCGGTAAGTCCACCGTAGCTATCAACCTGGCGATTGGTCTGGCACAGACCGGAGCCAGCGTTGGCCTGCTGGACTCTGATATCCACGGTCCTTCGGTTCCCACCATGCTGAACCTGAACGGCAGCAAACCTGAAGTGGAGCAGAACGGGGAAAAAGTGACCATGTACCCCATTGAAAAGCACGGGATCAAGACCCTGTCTATTGGCTTTCTGGTGGATCCGGAGCAACCCATTGTATGGCGGGGCCCGATGGTTTCCTCAGCGCTGAAGCAGCTGTTCAACGATACCAAATGGGGCGAACTGGACTACCTGATCGTTGATCTGCCGCCAGGCACGGGTGACATCCACCTGACGCTGGCTCAGCAATTCCCGGTTACCGGCGCACTGGTAGTCACCACGCCACAGCAGGTAGCAGTGGATGATGTGACCAAGACCATGGAGATGTACCGGCAGGACCAAATTGATATCCCCCTGATCGGGGTTGTGGAGAACATGTCTTATTTCGTTCCTAAGGAGTTCCCGGATTACAAATACCATCTTTTTGGCCAGGGAGGTGGCGAACGCGTTGCTCAGGCTTACAGTGTTCCCCTACTGGGTCAGATACCGCTCTCTGTTGGAATGGATGAGGATGTTGAAAAGGGTAAGCCTTCTGTTCTGGACCCGAATTCCCCTATTCAGGAGCCAGTAGAACAGATGGTGCAATACATGGCACAGCGGGTAGCCATTGTTAACTCACAGATCCTAGCTGAGCAGGCGGCTGCCGGTTAATAGCCATACCCGGGCTGGTAGTGGGATTCTACTGCCAGCCCGGTTAGCCAAAAACAATACCGATCAATGGAAGGCAATGCTTCTCATTCCTTCTCAGGAAATCGTTAACTTGCAGCTAAACAGCGATCGAACACTATGAGCGAACAAACCCCGACAGTTGAGCAACGCATTGAGAGAGCACTGGATACTGTTCGTCCCTTCCTGAAAGCTGACGGAGGTGACGTGGAATTGGTATCAGTGGATGAAAACAATGTGGTTTCCATCCGCCTGTTGGGCAGCTGCAAGGATTGTGAGATCAGCGATATGACCATGAAGATGGGCATTGAGGAGGGTATTAAGCACGAGGTGCCGGAGATAAAGAATGTTGTAGCCGTTAACCAGAACGTAAGCGCCCGGCAATAGGGCAAAAGTCCGCTAATACAGGGAAGGGTGTCCAGCTGTTGGAGCCCTTTTTTTGTGCGCATGCCCAAAAGGTATTCTATATTGACTTACGCTGCCGGAACATTGCTAATTTCGCGAACAGGTTAAACAGAAACAATAAGCTCATATGAAACTGGTATCAATTCAGCGGGAAGAAGGCCCTGAGTTAGCGTTCTACTTCAATACACAGGTCTACCCGGCTAAGGAACTGGGCGCAGGCCTGCCCCACACTATGAAAGCGCTCCTGGAAGGTGAGGATCAGCTAATGGACAAAGCACGGGAAGTAGAGCAGCAGATCCGTGACCGCCAGTACGAGGCTTTTGCCTATCCGTACGAGGATGTCAGGCTGTTATCACCTGTTCCTTATCCGGCCAGCTGTCGTGACGCCTATGCATTCCGGCAGCATGTGGCAACCGCCCGGGCCAACCGCGGAGTGGATATGATTCCTGAATTTGACCAGTTCCCGGTGTTCTACTTCACCAATCACCGCAGCACGTACGGTCCGGGACCGGTGCATCTGATGCCGGATCACTTTCACCGCCTTGACTTTGAGCTGGAAATCGCAATCGTGGTTGGCAAGCACGGGCGAAACCTCTCAGCTGATGAGGCCGATGATCACATCGCTGGCTATATGATCATGAATGACCTGAGTGCGCGTCAGCTTCAGATGGAAGAAATGAAACTGAACCTGGGGCCAGCTAAGGGTAAGGATATGGCCAACACCTTTGGGCCGTACCTGGTGACCCCGGATGAGCTCAGCGAAAATGAAACCTCTCCAAAGCCAGGGCATACCGGCAAAGCCTATGACCTGACCATGCGGGCCTACCACAATGGCTATCAGGTATCTGAAGGCAACTTCAGCGATATGGACTGGACCTTCGCTGAGATCCTGGAGCGGGTTTCGTACGGTGCGGATATTTATCCGGGTGATGTTATTGGTTCCGGTACGGTAGGCACAGGATGCTACTTAGAGCTGAACGGCACCGCCCGCAAGCAGGATCCGGATGCTACGCCCACCTGGCTCCAGGAAGGCGATGAAATGACCCTGGAGATCGACCGGCTGGGAAGGCTCTACAACCAGTTCCTTAAGGAAGACACCGAATACTCACTGTTGGAACTCAAGAAAAACACCGAGACCGCACAGTAAGTCAGCGTGCGGTATAGCCCCTATATTTGCAAAGCTCTATGAGGCGGATTGATCCAAAGGCGTACCCGCTAAAGTCGCTGCATCAGAACCTTCTGAGCACAGTGGCTCCCCGGCCGATCGCGTTTGCCAGCACGCTTAGCAAAGAAGGCATCGTTAACCTGTCGCCCTTCAGTTTCTTCAACGCCTTTGGATCTAATCCGCCTATTATTGCTTTTTCACCGGCTAGGCGCGGCCGTGATAACACAACTAAGGATACCTACGAGAACATCAGGACAACAGAAGAGGTGGTTATCAATGTCGTTAACTATCCTATTGTCGAGCAATCTGTTGTAGCCAGCACGGAGTATCCTGAAACCCACGATGAGTTCGAGAAAGCAGGCTTTACCAAGGTAGAGGCCGAAACGGTAAAGCCCTACCGCGTGGCCGAATCGCCCGTGCACCTGGAATGCCGTCTGCGGGACCTGATCAACTATGCTGAGGTCAACGGAGCAGCCAACATCGCCATCTGCGAAGTACAGCTAATGCACATAGCCGAAAGTGCCTACGGCAATGGCGAATACCCGGATCCGCGAAACCTTGATCTGATTGGCCGGATGGGGCAGGACTGGTATGACCGAGCAGCTGAGGGCCTTTTTGAGATCAGCGCGCCACCGGGCAATGACAACATTGGCTTTGACCATATGCCAAAGGCTGTCCTGGAGAGCCCCGTCCTGACGGGGAACGAGCTGGCTAAGCTTGCCCGCTTCCAGCGCTTTCCGGAGGCAGAAACCGTTGCTCAGGTAAAAGCGGAGCCCCAGATAGCCGGCTTGTACCAAACGCACCAGAACGAGCCTGAAAGACTGGAAGTAGCCCTGCATGAGGTGGCCAAGGCGCTAATCCAGCAGGGTGCAATCGAAAAAGCGTGGTGCGCCCTGATGGGCAATAAGACCTAATAGGTGGGCTTGCGGGGCTTTTTCATCTGACCGCCACATGCTATTTTTGTGGAAGCTAATCGGGGTGTAGCTCAGTCCGGTTAGAGTACACGTCTGGGGGACGTGTGGCCGCTGGTTCGAATCCAGCCACCCCGACAACCTGAAAGCCCATTTCTGCCAACAGGCAGATTTGGGCTTTTTTATTTAGGAGAATGAAACTTGATTTTATGTCGGATAAATAAAAAAGCCAAAGTGAACGGAGTGAACATGGGCTTTCAGGTTTCTCACCCACCCAAATTTGGATCACGTAGTAATCCAGCCACCCCGACAACCTGAAAGCCCGGATTCG
>CAYYUA010000038.1:0-4469 GCA_964474835.1 uncultured Sphingobacteriales bacterium
CAAAGTTAGCCTCACCCAGTTCTACGGTGGTCTGGCTAGTGTTCTGATTGGTGGTCAGGCCGCTGTGGAAGCCGCAGCCGGAGAGTGCCAGTAGCAGGACTGCTAAGAGCAGGAATGCGCTAAACTTGTGCAACATCAGAAGCTTTAGAGGTTCAATCGTTAGTACAAACTTAAAGCATTATGGCCTGTATCGCATCTGAGCCTGCGGTTCCTTTTGCTGATGGATCGTTTGCCATTGTTAAGCCCACTACGCCTGACAACAGGGTAGGCTGATCTACAGGCTCTGGCGATTCCTAAAGGCCCTACATGAAAAAGCCCGCTGCAGTGCCTGCAGCGGGCTTCTGTTAGGCATTGGGTCTCGCAGGCTTAGAGGCTAAAGGCATAACCAACAGTGGCGGAGGGCAGGACCTGGTTGGTAACGCTTTGATTATTACCACGATCGTTGATATTGGTAAACCCAAAACCAGCCCGAACATCAAGCTTAAGGCTGCCGGGGCCAACCTTGTAAGCAGCGCCAACGCCTACCTGACCACCAAAATCAAGGCTTGACGTATTGTCAGACACATCTGATCCACCAGCTTCAGCGGAAAGCAGAACACCAACATAGGGCCCAGCCTGCCCTGTTACCTGAAGGTTGCCGTTATCGACAAACGCGTACTTAGCCATGATAGGTACTGACAAGTAATTCAAGCTGGTTTCAACGGAAATTCCCGATCTAGAGACTTCATAACCTTTACCGGAATACAATAGTTCCGGCTGAAGGAAAAAGGCATCGGAAAGCCCAATTTCAACAAAGCCGCCAGCCCGGATTGCTGTGATCCCATCCGGATCAATGTCTCCACTTGCGCTCGAGGCATTGATGCCGATTTTAGGACCAACCCGGAGATCCTGGGCCTGAAGGGAGGCTACGCCACACACGAGCACCAAAAGGGTGAGAAACTTTTTCATAACAGTAGGGTTTTTTTGGGTTTGTAAATGGTAATCCAAAATTAAAAAAAGCCTTCCTTAAGGTAAACGATCTATTTGAAGTTTTCTTTAAATGTGAGCTTATACAGGTTAAAAATTGAGGACCCTCCCCCTGGAAATGATCTCTTCCGATTTTTGGGATGGCTGGGTATTGTTTTTTTATAAATGATCTTAAAAATCAATAAAAGCTGTGGCCTGCTACTACTAAGAAACCCACAAGACCAACCTAAAGCTGCCACGCATAGCCCAGGGATAAGGAAGGTAAAACTTGATTGAGGTTGGTAGTGTCATCAGGAGTGCTAACATCCAGAAAACCAAATCCCAGCCGTACATCAAGTAGCAGCCGCCCATGGTTAAGCTTGTAAGCGAGCGCTAAACCCCCTTGTGCACCTACATCCCAATTCTCCACATCCAAACTGCCATCCAGCCCCAAAGACGGAGAGTTATTTGAGCTTGTAACATCCGACTCCGAAGAAACCATGTAGGCCCCATAAGGGCCTGCCAAACCCAATAGCTGAATGCTTGCGTTATCGATGATTGCGTATTTCAGCATTACGGGTACGCTCAGGTAGTGGAAAGAAGCGGTTACATTGCTGCTGAGTAGGGGAAGATCCAACTGAAAACCCTTAGACGCGTACAGGACTTCAGGCTGTAAGTAAAAAGATTGGGACAATTGAAACTCAGTAAAAAGGCCAGCTCTCAGACCAATCCGGCTATCAGGGCTAATTTCATCATCTGACGATATTCTAGCGACATTAATCCCCGCCTTCGGACCAATAGCCACACGACTATTGGCCGCCTTTTGCTCCTTAACGTCTCCAGTCATTGGACGAGGGGCAATTTTTTGAGCATAAATGTTACCCGAAATCAGGAGTATAACAATGAACAAAAACAATCGCATAGGTGATAGCGCTTTTCATGAGCTAAAGGGCTTACTGGGAATAAAGGGAATTAAAAACCCCACGGTAATCCGATTGCTCAATAATTGATAAGTTTTTTACAGATCTAATATCCGGGATGCCAGTGTGGTGAGCAAAGTTGCATGGCTGATGTAAAACAGCGATGAGGGGCTACGCCATCACCGTTTACCTACCGTCACACTTTTCTGGAAGCTCCGCTTATCACCATCTGGGTGGAAGACGTCACCTTGTAAGATGTAGACGCCTTCGGCCACCGAGCTCCCGTTATCACGCGTGCCGTCCCACTTCAGGCTGCCCTCGCGGCCCAGCAGCTCGTTGTTAGTAAGCTGCCGCACCTTCCGGCCTTTGGTATCATAAATGGTGATGGTAGCAAGAAATCCGTCTTTCGGTAGCTTGTACTGGATGCGCAGGAAATCGCGGTAGCCATCCTGATCCGGTGAAAAGACTTGCGAGGACAGGGAAAAGGCCCCTTCTGCCTTTGCAGCCTGCCCGGACTGGGAGTTTTCATAAGTGGGCGTGCCAAAGTCAGCCGTCTCTGCTGCGGATTGCCAGTTATCCGGGTCATTGCTCGGCTGCTGAGGACTGATGCGCTCCAGGCTCACGCCAGCCGGATCATCGATCAGGGGCGTGTGCCAGTCTTCCAAGTAAGGCACTTCATCCAGCACCGTGCCGTCCTTCCGGTAAAGCACCACATCGCCCGCTGCATTGGGATAGGTCGGCAAGCCATCCATTGCTCGGAGCTGCAGCGGATCTTTAACCCGGAAGTTAGCGGAAACCGCATCCGGTGCTTCTGACACTACCAAATACTTCCCCGGCAGCAACTGCCCTTTAGGCAGGACCTCCGGGTCCGCTAGTTGATCCTGATCCCCGCGGTTAGCCAGGCGCAGACCGTTCAGGCTCAGGACCTCATCGGTGGTGTTCAGGAGCTCTACAAAGTCAGCCCCGCTATTGCTGGGATTGAACAGGATCTCATTGATCCTCAGGTCGCCTTGCTCAGGGGGCTGCGGGAGGCCCCACCTGCGGTCAGTAGTAGGTAAGCGGTTACCCAGGCAATCGGTGATATCCGCTAATTGCAGCGTATAAATTTGTCCCGCTTTAGCTGGCTGCTCCAGCACCACTTTGGCCTGCCGGAAGAGGGGCGTACGCGGGATGATGCTGTCCACGGCCAGATCAGGCGCTAGCTGGTAAGCGCCCTGAACCAGGGCCAGGCTGTCCATGCGCTTACTAAACCGCAGCTGCAGCCGCAGGCTGTCGATAACCCGTATTTGCTCAAGCGCAGGCCGGGAAGTCAACGGATTGTTAGCTGCCACACTGTTGGGCCTTCCAGGGGTACCTCCACTAGGATTGTCAGAAGGCTTCCAGTTAGCGCCCTGGGCACAGGGCTGCTGCAGATCCACCATTTCCAGGCTCCAGCCGCCTTCTTCCTTAAAACTGCCATTGTACCAGGCATCCCGGTAAGCGATGGTGTGCACCAGCTCACCTTGCTGATTCCGCAGGGTCACACGCCCCTCGCTGTTGATCAACGGGGGTAAGCCCTGAACGCCTACTACCTGCCCTTCCTCCAGAAACTCCACAGCGCCCAAGGGATCGGTCAGGATCACGCTGGTGTCCGGGCGCAGTAGGAGCTCGGGCAGCGCTGCAGCCTGACTATCAACCAGCAATTGCTGATCCTGGAGCGCAATGACCTTATCACTGACGTTCCTGAGCTCAATGTACTCGTAAGCCGGCAGCTCAACGGTTGGCTCAGGAGCCGGCATCAGTTCGGTGATCAGGATATCATGGCGCTGGGCCGGCTCAGGGGCCAGGTAGGTCAGCGCCACCCTGTCCGGATCGTTTAGGGTATTGCCCCAGCAGTCCGTTACACCCTGGTAAGTTAGCTCGTAACGGGTTTGGTTTTGCATGGGCTGCTGTAGCGCTACCGTAACAGACCGGATGAGCACCTGCCCGGTAAACTGAAGATCGGCCACCGCAATCCCCGGTTGCAATTGCCATTTATTAGCCGCAAGGCTACTGGCCACTACCCGCTCGCTGAAGGTCACGGCTAAGGTCTGCGAGTCCCGGATCTCAACGTCAGCAATGCCTGGAGCCGTAGTATCGGGAGTGGGATCAAACACAGCATTCAGCTGACCGGGCGTGCCGCCACTGGTGTCGGTACTGCCACGCCAGTTATCGGGGCCGCTACACGGATGGTCCGGGTTGACCTGCTCCAGCGCCCAGCCGCCATCGGCTTTTGCCGGGCTTTGGTACCAGGTGTCATCGTAGTTGAGGGAATCAATGGTCTGGCCGCCCGGAGACCGCAGGAAAAGCGCATCCCCGCCATTGTTCAGTGTAGGCCACGTAGGGAGAGCCGTAGCCTGGTAACCAGAATCCCCGAAAGCACGGAGGGCATCGTCCGGTACCAGCAGCAGTTCCTCATCAGCCGGGAGGACCGTATCCGGCAGCGCAACGGTGCTGCCGTCATCCCCGTACTGCCAGCCATCCAGGCTAAAGGCGCGATTGCTGCGGTTCAGCAGCTCCACGTACTCATAGGTAGGCAGACCCTGAGAAGGCGTAGGATCAGCCATGAACTCGTTGATCACGATA
>CAYYUA010000038.1:4569-16054 GCA_964474835.1 uncultured Sphingobacteriales bacterium
TTGCGGGGCCGGCCGCTGGAGCGGTTCGCTAAAGCGGATGCGCAATACATTGGAATCCAGGGGCTCTACTGCTGTGGCTTCCGGCGGAATGCTATCGATAAAGCGATTCTCCACGCTGTTCGGCCGGCCGGGTGTTCCACCGCTATCAGCACGGGTGCCGCGCCAGTTGATAGCCCCTTTGCAGGGGGATAAGGGATTGATCATTGCCAGGCTGTAACCGCCATCGGCCAACGAATCAACCCGGTACCAGGCAGGCTTATAGCTGACCTGGTGAATGGTATCGCCCCTGCTACTGATCAGGCTGATTTGCTCCCCGCCGTTGTTCAAGGTGGGCATATCGGTAACTGTTACCGTAGCAGCCACACCGGCCTGCTCCAGGGCCTCAATGGCTTCGGATTTTCCGATTACCGCATACCCGTTAGCCGGCAGCCTGAACGGAGCATTGACGTTCCCGGGTCCAGCGGGATCAGTGATCTGCCAGCCCTGCAGCTTGACCGGATAGCTCAGGGTGTTGTAAAGCTCTACATATTCAAAAGCCGGCAGGCCCCTGGAGGGATTCGGATCCGGCATCAGCTCATGGATCAGGATATCGCGCCTTGCGGGAATGACGTAGCTGAAAGTGGCTGTATCGGTCAACTGATTACCTGCCTGATCGGCTAGCTGATCAATGACTAACTGGTATTGGGTTTTATTGCTCAGGGGCGGATCAATCCGGATATCCCGCACAGCGGGTCGCTGATCCGGATCGCTTTGATCGCTGAGCTGGCGATTACCGGGTGAGAGGCTAAGCTGGTCAGCCGCATTATCGGTGACCGGCTCACTGAAAACCAGGCGCAGGGTCTGGCTATCCACCACCCTCAGCTGCTGAAGGGCTGGCGGAGTGGTATCCGGCTGGTAAGGGCCCTGGTAGAAGTCATCAAAGTAGAAGCGATCAGCGCGGGTGCTGGTAAAAAGGGCCTGAATGCCCGTATAACGAAATTGGTTATAGGTCTGGTCAACAGTCTGTCCCTGACCGATCCAATCCTGGCGGCCATTGCTATCGGCGGCTATTTGCCACTGGCCATTGGGGAAACGCCTGACCCGTATCCGTAGGGGATCAGGGCCTTTCAGCGCAAAGCCGGCCTGGCCATCGATCACCCGTTGCTCAGCCGTGCTGTCTTTCCGGTAAAGGTCAATGCCATCTGCCTGCCCATTTTCTCCGATCTGCAGGAAATACCCTTTGGCCTCAGGCAGGGTTGGCGTGGTATCAGTAGCTAAATAAAACCGGGCTTTATTCTGGTCAGACGGGGAAAAATCCAGCCTGAGCCAGAGGCGCCATTCCAGCGTGTCAGCTGCAAATGAAGAACGGGTATAGAGGGTCGCCTCCGCACTATCCGGCGAAGCATCCAGCTGCAGGCGCTGATCCGCATTGATGCGGAAGGCGCTGGTATCACCCTGCCAACGGGCAGGCAGGCTGCCATCTGCAAAGGATTCCTGCACCTGCGCATTGGCCGAAAGGCCGGCCAGCATCAGGCCATAAACCAGCCAGGCGCTGAAGGATTGCGGCAGAAGGCCCATAAGCCCCTTTTGCCTTAGAACTCATAGCTGAACGACAGACTAGGCAGAATGGGTAATTGGTTTACCCGCTTATATTCTACCCGGTCAAAGTAAAAAACATTGTTCCGGTTATACGTATTGATCACGCTCAGGGTGGCCTGTAGCTTCTGGTTAGGGCTGAGCTGCCAGGCCTTTTTCAGGGAGGCATCCAGGCGGTGGTAATAGGGCAGGCGGCCGCCATTCAGGTCATCGTAAATGATACCCAATTGTCCGTTCTGCCTTTTGATATTGGTCGTAGCCCCGTTCTGCTGCATCCGCATATTCTCATAAAAGCCCTGGGTCTGGGTGAAGGGAAAGCCGGAACCGAGGTTCCAGCGCAGGCTGAGCTCCCAGTTGTTCAGCTTCCCGAACTGGTAGGTGCCCACGGCATTCAGGTTGTGCCGGCGGTCCCAGTGGGGATTGTAGGAGACCTGCTCGCCTGTGCGCTCATTGTAGGCCAGGGAGTAAACCAGCTTAAAGTAGTAGGGCGTTTTGTTATAGCGGGCATTGAAGTCGATCCCGTAAGCCTGTCCTTCCTCCACAATAAAGCTCTTGCGCTGCGTAGCCGGTTTTTCGTTGTTCTCGGGATCATCTGAGTAGATCTTGTTCCGGTTAATATCTGTGAGCTGGGTAAAATCCTTGATATAGCCCTCCACCTCCATGAAAAGGTTAGGCGTAAGATCCGCCTCAAAGCCTGCGATCAGGTGGCGTGATGACTGTAGCCTGGAATCGACACCCTGGCCGTTAAACTGATCCGGCAGGTTCGAGGGGGCTGACAGGAAGCCGTAGAACAGGTTCACCACATCCCGTTCTGAGCGGGAGCTCATCAGATCCTGTGAATACAGCCCGCCGGCAGCCTTTATCCGGAAGTTCTCAGTGAAGTTGTACTTAGTAGAAAAACGGGGTTCTAACCGTACCTCCTGAAAAGAAGCAAAAAGCTGTACCCGCAGGCTGGGGTCGATGATCAGGTCGCCCAGTTTTTTCTTATAGCGCCCAAAACCGGCCAGCCGCGTGGTGAACTGCTCCTGGCTGATCGTGCGGCCTACCTGGTTGGTGATCTCGGTGTTGGTGCGGTTGCCACTGATGTCCAGCCCGTATTTAATGATGTCATCACCCGGGTAGTAATTGAAATCCAGCCCGGCCTGGAAATTACTGATCGAGCTTTTGCGGGGCGGGCTGCCTGCCCGGTCTTCTGTAATGTCATAGGAGGAAAAGGCAAAGTTGGCCTTGATGGTGTTGGAGGAAGCGGAAGGCAGCAGTAATAGTTCAGTCCCGGCCCCGGTCGCATTCCAGTCGTACTCAGCGATCCCCTGGAAATTCACCTGGTCATTGAAACTAAAGCCAAAGAGCTTGGCACTGCTGCCATTAGCACCGGTGAAGGTAACATTGCCATAGAAGTCCTGAAACTGATAGGGCAGCCCGTTGCTATCGGCATAGCTGTAGAGGCCGGGCGAGGTTTCATTCAGGTAAGAGATCCGTGTATTGAAGAGGTAGGAAATGCTGCCCTGCCCTTTTTCGAATTCCTTTATCGGGCCTTCGACCTGAATCTTGCTGGTAAAAGGACTGCCGGAGACTTCTCCGCTGAAATACTGCTTATTGCCATCTTTGGTCTGCAGGTCCACAATGGCAGAGATCCGGTTGCCGTACTCGGCATTAAAGCCACCGGTATAGATATCGGCATTGCGGATATAGGCCATGTCAAAGACCGAGAACAGCCCGATGGAGTGGAAGGGGTTGAAGATGGTCATGCCATCCATGACCACCTTGTTCTGCACAGGTGTACCACCCCGGATGTAGAAATTACCGCCCTGATCCCCGCTGAACACGACCCCGGGTACGACCTGCAGGTACTGGGCAAAGTCCGGCTCGCCCCCGAAGGCCGGAATCCGCGCCACATCGGTGGGGCTCACTTTGGTCTTGGAGATCTCCACATTGTTGATCCGCTCCTCCTTGCTGTCCTGAATCTCCACTTGCTCCAGCTTCAGGCGGGATTCATTCAGGTACAGGTTGACATTGGTTACCTGATTCCCCTTTACCTGAATGGTTTTGCGAGCAGTATCGTAGCCAATATAGGTGCAGCGCAGCGTGTGTTTCCCAGCGGGAACGTCATCCAGAACGAACAGGCCGTTCTCATTGGTCGAGGTGCCCTTGTTGATATCCTCCAGCACCACATTGGTGTAGAGGATCGGCTCCCCGTTCTGCTCATCGTACACAAACCCCCGTACGGAGCCGGTCTGAGCCATGGCTGAAGCCAGCGTTGACCATAGCCACACGGATAGCACAGCACCAATCTTAAAAGCAGTACAAAAACGAAACACTACGGAGATGCTTTTTTTCAGACGCTCGAAATTAAGCAATACCAGCCCTGCCAACCATTACCCCTTAGCTATACGTGTCCTTTAACTGAGAAAGCCGGGCTTTAGTATAAGCTAGCAGCTCAATGGCAAAGCCGGCAGCTATTGGAAAAAAGGAGGCGCTGCCCTTTTTTTGCCGGTAAAATGCTAACCACCAAAAACACCTGAACCCAAGCCTATGAACCGTTTCTTACAGTTTGGCAGCACAATCTGCTTAATGGCGCCCCTGCTCCTGAGCAGTTGTGCTTCGGTTTTCAATGGACAAACGCAGGAAGTCAAGCTGCGTACCCGTCAGCAGGACGCGAAGGTCTACCTGAATGGTGAGCAGGAAGGAGAGGGCCGCTACACCACCCTGACGCTCAGGCGAGACAAGCTCCCGAAGCAAGTCCGCGTAGATGCAGAGGGGTATAAGCCCTATTACACCGCGCTGGTGCAGACCGACCGGCCCTGGCTGTACTACCTCTCATGGTTCCCATTCGGGCCGCCTACCATATTCTATTCCGTGCTCTCAGACCGTGGCCCTAAGTCCTACGATTACAAGGATCAGTATGCCATTACCCGGCAGACCGCTTTTCCGGACCGCGGGGAGGACGAGAAGTACATGTTCCTGGAGGATCTGGCTTTCAGTGTGGATAAGGAAGACTTTGACTTCCGCTACTACGAGGACTATGATGATTTTCAGGCCCAGAGCTCCCCGGACGATCGCTTAGGGCTGGAAGCGGACATGAACTTCACCGCAGAGGATGGCCGGGATGTGATGAACAGCATCCTGAACCGGCACAACTACATTGATACCACCGAGAGCATTTTCCGGGATAAGACCAATACGGTCAACCTGAAGGCAGAAATCCGGGAAGTGGATTTTGACGTCTGCTTTCCCCACAGCTTCCTCAAAGACGAAAAGGACCAAGTGAACGTGGTGAAAGGCAAGATCAAGGTCAACCTGGCCATGAACAGCATTTACGGGGATAAGCTGTACGAGGAGACCATCGAGGCAGAGTCCGGCACCTTTACCACGAAGGAGGGCAATGAAGAAGCCTTCGGCTCCACCACGCGCGATGCCATCTACAAGGCTGTGGCGGAATTCCTCCAAGCGGATGAAGTGCGGGAAAACCTGAAACAGGAAGACCAGAAGCAACCGGATTTTGACATGCTGACCCTGCAGCTGGGCGAAGCCATCAACAGCCTGAACGAGGCGCAGCAGACCACGGTCACGGTGAAAGTAGGTGACAGCGGCCACGGCAGTGGCTGCGTGATCGGTCGCAATGGCTATATCGTGACCAACTACCACGTGGTAGCGGCTGATAAGGATAACCTGAAGGTACGCCTGAATAATGGGCAGAAGCTGGATGCTGAACTCGTGCGCAAGAATGCCTATTCAGACCTGGCGCTGATCAAGGTGGACAAGGATTTTGATATCACCTATACCATTCCCACCGAGAAAAGCTATGAAGCCGGCATGACCGCCTATGCCATTGGTACGCCCGAATCCGTAGAGCTGGGCCAGACCCTGACCAAGGGCATTGTGTCCGGGGTGCGGGAGCATAAGCAAAACACCTATATCCAGTCCGATGTAAGCGTTAACCCGGGCAGTAGTGGCGGAGCCCTGGTCAACGAGAAGGGCTACATTGTGGGCATTGTCAGCTCCAAGGTGATGGGCTACAGCACAGAGGGCCTCAGCTTCAGCTTTCCGGCCCACATGATCGATGACCGCCTGGGTCTTCGGTACGAAACGGATTAGGCCTGCAGGCTGACCAAAAGGGCAGGGAGTAGCTCCCTGCCCTTGCTTTTTCATTCAAAGCTGAGGAATCCCTATGCCTGCCGTTACTTAAAAATATCCTTTACTTTATCCTTCGCCTCTTCTTTGGCCTTTTCTTTTGCTTCTTCCTTCTTTTCCTTCGCCTTTTCTTTGGCTTTCTGCTTTTGCTTTTCCGCCTTTTCTTTCAGTTTCTGCTTTTGCTCCTGAGCCTTCTGCTTCGCTTGCTTTTTTTCCTCTTTCAGTTTCTGCTGAGCTTTTTCCTTCTGCTCTTGCAGCTTATCCTTAGCCTGCTGCAGGCTTTGCTGCTTGGCACTGCCATCGCCTCCGGCCGTGCCGGCAATTTTGGGCTTGATCTGCGGATTGCCGGGCTTACCGGTAATGGCAAAATCCACCAGGATCCGGCTGCCCAGGTCCGCGTCCTGACCCAGGAAATCACTCACCAGCTGCCCCGCCTGCTGCTGTAGCTTACCGCCCGGCACGTTGGCGCGCAGCACGTAGTTCAGCTCCTGCTTCAGGCTCATGCTGCCATCCAGGCGGAACTTGTTATCCCCGGTCTGAAAGCGAATGGGCTCCCGCAGCCGGATCCGGCCGTTCTCAATGGTATACTTCGGGTTGATGTCAGACACTTCCAGCTGGCGGTACTGGTCATCGTTGAGCTTATCGGCTACGGTGTTCAGGACCTGGTAGTCGCGCACAATGGCCTTATCGATCTGCAGGTTGCCCTTGCTGAACAGGCTATCGTAAACCGGGGTAAGGTTCGGCCGGATGGGCGCATTGAACGAAAGGTCCGCATCAAAATCCCCGTAGGTATGCTTAGCCACGGGCGCGTATTGGCGCAGCATGGTAAACGTACGATTGGCCGCCTGCATGCTGAAATCCCGGATGCTGAGCTCCATAGCCGTCTGCGGCTGCTCCGGGTCCTGTGTGCTGTAGCGGCCGGAGGCCGTCATGGTACCGTCCAGCATATCCATCCTGAAATCATCCAGGTAAAGGGCCTGATCACGTACCTGAATTTGGCCGCGAATGTTCCGCATATCCATATTGGTGTAGACCAGCTGCTGCAGTGGATCGGCCTTCAGGGTCAGGTTCAGGTTGGCCGGGATCTGCGGGGCTTCCAGCGCATACCCGCTGCCCGTGTCCGGCTGAGGTTGCTCCGGCTTTTCTGCTGGCTTAGCATCGCCCTCCTCACTGGCCAGCAGCGGGTTCAGGTTGAAGTAGTCGGACCGGACCGTAAAATTCCCCCGCAGGGTCTTACCCTTCATCGCATAGCCGAGCAGGTTGGTCAGCCGCCCGCTGGCCTGCAGGTCACTCTGCCCGCTCTCAAAGCGGAAGGTTTGCAGGTTGGCTTGCTGAGGGCTCAGCGCAAGCGCTGCTTCCGGGATAAGCAGCGGCTCCAGGTCCGGGCTCTGGTACCTGAAATCCGTCAGCGCCAGGTTCCCGTTGGCTTTGAAGTCCTCATAGCGGGATTCCTCAATAGCCGAGTAGCGGCCCTTGATGGCCACATCGGTATCCAGGATGCCCGCTAAGAGCGTTTCCTCGTCCAGCGGGATGAGGTCCGCCAGGTTGCCCAGGTTCAGCTTACCCTGCATCCGGCCATCCACAAAGGGATCGGACATCGGGGTTTTCAGCAGCATGCGCGCCTCAAAAGGCTCACCGGCCACCTCAAACTGCAGGGGCTTGAGGGTTGTCACCGTCTTATCCAGCTCACCGCCCGGATTATCGACCGACAGGCTGAAGTTGACCTTCTCCAGGGCCTGCGAGAGGCTGGGGTATTTGAAATAGCCATCCTCGACAGCCAGTTTGGCCTGAAAAGCCGGGTATTGGTTACCGGTATAACGGCCCCTGGCCTCGCCCTGGAATGTTAGCTGGCCGCGCGTCTGCAGCTCCTCAAAGTCTTTTTGATACAGGGCCGGCACCAGCGACAGCAGTTGCTTAAAGGCGGTTTCTTGGGTTTTCACGCTGAGGTCCATGGCGATGGCCTCCTCCGGCAGGCTGACCGAGCCATCAAACCCCACGGTGAAGGCATTCAGGCTGAGGGTGTTCTCCTGAAAGGTGAAGCGCATGCTATCGAGGTTCATGCCCAGCACGGCATCGAGTTTCGTGGTGACGCTATCCAGGTATTGGACCCCGCCATAGCGCACCGTCAGCGCCTGAATGGCCGTTTCCGTATCCAGATCGAACTGGCTGAGCGTGAAGTCCCCGCTGCCCTCGTGGGTGAAATCCGCCACCTGTGTGTAGACGCCCGTGCTCTGGTCCTCGTAGGTGACGTTAGCCTGACTGATGCTGTAGGTGTTCAGGGCCAGGCGGAATGTGCTGCCCGTGTCAGCAGTCTCCTGTTGGGAGGGCTCCGGCGCTGTTTGGGTGGTATCGCTGGCGTAGACCTGGTAATTGGCCCGGCCGTCCGCCAGAACGCGGATGTGGAGGTCCGGCCGCTCCAGGTGCACGGCCTCCACCGTCATGGGCCCGCTGCCGATCAGGCTGAAGAGGTCGATCGTGGTGCTGAACTGCGGCACCTGCGCCAGCGTGTCGCCCTTGAAAGGGGCTTTGTTGATGACCCGGATGTCATTGACGGTCAGCGTGGCATCGGGGAAGTGGGTAAACAGCGACAGGCCGATGTCATTGCTGAAGGCGACCTTGGCTTCCAGCTGCTGGTTGGCCTGCTGCTTCAGGGTGTTCAGGATGTTGTCTTTGAAGAAATAGGGCACGATCAGCATGGCCAGCAGGATCAGGCCGATCAGGCTACCGAGGATGGCGAGGACTTGCTTCATAGGTTCCGGATTTAGGGCCGCTACGGGCAGGCAGGCTGGGAACAGCGCTGCCTGCCCGTGCGCTGCTGAAATTTACAAGTTTTTTCAGATGGCTTAGGATGAACGGCCGTGGTTAGCCTACAGTATGCGGAGCAAGGGCAGGCCGGTAGATTTTTTTAAGTTTGCAAAGCTTCAGTACTACTACCACGGACACGTAGCTCAACTGGATAGAGCACCTGACTACGGATCAGGAGGCTGGGGGTTCGAATCCTCCCGTGTCCACTCCCGCCATACGCGAGTTTTGGCAATTTTCTAAAAGCCGCAAAGCCTACCAGGGGTACCACAAAGTGGACCACAGAAAGGGTTAACGTGTGTTCGTTGGCTATTTTTACTTCCTGTATAAGTTTAAAATCATCTTTTTCTATCGGGCTGAAGCCCTCAATTACCCAGCTTCAAAAAAATACTGTTACAGTAAAATTTATTGAAGTCGATGGATAGGTAAGCTATTGCTAACCCCAAATGGTAAATAGCGTTTCCTAAAGGTTTACCGGAATAAAAATTTAATGCCTCAAAATTAGGGGCGGTCAACAATCCAACTCATTTAAATATCTATTTTTAAACTCAGGGAAATCTCATTTAATTTATCCCAACAAATGCAGCGATAACCTGGAATTATCAATGACCCCTGAACAGGAAGCACGCCAGCAAATTGATGAGCAACTCAGGCAAGCAGGCTGGGCCATTCAGGATATGAATGAGCTTAACCCATCAGCCAATGTTGGCGTAGCCGTTCGGGAATTTCCGATGGAAAACGGGCATGCGGATTACCTCCTTTTTGTGGATGAGCAGCCGGTTGGGGTGATTGAAGCGAAAAAGGAAAGTTATGGGGAGAAACTAACAGGCGTTGAAGACCAGGCAGTAGCCTACGCCAATAGCCAGTTAAAATATGGCGTTAAAAAAGACACGCTTCCTTTTGTTTACACGGCTAATGGCCAGGTGGTCCGCTTTAGCAACCAGAATGATCCCAACCCCCGTTTTCGGGAAATTTTTCATTTCCACCGTCCCGAGTCTCTGCGCGAATGGCAAAAGCAGGAAAAATCCTTACGGGCGCGGTTAACTGAAATTCCGGCTTTACCCCACGAAAATCTACGGGAATGCCAGATCAATGCCATTGAAAACCTGGAGCAATCCTTTTCCCATAACAAGCCCAAAGCCTTGGTCCAAATGGCAACGGGGAGCGGGAAGACGTTTACGGCCATTACTGCGGTTTACCGGCTGCTGAAATATGCCAAAGCGCACCGCGTCTTATTTTTGGTAGATACGAAAAACCTGGGCCAACAAGCAGAACAGGAATTCCAGCAATACAAACCGCTCGATAGCCAGCGAAAATTCACGGAGCTTTACAACGTTCAAAGGCTATCGAATAACAAAATTGACCCGAATAGCAAAGTGTGCATTAGTACCATTCAACGGATGTACTCTATCCTGAAAGGGCAGGAAATGGATGAATCCGCTGAAGAGGAATCAGCGGGCACCATGAAATTCAAGCAAAACAAGCCCAAGGATGTTGAATACAACCCGGACGTCCCCATAGAAACCTTTGATTTCATCATCATTGATGAATGCCATCGCTCCATCTACAACCTCTGGCGACAGGTGCTGGATTATTTCGATGCCTTTATGATTGGACTGACCGCTACACCGGATAAACGCACCTTTGGCTTTTTTGATGAAAATGTGGTGAGCGAATATTCCCATGAAAAAGCCGTAGTGGATGGGGTCAACGTGGGTTACCAGACTTACGTAATTGAAACCAAGATCACCCAGGAAGGCGAAAAGATCGAAGCCGGGGAATATGTGGAAAGGCGGGAAAAGCTTAGCCGCAGAAAGCGATGGCAGCAAGAGGATGAAGATGTGGAATACGCCAATACGGAATTGGACAAAAAAGTGGTGAACCCCAGCCAGATCCGTAACATTATCAAAACCTTCCGAAAAAAACTATTTACTGATTTATTCCCCAACCGCAGCGAGGTGCCTAAAACGCTGATTTTTGCCAAAAGCGATAGCCATGCGGATGACATCATCAACATCGTGCGCGATGAATTTGGAGAGGGCAATGAATTCTGCAAAAAGGTGACTTACCGCGTAAAAGAGAATGGAGACAATCCCCAATCCGTATTGCAGCAATTCCGCACGGATTACAATCCGCGTATTGCCGTTACGGTGGACATGATTGCCACGGGTACAGACGTCAAGCCGATCGAATGCCTGGTTTTCATGCGCGATGTGAAGTCCCGCAACTATTTTGAGCAAATGAAAGGCCGCGGTACGCGTACGTTGGCGTGCGATGACCTGCGTAGCGTTACGCCCAGTGCTGAAGAAAACAAAGGAGAATTCTGGGTGGTGGATTGCATTGGCGTCACCAAATCCGTTAAAACAGATAGCCGACCGCTGGAACGGAAAAGGTCGGTTTCCATGCATAACTTAATGCGCAATGTGATAACAGGTGCCCACGATGAAGACACGCTTTCCTCATTGGCGAACCGGCTTTTAAGGCTGGAAAAACAAATTAACCCAGAAGAACGCGAAAAAGTAAAGGAACATACGGGCGGTCAATCGATCAATGAAATGGCCGAAAACCTGCTAAGTGCCCATAACCCCGATAAGGCCGAGGACTATGCCCGGGAAAACCTGCAAACGGAAGAAGAACGCCAGCAAAACGCGGAGCCAACGGAGCAGCAAGTAGCACAAGCCCATGAAGCAATGGCCAAGGATGCAGCTAAACCTTTCCATAATCCGGATCTAAGGAATTACCTGGAAGATGTCCGTAAGACCCATGAGCAAATCATAGATACGGTGAACATTGACGAGGTAACCCATGCCGGTTTTGCCGAGGAAAACCAGGAAAAGGCGCAGGAAACCGTGCAGGCTTTCCGGGATTTCATTGAAGCCAACAAAGATGAGATTACGGCCCTTAGCCTGTTTTACAGCCAACCGTACAAGCGCAGGGAATTGACCTTCAAGATGATCAAGGAGCTGAAGCAGGCCCT
>CAYYUA010000039.1:0-14761 GCA_964474835.1 uncultured Sphingobacteriales bacterium
GGTTGCTGGAGTTCTTCCAGCAGCAGGGGGTTCAGCTTATCATCCAGCTGCGTATCCGGTGGCGTGCTAAAGCCATAGTACTGCCGGTTGAGCCGGAAAGGCAGCACCGTCAGCTCGTTTGTTAGTTGCTCCTCCTGAAGCAGGTATTTCAGGATGGGCGCATCGTAAACAAAGGCTTCAATTTTTCCGGCTTTCAGGGCCTGCAGGGCTTCACGGGGCTCCTCGAAGGCCTGGAATGCCCAGCCTTTTTCCTGGATGTAGGCCTCTCCGGTAGAGCCTGTTACTGTTCCCACCTTAGCAGACGACAGGTCATCAATTTCCTGAATCTCGGCATCCAGCGTGCTCACCGTCAGGGACGAGGCAATGCTGGCAGTAAATGTAGAGGTGATGATGACCGCGGTAAACATCCATACCAATGAAATCACCTTCCCCCGATTGGAGATCGGCACCTTATCGCCATAGCCCACCGTGGTCATGGTCACAGCTGCCCACCAGATCCCATCCCAGATGCCGCCCGGGCTGTTTTTGAACATCTCAGGGTTGGCCTTGCGCTCAACCAGCCACAGCAGCCCTCCAAAGACCAGAATCACGAGGAAAAGCAAGGAAATAGCCTGAAGGAACTGTACAGAGAAGAAATTGGCCAGGAATTGCAGGATACGGCTTTGATCCTGTTTCTGCGTGGCTACTGTTAGCTCACTGATGTAAAAGGGCTGCGTCAGGTTGAAACGCTGAAGCCGGTCACTGGTGACGGTCATTGGGGTAATGGCCAGATCCACCTCACCGGCCTCAACAGCCGTAAGCAATCCCTGCAGGTCATAGGTCTGATACTGGTACGGCTGGTCCAGCTGCTCAGCCACTTCCTCCCACAGGTAAATACTGACCCCCTGCCGCTGGCCCTCGCCCTGCTCTATGATGAAGGGCGGTTCAGCATTCAGGCCCACGGTCAGGGTATCAGTAGCCGCTAGCGCGCTGACCGGGCCAATCAGCAAACCTATTAGGATCAAACGAATAGTAAGCCTCATACATAACCATTTGATAAATAAGCCCTAATATCGGCTTTTAGGCTGGTAACGCCTTGGTCAGGTAGTTTTACCGCCTATCGGTTTATTTGATACAGTTGGCAGCTTTTATTTTTGACCTGTATGATACCCTGGCGGAAGCAACCTGGCTGTATACTGCTATTGCTACTGTTGCCGCTGGCAGCTGCGCACAGTGGCGGCATCAATTACCCAGCCGGTAGCCGCCAGGCCGGGCTGGCCTTTTCGGCTATTACGGCCCAAAGCCCCTGGGCTACTTTCTACAACCAGGCCAGCCTTGCCCGTCTGGAAGACTTTCGGTTTGGCGTAATGGCAGAACGGAAATTCGGGATCCAATCGCTGGATGCTGGCGCTTTTAGTGCTGCCTATCCGTTTGAAGAGCTCGGTACGGTAGCCGTCAGCTTTTACCAGCTCAGCAATGGTGGCGCTTACACACAGCAGAAGTACGGGCTGGCCCTTAGCCGCGCCTTTGGGGAGCGCCTGGCGATCGGGATGCAGTTTGATGCCTTTAGCCGCTCTATTCAGGAGTTTGAGCAGGATTGGCACCTGACCGGGGAGGTGGGCTTTCAGTTTAAGCTGGACGAGCAGCTCACAGCCGGGCTCCATGTCTTTAATCCGGTCGGGGTCAATCAGGAGGAGGATTTCAACAGCCTTAGCCCACCTACCGGCACCATAGGCTTTGGCTATGAGTTTTCGGATAAAGCAGAACTGCACCTGGCCACGCAGCAGAACATCCAGCACGCCACACGCTTCCGGGCCGGCCTTGGCTATCAGCCCATCGAAAACCTGGAGCTGCAGGCCGGCATTGCTACAGCGCCGCTGAACTACAGCTTTGGGCTGGGCTACCGCTGGAAGTGGCTGGACCTCAACCTGAGCTTTGGTTTTCACCGGAACCTGGGCCAGACGCCTTACCTCTCTACAAACTACCAACCCCAATAGCTGACTATGTTGGGCTTGAGGCATATCAAAAACCAAGGACTGTGGGCTTTCCTGGGCCTGGCTTTGGTATGCTGGGGATCACTCCCTGCCAAAGCCCAGCAGCCTACTTCCAAAACTGTGGACAACATCATTGAAACCATCCTGGAGCAGAAAGATCAGGCGCTGGATTACACGGATCTTGTGCGATCCCTTAACCGTTACTATGAAAATCCCCTCTCCCTGAATACTGCTACCCGCGAGGAGCTGCTATCCCTGCATGTCCTGTCTGTGCCGCAGATCAACGAGATCCTGGCTTACCGCGACCAGTACCAGGGCTTTACCACTATTTACGAGCTGAAGGCCATTCCCCGGCTGGACCGGCAGACCATCGAGCAGCTGAGGCCTTTTGTCAACACCGATCGCCCGGAGGACCGCTTAGCCATAACCCCGGAAAACATGGTAAAGTATGGCGGCCATGATCTCTTCCTGCGGGCTAACCGCACCTTAGAAGAAGTAAAAGGGCAGCGCATAGCGGATACCGCCAGCAACCGCGAGAACAACCAGGGCTACCTGGGCAGCCCGGTCGATCATTACCTGCGCTATACCTACAACTTCCAGAACCGGATCAGCTTTGGCGTAACGGCTGAAAAAGATGCGGGAGAAGAATTCTTTGCAGGCAGTCAATCCCAAGGCTACGATTACTACAGCACTCACCTCTTCCTGCAGGATATCGGGAACTTTGAAAGCATTGCGCTGGGCGATTACGAGGCCGAGTTCGGGCAGGGCCTGATCCTGTCCTCCGGGCTTGCACTGAATAAAACGCCCGGTGGCATCAGCATCAGCAAGAACCTCAATGGCCTGGATGCCTACACCTCCGCTAACGAAAACAACTTTTTCCGCGGAGCAGGTGCTACTTACCAGTTAGCTGACCAGACCAAGCTTACGGCCTTTTACTCCCGCAAGGCGACAGACGCTAACATTTCCACCGGTGATACCAGCCAGCAGGCCCGGCGGGTGGTCTCTTCCATTACGGGTAGTGGTATGCACCGCACGAGGCGCGAACTGGCCGACAAGGATGCCCTGCGCCAGCAGGCCGCAGGCGGGCACGTTCAGCAGAATTTCAGCAACCTGACGCTGGGCGCCACCGGGCTGTGGATCAACAATGGCAAGCCTGTTCAGACCAGTGACCGCCTGTACGACCGGTACGGCTGGAGCGGCCGGGAGGCCTGGAACCTGGGCGTGGATTACCAATGGCTGTTCAGGGATTTTTACTTCTTCGGGGAAGTTGGCTATAGCCACACAGGTGCCATGGCCACCCTGAACGGGATGCTGCTGAACCTGCCTTCCGGATTTAAGCTGGGCGCTATCTACCGGAATTATCCTAAAAACTTTGTGGCGCCTTTTGCCAATGCTTTTCGTGAGAGCGGGCAAGTCCGCAATGAAGAGGGCGTTTTCCTGACTACCGAGTTCTCCCCTTTTGACGACTGGAAGGTCACAGGCTATTTCGATCACTTTCAGTTTCCCTGGCTACAGTTTCAGACGGACCGCCCCTCATCGGGCTACGAGTACGCCAGCACCCTCACCTATGATCCCGGAAGCTTTACCATGTACGGGCGGCTGACTGGTGAAAGGGGCATCCGCAACCGGCCTTCGGATGCTTCAGCGGAAGCCATTGGCCGCACCAACCCTTACCGTCAGTGGCGCCTGCGCTGGAACCTGGAATTCCGGGCCAATACCCATTGGTCATTCCAATCCCGCGTCTCGCGGACCTTCTACCAGCGGGAAGGCAGCAGCCCTGAAAAAGGCTGGATGGCTTTTCAGGATGCCAAGTACGAAACCCAAAGCGGGGATTTCTATGTGGTAGGGCGCTACGGCCTTTTTGCCATTGATGATTACCGCGCCCGGATCTTTACCTACGAGAATGACCTGCTTTACACCTTCAGCATTCCGTTTTTCCAGGATAGAGGCATGCGCTGCTATGTGCTGGGCCGCCTGAATGCCTTCGGCAACATGAGCTTCTGGCTAAAGCTGGGGCAGACCCGTTATTTCAATCGCTCCACGGTTGGCTCCGGCTATCAGCAGATTCAGGGTAATACCGAAACCACGGTGAAAGCTCAGGTCCGCTGGCAGTTCTGATGCCCGCCAAATGCCTTCTCAAAGGGCCACAATTTTTTTCAGGGTGAATTTATAGCTTTGCAAGCCATAGTTAAGTTATGCCATCCCATGGGAAACCAAGCCTTCGAGATCACGACCAAAATTCTCCTTTTACTCCTCGCTGCCGTTAGTGTCTACTTCTTGATCAACATTATTCGTGACCCGATCCTGGCTATGCGGCAGGAGCGGGAGCGCAAGCAAATGGTCATCAACCGTCTGGAAAAGGTCCGCGAGGCTCAGAAAGGATACAAGGATGCGCATAGTAAATACACCGGCACCTGGGATAGCCTGATGCACTTTGTTAAGCGCGATTCAATGCAGGTGATCAAGACCATCGGTGATCCCAACGATACAACGCAGCAGATCAGACGGGATACTTCGAGCGTCCTTGTAGAAAAAAACCTGTTTCCGGACTACCCGGCTGATAGTATCCAGTACGCCCCTAATACGGGGAAACGCTTTAAGATGGATGCCGGTAAGGTAACGTTACGCGGGGTCGAGGTCCCGGTTTTTGAGGTCAAAGACCGGAAAAAGATCAATGATAAGATACTGAAGATCGGCTCCATGAAGAAGGGCACAACGACTGGTAACTGGTAACCTCCTTATCAAACTATTGCTGGTAAAGGCACTTGGCGGGTCCGGTATCTATGAGGGCTTCCTTACTTGAGCAGACTGTTACAGATTCAACTCACACCCGTATTGCCAAGCCAGCCCGGCTGTATGTAGGCTTCCTGGAGCACTACTACACCATTCATGTGGTGGATGGCGACCAACGGCTTCGGTACCTCCGGAGTGAAGCCCGCGCGGATTCCCTGTCTGCTACTATCAGATCAGTGCAGGAGGATCCGTGGACCCGGGATAGCCTGAGCCAGAGCAGTGTCACCTCTTCAGAGCATGCTACGCTGGTGCCAGCCCCCTTTTACCACGAGGACCTCAGCCGTGCCTATGCCCAGCTCAATTTCGGGGCGCTGGATGACCAGGTAGTACTTAGCAACTACCTGCCACAGGCAAAGGCCTACCTGGTGTTCACACTCAGTCAGGCGTGCTATAAGCAATACCAGCAGGCCGGTCTTCAGCAGCACTATCACATTGCCACCCCCTGGTTGGCCGGTATTTTAACCCAGTTTCAGAGCGCGGCAAAGCCTGTTTTGTGCTTTGATGTGGAGGATCCGCTGCTGCGGGTAGCGGTAGTTGATCAGGGCAGCCTCGCATTCTTCAATACCTTCAGCATTGCCGGCTCTGCGGATCTGCTTTATTACCTCATTAAGGTGGCGCGTAGCTGCGGGCTTAATCCGCACAAAGACGCTTTTTACGGCTCTGGGCTCATTTTTCAGGGAACAGAGCGGTTTCAGCAACTTTACCGCTACATTCGCTACCTCTACTTTCTGGATCAGGAGTCAGCTCACACCAGAACTGATCACCTGGAAGCTGTGCCTGAGCACCTTTTTTACAACATTTTAGGATTGCCACTATGCGCATCATAGGCGGACGGAAAAAAGGCATGCCCCTTCAGCCGCTGAAAGGCATGCACCTGCGGCCAATGAAGGATAACAGCCGCGAGAACATCTTCAACATCATTGAAAACTACTTTGAGTACGAGGAAACCAAAGGACTGGACCTGTTCAGTGGTACGGGCAGCGTTAGCTTTGAGATGGCCTCGCGCGGCATCCCGGCCGTAACGGCAGTAGATAGCCATTCAGCCTCGGTTAGCTTTATCGAGCGTGAAAAGGAACGCCTGGGGCTGGAAGCGGTCAGTGTTCTGAAAATGGATGTGTTTGACTACCTGAAGGCCACAGAAGAGCAATACGACCTGATCATTATTGATCCGCCCTTTCCGCTGGAGCATAAGCAACGCCTGATCGACCTTATCATTGACCGGCAGGTCCTGGCCGGGAAAGGGTGGATCATTATGGAACATTTCAAGAAAGAGGGGTTCGAGAACCATCCCAACCTAAGGCGAACCCGCAAATACGGGAAATCTGTATTCAGCTTTTTTGGCTATACCACTGATGCGCCTACGCCCTGAACACTACCTGTGAGAGGTGATCTTTCAGCGCCTTGGGCGGAAAGTCTACCGGATCGATCACAATATCAGCCTGCAGGTAGTAAGAGGCCCTTTCAGCCAGTTGCTGGTGTACAAACTGCTGCAGGGCTTTCTGTCGCATATCCTTGATGAGCGGGCGCTGCTGCTGCTCTTTTTTCAGGCGCTTGATCAGCTTATCCGGCAGCATTTTCAGGTAAACCGTGGTTCCCTGCTCCTGCATCCAGTTCAGGTTATCGTAAAAACAGGGCGTTCCTCCGCCTGTGGCAATAACAGTGTAATTCAGCGAAGCAGTGCTGTACAGGGCCTGTTGTTCCCACTGCCGGAAGCTGTCCTCGCCTTCCTGCTCAAATAGCGCTGGAATGCGCTGGCCGGCCTGTTCCGTTACGCGCTCGTCCAGGTCTACAAAGTCCCAGTTTAGCTGCTGGGCCAGTTGCTGCCCATAAGCGGATTTACCAGAGCCCATGAATCCTATCAGGTATAATTTCATAACAGCTTGTCATTTACTGAATACGCGCGCGTGGGTCCAGCACCCCGTAAAGGATATCCACCACCAGGTTGACCACAATAAAGATCACTGAGATCAGCAGCACAGCGCCCATGACGACCGGAAAATCATTGTTGTTCAGGGCGTCAATCGTCACTTTCCCCACGCCCTTCCAGTCAAAGATAAATTCCACAAAAAAGGCACCGCCCAGTAGAGAGGCCAGCCATCCTGAAACAGCCGTTAGCACAGGGTTCAGGGCGTTGCGCAGGGCGTGCTTTACGATCACGGCACGCTGCTTAAGGCCTTTGGCAATGGCCGTCTGGATATAATCCATGCTCATCACATCCAGCATGGAGCTACGGGTAAGCTGCGTTACAATGGCCAGGGGCCGGATGCCGAGCGTAATAGCTGGCAGGATCAGGTTTTTCAGCATCAGTTGCTTGCCGGCAAAGGGATCATACCCATACAGCCCCCCGAACATGTTCAGATGCGTAGTATCGGCCAGCACATAGCCGAAGACCCATGAGAACAGGATAGCTGAGAAGAAGGAGGGCGTGGCAATGCCCAGGATCGCCATCACCATCAGCCCGTTGTCGCGCCAGGTATAATGGTACAGGGCGGAAACAACCCCGAAGGCCACCCCAATGATCGTGGCAAACAGAAGAGCCGTTGTTGCGAGGAGGGCTGTTTGTGGAAAGGCGCCTGCCAGGATTGCACTCACCGGCCGCCTGGACTGATAGGAACGCCTGAGGTAGGGAGCTTTGGCGACCAGTACCTGGTTGTTGCCCATTTCCAGCAGAGGCTGGTAGCCGTATCGCTGCTGATTGGCTTCTGTATCATCGTGGACTGAGAGCGGGGAGAGGTCATTCAGGTACATGACGTACTGCACATACAGCGGCTCATCCAGGCCGAATTCTGCCCTCACCGCTTCAAGGGTGGCTTCATCAGCCCGCTGCCCCAGCACTTGCCGGGCCGGATCCCCCGGCAGCACGTTGAACATCAGGAAGACCGCTGTTATAACTCCCAGCAGGACCAGAGTACCGTAGAGCAAACGCCGGAGGATGAAGCGCATCATAACACCGGACGCGCTTTACCGCTCAGCTGAACTGGGCTCCGGACTTTCTTCCATCATGGCCTTGATTTCCTCATAGGAGGGGATATTGCGATCAGACCACTTTCCTTTGATCACATTCCCCCTCATCAGGAGCACGCCAGGGTTGGCCCGGATAATAGTCTTCAGGGTGGTGCGATCCGTCAGGAAGTAGCGGTAATTGACATCATGAGCTTTTTCAAACTCCTCAAACGTCTGCTTTCCGGAGGCGGTCATGCCCCAGATGCTGATGCCGGGATCAGCTTTAACTTCCTCGGCAAGGTCATTAAGGGCTTTCTGAGCTTCTTTGTTAGCTGTTTCCAGGTTCTTATGCACAACAACCACCCGGTAGCTTCTCTGGCCAAGGAAATCAGCGGTGTGGTCATACCCGTCAAACCCCTCCAGCGAGAAATCGTGGATCGGAGGCTGATAGCCTTTCTGTACCTGCTTTTGCTTTCGCTCTACGTACTGCCATTTATCCCCGGAAGGCAGGTTTTCCGTCTTGAAAGCCTTCTGCTCGCCTGTTTCGTTGTTCTTGTACACGTGCCGGATCTTGTATTTGGCTTCCGGTGCATCCTCCGGGGTTTTCATCAGCTCAGCGATGTTATTGCCCACTTCGTAAGGGCGGAAGTCCCATACCGGCAGAAAGCTGTAAGTGTAAACCGGGAATAGTACCGATAGCGCCAGCCCGGTCACCCCGATCTGCCGGGTCAGGCTTTCGGAAAAAAGCGGATTGATCACATGGCGATTAACGGTCAGGATCAGGGCCAGCGCAAAAAGCGCAACATTCTTGTAGAAAGACTCCCAGGGGTTCATCTTCATGAAATCTCCGAAGCAGCCACAGTCCTGAACCACTTCATAGTAAGCCGAGTAGAAGGTTAGGAAGCCAAAGAACACCACCATGGCCATCAGGAGCGTCAGGGAAAGGTTCCGCCACAGGCCTAACAGTAACAGGATGCCCACAAAAACCTCTACCACACAAGCCAGAATAGCCATATAGGGTGCTGCCGGGTCCAGAAAACCTATCCCGAAAATGGTGAAATACTCTTCCAACTTGTAGGCGAAGCCTGTCGGGTCATTGGCCTTTACCACTCCCGAAAACACAAAAAGCCCTCCGACCAACAGGCGGCTAATGGCTGTGATAATTCCCTTCATGACGCTCTTGCATTTTTATGAGTGCAAACACGCTGTAGTTGATAATATCGTAAAAACTGGCATCTATTCCTTCTGAGGCGATGGCTTTTCCGTCCTGCTCAAGCAGTTTACGGACCCGTAACAGTTTCATCAGGATCATATCGGTAAGCGAAGTCTGCCACATCTCGCGCCACACTTCCCCATAGTCATGGTTCTTTTTCTCCATCAATTCCCGTGCCTCAGTGGTTACCTCATCGTACAGGGCTAACACTTCTTCAAACGGCATTTCGAGCGGCTTTTCGGCCGTCAGCTTCAGCTGGATAAGGGCTAGCGCAGCGTAGTTGATCAGCCCGGTGAATTCGGGTTCCACGCCTTCATCCACGGCTTTCTGCTGATGCTCCTCAATGCTCCGGATGCGCTTAGCCTTGATAAAGAGCTGATCGACAAAGGAGCTGATCCGCAGGATGCGCCACGCAGTGCCGTAATCCCGGTTTTTAGCAATAAACGTCTGGCGGGCCTGATCGATGACCACCCGGTACTGCTCAGTTGTGTTGCTCCCCACAGATGGAGATTTTTTATTTTTAGCCTGATTTTAACAGTCAACAAAGCTAACCATGACAAGCCACAATAATAGCTACCCAAAGGCTGGCAGCATTAATTGCCGCGGGGAGCTCATTGACCTGGACACTCCGCGCGTGATGGGCATCATCAATACCACGCCCAATTCCTTTTACAGCCAGAGCCGGCTGCAGGAGCAGGATGCCATCCTAAGGCAGGTTGAGCAGTTCCTGAGTGAAGGCGCCACTTTTATCGATATAGGCGGCCACTCCACCAAGCCCGGAGCGGACTGGGTACCGGAGGATGAAGAACTGGACCGCACCGTACCGGTGATTGAGGCGATTGTGCAGCGCTTTCCGGAGGCGCGGGTTTCCATTGACACCTTCCGCAGCCGCGTGGCGCAGCAGTGCGTAGAAGCGGGGGCTGCTCTGGTGAATGACGTCAGTGGTGGAAACCTGGATGAGCAGATGTTTGAGACCGTAGCCCGGCTGCAGGTTCCTTACATCCTGATGCACATGCAGGGAACGCCCAAGACGATGCAGCAGAACCCCACCTACGAGGACGTGACCCGGGAGATCATCCAGGAGCTATCAGCTAAAATAGAAGACCTCCGGCTGCGCCATGTGCCGGATCTGGTCATTGATCCGGGCTTTGGTTTTGGCAAGACGCTGGGCCACAACTTTCAGCTGTTGCGCCAGCTTTCGGTGTTCCGGAACTTAGGATTGCCGGTTCTTGTGGGCTTATCCCGGAAAAGCATGATCAAAAAAGCCCTGGGCGTACCGCCCGAAGAGGGCCTGAACGGCACCACGGTCCTGAACACGCTGGCCCTTGAGCAGGGCGCCAGCATCCTGCGGGTGCATGATGTCAAGCCGGCAGCAGAAGCCATCACGCTATGGCAGCACTACCGGGCTGTTCCGGCTGACGCCCCGGTGCCGGCTGAGCAACAGGCCTCACCCTGATCTATGGAGCTACTGGACTTCCTGCGTATTCGCATTGTGGATATCCTGGATATCCTGTTAGTAGGCATCCTGCTGTACACGCTGTATAAGCTGGTCCGGGGCACGATTGCCTTCACCATCTTTACCGGGCTACTGCTGGTCTTCCTGATCTGGCTGGCTGTTACGGCCCTGGAGATGCGGCTTCTGGAGACCATTCTGGATCAGTTCTGGGGGGCCGGGGTGCTGGCTATCCTGATCGTCTTCCAGCAGGAGATCCGGCGGTACCTGCTCATGATCGGGCGGAACAGCATGTACTTTAACCAGCAGCTTTCCTGGAATACGCTAATGCCCTGGCGCTGGGAGTTTGAGTCTGAGCTGAAAAACCTTAACTACTCCGAGATCGTCAGTGCCTGCCGCAGCCTTTCACGGCAGTACACGGGGGCGCTGATCGTGCTGGCTAAGACCTCAGAGCTCAAGAATTACGCCTCATCAGGGGTGGAGATCAATGCCCGCGTGAGCAATAAGCTACTGGAGACCATCTTCAACAAGACCAGCCCCCTGCACGATGGGGCGGTTATCATTGCTGACAATGAGGTAAAGGCTGCTTCGTGCATCCTGCCGGTTTCTGAAAATGATGAGATCCCGCGGGATCTGGGGATGCGGCACCGCTCAGCGCTGGGCATCAGCGAGCAGACCGATGCCATTACCATCATCATCTCGGAGGAGAACGGGGCCATTGGCATTGCCTACCAGGGCAACTTTGAGCTCGGGGTCAGTACGCGAAGGCTCACCAATCTGCTGAAGGACCATTTTTACGATCCTTCGCTAAGCTAAAACCAAACCGTACTGGATGTACGCTTTCAGCACCCTTGCGGCCCAGCTCAGCGGTCAGTCCATAGCCCGGGGCGATCCGGAGCAGCCCATCGTACACCTGAGCCTGGACACCCGTCAGCTGCAGGATGGCACGGCCACGCTCTTTCTGGCCATTCAGGGAGCGCACGCAGATGGGCACGCTTACCTGCAGGAGGCTTTTGAAAAGGGCTGCCGGAGCTTTGTGGTGGAGGCTGATCCGGCTGCCTTCCTGAGCCAGGACGCCATAGCTCAATCCAATATCCTTTGGGTGCCGCATACCGTGAAAGCGCTGCAAACCCTGGCTGCCTTTCACCGGCAGCATTTCCAGCTACCGGTGATCGGGATCACGGGCAGTAACGGCAAAACCGTGGTTAAGGAGTGGCTGTACCAGCTGCTCTACCCGGATTGGCGGATCGTGAAAAGCCCGCGCAGTTACAATTCGCAGATCGGGGTTCCGCTGGCAGTCTGGCAGTTAAGGGATGACCACGAACTGGCCATTTTTGAAGCCGGCCTGTCGCAGCCTGGCGAGATGGCCAACCTGGAACCGGTCATACGGCCCACCATAGGCATTTTTACCAACCTGGGCGAAGCCCATCAGGCCAACTTTGCCAGTTACCGGCAAAAAGCTCAGGAGAAACTGGCCCTGTTCCGGCATGTGCAGACCCTGATCTACCCCACCGCTTACCCGGCTCTGCAGGAGGCCCTCACAAAGCAGCGGGAAGCTAGCCATTTCCAGCATCCGGATTGTCAGTTATGGAGCTGGGGTCAGGATGGAGCGCTCGACAGCGAGGCCATTCCCGTTTCAAGCGACCCGGAGCATCAGCGCCTCAGCTTACAGCAAACGGATGGCTGGCATACCATCGGCCTCCCCTTTACCGATCAGGCTTCTGTAGAAAATGCTGTGCACTGCTGGCTGGCCACGATCGGGCTCGGCTACCAGCCCACAGCCCTGCATGAGCGCTTCCGGCACCTAAGCCCGGTGGCCATGAGGCTGGAGCTCAAGAAAGGCATCAACCGCTGCACGCTGATCAATGACACCTACAACTCCGATCTGGCCTCCCTGCGCATTGCCCTGGCTGAGCTCAGTCGCCAGCAGCAGCATGCGCACAAGACCCTTATCCTTTCAGACCTGCTGGAAAGCAGCGATCAGGAAGGCCAGCTTTACAGCGCTGTGGGCGAGCTGCTGCAGCAGTACCAGATCGACCGGATTATCGGGATCGGCCCGGCCCTTGGCCGTCAGCAGGCCCAGCTGCCTTCGCATACCCTCACCTATCCCAGTACGGAGGCCCTGCTGGCAGACCTCGCCAATTTTCCGTTTGCCGATGAAGCCATCCTGGTGAAAGGCTCCCGGCAGTTTGCCTTTGAGCAGATCAGCTGGCAGCTGGAGCAGACCACCCACCGCACTGTGCTGGAGGTCAGCCTTGGGGCGCTGATCCAGAACCTGAATGCTTACCGGAAGCGCCTTCAGCCGGGCACCAAGAGCATGGTCATGGTTAAGGCCTTCTCTTATGGCAGCGGCACTTACGAAATCGCCAGCCTGCTGGAGCATCACCGGGTGGATTACCTGGCCGTGGCCTACGCTGATGAGGGCGTGGCCCTGCGGAAAGCGGGGATCACCATGCCCATTGTGGTGCTGAACCCCGAGGTGCAGGCTTTTCCCAGCATTCTGGCCTATCAGCTGGAGCCGGAGATCTACAGCCTGAGCCACTTTGAGCATTTCCGGCAGGCCGTGGATCAGCACAATGGGCAGCAGGCGGTACCGGTCCACCTGATGCTGGACACGGGCATGCACCGGCTGGGCTTTGAGCAGGAGGAACTGCCGGACTTACTGCAGGCCTTAAGCACCTTCCGGCAGGTGCAGGTGGCCAGCGTGTTCTCGCACCTGGTGGCTTCGGATAATCCGGATGAGGATGCCTTTACCCGTCAGCAGATCGCGGCTTTCCGGCAGATGGCCGGGCAGGTGCAGGAGCAGCTGCCCTACCCCGTTATGCGGCATATCCTGAACACCAATGGCGTGCTGCGCTTCCCGGAGGCCCAGTTTGAAATGGTGCGCCTCGGGATCGGTTTCTATGGCGTGGATGGCACGGGTCAGCTGGCTGATGAGCTAACCATACCAGCCAGCCTGAAAACCACGATCTCCCAGGTCAAGCACCTGAAACCGGGCGCTACGGTGGGCTACGGGCGTAAGGGCAGGATCACTAAGCCTACCACCATCGCCACGCTGGCTATTGGGTATGCTGATGGGTTTAGCCGGGCGCTGGGCAATGGCCAGGGCTTTGTGAGCATCCACGGGCATCCGGCACCCGTAGTGGGGGACGTCTGCATGGATATGACCATGGTGGACATTACCGGCATTCCAGCTCGCGAAGGGGATGAAGCAGTGGTGTTTGGCAGCGATCCCCGTATCGAAGAAGTAGCCAGGCGCAGCGGCACCATTCCCTACGAGGTGCTGACCAGCGTCTCACAGCGGGTTAAACGCGTCTATTACCAGGAGTAGAGCCGGCCCGCTGGGGTTTTTGTATCATGCAGAAAATTTCAACCTTTGCTGACGTGGATCAATCCCGGAATGTATGAGACTTACTGCTACCTTACTCCTGCTTACCAGTTTAGCTTTTGGTATACCTGCTTTCCTGACGCCAGCTTATGGCCAGGAGGATTTTGAGGGTACCTTCACCTACGAGATAGAGCTGGATGAAAACCCGGGCAGCCAGGGTAATACCAGCTCCAGCCAGGTGGATTTTTATGTGAAGGACCACGAAACGCTGATCAAAAATCACCGCAAGCATAACACGGCCTACAACTTCAAGATGCTGGTTCGCAATGACCGGGATGAATTCTTCATCCTGCTGGACCAGAACGACCGGAAAGTAGCGATGAAGCAGGACCTGAAAACCATCCACCGGATGAACCAGCGTTCGGAGGGGAACGAGCAGGAAGTTCGCCTCCGCCGGACCAACGAAACCAAGGAGATCCTGGGCTATACCTGTACCAAGTACAAGATCAACCAGGCCAGCTACAAGGGCCAGGCCTGGATCACCGATGAACTGGCCCTGGAGCAGGAGATGGAAGCGGTGTTCAACATCATGAAGCAGCACCCCAAGAGCAAGAAAGGGGTTGGCGCCATTTCAGCCTCCAACTACCCGGAAAAAGGCGTGGTTGTGGCTTCGTCCCTTGAGGCCAAAACGGGCGACCAGACCATTCACTCCGAAATGAAGCAGATCAAGGAAAAGGACATCAAAGCCCAGCGCTTTGACATTAGCCAGTACCAGGTGATGAACATCGGAGGGGGGCAGTCTTTCGGGGATTAGGCAACGCTGTTAGCAGTGTCTGGCACTTTTTAAGGCTCAACTTCATCCGTGCTACCCGTTAATAAATGCTGCTGACACTTTTCAGATAACCATGCCCCGGTGATAGGCTTGGATTTTCCAACCTTCAATTGCTCTGTCAGCACAGCCTTAGCCTTTTCCTATGCCTGAATAAGGCGGTCCTTACCATTTAACCCTGTGAGCCTCTTAGCCAGATGACCGTTCTGCCTTGCAAAAAAAGCCCTCC
>CAYYUA010000040.1:0-14338 GCA_964474835.1 uncultured Sphingobacteriales bacterium
GAAGGTGTTGACCCCAATGATCGGCAGCTCACCGGAATGCTTCAGGCCTTCGTAGTACAGGCTTTCTTCCTGGATCTTGTTGCGCTGGTACATGTTCTCCATCGCGCCCAGGACGCCCCCGCGCTCGGTCAGGCGGTCAAATTCCGCATAAATCGCCTCTTCCACGAGGTCGGTCAGCTTCTCTATGACGAAGGCACCCTGGTTCGGGTTCTCATTCTGCGCCAGGCCTAACTCCTTGTTGATGATCAGCTGAATGGCCATGGCCTGCCGCACGGAATCCTCGGTAGGCGTAGTGATCGCCTCGTCCGAGGCATTGGTGTGCAGGGAGTTGCAGTTGTCGTAGATGGCATACAGCGCCTGCAGCGTGGTGCGGATGTCATTAAAGCTGATCTCCTGCGCGTGCAGGGAGCGGCCGGAGGTCTGGATGTGGTACTTCAGCTTCTGAGCCTTGGAACCGCCCCCGTACAGGTACCGGATCGACTTAGACCAGATCCGGCGGGCCACCCGGCCAACCACGGCATATTCAGCATCAATGCCATTGGAGAAGAAGAACGACAGGTTCGGGCCGAACTCATCGATATTCATACCCCGGTAGCGGTAGTACTCCACATAGGTGAAGGCATTGCTCAGGGTCAGCGCTAACTGCGTGATCGGGTTGGCCCCGGCCTCACCAATGTGGTAGCCGGAAATGGAAACGGAATAGAAATTCCGCATCTTGTGATCAATGAAGTATTCCTGCACATCGCCCATCATCTTCAGCGCAAACTCCGTGGAAAATATGCAGGTGTTCTGCGCCTGATCCTCTTTCAGGATATCAGCCTGCACCGTGCCGCGCACCTGGCGCAGCGTATCTTCCTTGATCTTTTCGTAAGTCTCGGCAGGCAGCACCTCATCCCCGGTCACGCCCAGCATCATCAGGCCCAGGCCGTCATTACCGCCCGGTAGCTCGCCCTGATAGGTGGGTCGTGCCCAGCCGTTTTGCTCGTACAGGTCTGCGATCTGCTGTTCTACCTGCTCAGTCATACCCTGCTCACGGATGTATTTCTCACACTGCTGATCAATGGCGGTGTTCATGTAGTAGGCCAGGATCATCGGGGCTGGCCCATTGATGGTCATCGAGACCGAAGTGGTCGGGTCGGCCAGGTCAAACCCAGAGTACAGCTTTTTGGCGTCATCCAGGGTGGCAATGCTAACGCCTGAGTTCCCCACTTTCCCGTAGATATCCGGTCGCGTGGCCGGGTCTTCCCCGTATAGCGTTACCGAATCAAAAGCCGTGGAGAGCCGGGCCACACCCGTGCCCTTGCTCAGGTAGTGGAAGCGTTTGTTGGTCCGCTCAGGCGTGCCTTCCCCGGCAAACATCCGGGTGGGATCCTCTCCTTCCCGCTTGAAGGGGAAAACACCAGCTGTATAGGGAAACTCGCCCGGCACGTTCTCCGTCATCAGCCATTGCAGCAGATCGCCCCAGTCGCGGTATTCCGGCAGGGCTACCTTCGGGATCTTGGTGCCGGAAATGGTCTCGCGATGGGTCTTAACCTCGAATTCCTTATCGCGGACTTTATAGGTAAAGGTATCGCTTTGGTAATTGGCCTTTTTCTCCGGCCAGTGGTCTAAGGCTTTTTTGGTCTCGGGCTGCAGGCTTTGCTCCAGCTCCTGGTACTGCTCGCGCAGCGGCTGTAATTGCTCCTCAGGCGCTTCCTGCTCCTGTAGCATTTCCAGGGTGCCGCTGAGCTTGTAAAGCTTACTGGCGATCTGCGCCTGCTCCTCCACAAAGTTATCGTACCGGCGGTTGTTATCCGCGATCTCCGAGAGGTAGCGCACCCGGTCCGGCGGAATGATGTAGATCTTTTCCGAGAGCACATCCACATAGTCATAAGCAGTGGGATAGTCCCGGCTGGTGCGCTCGGTCAGCGTTTCCATGGCGGCCTTGAACAGGTTGTTCATGCCGGGGTCATTGAACTGCGAGGCAATGGTCCCGTAGATGGGCAGGCTGTCATTGTCCGCGTCAAACAGGCCGTGGTTCCGCTTGTACTGCTTCTGCACGTCCCAGATGGCATCAAGGGCGCCTCGCTTGTCGAACTTGTTAATGCCTACAATGTCGGCATAGTCCAGCATGTCGATCTTCTCAAGCTGGGTGGCAGCCCCGAACTCCGGGGTCATGATGTACATGGCCACATCGCAGTAGTCTACGATAGAGGAATCAGCCTGCCCGATGCCCGAGCTCTCCAGGATGATCAGGTCATACTGAGCACGCTTGCAGATATCCACCGCATCCTCAATGTAAGGCGAGACCGAAATATTGGGCTGGCGGGTGGCCAGTGAGCGCATGTAAGCCCGCTGCCCGTGAATGGCGTTCATCCGGATGCGATCGCCCAGAAGGGCTCCGCCCGTCTTCCGCTTGGAGGGGTCTACTGAGATCACCGCAATGCGCTTTTCCGGGTACTCATTCAGAAAGCGCCGGATCAGCTCATCGGTCAGGGAAGACTTACCCGCTCCGCCTGTTCCGGTAATCCCCAGTACTGGTGTATCCTGGATGGCCAGTTCCTGCCTGAGCTTTTCATGAAACTGATCCACCTCGTGCTGGGGGTGGTTTTCCACGTAGCTGATCGCCTGAGCAATGGCCTGCGGATCGTTATGGGGGATGCCCTGGAAATTGACATGATCCAGGTTGCAGATGGTCTGGAAGTCGCACTGCTCCATCAGGTGGTTGATCATGCCCTGCAGGCCCATCTGACGGCCATCATCCGGCGAAAAGATCTTATTGATGCCGTAATTCTCTAGCTCCTCCGCTTCGTGGGGCAGGATGGTACCGCCACCCCCGCCAAAAAGCTGAATATGACCAGCCCCGCGCTCCTGGAGCAGGTCGTACATGTATTTGAAGTATTCTAAGTGGCCACCCTGGTAGGAGGTGATCGCAATGCCCTGAGCATCTTCTTCAATGGCCGTATCCACCACTTCCTGCACGGAGCGGTCGTGGCCCAGGTGAATGACCTCGGCTCCCGTTCCCTGAATCACCCGGCGCATGACGTTAATGGTGGCGTCATGCCCGTCAAACAACGATGCAGCGGTTACAATACGGATCTGATGCTGCGGAGTGTATCGGGTTGGTTCCTGGGTGCTCATAAGGCCGGTTTTTAGCGTGGCACAAAAATAACCAAATCCCCCTGATAGCGGGAAGCCTCGCTGGCTTTCCAACGGTTACAGCAGGCGATCCCTGAAGGTTGCTGTAAAAGCAGCTAAGCGGCTGTGCACACTCAGCCAGCTGGCTTTTCCGTTATTTTTGCTAAGCAAGCGCAAAAAACCCTTAACCCGCATGGCAAGTCTGAAAGACATCGTTTCTATAACCGGCAAAAGCGGCCTGTACCAGATCCGGTCCCGTACTAATAACGGGCTCATCGTGGAGTCGCTGGATGACAAGCGCTCCAAGATGAAGATCAACACCAATTTCCAGATATCAGTCCTGGAAGAGATTACCATCTACACGCAGGATGGCTCGGACCTTCACCTGCGGGATGTCTTCCGCAAGATCCGCGAGCAGGATGGCGAGCAGACCCGCATCAGCCATAAGGCCAAGCCACCGGAGCTGAAGGAATATTTTGAAGAAGTAGCGCCTACTCACGATCCGGAACGTGTGTACCCTTCTGACATCAAGAAGGTGATCCAGTGGTACAACATCCTGAGCCGGGAAAACCTGCTGTCAGTTATTGATGAAGCTCAGGAAGCGGAAGGCGATGATGAACAGGACAGTGGAGCGGACCAGCCTGCGGAGGGCAACGATCAGCAATCTTCTGATGAAGATGCCAATACGCAGGAAAACGCCTGACAAACAGCCAGCCCGGTTACCGGGTTACATGTTAAAAAGATAACGCCATGAGCACCAATGCGCCTTCTATAGATCAGCCGGAACGGCAGTATTTGTCGCCCGATTTTGAGCTTACCAATTGGGAGAGCCTGCAGCCCTACTTTGAGGAGCTTCAGAGCCGCGAACTCAATAGTGTGGAGGACCTGAAGCAATGGATGCAGGACCGCAGTGAGTTAGAGGCGGTGATCGGGGAAAATGCTGCCTGGCGTTTCATTAACCATACCCGCAATACCCAGGATGAGGAGCTGAAAAAGCGCTACCTCGATTTTGTCCGGAACATACAGCCTAAGCTCAGTCCCTATGAGCATGCCCTGAACCAGAAGTTCGAGCAGTGCCCGTACAAGGATGAGCTGGATCAGGCTCTGTACTACAACTACCTGCGGCTTAACCAGAATGAAGTGGCGCTTTACCGGGAGGATAACATCCCGCTTTTCACCCAGGAAGAGGAGGAAGCCCAGGAGTACGGCAGCATCACCGGCCAAATGACCGTTACCATAGATGGTGAGGAAATGCCCCTGCCCAAAGCCTCAGTTTACCTGCGCAAGCCGGACCGGGACAAGCGCCGGGAGGTGTTTGAAACCATCAACGAGCGCCGGCTGCAGGAAGCGGATCAGCTGCAGTCCCTGTTCGATAAGCTCCTGGAAAAGCGCTACCAGATCGCCCGGAATGCGGGTTTTGCCAATTACCGGGATTACAAGTTCCGCGAGCTCGGCCGCTTTGATTACACTGTATCCGATGTACAGCAATTCCACCAGGCCATCCGGCAGGAGATCGTACCCCTGCAGGAGCAGGTTCACCAGGACCGCAAGGAAAAGCTGAGCGTGGAAACCCTTCGCCCCTACGACCTGGCCGTGGATCCCACCGGTAAGCCGCCCTTAAAACCGGCGGCTGATAGCACTGATCTGGTGGAGAAGACGATCCAGTGCTTTAGCCAGCTCAATCCGGACTTCGGCGGCTATATCCGTATCATGGAGGAGCAGGGTTACCTGGATCTGGATACCCGCAAAGGCAAGGCTCCGGGAGGCTACAACTACCCGCTGGATGAAGTGGGCATCCCCTTCATCTTCATGAATGCCAAAGGAGACTTTTCTGATCTGGTCACCATGGTGCACGAAGGCGGCCATGCCATCCATGCTTTCCTGACGCGCGACTACAAGCTCAGTACTTTCAAGCACCCGCCTTCGGAAGTGGCTGAGCTGGCCTCTATGGCTATGGAGCTGCTATCGATGGAGCACTGGGATGTAGTGTTTGAGGACCCTGAATCGCTGCTCAGGGCAAAGGTTGACCAGCTAAAGGGCGTGATCAGCACCTTTCCATGGGTAGCGACCATCAGCAAATTCCAGCACTGGCTCTATACCCATCCTGAGCATACCCAGGCTGAGCGGAATGAAGCCTGGACGCACATTCACCGGGAGCTGGGTTCCAGCGTGGTGGACTGGAGCGGCTATGAGACCTACGAGGCCAATAGCTGGCTGAAGCAGCTGCACTTGTTTGAGGTACCGTTTTACTACATTGAGTACGCCATGGCGCAGATGGGCGCCATCGGCATCTGGAAAAACTACCGCGAAGATCCGGAAAAGGCCCTGCAGCAATACACCGATGCGCTGAAGCTGGGGTACACCAAAACCATCCCGGAGATCTACGATACGGCTGGCGTACGCTTTGACCTCTCGGCTGAGCACCTGAATGAATTAGCTCAGTTCCTGATGCGGGAGCTGGAGCAGCTGGAACAGGAGCTGGCAAACCATACCGCATGAAGATCCTGGCTGTTGGCAGAAACTACGCAGCCCACGCTGCCGAGCTCCAGAATGCTGTGCCCGACAGCCCGGTGATCTTCATGAAGCCGGAAACGGCTTTGCTACAGCATGGAGACCCTTTTCCGTATCCATCCTTTAGCCAGAATGTGCAGCACGAGGCCGAGCTCGTGTTACACATCAGCCGATCCGGTAAAGCTGTTGAGCAGGCTACAGCCCACGAGCACTATGATCAGCTGACGCTGGGCATTGACTTCACGGCAAGGGATGTTCAGCAGGAACTGAAACAGCGGCAGGTAAGCTGGGAGCTGGCCAAGGGCTTTGATGGCAGTGCGCCAGTGGGCACATTTCAGCCGGTATCGGCCTATCAGGATCTGCAGGCGCTAACGTTCAGCCTCTACAAAAACGAAGAGCTCGTACAGCAGGGCAATACGCAGCTAATGCTGTTTAGTTTTGATTACCTGGTCCACTATGTTTCGCATTATTTTACGCTAAATCCCGGGGACCTGATCTTCACCGGTACACCAGCCGGAGTTGGGCCCGTCAGCCCGGGAGATCAGCTAACCGGTTACCTTGCCGGAAAAGCAGTCCTGACATGTCACGTCCAATGAAGAGCATCGTCCCTGTTGCCGGCCTCTTAATGGCCGTTATGACGGGAGTAGCGCAGCCAGCGCTGGATGCCCGTTATCCGGACACCCTGTTCCGGGCACCGCTGGCTAATACCCTCACCATGTCAGGTTCCTTTGGCGAACTCCGGGGTGGCCATTTTCACTCCGGCCTGGATTTTACCACGGGCGAGCGCCCTGGGCTGCCTGTAAAAGCCATTGCGCAGGGCTTCATTGTACGGATCAAAGTATCAGCCACTGGTTTTGGGAAGGCCCTCTACATCCGGCATCCGAATGGCTATACCTCCGTCTACGCGCACCTTTCATCCTTCCAGAAACCGGTAGCTGAGTACGTGAAAAAAGCGCAGTACCGGCAAGAGAGCTACCAGCTCAATTTGTATCCCGGCGAGGATCAGTTTCAGGTCCGGCAGGGCGAGGTGATCGGTCAATCCGGAAACTCCGGCAGTTCAACCGGGCCTCATCTTCATTTTGAGATCCGGGAAACCCGCACTGAAAAGCCCATCAATCCCCTATTCTTTGGCTTTCAGGTCAAAGATACCCGTGCGCCCGTTATGCGGGGGCTGCGCCTGTATCCGAAGGGGCCGGAGGGTCAGCTCCGCGTGGAGTTCCGGAATGGCCGTCAGCCAGTCACTTCATACCAGGAGCCCGTTACGCTGAAAGTACAGCAGGAGCAGGAGGGTTACCGCCTGGCCAATGTCCAGACCCTCAGGGCCAGAGGCCGGGTGGGCGTGAGTGTGGCTGTGACGGATTACCATGACCGCTCATCGCATGCGCTGGGCGTCAACCTGATCACGCTCCGGCAGGACAGTACCATGATCTTCCAGAGCATTATTGATCAGTTCCGCTTTGCCCAGACTCGCTATGTGAACGCGCATCTGGACTACGCTGCCTACAGGGCTACAAATACGGAGTACCAGCGCTGTTTTGTGCTGCCCGGCAATCAGCTACCGTTTTACCAAACCAAAAGGCGGGGTTTGATCAGCATGAAGTCTGATGAGCAGACATCCATAGCGCTGACGGCAGCTGATACCTATGGCAACGAGGCAGCCCTGAGCTTTACCATTGGTCACCTTTCAGCTAAGGATAAAGGTGGGCGCCCAAAGCCTGAGGCCGGGCTAAAAGCGCTGCCTCACGATGCTGAGAGCACTGTCCAGACGCCTGGGCTGTCGCTCTATTTTCCAGCCGGTGCTTTTTATGATACGGTAGCATTTACCCTGAAGCATAACAAACGACCAGATAACGCTTACGCCCCTGTATACCAGATCCATAACCGCTATACGCCCGTCCATAAGCATTACCGGCTGGTGATGGATGCGCAGGGCGTTCCGCCTTTTCTGCGGGATAAGGCGCTGGTGGTCCAGAAGAGGTCCGGCGGTGAACGGAAAGCAGTAGGCGGCACTTACAAAAATGGTGCTGTGCATGCCCGCTCCCGGTCATTCGGTAAGTTTACACTGGATGTAGATACTACTGCCCCTAAAGCTCAGCTGGTGGACGTGCCTACCGGACGCGCCTATGCGCCTGACCACCCCTTGCGGGTCCGGATTACTGACAACCTGTCGGGTATAGCGGATTATACCCCCACTATTGACGGTAAGTGGGTACGCATGGCTTATGATAAAAAGCGGGATATGCTGATATTCCGGGATTTTGAACGTTTAAGTACTGGCAAACACACTTTTAAACTTACCATAACGGACGAGCAAGGGAATCAGCGTGTATTTCGTCAACCAATTCAAACCCCATAAATCGTATGAGTCATTTAACAGCAGGCGAATTAGCCCCGGACTTTCAGGGCACTGATCAGCATGGCGAAACGGTCAGCCTTTCTGAGTACCGCGGTCAGAAAGTGGTCTTGTACTTCTACCCCAAAGATGATACGCCGGGATGTACCGCTGAAGCCTGTAACTTACGGGATAACCACCAGCAACTGCGGGAGCAGGGTTTCCGGGTACTGGGCGTTAGTATTGATGATGCTCAGTCGCACGAGCAGTTTGCCAATAAGTATGACCTCCCCTTTCGCCTGGTGGCTGATCCGGAGATGAGCATCGTTCAGCAGTACGGAGTGTATGGGGAGAAAAACAGCTTTGGTAAGAAAAAGATGGGTACTAAGCGCACCACTTTTGTCATTGACGAGCAGGGTTACATTGAGCATATCTTCCGGCAGGTGAAATCTGATAACCACGCTCAGCAGATCCTGGATGCCGTTACCTCCTGAATAAAAAAAGCCGGAGCTTTGCTCCGGCTTTATCACTTTAATATAAGGTGTTGTAGTTGTAGGCGACTTACCGCATCTTCTCGAGGTCATCAGCCGACCGGAAGTAGATCCAGGCGTCTTTGATGCCGAAATCCTCGCGCGTTTGCTGAACAGCTTCCTGTGCTTCGGCAAGGGTGCGGCTCTTGGTAACGTGAACGTAGTAGTACTGATTGGGATAGTCGTACAGGATACCGGGATTGTAGCCTTCCTGGTCAATTGACCGGGCAAATTCTTTAGCCCGGTCCAGCGATTGGTAAGAGCCGATAACATTCACGAAGCGCTTGCCACCTATATTGCTCATGCTGCCGCTGCTGGCCTGACCTGACTGGCTGCTGCCACCGCCCTGCTGGTCTATCGGGGTCTCAATATCTTCCCGAAGCGTTTCAAGGCTCTGGTTAATTTCCTGCTCAAGCGCCTGCAGATCACCTTGATCAGCATTGTTTTGCTTTAAATTCTCAATCTGCGCCTGCAGGTTATCAATCTTGCGCTCCATGTCATCGATCGCTTTTTCCTGCTTCTCCTCAAGCTCCTGAATGCGCTGGTTTTGGTTATCCGAGCGGCTCCAGTCAGCGTGTTCATCAGAGGCCTCGCCTAACTTGTAAGACAGGCCAATGGAGAATGTAGAATACCCATCATTTGCCCTGTTAGCAGCTGTTGTTGGCTCATAAGCATCCAGAAGGTCATCATTACTATAGGTGTAGTTTACATCCGCAAAGAGGTCCAGCCGATTAGACAGGTAGTACTCAAGCGTTACGCCAAGTGGAACAGTCGTTATATTATCACTGAATGTTCGGTTATTATCGGGATTGCTGGCATTCGTGAATTCAGCGTCATTCACAATATTGCCTATTCCAGCATAGGCGTGGAGGTTAATCTTCGGGAACTGCCGGTTAATGTTCGCCAGCTGCGATACGTTGAAAACCCCCCGAAGCGAATACTGAAAAAACTGGTTTTCAAAAGCCAGATTGGTCTCGCTGCCCTCCAGCAGGCCGGTCGTGACATTGGCTTTGATCCCGAAGTCACGGGAAGCATTGTATTTGACCCCCAGCTGGCCATTGTAGCCTACATCACTACTGATGTCACCATTCAGGAAAGTTCCTCCGCCACTGGCATCAATGGAAACCTTACGTAAGGACTGACCCTGAGCGGAGACTGTGAAAAAGCCGCCAATAAGAAGGAGAAAACAGATACGCTTTTTGATATTGAAGTCCATAGTAGAAATATTTTACTTTGTAATTGAGCAAAATTCGTGCAGGCAATTGGGTGTTTCTAAAATTTTAGACGCAAAAGGCTATAAGCTTAGATTAAAAATTTGTTAAAACTGATAAAAACCACTAAAAGCCCGGTAAAATCTGCTACTTAGTTTGGAACATTACTTGTGCTCATGGTGCCAAATCCTTCTGCTTATGCGCAAAAGCATGGTCTGGCTGCTTATTCCACTCCTGCTTATTTCCGGAAAAAATGTTACTGCTGCCGACAATGATGTTATTCCTGTAAGCTCCCATCATCCCATTCAACCTGGCGAACAGCTTAAGTACAAGGTTCAGTACAACCTGTATTTCAATGTCAGTGTTGGTAAGGTGACTTTCAATGTGCAGGATAAACCCATAAGCAAGTCATCTTCCGGCTGCCACCGCATCCTGGCTAAAGGCCGTACTCTGGGCTTCTACGACAACTTCTACAAGATCCGCGATCACTATGAAACCTGCCTGAACATGCGGACCATGCGGCCCTCCTATTTCATGAAGGATATTTACGAAGGGGGCTATGAAGATGAAGAACAGGTAGAATTCAACCACAGCCAGCGCTATGCGCGAACAACCAAAGGGGATATGTACCGTATAAAGGAGCAGACGCAGGATCTGCTCTCCGTGCTCTACTATGCCCGCACCCTCGATTACGAAAGTGCTGAGCCGGGTGACTCTGCTACGTTTACCACTTTTATCAGTGATAGCACTTACGAGGTTGGCGTCAAATACATGGGAAAGACCAAAATTGATACGAAGCTTGGGACTTTCAAGTGCCTTAAGCTCAAACCCCTGTTAGTAGTAGGAAGGTTGTTTGATAGTAAGTACGATATGACCCTCTGGGTGTCAGCTGACCGCAATAAGGTTCCATTACGCGTTAAGTCCGGCATCAGTGTTGGCCGTATCAAGGCCCAGTTGACTAACTACGAAAACCTCCGGTACTCGCTCAAAGGAAAGCAATAAAAGATCGTGATAAGCCATATCAAGCGGAAGAGGCTGAAGAGATGCTGGAGAGTAGGCCTGTTGTTCACACCGTTTTGCCTTCTGCTGCTTAGTGGAAGGCCCGGTGACGGAGATGGTCTGCGCCCGGAGTACCACGCCTTTGAGCCCGGAGAGCGCCTGGAATACAACATTCACTACGGACTGGTAAATGCTGGCAAGGCAACGTTTGAGGTGAAGGATGAGCTAGTCAGCATTGACCAGCAGGCCCATTACGCCTTCAGCGTCTTTGGGCGGTCTACTTCGGGCTGGGACTGGTTCTACAAGGTCCGGGATTACTACTACAGCTGGGTGGATACCCATACCATGCTGCCCAGCAAGGCTTACCGCGATGTCCGCGAGGGCAGCTACACCACCGAAGAGGAACTGATCTTTCAGCGGGAAGAGAAACAGGTGATCCGGAACGGCAAAGCCCATGATGTGCCACCCCGTATCCATGATATCGTCTCAGCCATTTACTATGCCCGGTGCATCGGCTTTGCGGATGTGGAGCCGGGAACCTACATCCCTATTAAGACATACTTTGCCAACGACCTTTTTCCACTAGGGGTTACTTACAAAGGCACTCAGCAGCTGGAAACCGATTTCGGAACGTTCAGGGTGCGGGTCTTTCAGCCAGAGCTGGTAGAAGGCCGGGTTTTCAAGGGCCAGGATGACATGACTGTATACGTGTCAGCTGATAAAAACCAAGTGCCCCTCCGGATTGAGTCCAAGATCTTTGTGGGCACCATCCAGGCTGATCTGTACGAGCACGAAAACCTGAAATATCCGCTCTCCTCGCGTATTGAGTAGTATAAGTGTCTTGAGCAGCCATCAGGAAGCATGCTGACCTGCTCAGGCTTAAAACCTTTCCCTCACCGGAAATTTGGGTTAATTTTGAAGCTAAGCACAAAAGCAACATACCATGCTGGTTGGCGTACCACAAGAGATCAAGCCTAAGGAATTCCGGATAGGCCTAACCCCTGCGAGCGTGAAAGAACTGACCTCCCATGGCCACACAGTGTATGTGCAGGCTGGCGCAGGCGAAGGCAGCAGTTTTAGTGATGACGCCTACCGGGATGCCGGGGCTGACATCCTACCGGATATCGAGGCGGTTTACAACGCTTCGGAAATGATCGTGAAGGTCAAAGAGCCTGTAGAGCAGGAATACAACCTGATCAGGCCTGATCACCTGCTGTTTACCTATTTTCACTTTGCTTCTAACCAGAAGCTAACGCAGGCCATGATGGATACCGGAGCGGTCTGCCTGACTTACGAAACAGTAGAGGATAAAAATGGCAAACTTCCGCTGCTGGACCCCATGTCTGAAGTAGCAGGCCGGATGGCCGTGCAGGAGGGGGCCCAGTACCTGGAAAAGCCAAACCATGGCCGCGGCATCCTGCTTGGCGGGGTGCCGGGCGTGAAGCCTGCCAACGTGGTCATTTTGGGTGGTGGTACTGTGGGCTATCAGGCGGCTAAGATGGCTTCAGGCCTGGAGGCTCAGGTAACCATCATGGATATCAACCTGGAGCGGCTGCGGTACCTTTCAGATGTGATGCCGGCCAATGTGACCACGCTGAAATCCAACCAGCAGAACATTGAAGATGCCCTGCGGGAAGCCGATCTGCTGATCGGGGCTGTTCTGGTGCCCGGCGCTAAGACGCCTCACCTTGTGACCCGCGGAATGCTGGATCACATGAAGCGTGGAGCAGTGGTCGTGGATGTAGCCGTTGACCAAGGCGGGGCTATTGAAACCTGCACGCCTACCACCCACGATGATCCGATCTACGAGGTAAATGGCGTCATTCACTACTGCGTAGCCAATATGCCGGGGGCGGTGCCGATCACCTCCACCACTGCGCTGAATAACGTTACGCTGCCTTACGTCCTGAAGGTAGCCGATAAAGGCTGGTGGCACGCTACCAGCGAAGATTCGGCCCTGAAAAAGGGCTTGAACATTGTGCATGGCAATATCACCTACCCGGCGGTATCCGAAACGTTTGACCTCCCGTACCGCGAAGTGAATGAGGTATTAGCCCTGCATGAATAGCCCTTCTCAGGCATCATCGGCAGGGGCTTCTTCCACAAAATCCTGCAGGTACTGATAAGCGGGGGTCAGGTAGCCGCCCTCTGCAATGGTGGCATCGCGGAAGAGGCGCTGCCGCGGATCCTGCAGAAAAGCCGGAATAATGTGCTCCTTCATAGCGGTGCCAAAGTCGGCTGATGCATCCTTAGGGAGCTCATTCGGGAGGTTGCTAATGGCCATGATATCAATGCTACCAGGCTGGTAGGCAGGGGTTAGGTGGCCGCTCTGGCGGTCATAGCCGTAAACCGGATCATCTGAACTGGTGTGCTGAACCGTGATGGGCACCGCACCCTCCATATCGCAGGACACATCCGCAATAGTGCTGATCCGGAATTGTGGGGACCGTACCGCTGCCTCCCGGAAGTGCCGGGGGATATTGCTATCCCAGTAAACCGCATTGATCAGGATATCCGTGCACATGGTATACGGTTCAAAAGCACTTTCATAGGCCTCTGGGTGCGCCTTGAAGTCATCTTTTTGGAAAGCCTGGCCATCTTTCCGCTGGTATAGGGCGTCAGGTGAAAGAACCGTAAACACAGGCTGCTCGTACGCCTGATGGCGGTATTCAGTGGGCGAGACTTCCTGTAGCCCGATGGCCTGAAGAAGCATCCTGGCCCCCTGGCCCACGCGGCCGTCCCCGGCTACTACTACGCGGAAGGGCGGAAACTGGTATTGCTGGTCGTAAGCCACCAGGGCCTGGTAATTGGCTAACCGGTGAGCTGGCTTCATGTGAAAGTGGCCGGTTCGCTGCCCGTACATCTGCAGTCCGTAGTGGGCGCCTACGATCCCGGCATACCGGCCAAAGCCAATGAGCCGGTTCCCCTGTTCATCGGTTAGCAACTCCAGATCGATCATGCGGATCCGCTTATCCAGGATGGTGCGCAGGAGCTCCCGGTTGTGGGGCTGCTTTTTAATGGTGTGCGAAAAGAACGCATAGGTCATGTCCGGGATCAGCCATTGGGGCGGTACTTCCTTTACCCCGATTAGCCAGTCAGCCCCGGTAAGGTCTGAAGACACCGGGATGGCTTGCTGCCGGTAAGCCTCATCCGGAAAGCAGCGCGTGTCTGAGGGCTCAGCTACCACTGTAACCTCCGGATGCTGCTGCCTGAGCTCCCGGCACTGTAGCGGTGTGAGGGCTACCCGGTTATCTGTGGTCGTCTTGCGTTCTTTGATAAGGCCGAGGGTTAGCGAGGACATAGGCGAACGGTTAGCAGCTCAAATAAACGGTGCACCGCTAACAATAGCAAGGTGGCCGGTACAAGGCCTTTTGCGTGGCTGAAATTCGAGCGAGCGGGTGAAACGATTTAGCCTTTTTGTGGTTTAATTCATTGAGTTCTTTACAATAAAAGAGCACCAAACCTGGGGCCGACCTGGTCTCGACAGGGCAGCGGTGCTTGTGGTGGCGTGCCGAGTGTTTGGTGGTATCACTCGTAAATCCAAGCCGCCGATCTGTTTTAGATGGCAACGATGCCAACTACGCAATGGCTGCATAACTAAGTTATCGCAGCCATTCCTCTACCGTGGCCGTTCGGCC
>CAYYUA010000041.1:0-13941 GCA_964474835.1 uncultured Sphingobacteriales bacterium
GGAGCCCTGTATGACGAGCGGACAACCCTGACCTTCCGCAAGCCGTGATCCATGGCTGGCAAACCCCAAAGCCGGAACTGCCTGGCTATCGGAGTGGTTCATGGTCTGGTGCGCTGCCTGGCTACTTTGCTAAGGGGCCGGGCTGAGCAATGAGCCTGCTCTGATAAGCAGCCCTAGCGCTAACAGGGCCAGCTCCGGAAGTGCTGACCATGAAACACGAGTAACCTTATCGTCCTATTAGCCGTCAACCTGCCTCATCTGTAGTACGCTTTCCAGCCATTCTGCTCCTGCTTATCACCCTCGGAACAGCAAGCCATGCCATAGGCCAGGAAACGCGCCAGATGCCTGATTCTACGGTTCGGCTCATCCTGCCCTTTGTGCAGTTCAGCTCTGACCTGGGCTGGGTAGGCGGGGGCGCCCTGGAGGCCTACAACTATGGCAAAGCCGAAGTGAAGCCCTACAACAGCCTTACCCAGGCCAGGCTTCAGTTATCCACCCAGGGGCGTATCTTCGCGCGGGTCACCCACGAGCGCCTCCGGTTTTTGAACTCCGCGTTCCGGGTACGGGGCACAGCTGTCTTCGAGCGGCTGATCAATGATCGCTATTTCGGGTTGGGCAATAACTCCGAGCTGAAGGCTGACCGGCTGGATGAGCAGTTCTACCGGTTTGAGTCCCGAAGCGGCCAGCTACGGCTCAGGGCACGCTATCCCTTTTTGAAGGTGCGCGAGGCCCAGCTTGACCTGCTACTGCTGGGAGAGGGGCGCTTTTACCGGCCTATAGCACCAGAAAATCAGCACTTGGGTCAGTCCTTCTTATTTGACCAAGGGCAGGAGGAACTAAAGACTGCTAAGGCCTTCCCTTGGATCGCTTACTTAGGGGCCGGCCTGCTATGGGATAACCGCGACCGGGAGATCGACACCAGGCGCGGTACCTATGCAGAATTCACCGTAAGGGGCGCTCCTGCTCTTTTATCAGCTGAAGAGCCAGTGATCAACGCCTCTCTTGATCTCAGGGGCTTTTACACTGTCCCTGGTCTGGATAGCCTGATCCTGGCCGGGAGACTGGGAGGTGAAGGGGTGGTCGGTAAGGCTCCATTCTGGCTGCTGCCGGCCCTTGGCGGGGAAAATAACCTGCGGGGCTATCACCTCAGGCGGTTCCGGGATGAGGGACTGTTTTTCAATAGTTTCATTGCCCGGAAATGGCTTGTGGGCTTTGACTGGCTGAACCTGAGAGTAGGGCTGCAGGCTCTTACGGAAGGCGGCCGCACGTTCGGGAGGTTTTCAGAGAAGGGGGCAGGCATCCTGCAGAATCATAAGCGCTCCTATGGTGGGGGGCTTCTTCTGTCCGCCTTCACCCGCGATTTCATCCTCCGTTTTGATTACGCCACATCCAATGAGGTCAGCCGCATTTACCTCAATCTAGGATATGTGTATTAGTAAAAAGCGAAAATTGATAACTGTTTTAAAGCTTGGTTTATGCTTATCTGCTGGGCTGCTTACTGCTTTAGCTAACAGATCCATATTATTAACTATACCTTTACTATAGCTTTATTCATATTTTTAAACTACTTGCTCAATAGATCAAAGACTCAGCTGGTTGTAAAAGTCAGCCATAAGTTACAGCCTTTGCGCCATCAGGTTCAGCTGTCCTTTTAAGGATTACGTGGCTTTGGAAGCGTTTACCATCCTTTAAGTCAAAGCGCTGATGCTTTTCATTTTGGTTTGATTGTTGCCTTTTTGTGAAAGATGCCAAATGCCAGAATCCGTATAGCCCTTTTGCTCACCCTAACCTATCTGATAGGGCTCAATCTGCAGCTAGCGCCGGCTATGACGCAGTGGCTAATAGGGCAGGATCAAGTCACCATCGAGCGGCAATGCCCGCTGAAAGATCAGCATGTTACCTCAGATTTCGCCTTCAACCAAGCTGCTTCAGAAACGGACAAAGGCGCCCAAACCAGCATCTTTATACCCTGTTTATCTGCTCAGGAAAATGTGAGGAGCTATCAGGGAAACCCTTCCTCCCTAAAGGCTTCGCGCCTTTTCATGCCGCTACTGCAGCAATACCAATCTCCCCATTTATCCAAAGATCCCTTTCCGCCTAAGATTGGCTGAACAATAACCTAACTGACAAATTGAAGGGCTGCTCAAGGTTTAGCAGGTTTCTTAATGCCTTCTTATCGCCCTTTTTTAAGAAGTGTATGAGACTTGCTCGGCCTTTCAAGCCTTTCAGGTAAATCTATTGTTCAAGCTTAAAGCCAATCGTCATGCGGAATTACCCCGTGAGTGGTATCTCGTTGCTCATGCTGCGTGTGATGCTGAGCGGCATCTTCTTCATCGCAGGAATTAACCACTTGCTATTCACTTCTAAAATTAACGACCGGCTGAAACAGGCAACATACCGGGAATTTGCCCAGTTTTTCGGGCCGCCTGAAACCCTTGTGACCCTCTCGGGCATTGCCATGTTATTGGGCGGCACTGCCCTTCTATTCGGCTTTCTAACGCGATGGGCGGCTACAGGTCTTAGCCTCATCGTTATGGCCATTACCATCACTGTACAGGTGGGGCAATGGGCCACCGCAGGCCCTCTGTTTAAAAACATCGCTATTCTGGGGGGTCTGCTCTTTTTTGCCTTGAACGGCTCGGTTAGCTATGGCCTTGATCAATACTTGTTCAAATCTCAAAAAATGTGAATTATGAATTTCAATAAAATAAAAATATATATCGGTATGCTGATGGCTGTGTACTTCTGCTTGCATGCTCAGCCAGTAACCAGTCAAACGGCTTCTAGCAATAAGGCATTGGAGGAAGATGCTGTAAGTACTAACGCCCAAAACTACGCTGTCCTGGTTCGCAAGGTCCCGCACATCAAAGCCTCCATCAAAACAGCCAGGCAGATGACCAATGATGATGCATACCAGGTGGGCAATTTTGAGGTGATCATCTGCGGAAAAGTTGTCAAGCAACTCCGGAGTCAGCCGTCCATTCAGAAGCTGATGAAACAGGGGAGAGCTCTGGAAATGCAGTTTCATGCCTGTGGAATGTCGATGAAGAAATTCGGCATTGACCCATCTGACCTGGCCAGCGGTATCAGTGTGGTGCGCAATGGGATTACCCGCATGTTCGACTTGCAGGCCCAGGGTTATCTTACCGTAGAGCTTTAAGGTGTTGCCTGAGCGGAGCGCTGTTGACGGCAGGGTTATTCTCCCTCAAAACAGACTCCGCAGCTGGCTATCATTTGCTGTTAAACCCGTTTTAATCCATGATATCACTATGCAACCTCAAACGCAATCCTTCATAGGCGCGATCATGCTTCCCATCCGGCTGGTGAGCAGCTGGCTCTTTCTGTCAGCTGTGCACCGGCGCTTTTTCCTGGCACCGGCCAAGCACGAATTCCAGAGCGAGGCCTGGCTGGGGCATAAGATCAATACCTTCTATCCCCATGCCAATACGGGCTTCCACGAAAGCCTGGCGTACATGCTCCGCCATCCGGAATGGCTGAATGTTTTCACCTACGTTTTCACCTTTTCGGAGCTGATCCTGGGCGTGCTGTTATTGTTCGGCCTGTTTTCGCGGTTTACCGGCCTGTTACTGGCCGGCTTGAGCGTAGGCCTCATGCACACGGCCGGCTGGTTAGGGCCCACCTGCCTGGATGAGTGGCAGATCGCCTCGTTGTTAACCACCGCTGGCCTGGTACTGGCCTTTTACGGCACAGGCCGCTTCAGTGCCGATCATTGGCTGGTCAATCGCTATCCATCGCTCGTCAATCAGCCATGGTGGCAGTGGCTGAGCTATCCCACGCTCAACCATCAGAGCCCCCTTTTCCGGCGATTGGCCATAGGCGGGGCCGTCCTGGTCACGCTCTATGTGATCGGGATGAACCAGGTGCACCATGGCGGGGTGTGGGGCAACCTCCACAACTACTCCAAAAAGCCGGATATTCAGCTCAGCAACCCTGAGCTATCCCAGAGCGGGGATTTCAGCGTTACGGCTTACCGCGATAAAGGGCCGGAAGCTTATGGCACTTTTGTCATTCAGGTTCAGCTTAAGAATGCGGAAGGCAAAACCCTCCATACCATCAATCGTAAGGAGCTGGCTGCTATGCCCAAAGCTGATATCCGGAACCAGTTCGTCAATAAAATTGCGCCAGACGAGCACAGCCTTCAGATCCCCTTAGGCGCTAAGGGCACCCTGGCCTTCAGCTTACCGGCTGACCTGGACCTAAAGCCTGATCAGGCTTACCAGGTCACCATGACAGAGATCGGTGGGCGGACTTACCGGTCAGATAGGGTCAGGCCTTAATCCTGCTTCAGGGGCGGATCCCGGGTGCCCAGCTTAACAGCCCTATCACGTCTCCGGACGCGGTAGGGCTTTTTTTGGAACTACCTAACCCGGCTTAAACTCAGGACGAGTAGGGCTTTTCGAGGAATAGTATAGCCAGCGATCCCAGCAAACGTATCATTGCTTATAAACAGGAATCCTGAGAATAGCGGGCAGGAGCTTGAGGCTTAAGGAAAGGAATCGCTTAGGCCTCTGATTTAAGCCGGATCCGCTGAATAGCAATCCCGATAAACCGTTTAAACTGGCTAAAACGCCCAGCATTTCTGTCTTCTGCGAATTTCTGCTCAAACGTAAAGGGCCAGGGGTTATACCCCCTGCGAGACGCTACTTGCTTGCCAGTGAGGCCATCAGCTGCAAGCTATGGTAGCTGCCGGTTCTTATTTTTGATGATTGTAAAGGGTACGCAATATGGCGCCTAGTTCCCTCGAAACGGATAACCAGCAGATCCGCGAGAGCCTGGATGCGCTGGGTCAGCAATACCAGGTAAGGACGGTAACGGAAGCTGAAGAAGCCGATATCCAGGAGCGGCTTTCCCGTTTTGAGGCGTTCAGCGCCTACCAGGAAGTCTTCATTTACGGGGCCGTGCGCTTAGCCAGTTTATCCAGTACCTGCTACTTCATGGTGGTCAGCCTGAATCACCAGCAGAAGGGGCTAACAGCTTATCAGGGCCAGATCCCGGGCCTGACCGAGCTCTCCTATGCCGGCCTGGCCAGCCTCGGGCAGGACTATAGAACCGTCACTGTACGCCCGGAAACGAGTATGGAGCGCCTGATTGAGTATGTGTATCCGACCAAGGTGCGCTTTGAGGCTGCTCCTGCGCTGCACAGGCAATACCGCGTTATGGCCAGCGACCCTCAGCACCTGAAGGCTCACCTACCCAAAGCTTTCCTGATGGCCATCCAGCAGTACGAAGGCCTCAGCTTGGAGCTGCAGGGCCACGATCTGTTAGCCCGGCTGCCAGAGGGGCTGGCCAGACCAGTTGCAGATGCACTGGCCGGCTTCCTGGTAAGGGCGGCTAAAGCTGGGTAGGAAGGCTTAGTGCTCCTCTGAAGAACCCGCTGATGTGCCCTGCGGAACGATCAGCCCGGTAGCAGAAAAGCCGCACATACCGGAAACAGGCCTGAAGGCTTGGATTTTTTCCGGGATACCCAACCCCACTTACCTGATCTTCGTATATTAGAATAACAACAACGGTACTACCGCTACAACATGACGAAACTGGCACACGCGATATACGGGCTCTGCCTTCTGCTACTCCTTACAGGCCTGCAGGCTAATGGCCAGAGCACGGTGCCGATCAGGGGGCAGCTAAAGACGGATGCGGCCAGCTACGATGTAGATAGCCAACTGGTGGTTGTAGAAGCTGATACAGCGCTGGGACCGCGGGTTGACTCATTTTACACGAACGCAAACGGCCGCTTTAAGGGCCCGATGACGGTAAACAGTGGCCGTAGCGGCCAGCTGACCGCTGCTGTTCAGAGCTGTGATAACCGGACGAGGACTGATACAGCGTTTACAGTGGCTGATTCCATACCGCCGGATTCCTTTATCCTCAATGCCTGCCCGCGCGAAAGCCTGGAAGTGCAGGGCAATCTTACGGCTGATGACCCAAGCTATAGCCTTAACGGGCGTCCGGTATTCATCAGCTACGCGTCCCCCACGCGTACCGATACCGTGTTCCATGACCCCGCATCCGGCTTTCGTACAACGCTGAGCGTTCCACCCGCTTTCCGGGACACCATCTCCGTCACTGTTAATACCTGCAATGGGAGGCAGGTAACCAAAACGCGATTCGTAGACCGATCCGATACCTCGCAGGTTAGCTTCACCCTCAATGCCTGCCCGCTGGACACCCTGGTTGTTCAGGGGCAGCTCACATCCGATGATCCCGGCTATGACCTCAGTGGGAGGCAGGTCACGATCAATGAGCAGCTATCGCGCAGTGGGCGTGTGGAGCAGATCTCCACCGGTTCAGCAGGAGGGTTTCGCGGAACTTATCCCGTGCCACCCTCAGCCCGGGATTCGGTGATCGTCACTGCTACCACCTGTAATGGCGAGTCAGTCCAGAAAAGCCGCCTTATCCGTGTGGATTCCGGGCTCAGCTCACCGTTCAGGCTGAATGTGTGCCCGCAGCTGTCGTCCATGCAGGTTAGGGGGTCCGTTGGTAAGCGTCAGGGCAGTGCCCGTGCTGCCCGGGTTTACCTGTACCAATACCAGCAAGTACCTGGTGCCGGACCAGCCATGAAGCTGGTGGACTCCACGATGATCGATACCACCGATGGGAGCTACCGCTTTGAAAATATCCCACCGGATACCTACACCCTGCGTGCAAGGCCGCTGGCCCGGGAGGCCGAAGCCTATATGCCCACGTATTTCCGCTCTGTCAGTGTAGCAGCACCCGGAGCCGTCTCGTGGCAGAACGCTGATTCCATTGCGCTAAGTACCCGCGACTTTAGCGGGGTGCTGATCAACCTGCACAGCAACCGTGACGTGGATGGTCCGGGCTTTATCAGTGGGTATGTTTTCGGGAGCGGTCCTGTGCACCAGCAGGTTCCGGACTCGGGCGTTATGGTGGTGCTGCGCGACCAGAACGGGGACCCGGTAGCCTATCAGCGTACTGATTCGCTCGGCTTCTATGAGTTTGCCAATATTCCGCTTGGCCGGTACACCGTCCGCGTGGAAATACCCGGCAAGCCCTCTGAAACTGAAGCGGTCAGGCTTATGGAAGAGGACCTGAGCACCACGGGGATCATCTTCCAGGTCAAGCCGGATGAGATCATGGTTGAAAAGCGTTCGGGCCAGGTATCAGTGGCAGACCGGCAAATGCGCCTTACCCGGCTATACCCCAATCCCGTGCAGGATCAGCTACACCTGGTGGTACGGCCGGAAGGCGGTCACAAACTGACGCTCTCCCTGCATACCGTGCAGGGCAGGCAGGTGTACCGGAACACGACAAGTGCCCGGCAGCAACCACTGCATCAGCGCATAGACATGAGCACTTATCCGGAAGGGGTGTACCTGGTCCGGCTAAGTACCGCAAGCACTGTGATAACCCAAAAAGTGATCAAGCACTAATGCCAATACCCCGCAGAAAACCCATGACCACTAGTATTGGATCGCTGAGCTGTTCTGCTCCGGGCTGATCAGAACGTATGCTAACCAATAGCACAGCGGGTTATGGCTAATGAGGACAGCAATACAGAATCCTTGATCAGCGGTTGCATAAAGGGCAAGCGGAAGGCCCAGTATGCCCTTTACCGTCACTGCTATACCCTGCTACTACCGGTATGTATGCGCTACCAGCAGAATGAAGAAGATGCGCGGGCCATTCTGAATGAAGGTTTCCTGAAGATCCTGGACAACCTGGAGCACTACAAGCCGGAAATTCCTTTTGAAGCGTGGTGCAAACGCATCATGATCAACACCATTATCGATGAATACCGGAAAACCCGGAATAAACCCAGCACGTTCGACTACCAGGAACTGGGCAAAAAAGAGGAAGTCGGGATAAGCCTGAACGAGGCCATGGAGGTTCTGACGGCCGATGACCTGGAGAAAATGCTGCAGTGCCTGCCTGCCAATAGCCGGAAGGTATTCAACCTGTATGCGATCGATGGCTACTCGCACAAAGAAATAAGTGAGAAGCTTACCATCTCAGAAGGAACATCCAAGTGGCACGTGAACAACGCCCGCCATAAGTTACAGCAAATACTGAAAGATATGATGAACCCCTCTCAAAAACTGGCTTTATGAATTTTGATGACTTGGACAAGCTGTTCAGGCAGAAACTCAGCCAGCGAAAAGCCGAGTTTGACGAGTCCTCGTGGGCAGCGATGGAGGAGATGCTCAAAAAGCGGGAGCGGAAACGCCCGCGTTATGGCTGGTGGTTTATCCTGCCGCTGCTACTGCTGCTTTCAGCTGGCGGTGGGTATGTCCTGCTGAACAGCGGCCAGCTGACCGGCAATAAAGCCACAGGACAGGCTCAGCAGCCGTTTGCAATGGCTGACTCCCAATCTGTGACCAAGCAGGCACCAAAGCAGCATACCAGGCAGAATCCGCTTACCACTGGCATAAACCTGGGGATCCCGGGCTCGTACAACCCGCTGCCAGGCCAGCAGCGAGCAAGGGGATCCTCAACTGCTAACAGCAACCCTGCAGGCCATAGCTCCCCGGCTCACAAGGAACCGCCACAGGCCGGTTCAAGTGCCGCCACCCAAGGCGGAACTCCCAATACCTCAGGCAGCCTGGAGCGTAACAAGACGGTAAAAGCCAGTAATAGCCGTCAGCCGGCCCTGGCCAGTAGCCTGTCCAATCCGGCCGCTGTACAGGAGGGCTCGCCGGCATTCCGCCGGGAGCAGCTCCACAAGCTGCCAACGAAGCTTAACCTGCTGAAAGCGCATGACCGAACGCCCGGGGAGGCCAGTACCATTGTTGACTCGCTGAAGGCGAGCAATCCTGATATCCACGAGCCTTTTGAGCTCGGGATAACAGGTGGCGTTCAGGTCACTGCCCGGAGCACGGGCGGCCGTCTGAACAACCTGTCTCCCGGCCCCGTAGCTGGTGCGTATGCGCGCTGGCACCTGACCGGGGGCCTTTTTGCCAATACAGCATTGCTTTACCATTACAACCGGTCGCCCGGCTATGAGCGCGCTGTCACACAGCGCTCCTACAACTTTGGCTTTGAGGCTGAGGAAACAACCCTTGAGCTACAGGAAGCCCATCAGCTCCAGGTACCGCTATACCTGGATTATGAGGTGCTGGGCTCCCATGGCATCACAGGCGGTGTAAGCGGTACCTGGCTGGTAACCGCCACTGGTGAGATCACGAAAACCCGCTCCACTTCTTTCGGGATGAAAGAGACCACCAGCCGCACCAGCCAGTTAAGGCCCGAGGGGCTGAAAACGCTGCAGTTTGAGGCTATGGCTGGCTACCGCTTTGATTACAGCGACCGGCTGCGGTTTCAGCTCAGGGGCATCTACAGCCTGAATCAAGCCAGGCAGGATCAGTACGAAAGTGGCAGCAGTGGCAATTACCGGAACACCAGCATCCAGCTTATGCTGCAGTATCAGCTGAACTAAAAACATGCTGTTATGAAGCGAGGAATTTTACTCCTGATAATAAGTGCTGGCCTGCTTTCCGGCTGTGAGAAAGAGAAACTGCCGGATCCGGCTGCCACCAATCCCGTTTTCACAGTGGAGGGCTCGATCGATGGGCAGGCCCGGACCATTAGCGCAGGCCGGGATGACTACTACCTGCACACCTACTTCACCAGTGACTCCAATAACCGGTACAACCTCACCGGGCAGTTCGGTAAGCCGGAATGCCGGGATTGTCCGCAATCCCTGAAGATCGAGCTGCCGGCCTTTCAGGATGCCAGGGGTGAGCTCAACCTGGACGAGGCACTGCAAACGGGGGAGCGTAGCTATTACAATCCTGTCAGGGGCAAAACGGTGACCTTCAAGCCGGTATCCGAGGGGCCGGGCTCCCGAACATACCGGTGGAATTTCGGGGATGGCCGCAGCTCTATTAAGCGCGCGCCTGAACACCATTATCCTTTGGGTGGAGAGGGCGAATACACCACAACCCTGCGCATTAACCACAATAATGGCCAATGCGTAGCTACAACCACCCGCAACGTGGTGCTGGACCGGGCGGAATGCCGGGTTAACTACCAGGTGCAGCCCGTCAATCAGACTGAGGTGATCTTTGAATCAGACGTGGGCAATATCGATCGCCCGCTGAGCTACCGCTGGTTCCGGGGCGATACGCTGATGTCAAAAGTAGCGGATCCCACCTATGATTTCCGGGAACCCGGCACCTATGAAGTCTGCCTGATCGTAGAGGCTGCCTCTGGCTGTTCGGCCAGCCGTTGCCAGCAGGTAGATGTGTTTGCCAACGGGTGTAACGCCAACTTCAACTATGAGATCAGCGGGGATACGGCTCGTGTTGATCCCACTTTCCTGAACATCAGCTGGCGGGCTGAGGATGGTACGCTTTACCAGACCGGCAAGAACCAGCAGCCTGAAAAGAGCTACTTCCGCATTGTGGAAGCTGAGCCGTACCAGGAAAACCGCGAGGGCCTGCCTACCTACCGCCTCAAGGTCGAATTTGATTGCATGGTGTATTCCGGCAATGACCGCAAGCACCTGAAGGACTTCAAAGGCACGATGGCAGTAGCCTATCCGGCAGGCAGTGAGTAGCCAGGGCTTCATCCTGGTTCAGGCAGGAGGGCAGGCGTTAGGGGTGCGCCAGATTCCTGTTGCCGGGAGCGCAGCGGATGGCAATGAAACAGGGAGCGGCTGGTCGCGCTCTTATTTCCGAGTTTTCCCTGTTATTTGCCCGGTATGAAAGTAAACCTGCGGCCACTCCTTAACCCGGTCAATTGGTTCAGGGCCTGGCAGTACAACCGCCAGCTTACCAGGCGTAGGCGCTCAGAGAACGATCCGGGGCTAAGCCTTTACAGTCAGATCCTGACCAATGACATGCTGCATTACGGGTATTTCCATGACCCGGAGGTAGCCCCGGAGACCTTGTCCATCAGGGATGTGGAGGAAGCGCAGGTTCAGTACGCGCAGAACATCATCAACCACCTGGCAGGGGATCCCGGCCTTATACTGGATGCAGGCTGCGGCATGGGCGGCCTTGCGGGGCTCCTGCTGAATCGTGGTTACCAGACGGAGGCCCTTACGCCCGATAAGAACCAGGTTGCGCATATCCGGCACCAATACCCCGAGCTGCCGTGCTACCAGACCAAGTTCGAGCGGTTTGAGGGGGATAAGCTGTACGACACCATTATCCATTCCGAGTCCATTCAGTACATCAAGCTGCCCGATGCCATTGCGCAGGTGGACCGCCTGCTGCAGGCCAATGGCCGCTGGGTGGTAGTGGATTACTTCCGCCAGAGCAGCGAGGCCCGGCATAAGTCCGGCCACCTGCTGGAAGACTTCAAAGCCCGGGTGCGCGAGCAGAACTGGACCATTACCACGGAGCAGGACATCACCCCGAACGTGCTGCCCACGCTGCGCTTTATCAACATGTACGCTCAGCGGTTCCTGCTGCCGGTCAGGCACTTTGCCCTGGAGAAGCTACACCGCAAAAAAGGATGGCTCTACTACCTTACGGGCGAATTGCGCGAATCCCTGGACGCTAAGCTCAACAAGGAGCTCGCAGCCATTGACCCTGAGCTGTTTGCGCGGGAAAAACGCTACGTGCTAATGGTGATCGAGCGGGGTGACGGCTGATCGGTGTCGGTTACTTAAGTATAATGTAAAAAACCATTCTAAAACTAAGGCTATTGAAGGCTTACGGTCAGGCTTACGCGCCAGCCGCAATTTTTCGGTGCCTTTGCTAAACAGCGTTAACGGCCTTCGGATCCCGTATTCGGGGTTTACCTTTTGACTAATAGCCCTGCGAACGGAAAAAATGCTGGGTAAACGCTTCCTGCGGGAAGGCCCGGCGGTCCGCTACTTCCTGCGGGCTTACCTTGGTATCCCAGGCTTCCTGCTACACGAGCAGCCGTATGCCAATGGCCGTGTCTCCGCCTTCGGGCATCTGGGCAGGGGAGTGGCCGGCTTGGTCATTTCCGGAGGGCTGGACCCGGAAGCTGCTGCCTTACCCAGCCACAAAAAAAGGGGGAGCAGCGCTGGGCTAACTCCCCCTCAAGGGAAAAAGGAAAGGGGACAAAAGGGGGTTATTACCGGACCATCAGCTTGCGGGCTTCCTTCACCTGCCCGTGCTGATCCCGCAGCTGCAGGATGTAGGCACCGGACTGCCAGTCACTGACGTCCAGCTGAATATCCTGCTGCTGCCCGCTGGCACTAAGGCGCTGCTGGGCCATGAGCTGACCCTGCATGTTGGTGACGCGCAGGGCAAGCTGCTCAGCTTCAGCATCCGAGATGGTAACAGTAACCTGAGAGCGGGATGGGACCGGATAAAGTTCCACAGTGGCCTTAGATGTGGCCTCCTCTGCAAGGCCGGTGCTCTCTTGGGGAGTAACCTGCTCATTGCTGACTTCAAAGTCGGCCTCCTCTTTAGGCTGATCGCTGCTGAGGGTCACTTCTTCAGCCTTAGCCTGGTAGCCGGGCAGGTCCACCCGGACGTAATAGGTGTTCAGGGCCAGGTCATTGAACTGGTAGTTGCCCTCTTCACCGGTGGTGGTGCGGGCCACGGGCTCACGGTTTTCATTCAGCAGCAGGACGGGCACGTTGGCCAGGGGGCCGTCTTCCGGCCGGCGCTTGTTGGTACAATTAGCCTTGCTACCACCCACATAGCCGGTGATGTTGCCGGAACCATTGCTGTTAGCCGATTTTAAAAGGGTGATATCATTGCCGTAATTGGTATTGCCAAGCCCGCTTATAATGATAGAATCGGCATTGTTCCACTTGCTGGCCTGGCGGTGGTAGGTGGCCACATAGCTGCTAAGGCTGGCATTGTTTCCAGGATCAGCCTTTACATGATACTTACCGGCCGGCAAGCCATTGAAAAAGTAAAGCGCTGAATCTACGCCAATTAAAGACTCAGTAGTCTGAACCTTGTCGTAAACTCCCTTACAGGAGTCATAGCGGTATAGCTCAACCGCCACGCTATCGGAACGCTGGAACTGACGCTGCTGGAGATCAAGCTCCCCGGATATGACGTTGTCATTATCAACAACAACCTGTTGGGTGTTGGTATCTGCACAGTTTCCTGTTGTATCTCTTGCAATCAGGGTTACATCATAGGTGTCCTTCTTACGGTAGGTGTGGGAAACCTGAGCACCCGTTCCGGAGCTACCGTCCCCGAAATCCCAGCTGTAGCTGGCAGCCGTGGGGTTGGTGGCACTAAAGCTCCACTGATAGCCTCTGCCTGTAGCTCTGAATTGGGCATCAACGTTACACGGGCCGTTTTGGGTAATGGATACCGTTCGCCGGGTTGTGGCTACACAGCGGGGATTGGTGTTCCGGACCACTTTCAGGGTTACGGTATAGCTACCGGTGCTGGCGTAGGTGTGATCAGGACGCTGGCCAAATCCAGTGTTGCCATCCCCAAAATCCCAAATGATGCTGTCAGCCGAATAACTTTGATTGAAAAATCTAACCTGTTGCCCGGTAACGCTATAGTTAAAACTAGCGCTGGTGTCACAACTCAATGTTATTTGCTGACATGTTGAATCCCTGCAGTTACCATCTTTAACGACATGGCAAACCTGGTAAGTACCATAGCTATTGTAGTCCTGTGAAGTTAGGATAAGACTAGTACCTGTATCGGTTTGGCCGTTTCCGTAATACCATTTGTTAAATTTTCCGCGGCTGTTACTGTCAATAAAGCGCGCTTCCGTACTACCTCCGATTTGGCTTCCGAAGAAATCAGCATCACAATTCTGCGCTTGCACCTGATTTCCGGTTATTACACTGATGGACAACAGTAGCCCTGCGAGCAAACTTAACCTCACAGGAACCAAAGGTTTAACACATCGTTTAACAAATGCTATTCTGCTCTTCACAAGCACCTGCGATAGAAGATCTTTCGTGTTCATAGGATTTCTTTTTTGGGGTGTATAGAGCGTTACATCATGAAATTCCCCAATTTCTCACGCTTTATACACCCGTTTTTCATTTACACATTT
>CAYYUA010000042.1:0-13771 GCA_964474835.1 uncultured Sphingobacteriales bacterium
CACCACAGGCGGTTGGACGCTGAACAGGCTATCAGCCTGCTGAAAAGCATAGTTGCCCACTTTCCGGCCTATTTTCCGGCCATTGATGTCATCAGCAGGCGGGTGAATGCCTCCCCAGATCCGGGAGAGCGCTGTCCAGTCAGCCGCATCCTTGTAGGTGGCGTAAGTCAGCGTAACGTCTTCTGTCGGCCCGTTTTCGTGCTCTAAGTATTCGTTCTTTTCAAAGTGAAAGTCACTCTTACCACCCGGAAAATAAGGGCTACCCGTGCTCTGGGTCAGGATGCGGGCGGCCGCCTGCGAGAATGTAGAGTGCCCGGAAACGTAGCCCGGAAACGGAGGCGTAACAAAAGATGGCTTCTGGTAGGGCCACCAGTTGCCGGCCAGGATCCAGCCTGCGCCTGCCGTATCGGTTTCGGTATTCTGCACATGATCGGGCCCTCTCCAGGTGTAAAGCTTGATCTCGCCTACATGCTGGCCGTTGTTGCCGGCCAGCGGATCACCGGGTTCGACCAGCTCGATGTAATCTTTTATCAGCGGGATGCCCGCTGAGTCAAAATTCCGCTTATTCGGATCTGTGCACTGGCCTTGTTTTGCCATGTTACGGATGGCCGATACAGGGCGTACGTAGTCGTACCAGCCTTTCACACTCCAGGCTGAAACGGCTGCATCGTGCATAGCCCCGCCTAGTGAGAGGTACGTGCGCAGGTCATAGGCCAGATCAGGCAGGCTTGTCCGCCCCTTCCACTGCCGCTTAAAAGCGGGATCTTCTTCCACTTCATTGTAAATGGCAAACCAGTGTCCGGGTGGCGTTTCTGAGGATTTGCCATCGGCCCAGTACTCTGCCAGAATACGGGCATAGTCAGCCCGCTTAACGCGCTGGGGCTGGTAGGGCTTCCCGGTTGCCGGGTTCACATCGTAGCCCTTCCCAAGCCCGGGGCCTCCTCCTGATTTGAAGTTGTAGAAGGAGTCGTACCGGCTGAATTGGTCCGGATAACTTTGCAGGTTACCAATGTTCCCGGGCGAGATGTTCCAGGTTGTGGTGTCAGCCGGATCCAGGTGAGACTGCCAGATGCTCACCATGCAGAAATTCCATTTATACTCCGACTTAATCCCTGATGGATTGGCCGTATCCAGATAAGGCGGAGGACCGGGATCCAGCCACACCTTGTAGTCATTACCATTGCGGTCCCGGGTCTTGGTGACGTAATTGGAATCCGCCAGGGCAAAGGGATCCACATCGCCCCACTCGGGCGACAAGGCAGACTGGGTGGCTTTTATCGGATTCCCGGCCTGGTCCACTCGCTGTGTGATCTGCAGCGGCTGCCAGTGATTAGGCCTGCGGAGGCCGGGCGTACCATTGTTGGTAAGATTGAGGGTGTCGTTCAGGGGCTTGTATTGCTGGTTTTTGTAGTTACTGGCCTCATGAGCCCCGTCCTGAAGGCCATAAGCAATTACCTGCTCAGCAATGTAATTGCCCAGGTGGGCTGGCTCGCCATCCCAGTAACTGGTGGCCGTATCGCTGATGGGGTAGCCCAGCGAGCGCATCTGCTTGTTCAGCTCTTGCTGGATGATCGCGTAGTTCGGAGAAACCTGATACCGGTGCTTCATCAGCCGGTACGAGGCGTAGGAGATCGCCTTGCGCTGCGCTTTCAGCCGGTCATCGGGGTCCGGCACGCCTCTGAAAGGGATGGTGTATCCCTCGAGCGTATCCCCCAGCAGGTAGGGCTTAGCGCTGGGCTCATAGGCGGCCCAGGCATCGTAGGCTGCAGCTGACCAGTGATACAGGTTCCGGGCATGGACCGTTGGCCGGGCCCGGCTGTGGCGGATCGCAAACAGCAGCTCCTCATTCCATTCATTGGCGATGGAAGTCTTGCTGTGAGAGAGGGTTGGCGTTAGTAAGATTGCCAGAAAGCCGAGGAGTAGAAATCTTTTCATCCACAATTCTTTGGGTCAGTTTTGATTTCAGGCAAGGTAATCATCGATCAGGTTGAAAAGATACTTAGCTAGCTTTTGATGGAGTGAGCTAATGTAAGGAAAAGTAGCTACCCATCCAATTAGCAGCGCTCAACCGCTGAAATTTTATTTGTTGTGGGAGTTGTTGTCTGTGATCGGGGCAATAAGCGGGACATTTGCACCGCTGCTAAACCAAAGCGCAGATCAGTCAGTTAAATTAAGCTATGGATAGTGTTACCCAGATTACCTTAGGCAGCGCTGTAGGACAGGCTGTACTCGGCCGGAAGATCGGCAACAAAGCTTTGATCTGGGGCGGGATCGCGGGCCTGATTCCGGACCTGGATGTAATCCCGACCCAATTCATGAACGATGTGAACCGCGTGGCCTACCATCGCAGCATCAGCCACTCGATCCCGTTTTTCCTGTTGCTCAGCCCCCTGCTGACGCTATTAGCCCGGAAGATCCACCCGAAATACAATGGGGTAACAGGCCGGATGGGGTGGTTCTGGCTGTTCTTCCTGGGGCTGCTGACCCATGCGCTGCTGGATTGCTTCACAACCTGGGGAACCCAGCTCTTCTGGCCGCTGGATTACCGGGTGGCCATCCAGTCTATTTTTGTCATTGATCCCCTCTACACCGTGCCGCTGCTGACCGGCCTGATCATTGGCACGGTCCGGAACGCTAAGCCCCGCGGCACCCTGAAAGCCAACACCCTGGGCCTGATCATCAGCAGTGCATACCTGGTGCTGACGATGGCGAACAAGGCCTACGTCAACAGTCAGTTTGCTGCCTCTCTGAAGCAACAGGGAATTGAGTACGTGGATATTGACTCCCGCCCCACGCCCTTCAACAACCTGTTGTGGTCAGCCAATGCAGAGACCAAAGAGGGCTTTCACATTGGGTATTACTCAGTTCTTGATAACCAGTGGCCGATCGATTTTGACTATTTCCCCAAGCGTCATCAACTGCTTCCGGAAGGTGCTAAAGAAACACCCCTGATGCAGAAGCTCATCCGGATCACACAGGGGAATTACATCGTAAGGGAAGGAGAGCGTGGCGATAACCTGCAGCTGTACGACCTGCGCTTTGGCCAATTGGCCGGGTGGCTCCCCTCTGCGCAGTACCCCAGGGCTAACAGCTTCATTTTTGCCTATCAGCTTGATCCCAATGTTATTGCTAAAGGGCAGGCTTCCGGCATTCAGCGGGCTGAGCCGGAATTTGAACAGGCTGAAGGCCTTTTGGTCAAGTTCTGGGAGCGGCTGAAAGGGGTTTGAGCCGCTCCCGTTCTTCATATCCTGTGAAAGCGATCAGGGCTTCCAGGGATTTTCTTTTTCAATTAACGCCGGGAACTGCTCCTTGAATTCGTTAAGGCGTGGCTTAGAGACCTGGCGGATGTAGGCCTTGTTCGGGTTTTTCTTCTCGTATTCCTGATGATAAGCTTTAGCCGGATAAAAGGCCTTCAGCTCCTTGATCTCGGTCACCACTTCTTCTTCGTAATTTTCGGCAACGTCTGCCTTCAGCGCTTTAGCAATTTTCCGCTCCTCCTCATTTTGGTAAAAAATGATAGACCGGTACTGAGGCCCGAAATCCGGATCCTGCCCCTTAGTGGTAGGGTCCTGTGAGCCGTAGTAAACCTCCACCAGTTCATCAAAGGAGATCTGTTCCGGGTCGTAGTACACCTTAACGGTTTCTGCATGGTTGGTTTGCCCGCTGGCTACTTCGCGGTAAGAAGGATCAGGCTTTTGCCCGCCGGCAAAGCCGGATATGGCCTCAGGCACGCCTTTTACATGCTCATAGATGGATTCCACACACCAGAAGCAGCCGCTGGCAAAGTAGGCACTGTCCAGGCCTGAGCGGTCAAAGTCCTTGGCAATGGAGGTGGCGGTGTTGCTGGTTTCTCCGCCTGATGAAGAAGATTGCCCCTGGCAGCTCGTGATGCTGCCAAGGAGGATAAACAGGGATAGGATGAGTCGCATGGCATTTTTCTTACTTCAACCGTTTAGCTTTGCCGATCGTTTTCAGACCTGTAAAAAGCCCTTCTCCTTCATCACATTACGCCCTTTAAAACTGACGATAAACCTGTTTTTCGAGCTATGACCGATTGGCAATCCTTCTCCCTTTATTCGGACCCCATGATGCGCTACCTGGACCATGAGATCCAAAAGGTAGCCAGTCAGCACGAGGCACCTTTCCAGCCTTCGGAGTTTCAGCATTTTGATGCCCTGCACTACTGTGGCTACGAGTACCTGAATCCTTTTATGCAGACTTTACCTGCTAATCCGCGGGTGCTGGATATTGGCGCTGGCATTGGCGGGCCTGCGCGCCATGTGGCGCAAACTTTCGGGGCTGAGGTGGTGGCGATTGACCCGCTGGAGCGGTACACGCAGCTGCAGCAGCGCATTGATCAGCTCTGTGGCCTTGAGGAGCAGATCACCGTGGTGCAGGCTGATGCAGCCACGGATGACCTGGCCCGCCTGCCCCGTGCAGCAGAGGGGTTTGATGCCATCTATGCCATCCTGAGCTTCCTGCACATAGCTGATAAGGATGCCCTGCTGGCCAATTGCCGGAAAGTGCTCAAACCGGGCGGCCGCCTCTACATTGAGGACTGGGCTATACAGGACACCACGCCCTTTACGCCCGAAGAGGCGGAGGCTGAGCAGCGAGTGGGCATGACCAGCCGGCTGACGCAGGCTGAATACCAGGCTCATCTGCACCAGGCTGGTTTTGCGGTGTCTGACTTCCAGTTCCGCAGTCAGCAGTGGTCGCGCTTTGTGTGGGACCGCGGCAACGCCCTGGCTTCCCGCGAGGCTGAGCTGAAGGCTGCGTATGGCGAGGACTGGTGGCAGGCCTGGAGCTCGTGGGGTGCCCAGTATGCGCTCTATGCTTTTCACGACCTGAACATGCCGCTGGATGCGGTAAAGGCTACCTATCCGCATGCCGTAGCGCAGCTGGGCGAGGCCCAGACCGAGCGCTTTACGCAGGGTGGCGTGCGGCAGAAGTTCGGGGGCGCTTACATCCAGGCCAAAGGCTGAAGCGAACGTGGAGCTTTTGGCCATATTCTCAGGCGGCTTGCCCTGTCTCAAAACCGCTGATCACCCGGTTTGTTACAACAAGTGGCCTACAAAAACCGCAGCTGAATGGCGTTAGTGGATTACTGGATGCTGATCTGCCCGGAGGCGATCGAAAAGGGTTTCAACATTGCCCTTTCGCCGGAGATGACGGAAAACCCCACTTACCTGAGCCTGTACCGCGAAGAAGGCGACCCTGTCTTTTTTGAGCCGGTGTTTAACCAGCCTGAGGATTTTGGCGAGCCCGGCCCGCACATAGGCGTACGGTTACGCAATCCCCGGGCTACGCATAAGGATTACCTGCGCTACGTTCTGAATCAGCTCTCGATCGAACAAGCGGCTGAGAAAACCTGGCTGACCACCGGCGAAGATTTTCGCGCCTACATCTGGCGGCCGATCCCGTACGACCCGGAAACAGCCAGCTGGCAGGCGATCCCCCGGGCTGTGATTGAGGAGTGGACCACCTGGCACCTGCACTACCTGCAGAAAGCCCGTGCAGCTTTTTTTCATGAACGGGTTTCGTAGCCTTCAAGGGCTTTTAGCTAACGCCTCCGATTTTGGGCTTTTTTAGCCAATCCGGGTTTACCTTTACAGCAACTCTTCCTTGCTCTATCTACCATCTGCGAATATTCCAAAGCCTTAATGGCTTCAGCCACAAGGATGGTATCACCTCTGGATCTGAATTAAGTGGTCATAAAGTGGAGCTACTTAATAATTACATATGAAGGTTTTGTTATTTATTTGGCGAAATGGTAGATTTAAGTAGTTTTGCAGAAAATAAAAAAGAAAACATACTTATGAAATGGTTTATGAGATTAATGACAGGGTGTTTTTTGGTATTCTTTTCAATATCATTGTCTAGTTGCGCACTTATTTTTAATGGATCAAAGCAAAATGTTTCAGTAAAAAGCTATACTGACGATGCTAAGATATACGTAGATGGTGCAAGAAGAGGACAAGATGCAATAACCGCCAACCTTAAGCGTAACAATGGTCATACGATAAGTATAAGAAAAGAAGGGTGTGATACTTATACGAGGCAGATAAGAAGTAACACTCAAGCTGGGTGGATAGTATTTGGAATTCTCTTTAATATTCCTGGACTCATTACTGATGCTGCTACAGGAGCTTGGAATGAACTCGAGCCAACAACAATAACAAAAGAACTTGATTGTGAAGATGATTAGTTAAAAGCCTACTTACAGTATTATTAATATTTGCAGCTACTTGATAATTTACTGGTAAGTAATGAAGAAAGGCTCAACGATAGCCTATCCCTAGTTGAGCCTTTTACATGCTAAACGGTTATTGAATATCTCATGACAATAGACAAACGATTTTGGGCTTTTTTAGCCAATCCGGGTTTACCTTTACAGCAACTCTTCCTTGCTCTATCTACCATCTGCGAATATTCCAAAGCCTTAATGGCTTCAGCCACAAGGATGGTATCACCTCTGGATCTGAATTAAGTGGTCATAAAGTGGAGCTACTTAATAATTACATATGAAGGTTTTGTTATTTATTTGGCAAAATGGTGGGCTTACCTATTTTTGCTTAGCCAAATCACTGTTCAACTAAACGCAACGCTTATGAAACGATGCAAACTTTTAGCAGCAAGTTGCCTGCTAATGCTGTTTGTGGGATCTTCCTGCACGGTTACGACCCACACTGTCACTAACAATCCTGTTGGTGATGCCCGGGGCGATGTTGGGGGTACCCCGCTCTTTAACACTGATCTGGATCTTTCTTACCAATCTGCTGCTGAAAAAGGATCGATTGATAAGATCAGTACCGCCCGCTATAAGGTTGGGATTTTTATCGTTCCATTTTACCGAACCACCGTTAGCGGTCAGAGCAAGTAATTTTTCTAAAGTAAAATGCCAACAATTATGCTTAAGCGTTTAACCTTTTTACTGGGAATAGCACTTGTGGTTTCAAGCTGTACCACTACAGACCCCCTTACAGTCACCAATAATGAAATTGGTGATAAGACAGGACGGGTTTCCAACACTTGCATTTTTGGTTTTGAGCAGTCAGCCCTGGCGACAGCAGGTGTTGCAGGAGGTCAAAAGATCACCAGCGCTGGTATCTGCCTGAATAACGATGAGTACTTCGTCTCAGAGGCTGCTTCAAAAGCCAATATCAAAGAAATCGGTGCCATCGATCTCCGGACTACCGATTATTTCCTATGGACTAAGTATGAGCTTCTGGTTCATGGTAAATAGTAACAACCCTAAAATCTGATTCCTATGTGTACCATAAAACGTCTTTTGATTCTTATTACTGCAGGCACGTTGCTATCTGGTTGCGCCACCACCCTACCTATCGAGGTTACGGATAATGAAATCGGTCAGAAAACCGGCAAGTCCAGCTATACACTCATACTAGGTTTCCAGCCGTTCAATGGTGATGCTGGAATCAAAGCAGCTGCCGAAAATGGCAATATTGATAAGATCGCTACTGTGGACCGCAAATTCAAAAGCGGGCTATTTACCACCACTGTCACTACTGTGGTAACCGGTAAGTAATCCCAGAAAGGCCCAAAGGTGAATAAGCTACCTTTGGGTCTTTTTCCAAACCACACCTTCCTATACTTTTATTGATTCGCTTATTCCTGAAGCAGATCGGTTTGACTAAACTAGTTTCAGTCTTTTATTCCCTACTAACCTAAGGTTGATACATAATGAGGCACAGGATACTGATAGCAGGGCTATTGTTACTTGGCATAGGCCTTCAGCAATGTGCCATGGTCAGCAACGGCTCGCGAAGGGAAGTTTCCATTAAATCCTACACGGATAACGCCAGGATCTTTGTTGATGGGAAGCTAAGAGGTACGGATTCTGTAATCGCTAACCTTAGACGCGGAGACGACCATCTGGTGGAGATCAAAAAAGCTGGTTGTAAAACCTACAAAGAGCCCATCAAAAGTAGCGTGCACCCGGGCTATCTGGCCAGCTATATTTATTTCTTCTGGTTCCCGCCAGCGTGGTTGGGTTTTTTAACCGATGTTATCAGCGGGGCCTGGTGCCAGCTTGAACCGGTTTTTGTTGGAACGGAATTAACGTGCCAGGAGAAACCGGAGTAATACCTCCCAGAACATCAGTACCCCGGCCTTTTCGGCAGCTACGGCAGGCTTTTTGTTCTTTTGCTTTCCTCGAATAGAACACGATAATCCTGCCTGAATGATGCGCATCCCCACGTGGGCTAAAAGTGCCGGGCTGATCTTCCTGATCAGCGTAGCGGGCTTTTTCCTGTTTTCCCTCCTTCGCCCCTTGAATGCTGATGATAGCACTGATGAGCAAGCCTCACAGTCAGCCTCCAAGCCTAAAATCTTGGTACACGCTAGTGTTGTTACGCCTGAGTCGCTCAGGAATACCCTGAATGTTACCGGTACGGTGATCCCGGAACAGGAGGTGGCCCTGAAAACGGAAGCCTCCGGCCGGGTAACGGCCCTGCCGCTGGAAGAAGGTAGCCGGGTGGATAAAGGCGAGCTCCTGCTCAAGATCAACAGCGCTGAGCTACAGGCCGAACTGAAGCAGGCCAGGCAGCAGAAGCAGCTGCTCAAGCAGCGGCTGGACCGGAAAGCGAAATTGCTGGAGCAGAAAGGTATTAGTCAGGAATCCTACGATGAGACCAAAACCGCGTACGAATCCACCAAAGCCCAGATCGAGCTATTAGAGGCGCAGATCGCCAAAACCACCATCCGTGCCCCTTTCAGCGGCACGCTGGGCCTTAAGCAGGTCAGCCTGGGCAGCTATGTATCACCGGCCACGAAGGTGATCCAGCTGGTGAAGCGCCAGCCCGTGAAGCTGGATTTTTCCGTGCCAGGTAAATATGCCCCGCTTATCGAGCGAGGGCAGCCCATCCAGTTCCGGCCTGATAACCAGGATACGATGCTGACAGCAAGGATTCACGCCATTGAGCCTGCCATCAGCGAAGACACCCGAAAGCTCCAGCTACGGGCCCGCTATGCCAATGATAACCGGCTTCTGCGGCCGGGTAGTTTTGTAAACATTGAGCTTACCCTGACAACTGATCCCAATGCCCTGATGGTGCCAAGTATTGCCATCATCCCGGAGCTGGATGGCAAAAAGGTCTTCGTGTACCGCAATGGTAAAACCTATCCTCAGCCGGTTAAGACGGCTCAGCGCACAGGCACGCACGTGCAGGTGGTAGAAGGCCTGCAGTCCGGGGACACTGTGATCAGCAAGGGCATTCAGAAAATCCGCAAGGGAACAGCTGTCACCATCCGGGCCATGCAGGAATAAGTCCCCCTTTTCAGTCGTTGTGGGTATTTTGGTTATCTCATGTAGTTGTTGATCATCCTTTATGCTAAGCCTTTCATCCATCAGTATTCGCCGGCCGGTTTTAGCCACGGTCATGTCGCTCACGATCATCCTTTTCGGCATCCTGGGCTACAATTACCTGGGTGTGCGCGAGTACCCGAACGTCAGCCCGCCCATCATCACCGTCTCGACCGACTACACCGGGGCGGATGGCGGCGTGATCGAAACCCAGATCACCGAGCCGCTGGAGGAGACCATCAACAGCATCTCCGGCATTCGCACGCTATCGTCTGTTAGCCGCGATGGGCGCAGTACTATTACGGTGGAATTCAACCTGGCCCGCGATCTGGAATCAGCGGCTAATGACGTCCGCTCTAAGGTAGCACAGGCCCGGGGGCGCCTGCCGGAAGATGCCGATCCGCCGGTGGTCGAGAAATCCGATGCCAGTGCCGATCCCATCGTTTTTCTGAACATCCAGAGCGACCAGCGCTCCCTGCTGGAACTCACCGAGCTGGCGGACAACGTCTTTAAGGAGCGGTTTCAGACCATTCAGGGCGTCAGCCGTGTTTCTATCTGGGGCGAGAAGATGTACTCGATGCGCCTGTGGATGGATCCCGCCAAAATGCAGGCCTACAACGTCACCCCTACCGATATCCGTAACGCCCTGAACGAAGCCAATGTAGAGCTCCCCTCCGGTGCGATCGAAGGCGAGACCACAGAGCTTAGCATCCGCACCAAAGGCCGCCTGCGGACCGAAAAGGAGTTTAACCAGATGATCATCCGCGAGACGGGGGATCAGGTGATCCGGTTTGCCGATGTCGGGCAGGCCCGGCTCGGGCCGGTGGATAAGCGAACGGTGCTGAAGCGGGACGGCCAGCCCATGGTGGGCACTGTGATCCGCCCGCAGGCCGGGGCTAACTACATCAGTATTGTGGATGCCTTCTATGAGCGGTTAGACCGCATTAAGCAGGACCTCCCGGACGATATCGAGCTGGGGATCGGTTTTGACAGTACGCAGTACATCCGCTCTTCGATCGATCAGGTCCAGTCCACCATTCTGGTGGCCTTCATCCTGGTGATCACGATCATTTTTGTGTTTCTGCGGGACTGGCGCACCACCATTATTCCCGTGATCGTGGTGCCGATCGCCATCATTGGCAGCTTTTTCCTGATGTACGTGCTGAACTTCACCATCAACGTGCTCACGTTGCTGGCACTGGTGCTGGCCATTGGCCTGGTGGTGGATGACGCGATTGTGGTGCTGGAAAACATCTACGCCAAGATCGAGGCCGGCAAAACCCCGAAGGAGGCCGCGTTCGAAGGTTCGAATGAGATCTTTTTTGCCGTGATCTCCACCACGCTGGCGCTGGCGGCTGTTTTCCTGCCCATCATCTTCCTGACCGGCATCACCGGCCGCCTGTTTCAGGAGTTTGCGGTGGTGATAGCCGGCTGTGTGATCATTTCCTCCTTTGTGGCGCTGAGCCTCTCCCCCATGCTCAGCTCCCGGATCCTGAAAAAGCGGGAAACCCGCTCCTGGTTCTACCAGAAGACGGAAACCTTTTTCGCAGGGCTCACTGAGGGCTACCGTAAGAGCCTGCGGTACTTCATGCGGTACCGGTGGGCCGCTTTCCTGATCATAGCCGGCCTGATCGGTAGCATCTACGGGCTTTACCGGAATGTTCCCTCAGAGCTGGCGCCCGTTGAGGACCGGGGTAACCTGCGCATGTTCGCCACCGGCCCGCAGGGCGCTACGTTTACCTACATGGACCGCTACATGGACAGCCTGATCAGGCTGGTGAAGCGCGAGGTGCCGCAGCGGGAGGCGATCATTTCGGTGACCTCCCCGGGCTTCGGGGCTAATACGTCCAAGAACTCGGGCTTCATGCGGCTCATGCTCAACAAAAAGGATGAGCGGGAAATATCGCAGCAGGCGCTGGCTGATTCGCTCAACCAGAAGATCAGCCGTATTCCCGGAGCGCGCACTTTCGTCACGCAGGAGCAAAGCATTGGCGGGGATTTTGGCGGTCAGCCCGTGGAATTTGTGATCCAGGCACCGGAGCTTTCAGACCTTAAGCAGGTCCTGCCGGAATTCATGCAGCAGGTCAACCAGAGCCAGACATTCGGCTTTGCGGATGTTAACCTGAAATTCAACAAGCCGGAGCTGGAGATGACTTTTGACCGGGAGCGCACACGCAAGCTGGGCGTGAACCCCCGCCAGGTGGCGCAAACCCTGCAGCTGGCCTTCAGTAGTCAGCGCATGGGCTATTTCATCATGAACGGTAAGCAGTACCAGGTGATCGGGCAGGTGAAGGATCAGAACCGGAACCAGCCTTCGGACATGCGCAACCTCTACGTGGAGAACCAGACAGGCGGGCAGGTGCCGCTTACCAACCTTGTAAGCCTGGAAGAAACCAGCGGCCCGCCTACCATCTACCGCTATAACCGCTACACCTCGGCTACGGTATCCGCCAGCCTAACCGGGGATAAGACCGTTGGCCAGGGCATTGCCGAAATGCGCCGGATTGCCGATACCGTGCTTGCCGATCGCTATTCCACAGCGCTCTCCGGCACGTCCAAGGATTACGATGAAAGCGCCTCCAGCCTGATCTTCGCCTTTGCCCTGGCGTTGGTTATCATTTTCCTGGTGCTCTCTGCCCAGTTTGAGAGCTTCCGCGATCCGCTGATCATCATGTTCACCGTGCCCCTGGCTGTATCAGGCGCGCTGTTCGTGCTGTGGTACTTTAGTGAAACCCTGAATATTTTCAGCCAGATCGGGATCATCATGCTGATCGGGCTGGTCACCAAAAATGCCATCCTGATCGTGGAGTTTGCCAACCAGCAGAAAGCCGATGGCTACGAGCGCTATGAGGCAGTGGTTCGCGGGGCAGCCCGGCGCTTCCGGCCGATCCTGATGACCAGCATTTCCACCATCCTGGGTATCTCCCCGTTGGTGTTCGGGGGTGGTGCGGGTTCCGAAAGCCGGGCCTCCATGGGCATAGCGGTCATGGGTGGGATGATCTTTGCCACAGTGGTTTCGCTGTATGTGATCCCGGCTATCTACAGCTACCTCTCAGAGCGGGAAAAGACGGTTAGCAATGCTACCCCGCTGGAAGCTGATGAGGCCAGCGCCTGACCAATCCTCCAAACAAATCCCTTAGCCTGATTTCCTTGCAGTATTTGAAACCCCTTTTTCCGGCCGCCCTTCTGCTTTTCAGCAGCCTGTTTAGCCCTCTGATCCTTCCGGCTCAGGACACCCTTTCGCTGGAAAAGGCCATCGAGCAAGGGCTGGAGCAAAACTACCAGATCCGGATAGCCCGCCAGGATCAGCGAATCAACCAAAACAATGTGGCCAGGGGCAATGCGGGCTTTCTGCCCACCCTTCGCCTGACGGCCGATCAGAATACCGAGATCAGCAATACCACGCAGGAGTTCATTAGCGGGGAGACCATTAACCAGAACGGAGCAGAAACGGAGTCGCTGAATAGCCGGGCTGAGCTCAGATGGACGCTTTTCGATGGCTTCCGGATGTTCACTAGTTACCAGCGCCTGAAAAGCATCCGCAAACGCGGAAAAGCGCAATTCCACCAGACTGTCCAGGAGCAGGTAAGCACTATCATTGACCAGTATTACAAGCTGGTGCAGCAGAAACGCCAGCTCGCCACCGCGCAGGAGGCCCTGAGCCTGACCCGCAAGCGCCGCAGCCTGGCTAAGACGCGGATGAACATCGGGGCCGGCTCCGAACTGGCTTACCGGCAGGTGCAGAGCGATTACAATGCGGATACAGCCAGCTACCTGCAGCTGCGTCAGCAACTAAGGAATGGCAAAATCCGGCTGAACCGGCTCATGGGCACACCTGTGGATAATTCCTTCACGGTCCCCGGCACCATTCCGCTGCAATCCCCTTTTACCTATCAGGCGCTTAAAAAGCAGGCCCTTCAGGAGAGCCCACGGATTGAGCAGGAAAAGCAGAATAAGCGCATTGCCCAGCAGCAACTGGAAGCGGTGCAAAGCAACCACTACCCTGAAATCGGGCTGAACCTGGGTTATGACTTCAGCCAGACCACTTCGGAAGCCGGCTTTGTGAGCGAGAGCGAAGCCCGGGGTTTTGATTACGGGCTTTACCTGTCATACGACTTGTTTGATGGCTTTAACACCCAGCGCCGGGCTGAAAATGCCCGGATCCGGATTGAACGCTCAACTTTGGCTTTTGAGCAGGAGCAGCAGCAGTTACTGGCTGACCTGAAGCAGGCTTTTACCAAATACCAGGAGAGCCGGAGCCGCACAAGCCTGGAAGAGGAGAACGTGAGCGTAGCCCGGGAAACCTTCCGGATAGCCCGGCAGAATTATGAGGCCGGCGGCATTGATTACCTTACCCTGAAAGAAGCCCAGCAAAGCTACCTGGATGCCCAGCAGCGGCTGATCAGCGCCCGTTATGCCACCAAGAAGGCTGAGATCGAGCTGATG
>CAYYUA010000043.1:0-12877 GCA_964474835.1 uncultured Sphingobacteriales bacterium
TCATTGCATCAAAACAGGTCTAACTATGCCTGTTTGCGCCCTTTGCGACCGGACGGTTGAAAAGATCACCCGTCATCACCTGGTGCCAAAACAGAAAGGTGGTACAGACGAGGATGTTATTCCCCTTTGCCAGCCTTGTCACAAGACGCTTCATGCCACCTTTTCCAACACAGAATTGGTACAGACCTACAACACGCTGGAGCAGCTACGAGCAGCCGAACCCCTGCAGCGGTACCTGAAATGGATCCGTAAGCGGGATATTGAACACCTCAGGGTCCGCCGGCGAAAGCATTGATGCAGCCTCTTTAATGACAACCTCGTCATTTCATACACAATTAGCATAGATTTGCTGAGACAACTACCAAAAACACGCTTATGCGGTCTTTTTTCTCAATTCCACTGTTTGTTATTCCTGTGATGTCAGTTTTTGTAGCAGGCTGCCAGCAGTCAGGTAGCAATAATGCCCAATCCCAGGCTCAGGCTACGGATACCCAAGCCGTGTTAGCAGGTCAGATCAGGGAAGCTGAGCAGGACAGGGTTCGCATTTTTACCCCGGCAAAAGTCAGCAAAAGGCGCCGCATTGCTAAGCTGGACACCAATGGGCGCTTCCGGGCCAGGCTACCCCTGTCGGAGCCTACTTATCTGATCATTCAGCTGGGGCAGGCGAACACCCAGGCCTACGTCAAACCATCTGATAGTCTGCATATGGAGCTTAATGGCTCTAACTTCAGCGAGAGCCTTGTTTACAGTGGCGACCGGGCTAAGGTGAATAACTACCTCGCCAGTAAAACCCGGCTGTCCGACTCAGTAGGCCTGAGCGGTAAGCGTACGATGCGGGATTTATTCCGCAAACAGCCAGCGTCCTTTATCGCTACGCTCGACTCGGTTGAGTCCTTTTACCGGGATCACTTCAGGCAGTATTTTGCGGATGACAAGCCCCAGCCTTTCGCCCGCCTTGAGCAGGTCAATATCAGCAGCTCACACGACCGGCAGCGTGTGCGCTATCCACGCCTGCACAAGCGCCTTGCGCAGGATGGCAGCACTTCCATTCCCGATAGCCTTGGCAGGGTAAAAAATGAGCTCCCGTTTAACGATCCGCTACTGGCCAAGGTCCCTGACTACCTCCGCCTGGTTCGGGGCGTTATGCGGGATGAAAAGAGCGCCCTGCTACAGGAGCAGCCATCCCTGAAAGATACCGCTGATGGGTACGTTACGCGCCTTGTTCTGGATTCTCTGGTGAACAACGAAAAACTGAAGGCTCAGCTGGCCAGCCAGTTCCTGAGCAGGCGCATCAAGCGCTCAGCAATTCCGGATATCAAGCCGCTGTACCAGTATTATGAGGGTGTAGCCTACCGGGACCAACCCATCAGCCATATCGACTCCCTGATGACCGAGCGCCGGGAGATCACGCCCGGAAGGGAAGCGCCGGGCTTCACCTATCCCAGCCATAGTGGCGATACAGTAAGCCTGGCTGACCTGAAAGGCCAGTATGTTTACATTGATGCCTGGGCTACGTGGTGTGGCCCCTGCCTCCGGGAAATCCCGAAGCTGAAGGAGCTCCATGACGAAATGAAGGATCAGAACATTGCCTTTGTCAGTATATCGATGGATAACACGGAAGACCGGGGTAAGTGGCGATCCATGGTAGAAGACCGGGAACTGAAAGGCTATCAGCTGTTTGCCAACGGCAAGGCTTTCCGGTCCAAGCTGGCGAAGGATTACCTGATCAACTCCATTCCACGGTTTATCATCATAGGCCCTGACGGGGAGATCATTGATCCTAACGCTGAGCGACCATCGCAGGGCGTTGGGGAAAGGCTTAAGCAATTAGTGAGCGATGAAAAGGTCAGCGCCTGAGCATCCAGCATGCCGTGGCTGATGTTTTGGAAAAAGGCTGGCTGCGTGCCGGCCTTTTTCTTGTGCGGGCGAGCGAACGAAAGCCACGCTTTGGCGTTCTCTTTTCAGCTAAGTGTTTCAACACTTAATCGCGCCAGCCTAACGAATGGTTAGATTTGCAACTGTCGGGAACCGGGCTTACAGCCTTTTTGAATGAGGGACACTGATATATGAAAGCGCTTAAAGCACTCAATCCATATTTCGCACGCTACAAATGGTACTTAATAGGAGGAAGCATTTTTGTGATCCTGTCCAATGTTTTTGGCGTGTTTCCGGCTCAGGTCGTGCGCCACGCCTTTGACCTGGTCAAGGAGAACCTCTTCCTGTACAACATGGCTGATGGCTTCAGCGTCCAGTCGGCCATCTATGACCAGTTTGCTTTTATCCTGCTCAGTTTCGGGGGCGTTATTGTAGCAATGGCCCTGATCAAAGGTTTCTTCATGGTGATGATGCGGCAGACTATCATTGTGATGTCGCGTCATATCGAGTATGACCTGAAGAATGACATCTACGATCACTTTCAGCAGCTATCCCTCTCCTACTTCCGGCGGAACAACACCGGTGACCTGATGGCCCGGATCACCGAGGATGTGAGTAAGGTCCGGATGTACCTGGGCCCTGCTGTGATGTACACCATCAACCTGTCATCCCTGATCGTTCTGGTTGTCAGCATTATGCTGACCGTCAACGTTAAGCTGACCCTGTACGTGCTGATCCCCCTGCCGGTGTTGGCGATATCGATCTACTATGTCAATGCCATTATTCAGGAGAAAAGCCTGATCATACAGGAGCAGCTCTCGCGGCTGACCACCTTCACCCAGGAAATGTTCTCCGGAATTAGGGTCATAAAGGCTTTTACCTCAGAACGAAGCGTCAGTAACCACTTTAACCGCGAAGTAGAGGATTACCGGCAAAAGTCCATGGGGCTGGTATTGGTAAACAGCCTCTTCTTTCCGGCTATCATCATGCTGATCGGGGTCAGTACGTTGCTGACGCTGTTCGTAGGGGGCCAGCAGGTAATGGCCGGCAATATCACAGCCGGTAACATTGCTGAATTCTTCATCTATGTTAACCTGCTCACCTGGCCGGTGGCCTCCATTGGCTGGGTCACATCCATTGTTCAGCGGGCGGCTGCTTCACAGGCCCGGATCAATCACCTCTTTAACCAGAAGCCAGAAATAACCGCTGACGAGAACAAGCAAATCACGGTCAAGGGCAACATTGAATTTGACAATGTCAGCTTCTACTATCCTGATACGGGCATCCAGGCCCTTAAAAACCTCAACCTGACGGTTAAAAGCGGGGATAAGGTTGGAATTATTGGTAAGACCGGTTCGGGCAAGACCACGATCGCCAACCTGCTCTTCCGCCTTTACGACCCCACAGAAGGCAATATCCGTTTTGAAGGCGTGGACATGCAGCGACTGGATCCGGGACAATTCCGGGAGCAGATCGGCTATGTGCCGCAGGATGACTTCCTCTTTTCGGATACCATTGCCCGTAACCTGTTGTTTGGCTACCACCAGCCCTACGACTGGAACAATACCCAGGATAAAGAACGGCTCTACAGCCTGTTGAGAACAGTAACTGAAATTACAGATGTCAAGAAAGACATCCTGCAGTTCCCGAAGGGATTTGAAACCAGGCTCGGAGAGCGGGGCGTGACGCTGTCCGGCGGGCAAAAGCAGCGTGTTTCCATTGCCCGGGCCCTTATGAGCGATCCCCGAATGCTTGTGCTGGACGATTGCTTCTCGGCCATTGACACGCACACGGAGGCGAAGATCCTGCAGGGTATGGGGAATTACCTGGAAGACCGTACCGTCTTTATCGTCAGTCACCGCATATCCACCGTTAAGAATGCAGATAAAATCCTGGTTCTGGACCGCGGAGAAGTGATCGAGGCAGGTGACCACAACGCCCTGTTAGCCAAGGGCGGCTATTACAGTGAGTTGTGCGAAAAGCAGATGCTGGAGAAGGAGCTTTACCAGAACACCCTTCAATAAAAGCCTTAGCCCGCTATGCCCGAGCCTCAGCAACCCAAAGAAGGGGAAGATTACTACATCAATGACGAGGGCTGGCTGGTCATGACCGCCACTTACCATCTGAAACGCGGTTACTGTTGCGGATCAGCCTGTAAGCACTGCCCCTATGGCCACGTTAATGTGCCGGAGCACCGCAAGCCGGATAACCGGAAACGTGGGGATCGCTAAGTCGTTACTAACCTGCTGAGAAAGCGGTAAATCTCTGCCAGCGCCAGGGTATCCTTCTGGCAGTAGGCTAACAGCTTTTCTTTTTCCTCAGCCATATAAGCGGTATCAGTGGCATTCAGCAGTTGCTCGTACTTAATAGCAGCAATGCCCCCGTCCTCAATGGCTTTTTCCACCTCATCCCGGCCAAAAAGGGCTTCGTAAATGGCCTGCAGGCTAAAGCTGCCTTTCATGGCAGGATGGTAGTAGTGCATATGCTTGAAAGGATACCGCAGGTCAATGATCCGGTCCAGCCGGTTCTGAATGGCAGCGCTGTGATCAGGAAACTGCTTTTTCAGCCCCTCCAGCATCTGGCGCTCTAAAGTATCCTCAAAAACAACCAGGTTTCCGGTGCCTTCAGTATCAGCCAGCAATTGCTCCAGGAAGCGGCCGTGCGGGTCTGTTCCCGGCTCAGCCAGGAATTCGCGGTGCTGTAGCGCAGCTGCTGGATCACTTAGATGGTGAATGGAGAACTGAAAAGGGATCTTCTGGAAGGGGCGGGTTTGGTCAAAAACTGGTACAGCCGGCATAATGGCCTCAAAATCCATAAAGAAAAGCGGGAACCGGAAGCCTGACAAGAAGTGGCTCAGCGCCTTCTGCTCAAGGTAGGGCTCCTGCTGCTGATGGCTGCGCACTTGTATCGCTACAGCCGGGCTCTCTATGCTTTCAGGCTGCAGGTCCTGAATAGCCGCATAGCCCTTCCGGAAATAATCAAATTTGGTATCCGCTGCCAGGTGCCCGATCTCAAAAACCGAGTCCTGCGGCACTTGCTGCCAGCAGTAGCTGATAAAGTCACAAGGATAGGGATCAGAACAGTGCTTGCCGATGCTGACCTTAGGCACGGTAGGTTTTTGCAGCACCTGCTTCCCGTAATCAATGTTCTTGCGGATCCAGGGCTGTTGCTTCCGCACCTCCCTGATAACCGAATCGCTGGTAAAGAGCGCATGCACATCCAGCGCACCCTGGCGCTTGTAGCTTTTGTTGATATGCATGACCTGAAAATCCTGCAGGGGCAGGCCAGCCTGCTCCATCACGTGGTACTGAAGGGCTGCATCCCGGATATGGTTGGATGAGACCCGTGCGCTGCTCTTGACCTCGTAAGCCTCCCAGTAGCCATTGCGCTGGGTTAGCACATCCACCATCACCAGTACCTGGTTCTGCTGGAAGGTGGCTTCAAAAATAGTGGACACCCCCTGCTGGATCAGCCGCTGAGTCTTCTCCACCGCCTTGCCATACATGAATTTATTCCCAACGCGGCCATCCACCCCTTCCGGAAAACATTCCCAGGCCAGGGATCCGATCGCGTGGCCGCGGTTCAGCAGCGCCTGCCGGTCAGCACTGTAGGGCTCGCGGAGTTTTTTGTAATACTGATACAGGTACAGGGACTTAGGGCACTGAACAGCCCGCAGAAAGGTGGACTTGCTAAGGGCGTGTTTTTTCATGAAATGCTCCTAGTTCATCTGAACCGGGAGGCTCCGGTAGACCTGATAGCCTCCCATCTCCTCGATATTGACGTTCATTGAGTGGCCGAAAGGCCTTACCGGCACCCCTTCCTGGGTTTCAGTGCCACTTACCCTCACAATGTTCACGTCCATGATCTTATCACTGAGCCCGCCTTTCAGGCGAACATCCACAGAGCCATCTTCATTGACCGGCACCCGGACCGTGGATGGTGAGGCTGAGGGCCGGGCCGGTTTTTCATCGGCCGTGGCAGCCGGAATGAGCTCCATGTTCTGCATGACCAGCATGACAAGGCTTGCTGCAATAACTGTCAGGACACCGCGGGTATACCAGTCTACACGCATAGCAAAAGGTTTAGCATTGTTAAACCCTGCAAGTTAAGGGTCACAAGGCAAAAGCTCATACGGGCGGTAGTCAGGCACTACCATTGTACGGCAGCTGCAGAAGGTGATCCACCGCAACCGTCCGGTCACTCAGAAACCCCTCGCCCATCTCCAGGTGAGCAGCTGCCCCCATTTCGCGCCAGCGGGCCCGCAGCATCTCAAAAAAGCCGGGCCGCGTAAGGATGGTATCCTGCTCATTGCTGTCTTCATTGAAGAACTGCGACTTGTAGGCCATCACAGCTTCCATCTTCTTTTCCGATTGGGCTTTGATATCCACGACAATGTGGGGCGTCAGGTAGTAGAACTGAATAAACTGGTAAACCATGTGGGGCCGCCACGATGGCTGAGCCCGGCCATCTTCCGCCAGGGTTTCGACCTTTGGCAGACCTGCATAAAAGGCAGCCTCCTTCACCAGCTGCCCTGCTCTGCCGTGGTCCGGGTGGCGGTCAGCCGGTGCATTGGTCAGGAGCAGCTCCGGCTGGTACTGCCGGATCTTCTGGATCAGGGCCCGCTGATGCGCCTCATCATTGCTGAAAAAGCCATCGCGGAAGCCCATGTTCTCCCGCACAGCAAGCCCCAGGATCTCCGCTGCCTGATGGGATTCCTGCTCGCGGATCTCCGGGCTGCCGCGGGTTCCGAGTTCGCCATAGGTCAGGTCTATGATCCCGACCTTGTTACCGTTTTCCACATGAGAAAGGATGGTGCCGCCGGCGCACATCTCTGCATCATCAGGATGCACGGCAATCACTAGGATATCTAATTTCATACGTTACAGGTAATTGCTATCAGGACTGAAACAGTGTCCTTTAATGTTTGAACTTACAAAATTAAAGGTAATAGCCCCATTTGTCGATCTGCTGCAGCACGGCATCCGGCACCATGTACCGAACCGAGTGGCCGGCTTTCAGGCTCTCCCGGATAAAGCTGGAGGATAAGCGCATCAGCGGGGCATCATACTGATGGATATCAGCCCCGGTTATCGGCTGTAGCGGATGTTCCGGCCGTGGGTAGACATAAATGCTATAGCGCTCGATCAGCTGCTCATAGTTTTTCCACTTGGGCAGGGAGTTAACCGTATCCGAGCCCATGATGAGGGCGAACTCCCGCTGCGGGTAGCGCTCTTCCAGGTGCACCAGGGTATCAATGGTATAGGAGGGCTTGGGCAGCCTGAATTCAATATCGGTCACATCCAGGCGGGTATCGTCCTCAATGGCTGCCCGCACCAGTTCCAGCCGGTCGTACTCGTTCAGCAGGGAGGTTTTTTCCTTGAACGGGCTTTTGGGCGACACCACATACATGACCTTATCCAGGTCAGCATACTCCACCATGTAGCTGCCCAGGATCAGGTGCCCTACGTGAACCGGATTGAATGAGCCAAAGAACAGACCGACTTTCATGGTCTCAGGTTTTTATATCAGGGCGCTGAGGGCTGTTGCAGGTAGGCCTGCACCAGCTCGTCAACGGCACTAAGCGTTGCACTCAGGTTTTTATTGTAAATCACATGATCAAAGCCCTCAGCCAGGGCCATTTCTTCGCCAGCCTTGGCCAGGCGGCGCTCGATCTTGGCGCGCGAGTCCGTACCGCGCTGCTCCAGGCGCTCGCGGAGGTTCTCCTTTGAGTAGGGATGAATGTAGATCATCAGCGGATGGCCCTCGTAGGACTGCCGGATGTTCAGGGCGCCTTTTACATCAATATCCAGCACCGGCACCTGGTTGTGCGTCCAGATCCGCTCCAGCTCACTGCGCAGCGTTCCGTAGTAAAGCCCCTCGTACACCTCTTCATACTCCAGGAAGTCGCCCCGCTGGATATAATGGCGAAAAGTATCCGGCTCCAGGAAGTGGTAGTCTTTGCCGGGCTCTTCGTTAGCCCGCGGCTCGCGGGTAGTGGCTGAGATGGAGAAGGTCAGGGCGTCATAGTCACGGATAAGGTGCTGAACAATGGTGGTCTTCCCGGTTCCGGAAGGCCCGGAGATAAGCACAAGCTTACGGCTCATTTAAAGGATGTTTTGCACTTGCTCTTTGATTTTCTCCAGGTATTCCTTCATGCTGACCACCTCCTGCTGGATGGTGCTGTCGCTGATCTTTGAGCCGATGGTATTGACCTCGCGCCCGATCTCCTGGCTGATAAAATTGAGCCGCCGGCCGGCCTCTGCGCTCTCCAGGTTGTCAAAGAAATACTGCAGGTGGCTGTCCAGCCGGTCCAGCTCTTCTGATACATCGATTTTTTCCAGGTAATACAGCACCTCCTGCTCAAAGCGCTGCGTATCGACCTGTTCCCGGGCCTCAGCCGGCAGGTGCCGCTGGAGGCGCTCCCAGAGTTTCTGGCGGGTCTGCGCCATGCGCCCCTGTGCCTGCTCAGCGATCACTGCCTTCTTGTCCTGCAGGGCCCGGCCGTTCCGCAGGAGGTCTTCCTGCAGGTGCTGCCCTTCCTGCTGCCGGAAGGCTTCCAGCTGATCCAGGGCTGCTTCGATGGCCTGACGGATAAGGGCCCACTGCGCCTCTTGCTGACCCGTAGCCGGCTGCTCGAACACATCCGAAAAGCCTAACAGGGTATCCAGCAGGTTGTGCTTGCTAAGGCCCAGCTCATCGCTAAGGGGCGCAATATCGCGGTAATAACCCCTGACCAGGTCGTGGTTCAGGGGCTTTTGCTGCTGTTCAGGCTGGCTGTACTGCACTTCTGCTACAAGGTTGACCTTGCCCCGGGTCAGGCGGTTAGCCACCTGTTTGCGGACTTCCACTTCACGGGCCGCGAATTCCCGGGGCAGGCGGATATTCAGGTCAAGATTGCGACCATTGAGGGCTTTTACTTCCACGCTGGTTACGATGCCTTCGCCCTCCTGCTGACCCTGGCCAAAGCCGGTCATGGATTGTAGCATTGAAGCCTTGCTTTCATGAAGGGGCAAAGGTAAGAAAAGTTACCCCCGGCCCCCGGTGAGCCGCTACTGCCTGACCTTGATGCGGAAGGTAGTGCCTTTGCCCGGCTCTGAATTACGGACGAAGATCTGCCCGCCATGGTATTGCTCGATGATGCGCTTAGAAAGGGAAAGCCCGAGGCCCCAGCCGCGCTTACGCGTGGTATAGCCCGGCTCAAAGATGGAGCGGAACTCCGAGCGCTGAAGCCCGCGGCCCGTATCAGCTACATCCACCACGGCATACCGGCCCTGCTGATGGATGTAAAAGGTGATGCAGCCTTTTTCTTCAATGGCATTGATGGCGTTTTTCACCAGGTTCTCGATCACCCAGTTGAACAGGGAGTCATTGATCCAGGCCTTCAGGTCGGGGTCGGCTGACTCATCAATGGTAATGGTAGCCTTCCGGGAGAAGCGGGAGCGCAGGTAGGACAAGCCCTGCGCCACCTGCTCATAAATGTTGTGGTGCTCCAGCTGCGTGTTGGAACCGATCTTGGAAAAGCGGTCTGTTACGGTCTGCAGGCGGTTCACATCCTTTTCCAGCTCCTGGACTGTGGGCGTATCCAGTTTTTCCGTGCTCTCCAGGTAGGTCAGCCAGCCCATCAGGGATGAGAGCGGAGTGCCCAGCTGGTGGGCGGTTTCCTTGGCCAGGCCCACCCACACGCGGTTCTGCTCGTACTTCTGCGAGGCATTGAAGGCAAAATAGGCCACCGCAAAGAACAGGGCGATCACCACCAGCTGCACATAGGGGAAGTAGCGCAGCTGCGTGACCAGCAGTGATTCCTGGTAGTAGACGTAGCTTTTGCTGCCGTATTTGGTATCGATCTCGATCGGTTCGCGCTCCGCCTTCATCTCCGCCAGCACCTCGTCCAGGTCATCCTGCCGGTTTTCCGGGATGTTGCGGGAGGACACGATCCGGCCCTGGTCATTCACCAGGATGACCGGCACGGTTTCATTCTGCTGCACCACTTTGAACAGGAATTCCGGATTGTCGGTGGTGCTGACCTTTTTCTGGGCCTCCGCCCACAGGCGGACTTTCTGGCGCTCGGACTTCCGCAGCTGCTCGGCCAGGTAGTTGGTATACAGCAGCGAAGCAATACTGATGGCCACCGCTGCCAGCAGCAGGGCGATTTTCCAGAGGGTTTTCTGCCGGAAGCGCATTTAGCGGGGTTTAGGCACAGAACAGGCTAATCATCCCATTCCAGTTCGTAGTCATCTTTCTCATCTCCGGATCGGCCGGGATTTTTCAGGGCTTTCTGCAGTTCTTCGCCCTCCTGCTGGAGATCTTTACCCAGCTTCCGGGCCACGGCTTTCCGGTCGTACTGGATGTCGGGATCAGCGGCCTTGCCGCTCATTTTCACAAAGAGGTTGAGCTGCTCCCCGTCCTTGCTGGGCACCACCTTGCCGTAGGCGGTTTCGTAAGCCGCTTTCCGGCCGAAGAGCAACTCCGAGAGATCGATCTTCAGGCGGTAGTCCACGGTGTTGTTAAACTGATGGGTGCCGGAAAAGCGGACGTTGAAGGCATTGCTCTGCACATCCATCTCCGGGATGCGGATCTGCCGGTCCTCGATCACAATGCGGTTTTTCAGGCGCTGGAAGCTCACCTGCCTGAGCTCCTCCACATTCACCAGGCCGGCCAGCTTCAGCATGGGGTCAAACTGGTTCAGCTGCCCCTCCTCCACCACCACATCGGAGGTGACTTTCAGCTTATCCAGCAGGGGCTCCAGGCGGGGATTCCAGGTGGCCTCCATGTTGACCGTGGAAGCCAACGTGCCGGCCAGGTGATCATGGGTGATGACCGTCTGCCCGAAATCCTTCAGCTGGTAAAAGAGCTCGCGGATGCGGATGCCCTGCCCCTCGCCCTTGAGGCGGGCTTTGAGGTTGCCATTGGGCTGGCTGGTCAGGTTACCGGAAAGGTTCACCTGCCCATCCATCGCCTGAAAGGCCAGGTCCGGCAGGCGTAGCTTTTGGCCCTGGTACAGCAGGGCCCCGTTCACAGCCCGGGCCTGAAAGCGGTTGTAGTTCAGCTCCTCACAAACAAAATCGAGATCCAGCGTAAGGTAATCCGGCAAGGCAAAGGTGGCTGCCGTATCAGCGGCCTGCCCCTGCTGCCCGGTAGTGGTGGTCACGAGCGGGGCCAGGTGCAGCTCCCGGCTGTGGAGGTCGGCATCCACGATCAGCGGCTTACCGGGCAGCAGCATGAAGGAGGCCAGGTTGCGGAAGCGCCCGTTCAGGCTGAAATGGCTCTGCCCGGCCTGCCCCTTGAAGCGGTGGATCATCAGGTCATTGCCATTGAAGCTGAAGTGGCCGTCCAGGCTGTCGAAATCCGGGTGCTGGGCGGGCGTTTGCAGGGCCGCCTGTTCCAGGCCCAGGCGGCCTTTGAAGTTGACCTTAGGCATGGTGCTGACCTGCTTCAGGTGCCGCAGCCGCCCGGCAAAATCCGCATCCACAAAGAAATCCCCCGTCATGGCCGGGAGATCGCGGAATGGCAGCAGCGCCTGCAGGTCCTGCAGGCGCGGCCGCCCGCGCACTTGTAGGTTCAGGTAGGGATCAGTGAAGTTGGTCAGGCTCAGCGAGCCGTACAGCTGGCGGTCCCGCAGGCTTGCGCGGAAATTGTCCAGCGCCAGCTGTGTGCTGATGGCCGCTTGCTTATTGCCGTTGGTGAAGGAGCCCTCGAGGTTCACCTGCGTCAGTACCTGATCGGTCTGCTCGCGGCTGATCCGGCCGTCCTCCACGCCAAAATCGATCTGCAGCTTCGGGTTCTGCCTGGGCGTGACCTGCCCGGTGAGGTCAGCCCGGCAATAGAAATGCCCCTTGCCGTGGTAGCTGGCAAAGCGCTGCCGGTAGGCTTCCGGCACCAGCGCCAGCAGCGTTTGCAGGTTGTTGTCCCGGCCTTTCAGGTGCAGGTCCAGTTGGGTACCGCTCTCCTGCTGTGTGGCTGAGCCGCTGACCGCAAAATCAGCCCCGGCTATGGTGAGGCCGCCCTTGCGGAACTGGTAGCGGCCTTCGGGGCGGTTGACCTTCAGCTGCGTGCTGAGGGTGACCGGCTTGTGCTGCGCGTAGGACTGCCCGGCTATGCGCACGTGCTGCACCTGCGCCTGGCCCTCAGCCTGCAGCGTGTAGCGGTCCTGCCGCAGCTGACCGCTCAGCGTGAGCTCCTTCACCAACAGGGCGTAGGCCTCCTCCTGCGCCTGATTGCGGTAGTCTACATCAATGTTGCGCAGGGTGATCCGGCCCAGGTTCAGCGCGGGCGTCTGGCCATCAGCCGCCTGACTGCTGTCCGGCGGGGCTTTCAGCACCTGGTAGTTGACGGCAAAATCATCTTTGATGCGGGGCTTAACGTAGCCATCCGAGACCCGGAACTGCCGCACCTCGTACGGCCCCCAAACGGCTGAGAGCGGACTGACCACCGCCCGTACCTTGTGGAAGCGGGCCACGTAGCGGGGCGTATCGGGCAGGGAGGAGGCCACGCGCACATCCGTAAAGGCCACTGCCACATCGGGGAACTGCTCCCAGACGGACAGCGTGATCTGCTGCGTGCGGACCTCCGTGTTCAGACGCTGGTTGAGGGCGCGGATCACCGCCTGCTTAAGGTCCCCGCCATAGACCTGCAGAAACAGGTAGGCAGCTGAGGACAGCAGCGCGGTGACCACGGCCGCTAACAGCAGAAAAAAACGCAAACGCCCCATGCGTGGCAACACTTAAGGATCCGTTCTGATGGCTGCTTTCAAAGCTAAGAAATCCCCGGTCAGCGCGTAGGTGTGCTGGTGGGGTTGTGCTGGCCTATCGGGTAAAAGGCGCCTTTAGTATTGGCGGGTTAGCGCTAAGGTCGGAAAATTGGTGCTGGCATTTGGTGGATTGGGCGGAAAGCTGTTAGCTTTGCAAAGCTTTTTGATAAAGCACAAGGGCACTTAGCTCAGTTGGTTTAGAGCGTCTGCCTTACAAGCAGAAGGTCGATGGTTCGAATCCATCAGTGCCCACTC
>CAYYUA010000044.1:0-12701 GCA_964474835.1 uncultured Sphingobacteriales bacterium
CAATACCTTGAAAAGTTAAAGCAAGAAGGTTGGCAGATTTGTAGGATCGAAAATCCGGTTAGTCTTGGTTCTTACGCAGCGCGCAACCAAGGCATCCAAAAGGCGAACGGTGATTGGCTGTTATTTGCTGATGATGATCTTAGTATACCAGGAAATTGGATTTCACAACTAGAACCTTTCTTGAAAGATTATGATTTTATTTGCTGTAATATTCAAATAGAATTCAAAAAATTTAATAAAATATCAAATGTTTATCACAAATCTATTGGTTTTCATGCAAAATCAAAATTTGAACAATGTTATTTTGCCTTAACTACATTCTTAGTAGTGCATAATCAAATTTTCTCAACTCTAGGTTTATTTGATGATCAGCTTTACGCGGGAGGAGATTACATTTATAGCCAGAAGGTTGCCAACAGTAAGTTTAAAATGGTCTTTTTAGAAGAACTTGTTGTATACCATCAACCCAAAAGTTGGAAAAAGCAATTTTATACCATGTGTCGCATTAATAAAGGAAAAATTCAAAGGGCAAAACGATATCCTGAAGTTTGTGCTGGAGAAGCGTTAAATTTCATAGATCTATTTAAAACTATTAAATACTTAATTTACAATCTCATTTATTATCGTCAAACCTACTTTTATCAGCATTCAAACGTGGGTTTTTGGAAGCACCAATTGGGTCAGCTTATTTACTTTTCGCTTTATTTATGCTCACAAATTTTAGTTTTACTTTTTCCTAAAAAAAGTTTTAACTGGTAATCAATTGAGCAATACAGCATACGATCTACCTGCAATTGTAATACCTGTTTACAAAAGGCCTCAAGCCTTAAGCAGGTTAATTGACTCATTAAAAAAAGCTGACTACCCGAGTGGCAATATTAAGCTTATCATTAGTGTAGAAGGAAATGCAACACCAAGTGTCAAACAATTAGCAGAACAGGTTTACTGGCCTTATGGTCAAAAAGCCATAACTTACCAAGAATCGCAACAAGGTTTAGAGCAACATTTATTTCAGTGTGGAAGCTTTAGCATTGAGCTTAACAAACCTGTAATTGTGTTTGAAGATGATTTGTTTGCTAGTCCCTATTTTTATCATTGGGCTTTGAAAGCTATTGAATTGAGTTACCACGATGAAAATGTAGGAGGTGTAAGCCTCTATAGTTTTAGTCAAACTTTTCCGTTTTCAAGGCCTTTTCAACAAGCCTCCCTAACAGAAGTCTGCTACATTCAAAAGGTATCAACTTGGGGCCAAATTTTTACTCCAAATCAATGGCAGCAATTTGAAGATTGGCGCTTGAATGAGCCTGACCTTTTAGCTATTGATAATCGATTGCCACCTCCCGTTCAAAGTTATCCAGACGATAATTGGGAAAAGCTTTATAACCGATACCTGATTGATACTAGAAAGTACTTTTTGTATCCACCTAAGTCCTTTTCTACGAATTTTGGGGATTTAGGAGTTCATGTAAAGCGAAAAAATGAAGAAAACGCCTTCCAGGTACCCCTCCAGATGGACAGCCAGCTGCCAGAGATACCGAAGATAGAGGAAACTTCTGCAGTATATGATGCCTTTTTTGAGCTATTACCTTCCCGCATGAAGGGGCTGAATCCCAACCTTGAGCCTTACGATTTTGAGGTGGACCTGTACGGGACTAAACCTTTCGAGGAAATTGAAAAACCCTATGTTTTAAGCTGTAAAAAGGCGCTGAACCCGGAAATGACTTTTGGCCGTAACCTGAAACCCCATGAGCTAAATATTGCCTATGAAATTGAGGGCCGAGACTTTTTCCTGGCGAAAAAGGAGCATTTTCGGGAAACCTATCTCGATAAATGGCGCAGGGAGCTGCGAACCCACTACTACCATTATCCGGACGTTAGTTTAACCAAGGTGCTTACAATGAAAGTGTTTGAGGTGCTAAACCGGTTCCTGTAAACCTGATTTTAACAAGCCTTTCCAATCCTGGCCCAGGGGCTAAGGGCAAAAGCGGGCATCCCTTCCTTACCTTTGCCCCCATGAAAATCGGAATTCTATTCGGGGGGCAGTCTAAAGAGCGGGAGGTGGCCTTTGCCGGGGGGCGGACGGTTTATGATTCGCTGGACAAAAACTTGTTCGAACCGGTCCCGCTCTTCATCGATAGCTTAGGCAACCTGATCCACCTGGATTGGCAGTACCTGTACAAAGGCAGCATCCGGGATTTCTACCCGCCGGCCTCCATCCTGCCGGATTCGCCTCATAACTTCCAGGTGTACATCGAAAGCCTAGGACCTCCTTCAACAATCCCAACAAAAGAAGCCATCCAGCAGGTTGGGCAGCCCGTAGCTTTCGAGGAATTGCCGGACCTCATTGACATGGCTTTCCTGGTCCTGCACGGACCCTATGGGGAGGATGGCGCTATTCAGGGACTGCTATCCTACCTGAACATCCCCTATACCGGTTGCGGCATTTTTCCCTCTGCTTTAGGCATTGATAAAGGCTTACAAAAGACCGTCTTTGAGCAGGCAGGCCTCAAACCCTTGCCAGCCCATGTCATCACCCGGCAATCCTGGCTCACGCCTGGTCAGCCTAAAAAGCATTTTGAACGCCTGCGCAGCTTTTTTGATTTTCCCCTGGTTATCAAATCTGCTTCCCAGGGTTCCTCCATTGGCGTTCACGTTTTAGAACGGGCTGATTTTGAGACCTTCCAGCAGTTGGTGGACCAAAGCTTTTTCCGCTGGCATCTACCAACAGAGCAGTGGCTGGCATGGTCTGAAGAAGATCGAGTGGCTTACGTGCGTGACTTAGTAGACCTCCAGGATGGCCTGGGAATACCAGTTGTCGTCAATGATCAAACGTGCTACCATCCGGAGGCTGTCCTTAGTGAGATCCGCGATCAATGCGCGCAGCCAACTCCGCCAGAGCAGCTAATCCTGTCCGGCTTTCAGACAGAGCATACCGTTTTGGTAGAGCCCAAGCTGGAAGGCCGCGAATTTTCCTGTATCGTGGTGCAGAAGGACGATGGCCAGCCCGTAGCCCTGCCGCCAACCGAGATCCGCAAATCATCAGACGTCTTCGATTACCGTGCTAAGTATCTGCCGGGCGCTTCCCATAAGGTTACACCCATGGACCTGCCGGCCGAAGGCCTCACCCAAATCCGGCGGCATTGCGAGCAGTTATTCAAAACCATGCATGCCCAGGTGTACGCGCGGATTGATGGCTTTTACACGGAAAAGGGCGAGGTCTACCTCAACGATCCCAACACCACCAGTGGCATGATGCCGTCCTCGTTCTTCTTTCACCAGGCCGCTGAAATCGGGCTCTCGCCCGGCCAGTTCCTGACGTACATTGTGCGCACCTCCCTGCAGGCGCGGTTAGGCCAGACCAATGTCCCGCATCAGCTTGAGCCGCTTCTGGCCAGACTGGACGAGCAGCGGCAAGTGCAGACGGCTCAGTCGTCAGCAAAGACCCGGGTCGGGGTAATCCTGGGCGGCTACTCGTCAGAGCGGCACATTTCCGTTGAAAGCGGGCGCAATGTTTTTGAGAAACTGGCCGCTACGCAAGCCTATGAGCCCATTCCGCTCTTTCTATCACTAGAGCAGGGCCAGTGGGCTTTTTACCGCCTGCCCATGAATGTGCTGCTGAAAGACAATGCGGATGACATCCGGACAAAGCTTCAGCACTTTGCGCTGACGCCAGGCCTCCGGCAGATCCAGCAAGAAGCCCGGGCCATCACGGAGGCCTTCAGCGAGCCCGATTACGATTTTTACCCCAGACGCTACACCCTTGCTGACCTGCCTGATCTCATCGATTTTGCGTTTCTGGCCCTGCACGGTCGGCCCGGGGAGGATGGGGAACTGCCCCGTCACCTGGCTGCGCTTAACCTGCCCTACAATGGGTCGCAGCCAGAAGCTGCTGAGCTAACCATCGATAAAAAAGTCACCAACACCTTTCTGCGGGAGCAGGGCTTCCACGTTGCCAAGCACCAGCTGATCACCGCCCCAGAATGGGCTAAGGATCCGGATGCAGTTTGTCAGCAGATGGAAGCGGACCCAGGCTATCCAGTGGTTGCCAAGCCCTCAGACGATGGCTGCAGCTCGGCTGTCAAAATGATCCATAACCGGGATGAACTGGCGGCCTATGCCGCCCTGATCTTCCGCGAGCAGGAGCAGTTACCCCCCGCTGCTGCTCAAACCCTCTCGCTGGATCCACAGGAGGCGTTTCCGCCCAAACCGAATTTCCTGGTTGAAGAGTTGGTGCAGCAGGAGGGCGCTGATCACTTCCTGGAGATCACCTGCGGCCTGCTGACGCACCATGCGCAGGATGGCAGCCTCCAGTATGAAGTCTTCCCGCCATCCGAGACCCTGGCGGCTGAGGGGATCCTGTCGCTTGCGGAAAAATTCCTGGCAGGGGAGGGGCAGAACATCACGCCGGCCCGCTTTTCGGCTGATCCTCAGCTACAGGCGCAGCACCTGCAGGAAGTACAGAACACCATCCGAAAGGTGGCGGAGGCCACAGGCGTCACCGGCTATTGCCGCGTGGATGCTTTTGTCCGGGTATACGAAGGCAGCCGGGCAGAAGTCATTGTGATTGAGATCAATTCCCTGCCGGGCCTGACCCCGGCTACGGCTATTTTCCACCAGGCTGCTCTGCATGGCTACACGCCAGCTGATCTGCTGATCCACATTATCCAGGATGGGGAAGCACAAGCCCGGCTGCCATCCGGGGTTGCTTACTGAGAAGTCGTTTTCCCTTTAAATTCGCCTTTTTACAGTTGTCCAAAACCTGATCATTTGAAGCCTGTTCTTCGGTTCCTCATCAGCCGGGTCTTTTTAATAAACCTTGGCGCTGCTATGCTTTTGGGCTTGGGTGTCCTGTGGGGCACTTACTTCTGGCTAAAGTCCTATACCAATCACAATGAAGCACTCTCGGTCCCTGACCTCCGGGGCATGAGCATCGCAGAGGCCAGGAAGGCCCTGAATAAGCGAAGCCTGGAACTGGCTGTCAATGATTCGGCCTATGTGCCTAACAAGCCGCCCCTGACCGTCATCGAACAAATGCCCCAGGCCTCTGATAAGGTGAAGGTAAACCGTAAGATCTACCTGAAAGTCAGGTCACCCAATCCGCCGAAAGTCGGCATCCCGGATCTCAAGGATGTTTCTTACCGGCAGGCACGGAAGATCCTGAAGACAAAGGGGTTTAAGATCGGGAAATTAAAATATGTCCCGGGTATGGCTAAAAACACTGTTGTACGCCTGGAGCATGCAGATACAATGGTAAAAGTGGGTAATAAACTGGACCAGGGCAGTACCGTTGACCTGGTCCTGGAGCAGGGGCGGACGGCCGCTAAAACGCAGCTCCCCAGCCTCACTGGTTTGTCCCAGAGCGAAGCTTCGTTTTACCTGAAGGGCAAGGGGCTCAACTTCGGCTCTAAGATCTACGATTCAACAGTGGTGGATACCCCATCTGCAATAATCTACAAACAGCGGCCGTTGTATGAGCCGAATGAAAAAATTGCCAAAGGAGAGATCATTGATGTCTGGCTCACCAGCAAAGAAGCCTACCAGGATTCCACCCGGGCCGACTCAACGGCTGCATCGCTCCCTGATACGACCGGGCTTAACCGCTAATCCTGCTCCCGGATCAAATGGAGCTTTGAGGCTTGTTGCCCTTTTCCTGGCTCTTCTACCAGCCTTCTCTGCCAATGCGCAGGAGTTACGGCCGCTAACGCTGAACCCAGCGCTGCAGGAAGCCAGCCCTGCGGCAGCAAACCGCATGAAACGGTCAGAAGCTGATACGCTGACCCTGCCCTTTACCGATGACTACTCGTATGAAGGGCCCTATCCGGATGACTCCCTGTGGCTGGATAACAAGGCCTACATCAACACCTCCATGGCCATTGATCCGCCAACCTATGGCGTAGCCACCCTGGATGGGCTGGATGCCCGTGGCCGGCCCTACAATCCGGACAAAGACAACCGGAACAACAGCAGGCCTACCGATACCCTTACCAGTACCTGGATCGATCTCGAAGCCGAGAATCCTGATGCAGATCCGGTCTTCTTCAGCTTCTGGTATCAGGAAAAAGGGATCGGGGATGCCCCAGCCCCGGTTGATAGCCTGGCCGTCCAGTTCAAGACCAAAGCGGATACTCCTCGCTGGCGAACAGTCTTTACCCGGAAGGGCTCCGGGGAACGGCCGGTGGAAGGGCAGGCTGAAGGCACGGTCCTCATCAACCTGGCAAGCCTTGACTCCACTGCCCAGTTCTACCATTCGGGGTTTCAGTTTCGCTTCCTGACCTACGGTAATGTATCGGGCAACCTGGACCACTGGCATCTGGACTATGTGAGCCTGGCACGCGGAAGTCGTATTGCAACGGATGACCGGGGAGTCCGGAGGCCCTTCAATGTGGATGCCGCTATTGTGGAGCCGCCTGTTGGCTTGCTGAAAGAACACCGCGTTATGCCGTGGCGCCAGGTCAACGAGGAGCAGATACGGGATTCCTTTCTTATCACAGCGGGCAATGCCAGTGATGGTAGAATTCCAGCCCGGCCACAGTATGCGCTGAAGGAGGCCTACACAGGCTACCAGGTTGATAATTCCGATGCTAACATCACCATAAATGTACCGCCTTTCTTTGGCAGTGCGGTTTCCCCGCCCCAGGAAAACCGCTTTGCCTTTGACCGCTTTACCGGCCAGGACTCCCTCAAGCTGACCTTCAAGCCAGTCGTCAACTTGATTGGGGACGAGCTTGTCAGCAATGATACCTTCGAGTTCACGCAGCATTTCAATCACTACATTGCCTACGATGACGGCACTCCGGAATCCGGTTTCGGAATTGAGAACTTCTTTCGTGCGGGTCAGGTAGCACAGGCCTTTCAGCTCAACCAGCCGGACACGCTGCAGGCGGTAGGCATTCGCTTTAACCGCTCCTTATCAGAAGTCGGGAGAAAGCGCTTTGACCTGGTGATATGGAGCAACCTTGGCCCACTGAATACGCAGCCCACCAGCGAAACCGTTGAGCGGCGGCTCGTGGGGAAGCAGCCCCGCTACAACGGCCGGGGGCGTTCCAACTACGCCATTTATGAGCTGGAAAAGCCGTTAGTGGTGGAGGGTACCATCTACATCGGGTGGGCCCAGACGGATCCCTTCTTCCTCAATGTAGGCGTGGATAAGAATTATCCGGAACTGTTCGGGGATCAGGCTCCGAAGGAGAAGGTTTTCTTCAATGCCAACGGCTCGTGGGAGCAGGCCTCGAATGACCTGCTGGACAGTGGCATCCTGATGATCAGGCCCTACCTGGGCGGAAGGAATGAAGTGCGCTACCAAAGCCGGGAACAAGACCAACAGCTCGCCTCAACTGATCAGGTACAGCTCACCGTTTTCCCGAATCCCGCAAGGGAGCAGGTCACGGTCCGGATCGATGATCCCAGGCCTCCTCTCCGGTTGAAGGGAACCCTTCACAACCAGCGCGGCCAGGTTGTTAAGGCGTTTTCGTTCAGGGGTAAGCAGGAGCAGCTCAGTGTGCAGAATTTACCAGCCGGCGTATACCTGCTCAAAGCCGGCCCTGCAACCTCACAAGAGCCGGCAGTCCGGAAGATCCTTGTCCGCTAACCTGACCAGGGCCGGGATAAAAGCCTACCCAAGCCTGATCTTCTTTTCCTCGCCTTTAACGAGGCGCTTAAGGTTTTCCCGGTGGGTGTACCAGACCACCACGACAAAGAAAACAGCAAATCCTGTAAAAATGAGGTTCTCCACCCCAAAGCCAAACCAGGTGATGAACGGGTAAGCAGTTACAGCTAATAGCGAGCCTAATGAAACAATGCGGGTAGCCGCAAAAGCAGCCGCAAAGATCCCCAGGCTGACCAGGGCCGAAAGCGGGTGAATACCCAGAAAAACCCCAAGTAAGGTGGCAATACCCTTTCCTCCTCTGAAGCTTGCAAAGACGGGGAACAGATGCCCCATGACAGCGATCAGGCCCATCAGTAGCTTAACCTGAATAAGGGCATCGCTGCCCAGGCTTCCACCGGTCAGATAAGCAAGCTGTGTAGTGGCAAAGCCTTTCAGGATATCGAAAAGCAGCACCGGGATTCCGGCCTTCAGGCCAAGGACCCGTATAGTGTTGGTAGCTCCGGCATTGCGGCTGCCGTGCTCACGCAGATCAAGGCTGTAGAGGCTTTTACCAACCCACAGGGCCGTGGGAATAGCGCCTACCAGATAAGCTATCAGTAGCAACCCGATGGTCAGCGGACTCAGCAGAAACATGGCTTAATCACAGTTTAAGGCTCCCGGATAGTGGCTGATTGCTGGAAGAATATTTTCTGTTTCCGGTCACCAAGGGGTTTGATCTGAAAGTTGCTCTTGCTTACATCGTTGCCGGTTTCCTGCACCTTTTTATTGAAGTAATAGTCAGAGCTGTAGACCTTGCAGGCCTCGCGTCCGATATTGAAGTAGTAGTAATTTCCGGTGGTAGCGCCCGTGTAGAAGCGAAGCCGCCGGTCATCCCGGCTAAGCTTAAAGCGGAGCTTACCTTTCAGCTGTTTATTGACGGCAGCCTTGCCGAGCGTGGCAAGCCCCAGCCCGCTGGTATCCAGAAATGCCTGCTGCCGGGGGGCCCAGGTTAGCTCCACGTCCGTGAAGAAAAAGTTAGGCTGGTAAACCTCATTGCTGACAAAGGTGCCAAAGGACCGGACGCTACTGAGCACGCTGATCCGGGTTTGGCGGTCATCAATCAGGTAGTAGCTGGCATCCTGCACCACTTGCCGCCCATCTTTGGAGTCATCCAGCGGGAATGCAAGGTTGATGAGCGAATCGCTGGCCATGCCAAGGGCTTCCTGGTTGAACGGAAAGTCGATTCCCATCACCACATCAAAACTGTGGGTGGAATCCTCAGGAAGATAAGTTGCTTTTCCGATGGTCCTGATATCCAGGTGTTTGTGATCATCAAACCCGATGTTTAAGGGGCCTCTGGCCTGCAGCTGACCGTTCTGGTCCGAGTAGGTAAACTGATAGGGCATGCTATCGGGTTTGCTCAGATTGTATTCCCGCTCGATCACATATTCGCCTTCGTAGTAATCGTAGTGCAGGAAGCCCTCTGCCTCGAACAAGGCCAGGTCCTGCGGAGCATGCTTAGTTCCCAGGAAGACATCGTACAGCTCATGGGTGGCCGTATCGATGTACATCCCGCTAACCAGGGCTGAGCCATCTTTGCCCTTCAGCGAGTCCGCCCTGATCAGCAGTGAATCCGGCTGTACGATATCCTTAAACTGAAAAGCCTGCGTCCCGAACAGAGAGTCCCGGTTGGCAGGCTTTAGCAGGCCATCGAACAGCAGGTTCTCCCGATCAGCTTTAAGGCTTACATCCCCGTTAAAGGTGAATCGCGGGCTTAGCTGAAAGTCGGTCTGTTCTTCCAGCTCAGCATCAGCAACCGTGCGGCCACGCTCATCTGTGCGGATCGTGCCGAATACCAGTGGCTGGGGCTGCCCGTTACGGTCCTTGTAATCGTACGTGCCCTTAGCCGCGTACTCATCCCTGCCGAAGATGTTGATCTGGGCATCGTAGAATTCATGGTACTTATCAGCCGTGTCCGCCACGATGCGGGCATCTTCAAGCGTCTGCAAGTCAGCCCCTTCATCGATGGTTATAGAGCCGTCTGAAGGGTAAATCGCGGCATCCGCAACCTTGATATCAGGGATATTCCGGGCCTCAATGGTTGATTCACTCAGGTCGAAGTAGGCTGCGGTGGTATTAAACTGCAGGGAATCCTGTCCCTTTTTAGTGGATTGCATAAAGGCTTCCGAGACCGCCTGATCCTTGGTGGTGGTCATATACATGCTCTGGCTGTCTATCCGCCAGTTAAAGCCCTTGATGGTGGTCCGGAACTGGTGCTGCTTAAAGCTAACGTCCGCTTTCTCCCCGTTGGCCTCTCCGTCCAGCTGCCGCTTGTCAAAGTCCAGCGTCAGGCCAGCATCGGGCGTGTAGAAATTAGGATCCTTATCCTGCTCTTTGGATTTCAGCTTAAAGGAGGCGGTATCCGTGTTTACCTCCGTTGGCTTCATGGCCAGTGCATTGGAGCCGATCACTGCCTGCTCGAAGCGGAGCTTGCCGGCCCCGTACAGCTCTTCCGGCGTTAGGACCAGGTCTCCGTTGAAGGTTACTTCCTCATTGTAAACCGACAGCGGATCCCGCTCCCGGATAAACATCGAATCCTTGTAGGGCAGCCAGTGGTTGTAAGTGGTCTTCCCGGTCACTGGCGGATAGCGGTCCTGCCCTTCCTTCGGGATGTTGAAGCTTTCAGTGGTCGCGTTCATCGAGTCCGGAAAGAAGACAAACTGCTGCGATTCGGTACTGGAAGGGAGGTACTCTACTAACCCAGCGCCCCTGAGCCCCTTACTACTAAGTTTGATCTCCATGGTGCCGGTCCCTTTTCCCTGGTAAAGGTCGTACCCGTCTGAAGGCGTACGCTTGGTAAAGCCCAGGGAATTGTCGGGCATAATGGTTATGTAGTGGTCAAAGACCGGCAGGATCTGAGCCGAGTAGAAAGTCCCGTCAAACTGGATCTCCTTTCGCTCAAACTCATCCAGGTTTTTCGCCACGAATGGCTTGATCTGGAAGTAAAAGCTATCCTCCGGGTATACGTTGTTGTAAATGTTCGGATCTTCGTAATAAACAGCTGATTCTTCTTTCGCATCAAAGATCGGATACTCCGGCAGTTCCACCTGCCCGGACTTGTTGTTCGGATCATCAATGTAAACATCCCCGTAAATGTCCTCAATTACGTTCTTAACGGGTACAAGGCGCCCGGTTTCCTCATCCGGGTAGTAGAGGCGCAGGGAATCCACGTTATCCATCTCTACCTTGAAAGAGTCGTAATTGAAGGAAAACCCATCCCCGAAGAACTGGAACCGGCCGGCAAACATCTCGCCCTCAAAACTCATGTCCCGGTCTTCCTGCATGGTGATCTGGCTATCAGCCGGGTAAATGCTGACGCGCTGGCTATCGCTCAGGTTGACGCGCGGCACACCAGCTATCTGCATATCCCCGGATTTAAAATCCAGCTTAGCATTGGCCGAGTCCGGGTTTGAAGAGCGCAGATCAATGTTATCGAAGTCAGTTAGTCCCTTGTTGGCCTCTACATAGTGTACCAGCTTATCCCGGACGATCACAGTCCCGCTCCGCTTGTCGTAGTCCAGAAAACCCTTCTGGTGAAGGCCGACCAGCATACGCTGCATGTTGTCCTTACCAATGCCCAGGTAACCTGCCAGGCCCTTAAGGGTCATCCGGTAGGAGTTGATGCGCTCAGCGTACAGCCTGATCTCCTTAAGCGGATTGTAGCTCAGGATCCCCTGCACCTTATCAAAGCGCCCTTCCTGGTAGAAGTTGTTGGAGGTAATGCGGGCAGGCTCCACTGAATTCAGGGTCATCCGCATCTTCAGGCGGGGTTTGTTGATATCCCAGATCACCTGGTCCACATCGATCTCTATACCGTGGTAAGAATCGTAGAAAGGGCTGGCTGTCAGCCCCCTGTCGCCCTTGATCAGGCGCACTTGTTCCTGCTCGTGGAGGTAGCGGAAGTCTGCATCAGAGTGGTAAATGGAATCCTGCTTGAAGAAGACCGTAGCGGCAGTTTCGCTACTGACAATGCGGTTGGGATCGATCACAAAACGATCGGCCTTACTGCTGATCCGCGGCTTTCCCTGTCTGAGCATCGTTACCTTGGCTAAGTGGTCCTCAACCTTGGTTCCGATGATGGAATTCCCCTTCATTGAAAAGCCACCCCGGTACCGGACCTGCGGAAAAAAACCATCCACCCGGTAGCGCTCCGAGGTGGAGGAAAACTGCGGATAACGGGAATCCCGTTTTTGCTCTGCAATGAACACCCGGTCCTTAAAACTACCCACCATGGCCTCCTGCCGGATATGCTTGTTGAAAAAAGCTACGGAATCATCCGAGATCCGGCCCCGGGGAAGCTTAATGGCATGGCGGTCCAGCTGGGCATAAACACGGTCCGGACTTTTACCGACCCGTTCCCAGGTCGCTTCCCCTTTGCGGCCTTTCCAGCGCTGGGATACCGGATTGTAATAACCCTTTGCCCCATAGATGTGCATAGTGTCGGCCTTGGTGGCGCAGAACAGGTGAGTGGCCCGATCGAAGGTGATGCGTGGTGCCCCGTTCTGGTACCCGATGTTAAACAGGAAGCCTTCGGTAAACCAATCCTTTGAGCGGCTCAGGTAGAGGCCCCGCTGCCCGAAGTAACTCGCCAGGGTCTGGTTTACCTTGTTCAGGTCCCGGCGCTCTCCGATCATCTGGTCCAGTACAGCATGCCAATCGGTAAACTGAGCCTGTGTAATGCCCCGTTCCTTAGCTTTGGTAAGGGCTGCCAGGTAATCCTTCAGGCCGCCTGTGGCGCGGTACCGGCCTGACCGCATCCGGCGGAAGAGGCTTATCACCTCCCGCTGTTCCCGCGTGCTGAAGGTCTCACCTTCCCACTTCGTCAGAAAAGACGCAACAACCTGCTGAACCTTCTCAGATTGATACCGGTCGTATTGCTCCTCCAGGTTCTGGGCAAAGACCCCGGGATCGAGCGGTTGCCGTCCGGTATCCTGCTGAGCCCGTACAGGGAGGCTCATGACCAGCAAGGTGCACATCAGACCAGTAAAGCGGCAAAAAGCACGCATGGAGCAGCGGATTTTGATCAAAACTAACAATAAAACGAGCCAATGGAAAT
>CAYYUA010000045.1:0-12193 GCA_964474835.1 uncultured Sphingobacteriales bacterium
GGTATTGATGCGGGCTGCACCAGCAACGGGATTATGGAAAAGGATATTGTGCTCGCTATTGCCCTGAAACTTGGCAAATATATCAAACAAAACCTGGACGGGGTCGAGGTTATCTACACCCGCACTACCGACAGATTCGTCAAACTCTACAAGCGGGCTGAGATCGCCAATCAGAATGATGCTGATGTTTTCATCTCCCTGCACGTTAATGCCTCTTCTTACAGCTACGTCCACGGTACAGAAACTTTCTGTATGGGGATGGACAAGTCAGAGGAGAACCTGAAGGTGGCTAAGCGCGAGAACTCGGTGGTGCTAATGGAGGAGAACTACAAGAAGAACTACAAGAACTTTGACCCGAAATCCCCGGAAAGCCATATCCTGTTTTCCATGCAGCAGAACAACAACCTGGAGCAGAGCCTGAAGCTGGCTGCTAACATGCAGCATCAGTTCGATGACCGGGTCAACCGGGCTAACCGGGGCGTAAAGCAGGCCGGCTTTGTGGTATTGTACAAAACCACCATGCCGAGCGTGCTGGTAGAGGCTGGTTTCCTGACCAATCCCAGTGAGCGGCGCTACCTGACGTCTGAGAGGGGGCAGACCTATATTGCTTCCGGGCTTTTCCGGGCTTTCCGGAACTACCGGGAAACCATGAATGAAAAGCTGAATTAGGCAGTAATCGCCTGGGTGCACTCATCAGCAAATCCGGATTTCCTTACCTACTTTTGCCTTAATCAAAACCCCCTGACGCTTGCGCAACGAAACCAAGGTTGGGCTCCTGACCATAACTGCGGTAGTCCTCCTTATTATCGGTTACTCCTTCGTTTCAGGTAATAAGATTTTCTCCACCAGCGATACCTACTATGCTGTCTACAAGCAGGTAAATGGCCTGAAAGCCAGCAATCCTGTTTTCATTAACGGGTATCGCATTGGAGAGGTTAAGGATATTCACATTGCCGATCCCCGTAAGCCCCGCATTCTGGTTAAGTTCTCGATCAAGCATAAAGTGCAGGTTCCCTTAGGCGCTAAAGCCCAGATCTACAGTTCAGATCTGCTGGGCTCCAAGGCCATCCAGCTACTGGTGGATACCACAACCGGCGATCTTCACAGCCCGGGCGATACCCTTATAGCTGACAACCAGCAATCCCTGAAGGAATCCATCAGCAGTGAGCTATCCCCGCTCCGGCAGAAAACCAGCTCGCTGATCACGCAGATCGATACCCTGGTGGGCACTGTTAACACGATCATGAACGAGGGCGGCCGGGACGCCCTGGCCAGTAGCATTGATAACTTTAACCGTTCCCTGCAGAACCTGGAGAGCTCCACCCAGGAGCTGGACCGCCTGCTCACTGATGAAAAAGGAGAACTGCGCCAGATCCTGTCACGTACCTCATCAGTTGCCAAAAACCTGGATAAACAGAGCAAGGCGATCAACAACACCATGGGCAACCTCTCTAAGGTCAGCGATTCCCTGGCTGCTGCCAACCTCAAGGCCTCGCTGGATACCGCAGGCCGGGCTATTGGCCGGTTCAAATCCATTGTGCGGAAGATCGATCAGGAGGAAGGAACGCTCGGCAAGCTGGTAAATGACCCCCAGCTTTACAACAACCTGGAGCGTAGCTCCGCTGAGCTGGATAGCCTGCTGAAGGATGTACAGGGCCGCCCCGGCCGCTACGTCAGGTTCCCGATCATTGACTTTTAAGGCCATAGTGCAGCATTAGGCGTTGATTTTGAAGGCTCAGGGATTAATTACACCTTTGCAGCTAAAGCCAGAAAGCTATGTCCAAAACGTGCCAACTAACCGGCAAAAAGCCGCAGGTCGGGAACTGGGTTTCGCACTCTAACCGCAAGACCAAGCGGCGCTTTAACCCCAATCTTCAGGATAAGCGGTTCTTCATTCCTGAGCTTAACCGCTACATTAAGCTGCGGGTATCCAACAAGGCGATCCGCACCATCAACAAGAAGGGGATCTACCAATACATCAAGGACCTGGAACGGCAAGGCAAAAAGATTTTATAACGTATGGCTCAGAAGGCAAAAGGCAATCGCAAGCAGGTAATCCTGGAATGCACCGAGCAGCGTAACTCCGGCGTTCCGGGAATGTCCCGCTACCATACCTCCAAGAACCGGAAAAACACTCCGGAAAAGCTTGAGGTTAAGAAGTACAATCCCTACCTGAAACGGCACACGCTTCATAAAGAGATCAAGTAATTATGGCTAAGAAAAGTGTAGCAAACCTGCAGAAAGACAGTGGTAACCGTGTAAAGCTGATCCGGCCGGTCAAGAATAAAAAGACAGGCCGGTACAGCTTCCGCGAAGAAATGGTTACCCGCGAGCAGGCAGACGAATATGTGAAGCAGCAGCAGTAAGCATTACTGCGCACTTCTGGTTTTTGTAAAAGCTTCCTCTACCCGGGAAGCTTTTTTTATTTGAATCCTTACGAAGTTGCTTATGGGTATTTTTGATGTGTTTAAGTCCGGCAACAAGGGCAAAGCGGATGATAAGCCCGAGCAGCCGGGCGATGATAAGCTTCAGGAAGGGCTGGAGAAAACCAAATCCAGCTTTTTTTCTCAGCTCGGGAAAGCCCTGGTGGGCAAATCCGAGGTGGATGAGGAAGTGCTGGATGAGCTGGAAGATGTGCTGGTCTCAGCAGACGTAGGCGCTGATACCACCATTAAGATCATCCAGCGGATCGAGAAGCGGGTAGCCCGGGACAAGTATGCCACCATCCGTGAGCTCAACCTGATACTGCGCGAAGAAATCCAGAACCTGATGCTGGAGCGCCAGCAGCAGGACTACCAGGATTTCACCCTGCCTACGGCCAAGCGCCCCTATGTCATCATGGTCGTGGGCGTGAATGGCGTAGGCAAGACCACCACCATTGGCAAACTGGCCTATCAGTACCAGCAGCAGGGGTATAGTGTGCTGCTCGGGGCTTCTGACACCTTCCGGGCTGCCGCTGTAGACCAGATCCATGTTTGGGCTGACCGGGTTGGCGCTCCGTTGATTAACCGGGGTATGAACAGTGATCCCGGTGCCGTGGCCTACGATACGGTTAACTCCGCCATAGCCAACAACTATGATGTGGTGATCCTTGATACGGCTGGCCGGCTGCACAACAAAAAGCAACTGATGAACGAGCTGGGGAAGATCAAGCGGGTCGTCCAGAAGCTTGACGCCAAAGCACCGGATGAGGTCAACATGGTGTTGGATGCCTCTACCGGCCAGAATGCAGTGGAACAGGCCCGGCAGTTTCTGGATACCACGGAAGTCAACACGCTGACGCTGACCAAGCTGGACGGCACGGCTAAAGGGGGGGTTGTGATCGGCATCATCGATCAGTTTCAGATCCCGATCAAATACATTGGCGTGGGCGAGCGCAGTGAAGATCTGCGGGTATTTGACCGGCAGCACTTTGTCAACTCCCTGTTCGAGAACGCGGATCGCTTTTCCAGCGTCTGATACCTGCGAACTTTTGCAGGTTTTATGCTTTTACTTTCCCTAAATATGCAACCATGGAAGCCCAGCGCCTCCCCTATGCGTGTACCACTATTCAGCATAACCTCACCCTCGATTACCTCCAGAACGCTGAGCACCTTCAGGCCTTTTACCAATACACGCCCGATGAAGCCGGCAGCCAGCAAGCGCTGAAAGAGCGGCCTCAGTTCCCCGTAGACCGGGAGCTGCTCACCAACACCCTCCTGAAGCAGTACCGGGAACTGGGCATTGACCCGGATGCTGAGGATGAAAATGCACCTGTACTTGCAAATATCCGGGCCCTTTCAGCCCCTAATACTTTCACGGTGACCACCGGCCATCAGCTCAATATCCTCGGTGGCCCGCTTTTTTACTTTTACAAGATCGCATCCACCATTCATCTGGCTCAGCGGCTAAGCCGGCTTAACCCCGATCAGCATGTCGTGCCCGTGTACTGGATGGCAACTGAGGATCATGACTTTGAGGAGATCAAGGATGTGCACCTGCTGGGCGATACCTACACCTGGGAGAAAGATGCTACTGGCCCCGTAGGAGAAATGGATCCGGCCGGACTACCGGAACTGGTGGCCCGGATCCAGCAGGATATCCGCGAGCAGGAGGCTTTTCAGCCGCTGGCTGAGCTGTGGCGGGAGGCCTTCACCCGTTTTTCCTCCTATGGGCGGGCCTGCCAGTACTGGGTGCACCAGCTATTCCGGCAGTACGGCCTGGTGATCCTGGACCCGAATGACGAGGGCCTGAAGCAGCACATGGTCAGCATTTTTGAGGCGGATTTGCAGGAGCAGGTCCATGAGCAGTTGGTCACCAGCCGGCAGGAGGCCCTGTCAGGTTATGCCCTGCCGGTGAATCCGCGCCCCATCAATATTTTCTTTACGCAGCCCGGATCGCGGGAGCGCATTGTGCCCAACAATGGCGGCTATGAGCTGGCCGACCAGAGCCAGTACTTCGCGCACGGGGAACTGATCCGGACGCTCCAGCAGCAGCCCGGCCTCTTTAGCCCGAATGTTGTGCTCCGTCCGCTCTACCAGCAGGTCATCCTGCCTAACCTCACCTATATTGGCGGTACCAATGAGATCGCCTACTGGCTCGAGCTCAAAAAGCTGTTTGATCATCACCAAGTTTTTTACCCCCAACTCCTGGTGCGGAACTCAGCCCTGTGGGTGGGCAAAGGCCTGCAGAAAAAGCTCCGTAAGTACAGCCTGACCTACGAAGACCTGTTCAGATCGCAGGATGAGGTGATCAAAGCCTATCTCGCCCGCGAAGCTGATACACAGCCCTTTGATGACCGCATCAATGCCCTGCAACAGGAGTACGAGCACCTTATGAGCCTTTGCGAGCACTACGATGAGGAAATGAAATGGCCGATCATTAACCTGGCTAAAGAGCACCTTAAGGCGCTGGAAAAGCTCCAGAAGGATACCCGCAAGCTGGTCAAAAACCGCAACGAAAAAGACCTTCAGCAGATCGAAAAGGTTATCAGCCGCCTGTTTCCGGAAGGCAAGTTCCAGGAGCGGTACGAGAATTTCATCCCCTACTACACGAAGTACGGGGATCAGTTCTTTGATCAGCTCATCCAGGATTGCAACCCCTTTGAGCAATCCCTGCTAATCTACGAGGAGTAGGGAATCACAGCAAGCCAGGTGAGTGCCGATATTTGCTGCATGCCCGCACAGGCCGCAACACTGGAGGAGCAGACGATCCGCTTTCTCAAACAGGAGCAGCTACCCCTACCCGATCCGGAAACGCACCTTCTGCTGGCCGTCAGTGGCGGGGTGGACTCCACAGCCATGACCTACCTGCTCTGGCAGCTGGGTTTTTCGATCGGCATTGCGCACTGTAACTTCCAGCTCAGAGGGGCTTCTTCGGATGCCGATCAGCAGCTGGTCAGCCAGATGGCCGATCGACTGGATGCACCCCTGCATACCCGTCACTTTGAAACGCGCACTTATGCCAGAGAGCACGGGGTTTCGCTGGAGATGGCGGCCCGGGAGCTGCGCTACGCCTGGTTCAATGAGCTGCGGCAGCAGCATGCCTACAGCTACCTGACCACGGCTCATCACCTGAACGACCAGGTGGAAACGCTGCTGCTTAACCTGACCAAAGGCACCGGGCTGAAGGGCATGACTGCCATTCAGCCGCTCAATGGTCATACCCTGCGGCCGCTGCTGTTCGCCACCAAGCAGCAGCTGATCCAGTACGCCACCCACCACGGCCTCTCCTGGCGGGAAGATGAAACAAACCTGCACGGCACGCATGACCGGAATCACATCCGCCATCAGGTCATTCCTGCGCTCCAGGCGCTGAACCCCTCGCTGGAGCATACCATCTACGCTAACATCCAGCACTTCAGGGGGATTTACACTGTGTGGGAGCAGGAGCAACAGGAGCAATGGCGGCAGCTGGCCCGTAAGCAGGGCAACTGCTGGTTCATCAGCCGTCCGGAGCTGGAGGTCCTGGAGCCGCTGTCACCCTACCTGTTTGCCTTTCTTTCCCCATTCGGCCTTAACAAGGATCAGCTCACGCACTTACAGCAGGCCCTCTCGCACCAGCCTGGCGCCCTCTTCTACAGTGACGCTTACCAGGTGGAAGTGGCCCGCGATAGCCTCCTGGTTGCTCCGTATCCGCTGCAGGCAGAGCAGCAAAGCATTCCCGGTCCTGATGGCACCTACCAGGTAAATGGATTCCGCTTTACCCTGACGCTGACCGAGCCGCAGCACCTCGATCTGAGGGCTCCGGCCTATGCCTACCTGGATGCTGATAAGCTGACCTTCCCGTTGCTACTGCGCCCCTGGCAGGCGGGCGACCGGTTTTACCCGCTTGGTATGGAGCACCCCAAAAAGCTTAGTGACTTTTTTGTGGATGAACACTGGCCAAGGCTGCTGAAAGCGCAGACCCTGATCCTGCAGACCAGGCAGGGCGCTATTGCGTGGGTGGTCGGCAGCCGGCTCGATGAGCGCTTTAAAGTAACCCCTGGTACCAAACAGGTGCTGGCAATCCACTTTGAGGCGGCTGATCAGGTATAAGCGCTATCTTTGGATACGTGAAAGCAAAAAAAGCTGTTAGCTATGAGGCGTTTGGGCATTGTTACTGGGCTGGTTGGTTTTATAGCGCTCCAGCCGCTTGCAGCGCAGGATTACGAGGTGCGCAAGCCAGCTCCGTCAGAGAGCCATACTATTGAGTTCAGCAGTATTGGTGAGGATTACTTTCCCAGCCTACAGCAGCTGGAAGCTCCTAAGCCGGGCGGAGAGGCTGCCGAGGAAAAACTAAAGGCCATCAAGGAAGCCATTGGCCCCAAACAGGAAGCGGATCGCACTAAGCGCAGCCGTTCCCGGGCTATTGATGCGCCTACCGCTACTAAAGGTTTTCAGGGCAACCGGCCGGATGGCGTCCCCAACGACAATGACCTGGCCATCAACCGGAATGGCACTATCGTTTCGGTCACCAATTCCCGCATTAGCATTTTCGATACCAGCGGGCAGCGGCTGGAGCGTCACTCGCTGGAAGCATTTGCAGATACGCTGGATATCGGGGGCAACAAGTACGATCCGCGGGTGGAATATGACCCGGAAGCTGACCGGTTCGTTATAGCCTACCTGAACGGTACGCTGGATACCACCAGCCATATTATCATGGCTTTTTCAGCCAGTGCTGACCCACGGGATGACTGGAACCTCTACAGCCTACCGGGCGATGCCGTGGACAATGGCAGCTGGTCAGACTTTCCCGCCATGGCGCTTACCAGGAATGAGGTCTTTCTGACGGTAAATCTGCTCTACAATGACTCCAGCTGGCAGGCTGGCTTCCGGCAGTCCGTTATCTGGCAGCTGGATAAGCAGGCGGGCTACCAGGGTCAGGACCTAACGCAGACGGTTTACAGCGGTATCACCTACAATGGCGAGCCCATCCGTAACCTTACGCCTATTCAGGGGGGCGATAACCTGCAGGGTCCGGAGATGCACCTGCTATCGAACCGGAATTTCACGGAGCAGTCCCGCGATTTCTTTGTCGTTACGGTTACCGGCAAGCAGGATAACCCCAACACCACTGTCAAAACCCGTCAGGTTACAGCTGATGCGGCCTACGGGGCACCCCCGCAAGCGCAGCAGCCCTCCCGTGAAACCCGCTTTGCTACGAATGATGCCCGTATTCTGGATGGCTACCTGATCGGTAATACGGTTCATTTTGTGGGTAACACCATTGACCTGGCTACCAACAAGGCAGCGATCTACCACGGCCGGCTTACGAACCCTGAAACCGCAAATAACCTGGAGCTTTCCGTGCAGACGCAGCCCGGTAAGGAACTGGGCTATCCGTCCATAGCTTACGGGCATGGTGAGGCTGACCAGCAGAAAGGCCTGATCATTACAAACCATAGCGGAGACAGCACTTTCCCGGGTTACTCAGGTATCCGGTTTAAAGGCATGGAGCACTCAGCAGTGCAGACGCTCAAGAAAGGCACCAGCAGTGTGGACCGTCAGCGTGCTGAAACCGAGCGCTGGGGCGATTATTCCGGGCTGCAGCGGCGCTACGACAGCCGTAAGACCTACTGGGCTGCCGGCTACTACGGCTACGAGAAGAACCTGGCGAAGGAAAACGGCACGTGGATCAGCCGTATCCGCACCGGGGACCTGGTAAGCGTTGGCAATGCTGACCAGCAGAAAGCCGCAGCCAAAGCTTACCCCAATCCCATGCAGGAGCGCCTGACCGTGGAATTCCGCATTGCGGATCCGCAGCTATTGTCATTCAACCTTTACAATAGCCAGGGGCAGCGGATCCAGCAGCTACAGCGGCAGTTTACCAATGTAGGCACGCATGCTTTCACTTTTTCAGTAGGGCCCTTAACAGCTGGGAATTACATCCTCAAGATCCAGGGTGAGCAAGGGGTTATTGCTACGCAGAAGCTGGTCAAATAGCTACCATGCCTAAAACAGCTGATCTGCCAACGCCTGCTCTGCTGCTGCATGAGCCAGCGCTGAGCCAAAACATACAGGCAATGCAGGCCAAAGCGGATCAGCTGGGCCTGCACTTGCGCCCTCACGTCAAGACGCATAAGATGCCGGCGCTGGCTCAGCGCCAATGGGATACCGGAGCCACAGGACTGGCCGTAGCTACGCTCCACGAAGCCACGATGATGCGGGAAGCAGGCTTTACTGATATCCAGGTGGCCAATGAGGTGATCCAGCCGGCAGCTGTTCAGCAATTCCGCAACCTAAGCGAGCAGGGGCGCCTGCGCTGTGCGGTGGACAGCATAGCAGGCCTTGAGCGGCTGAATGAAGCGTTTGAGGGCAGCCGCTATCCTGCTGAGGTCCTGCTGGATATTGATACGGGCCTCAGGCGGGCCGGCCTTTCCTCACAGGAAGATGCGCTAACGCTTGCCCATGCGATCAGGCAGTACCCCAATGTGAAGCTGACGGGCCTGATGACCCATGGCGGTCACAGCTACGGTTCAGCCGATCCGGCTACGCTTCGGGGTTATGCGCAGGCGGAGCAAAATCAGCTAGAGGCGACAGCGCAGGCGCTTCAGCAGGCGGGTTTTCCATTGGATACTGTGAGCATTGGCGCTACGCCTTTGCTACCCTACCTGCAGCCCTCGGCCATCATCAATGAGCTAAGGCCGGGAAATTATGTGGTGTACGATCACTCGCAAGTGGCGCTAGGTACCGTTACGCCTGATCAGTGTGCGCTTTCCGTTTTGAGCACCGTTATCAGTGTGCCAGCTGCAGGCCGGGCTGTGCTGGATGCCGGCAGCAAGGCCCTGACCACTGATCAGGGAGCCCATGGGGCTGACCTGCTCAGCGGTTTTGGGGAGATCCCGCAGAAGGGCGTAAGCGTTCAGCGGGTGTCCGAAGAGCATGGCGTGGTGGCGTATGATCCTGAGCAAGCTTCCATGACAGTTGGCGAGACCGTTCAAATCCGGCCGAACCATGCCTGCCCGGTTATCAACCTGTTTGACCACGCCTATCTGGTGAAAAGGGAGCAAGTGATTGATGTATACGCCATAGCAGCACGGGGACATGGCCCAAAAAAGCAGCCCGGTCCCGCAAGTGCACGCAGCACGCCGGACCGGGCCTATCAAGGGTCAGGGTAAGGCTTAGTGGGTGACGGTGAAGGAGCCACTTGTGATCTCCTTGCCATCAGCCGTGACGCAGCGGTATTCATACACCCCCGGCTTTAAGGTGTGGGTTCTGAGCTTGGTGAGGCTGGCAGACAGGGTAAAAGCCTGCACTTGAACCCCGGAAGATTTCAGAATCCGGACCGCTACCGGCTCGCTGAACTGAGAGGGATCGTACCGGAATTTGACCTCATTCACCGAAGAGTTACTGAAAAACTGCACCCCGGAGGTCACATCCGGCTTAACGACCACGGTTTTTAGCGTGTGGGCGGATTTGGGTTCGTTGTTATGAGCAGTGGCAGATTGGGTTCCGGCTAATACCGTGATCAGGGCTAATACTGTGATGAAGCGTACCATAGGGCTATTGCTTTTGATTTCCACGAACAAAATTGCCCCGGTATGATACGCTTAGCTGTTAAGAGCCCCTTAAAAATTGTTAAAGTGTGTTAAGGGTCTTCAGATTTTGGATTGTCGGGTATTAAAACTCCGAACTAAAATGAAAGCTTAATTCCGGATAGTCGTCCTGGGCCACTTTCAGCATCCATTCGGATTTGGCCAGGAATACGTCCCGCCCGTCCTTATCCTTAGCCATGGATTGGGATTTCCGTTTGCGCAGATCGGCCAGGCGGTGCTCATCACCTGTGACCCAAACGGCTTTGTAAACATCCAGGGGCTCAAACCGGCAGGAGGCGCCATACTCGTGCTTTAGCCGGTATTGGATTACCTCAAACTGCAACTCCCCCACGGTGCCGATGATCTTGCGGTCATTGTACGTGGAGGTGAACAACTGGGCTACACCTTCATCCATGAGCTGATCCACGCCTTTGGCAAACTGCTTGGCCTTCATGGGATCGGCATTTTCAATGTAGCGGAATTGCTCGGGTGAGAAACTGGGGATGCCCTGGAAATGCACTTTTTCGCCTTCGGTAAGTGTATCTCCGATCTTGAAATGCCCGTTATCCGGAATACCGATCACATCGCCCGGATAAGCATATTCCAGCGTTTCCTTCTTCTGGGCCATGAAGCCGGTTGGCGAGCTGATTTTCATCTTCCGGTTCTGGCGGACGTGCAGGTAGGCTTTGTTCCGCTCAAAAATGCCGGAGCAGACTTTGACAAAGGCAATCCGGTTGCGGTGTTTCGGATCCATGTTCGCGTGGATCTTAAAGACAAAACCGCTGAACTTTTCTTCCTGCGGCCGTACGGTTCGTTCTTTCGTATGGCTCTCCTGTGGAGGGGGTGCAATGTCCAGGAAGCAATCGAACAGCTCCTTCACACCAAAATTGTTAACCGCACTACCAAAGAATACCGGTGATAGCTGCCCCTGACGGTAAGCTTCTACATCAAAAGGGGGGTAAACGTTCTCTACCAGTTCCACTTCCTCCCGTAACTCATCCGTAAGCGGGTGGATGTACTGGTCCAGTTCGGGGTCATTCAGGTCCTGAAAGGCAATGGTCTCATCCTCGCCCTGCTTGCCATGGGGCTGGAACAGGTTCAGCCGTTGCTGGTAGAGGTCATACACGCCTTTGAAGTTCCGGCCCATGCCTACGGGCCAGCTAAGCGGCCGGACCTTGATCTTCAGCTTCTGCTCGATCTCATCCAGGAGGTCAAAAGCCTCCTTGCCCTCGCGGTCCATCTTGTTGATGAACACCATGATGGGCGTGTTCCGCATCCGGCAGACTTCCGCGAGCTTTTCGGTCTGCTCTTCCACGCCTTTGGCCACATCCACCACAATGATGACGCTGTCCGCTGCGGTTAGGGTCCGGTAGGTATCCTCCGCAAAATCCTTGTGACCCGGCGTGTCCAGGATGTTGATCTTGTTGTCTTCGTATTCAAAACCCATGACGGAGGTGGCTACGGAGATCCCGCGTTGCTTCTCGATCTCCATGAAATCCGACATGGTATCCTTGTCGATCTTATTGGACTTGACGGCACCCGCTACCTGGATAGCCCCGCCAAAGAGCAGGAGCTTTTCGGTGAGGGTGGTTTTCCCGGCATCCGGGTGACTAACGACTGCAAACGTCCGCCTGCGGTTGACTTCTTGTAAAAGACTCATGACTATTCCTGGCTTAAAAGCAGTTCAAAGGTTGGGATTTCAAAAGGATTAAGGATATGGAGGCCCCATAGTTTTCAGAGCTCATGGGGAACCCAATTCGGTAAAAAGATTAATGACACGCTATGCTTGGTAGGGATGGGGCATTAACGCTTTTCTTTTTGATTCCTATAACCCCAGCTCTTTCGGATTTGCAATCCGAAAGCCGTTAGTTACCGGATTTTTAATCCGCCTTTGGCCCGTTCAATAATTAAATGGGAAAGTCTAAGCACCGAAAAATCGCGGCTGAAGAGCGAAAGCGGTTCAAACCAGCGGCTCAATTTTTTGCCCTGCCGCGCTATATGCTGTTTTAAGATTATCATGAGCTTTAACGCCAGGTTAAAATTTAAGAAAGCTAATTTTTGCCAAAAACGTTATTGAAAACAGCGGATAGCGCTTGACCCCGCTCCCATCCCCCCAAAATTTCGCCGGGTTTTGACTGCGCTTACGCGCTATGCCGCCTGCCTTGCTTGACAGGGGTTATCGACCAGGTTTAAACC
>CAYYUA010000046.1:0-7199 GCA_964474835.1 uncultured Sphingobacteriales bacterium
AATATGGCGGATAGTGTCGTATTTTTATCTCCCTAGCAATACATTTAATATTCAATTCTAACCCGGAAAGTGTTTTAGCGAATAGCGCACAAACCATTACTCCTCAGCGGGCTCTGCGTGATCTCCCTCAGCGTTCTTTGCGTGGTCCCTCCTTTCACGCAAAGGCCGCAAAGTGTGGCACGCGGAGAGCGCCTAAAAAACAAATCGCTTATGATGGTAGGTTTTGACTTTTACAATAGCCATTTTATGGCTTAGACTAGCAGCCGAAGTTAATTTCAGGTAGTCACTTCCTTTGATCATCGGTGCTCAAATTCCCAGTAGCTATCTTGTGCTTAATTGCTTCTAAATCTTTGGGGTGCCGTTCCCAATTTTTAAATAAATTTTTGGATCGGTGGTCCCAGACCTTATTATAAAAATCAGGTATAAATTAAACCTGGCACTAACAGCATTGAGGAAAAAAGCTCTTACCGCACAGTTGCCTAGCAACCTGAAAGCTTTTGAAATCAAGTGGTCATCCCGTAAACAACCGAAACCTCCCAAAGCCTGGGAGCGGGGCTATCCGGATGCTGAATTCCAGGTCATCCATCCGACAAATTACCTGGCCTATGTGCTTTAAAAGCGATTCAAAAAATCGAGGCCGCATCCGAGCTTAGGCCTGCTAACACTTTGGAATGAACCGTTCCCGCCTTTTTTGCCTCACTGATCAACTGGTAACCTTCATCCCGAAGCTCATAAACCTCAAAACTTTTCGCCATCGGATCTACAATCCAATATTCCGGAACGCCATGTTTGGCGTAGATAGCTTTTTTATGCCTGAGGTCGTAGTAAGCGGTAGCTTCTGAGAGGATCTCCACCACTAAATCCGGAGCGCCTTCAATTTTTTGCTCTCCGATGATGTGTTCCCGCTCCTGCCGGATGAAAATCAGATCCGGCTGGAACACTTCGGTTGCTTCAAAGTACACGTCTAACGGGGCGGCAAAGGCCTGCCCAATGTGCTCAGACTGGCTTTCCAGGAAATCATCGATCACCTTCATTAGCCGCCAGGACACTTTTTGGTGATAGGGCGTAGGGGATGGCGTCATAACCAAATGACCGTTTATAAGCTGGTAAGGCGCGCCTTCGGGTAATTCAGCATAATCTGAATACGTATACTTTGTTTTTTCCGGAACATTGAGCTTAGCTACCATGGCTGCATTTTCCTTAACCAACAATACCACAAATCGTACCTATCCGTCTTTCAAGTCCGATCAAAGGCCATTGTTTGTATCGCTTTCCATGGATCAATATAAAAAAAGCGCCTTATCCGCAGACAAGACGCTTTCAGGGGTCAATCGATCAGCTTCTAATGCTGCTTTACTTGTTCATCAGGTCCAGCGTGCGGTTTACGAACCGGCTCAAGTCCTCGCCCTTCAGCATACCGTGGGATAAGCGGGCCAGATCGTAGGCTTCCTGGGCATAGAGCTGCTTCTGGTTGGTATCGGGCTCTACCAGGATCTTATTGGCCAGGCTGTGGTTGGTGTTGATCTTTACAGTGTACTGATCCGGCAGTTGGTCCATACCCATCCCGCTCATTTGAGACATTTCCTTCATCCGCCGGGTAAATTCGGCCTGGGTAATGACCAGCGGCTGGTCATCCGGTGATAGCGCCTCAGTTTCTACCGTGGTCTGCTCATCATTGATCACATTGTTGAAGGTTTCCTTGAGCTGGTTCTGCTGCTCTTCGGAAAGGGCTGACTCCTTATTCTCGCCTGTGTTGATCAGGTTGTCCAGGGTGTCAGCGTCTACCCGCTTCACCTGCACGTTCTCATCCTCACCTTCAATGGTCTGAATAAAATGGCTATCGATCGGGTGATCGAACAGCAGGACATCAAAATTCCGCTTCTGAGCAGCCTCGATGTAGGTCTGCTGGGCTGCCTGATCGTTGGTGTAGAGGAAGATGATATTGCCATCCTTGTCCGTCTGAAGCTCCTTCACCTTGTTTTTGTACTCCTCTACTGTGAAGTACTGCTTTTCTGTATTCCGCATCAGGATCAGCGGCTGTGCCTTCTCCTTGAACTTATCGTTGGTCAGGAAGCCATACTTCAGGAAAACGTGGATATCCTCGAATTTCTCCTCGTAGTTGCTGCGGTCTTCATTGAAGAGGGATTCCAGCTTCTCAGCCACCTTCTTCACAATGTAGTTGCTGATCTTCTTGACGCGGCTGTCTGCCTGCAGGTTACTGCGGGACACGTTCAGCGGGATATCCGGGGAATCCATAACCCCGTGTAGCAGGGTCAGAAATTCCGGCACAATATCCTCCACGTTGTCGGTCACGTACACTTGGTTTGCGTAAAGCTGGATCTTGTTGCGCTGAACCTCCAGCTGGTTGGATAGCTTCGGGAAATAGAGGATGCCCGTCAGGGAGAAGGGGTAATCCACATTCAGGTGAATCCAGAACAGGGGCGGCTGCGTGCCGGGGTATAGCTTCTGGTAAAAATCCTGGTAATCCTGACTGGTGAGCTCAGCCGGGTTCTGGTTCCAGATAGGATTTGTGTCATTGATCACCTCTTCATTAAACTGGATCGGGATCGCCATGAACCCGCAATACTTGGTCAGCAGCGTCTTGATGCGCTCTTCTTCCAGGTACTCTTCGGCATCTTCTGAAACATGCAGCACGATCTCTGTTCCGCGGTCTTCCTTGTCAATATCCTCGATCTGGTAGGTTGAATCCCCGGTTCCCGTCCATTTAACGGGCTGCGCATCCGGCTTGTAGGAGCGGGTCAGGATGTCTACCTGATCAGCGACCATGAAAGCCGAGTAAAACCCTAACCCGAACTTGCCGATGATCTGGCCTTTTTCCTGCTCATCCTGGAATTGCTGCATGAATTCACCAGCACTAGAGAAAGCAATTTCATTGATGTATTGCTCAACCTCATCACCGGTCATCCCGATGCCCCGGTCTCTGATCCTGATCTGCTTGTTCTCTTTATCCACCTCTACGTGAATGGTCAGATCGCCCAGATCATCCTCAAATTCCCCGGTATTGGCGAGGGTGTTAATTTTTTTAGAAGCGTCAACCGCGTTCGAGATCAGCTCTCTCAGGAAGATTTCCTGGTCTGAGTACAGGAAGCGTTTGATTATAGGTAGAACATTTTCGGTCTGGACGCCCAGGTTACCTTGTTTCATAGGATTTGGCATTTTTGGCTTTCTACCGCCTGAGCTCAATTACCCTGCCAATGGGCTGGGGCGGACAAGGTGTGCCAATTTGGCACAAAACCAGAATACCGATGCATAGGCATCTGTAGCAATCCGGCCGCTGACAGGTAAGCAGGATTTTCCTATTTTTGAGCAAGCAATAAACCCAGCGCGCGCTATGAAGGCGTTCCGCACCCTTCTTTTACTGTTTCTGCTGAGCTCAGGCACAACAGCCTACAGCCTCCCTGACTCCCTTGGCCTTAAAGAGCAGAACGGGGAAACATTCATCATGCACCGGGTGGACAAGGGCGAAACCCTCTTTAGCATCGGGCAGCGCTATGAGGTAACCGTAGATCAGTTAAAATCCACTAACCCACAGACAAAGGATGAGTTAGTAGTGGGTGAGATCATCATGATTCCCTATGAAGGGAATACGCAAGACAGTAGTAGCCCGGAAGCATGGAAGCGCCACACGGTCGAGAACGGCCAGACCCTTTTTTCGATCAGCCAGCAGTATAAGGCTTCCGTTGAGCAGATTAAGGAGTGGAATAACCTGTCTAGCAATAACATTGAAGCCGGCCAGAAACTCAAGGTTGGCAAAGCTACCGGGACGCGCAGGGCCACTGATAGTAGCGGAGATACCAGAAAAGCGCCGGATCCGCCATCTAATGATCAGAAACCTGAATCAGAAAGCTCGTCTGTAAAGGCCGATACGGTAACCATGCGCAACAGTAGTGGCGACCAGGTGGGAACTACTAAGATCACCCCCAAGGGCGATGGCCTTATCACCAAGGAGCAAAAAGGCAAGGCGACCTGGCTCGAGAACAGCAATATTAACGCTCAGAAGAGCCTGGCCCTGCACCGCTCAGCTCCGGCCGGTACCATTATCAAGGTTAAAAACCTGATGAACGACAAGGTAATCTTTGTGCGCACGGTAGGGCAATTGAACAGGAAGCGCCGCGAGAACACGCTGATCACAATTTCGCGCAAGGCTGCTGAGGAGCTGGAGGTTGAGGATGACTACTTCCGCGCTAAGCTTCAATATACCATCAAGCAGGCTAACAATTAGCTTGACCGGTCAGGCTACGTGAAAAATCTAAGGAAGATTCCTCACTAACAATGGCCGCTAGCTAAGCTTTGCAGCCATGCAGCACTCTCCGCTAACTGATATACGCGCTGTCTGTGGTGATTACCAAAGCCTCAGGCAATTTGCCCGTCAATACACAGGCTTGATCGGAGCCTTACTGCTGATCAGTGGGCTGTGCTTCTCACCCGTGCTCATGACCTGTGGGGTCGTGTTCATTGGCTTTCAGGCTGTGTTTTCTGAAAGGTGGGCCGACTTAAAAGAAGCCCTGCGCCGGCAGCCGCTGTTCTGGTTTATGGCGGCCTATTACCTCGCTCCGCTCACGGCTCTCTTTCACACACAGCATCTGTCTGAATGGCTAACCCAGCAGCAGACGGTGCTGCCCCTGCTTGTGGTTCCGTTCGGCATGCTGGCTAAACCCATTTACCAGCCCCGCCAGCAGCGCCTGGTCATAGACACCCTGGTGGTTGTAGTCTTCATCACGGGTTTAGCAACCTTTGCGTTTTACCTGGCGAACTACCAGGCGATGAACGAGAAGCTTAGTCGTAGTCAGGATATTCCGATCATAACCGGGCTTAATCACATTTACTTCAGCATTATAGCGGCCTTTGCTGGGGTTGCCGGGGGGCTGCGGTTGTTTCAGCAAAAGCAGATAGCCTCATGGTGGTGGATGGCGCTGCTGCTGATGACCCTGGCCAACGTTCTTTTCCTGCACGTCTTTACCACCCGAACCGGACTGGGCGGTTTTTACCTGGCTGCTGGCGGACTGCTGTTTCTGGTGCTGATCCGCAGGCGGGCTTACCTGGCGGCTCTGGGCGGTGTAAGCGCCCTGGGTGGGGTGGGCATAATGGGGATTCTCCTGCTCCCTCCTCTTCAGGAGCAGTACCAAGAAACCAAGGAAGACCTGCTGGTTTATTACAATGGGGAAAATCCCAATTACTACTCGCTTACTACACGCCTGCAGGCTTGGGAGGTTAGCTGGTCCATCATAGAGCGACAGCCTTTTGTAGGCGTTGGACCAGGGACTTTCACCACGGCTATGGATAGCGCCTACGAAAGAGAAGGCACACTGTTACTCCCTAAAAACCGGATCAATCCTCACAACCAGTACCTGCAAGCCTGGGCACAGGCTGGCTTTATCGGGCTTATTCCGCTTCTGGGGACCATAGGGTGGCCGCTTTACTGTTGGTTAAGGAGGGGTCAGTTTTCAAAGGTAGGGATCGGGCTTTTGGCGATCATCAGCTTTGCGTGCCTGGCTGAGGCCATGCTGGAACGCCAGGCGGGGGCAACCTTCATGAGCTTTTTCTGGCCGTGGATCGGCTACCAGCTAAGCCATGGTAAGGGCGAACCCCGTTATGATGAAGAAGCGTCTTCACGCTCGCCATAGTAGAGGCAGTAAGCCTGAATATCCTCGCCCCGCGACAGCATGTCTCCCAGCCGGATAAGCTCATCTTTCAGCTCGGGCAGATCATCCAGGTTATTGCCGATAGCACCTAGAATTTTGGCCACACGCGCCTGCCGTGCTGCCTCTGCGTCCTGATCCTGTAATTCCTGAAGGGCTTGCCAGTACTCGTTGTGATGGGTGGTTAGCCAATCCCGGAGCTGCTCCAGCATCGCCCAAATGCGATCAGGATAGTCCCAAACCGAGGAGTCGGCCAGGTAAAAGTACCCGTCCTCATAGGCCTGAACAGTGGCTGGTTTTTCAAGGGTAACTAAAGGCGCCCGATCCCGCGGCTGAGTAAGGGCGTAATGCCGTAGCTCGCGGGCTTTTTCATTCTTCCGGCGGTTAAGCGCCCACTTTTGCTGAACGATAGAGGTCATTGGGAGGCAGCGGCTTCTTCCTGTTCCTTAACCTTATACAATAGCCACCAGGGTGTGGCCGGGTATTCGTGGTGCTCGTAATGGTAGCCAAAGAAGTAGCAGGTCAGAAAAGCCAGAATATGGTTTTGAGCCTGTGTGGTGCTCTTATGCTTGTTGCCGCTTTCATCAGGGTCCTTGTGCGGCAGGTAGGTCCCGAAATAGAACAGCTGCAGGGTGCTTAGAAAGCTCGGGGCCACCCAGTACAACAATAGATTGGCCTCCTGAAAGCCAGCCACCCGTTCCAGCACGTTATAGGTAATGGCCATCAGGATCACCTGGATAACCCCGATGTAATTCTTCATGAAGTTGAAATACCAGGCCCAGAAAGGGCCATCATGGTAATCCGGGTCCTCTTCTTCAGCCACCCAGCCGTGGTGCTTGTAGTGGTTATGGGTCAGCTTGGGGTAGTAGTTGAAAGCAAAAAGCCCGGCTGCAATCCAGCCAATGAAATTGTTCACCTTTTTATTAGGCGAAACCGTCCGGTGCATGGCATCATGAGCGGTGATGAACAGCCCGGTGAACAAATGGGTCTGGACGATCACCAGAACCCAGGTTAGCGGATTGAGCCACTGTACCTCGTAGGTAAGGTTAAATGCCAGTAGACTGCCCCAGGTCAGGATGATCGCACTACCCAGGGCTACGCCGAAATGATTCTGAAACAACGCGGAATTCCTTGCCTTCACGATCTTTTGTTTTGGTCTTATGCTTTTAACAAGTAAAACCTCCGCACGTTCCTGTGCGCCTGATTTTCGGTAAAAAACGATCCCTAAGTGTAGTTAGCGCCAGAGGCTATTTAGCTGTAAGCCGTTAAGGCCCTTTTTTCCTGCTCCTCATTAGTTCTGCCCTATTTGCTGCTCAAACCGCCCATAGCGCTGATGGCGGGTCAAAGCATTGCTCCGGAAGCGCTTGTAAAGGTAAACCGGGAATGCCACCATACTGAAGCTGATCAAGCGCAACATTTCATATACCTTTCAATGCCAGACGCTTTGGACTTTCATCGATTTTACGTTATTCACCAGCAGAGGCCTCAGGGGTATGAGCTGTAGCTGCGGTCTCTGGCTCCTTCCGAGGCGGCTTGACT
>CAYYUA010000046.1:7299-11849 GCA_964474835.1 uncultured Sphingobacteriales bacterium
CTCAGGGGTATGAGCTGTAGCTGCGGTCTCTGGCTCCTTCCGAGGCGGCTTGACTGGCCATAGTTGTTTGAATCGCTCATACAGGTTGATGTTCATCAGCAGAAGCAGCATAGAGTAAATCGTGTCCTCTACCGGAATCGTCCCCAGTCGCAGGCCAAAATTTTCCGCATTGTTGTACACCACCACCGGATAGGCCGTCAGGATGCCATTCACCACCCCAAACGGGATCAGGTGGATCAGGTAAGCTACGAAGAAGCTGCCCAGGTAGGACGGCCGGTACCACACCCCGTTGATCAGCAGAAGCAGGCCAGTGAGGTTGAAAGTAATGGTGGTGTAAAGCTGATCAGAAAAGACAGTTGCCAGTATGATCAGCACAGCACCCAGGATAGCAGCAGCCCAGTGGCCGGTGCGGGGAAAGAGCGCTTTTCGCGTGTAGCAGATCACCACTTCGTAAATGAAGATACAGGCAAACGGCACGGTGAGGAAGAAAAGCCATTCCTCTAAGGGCAGCTGCCAGTATTCCAGGCCTACCAGGTAGGCATGGTTAAAGGCCCACACCCCCTCTACCGTAAACCAATAATCCCAGCCAATAAAAAACAAGCCCACGGGGATGATGGCTGCCAGTGCGTGCAACCATTTCCGGTAGTAGTGAACCTTGTAGTCAAAGCCCAAGGCAACCGGAAATAGCAGCGTCAGGCCATTGAGGAGAAGATAGGTGTACATATCAGGACTTGAGGCGCATCAGCGCTTCCTGCTCCTTTTCTGTGCACAGCTCATTAGCGAATAGAAAGTCCAGAACCACACGCAGCACCTCTTCGGGCTTATCAGGCTTACCATCCTCAAGCAGGGTCCGGACAATTTGATCGCGGTCCTTTTCCACGTATTGGCCATACCCCAGGAAGTCAGGCAGGTAATAAGCCACCGACAAACGCAGGAACCGGAGCTCGATGTCAGCCGGCTTGCGCTCAATAGCATCGTTGAGCAGGTCCATGCCTTTTTTCAGGTACTGGGTTTTCTTGTAAGGATTCCAGCTGTGCTTGGCTCTGAGGGTTTGAGCGGCTCCTTTGTAGCCAAGCTTTAACGGCCCGGGCGATGCAAGCTTCTGCATCCGCTGGTTAAAGGCCTTGGCGGCTGATGCCTTGTCGATGGCCTCAACATAGGCATCGCGGATGTCCCCCAGTGTGTTGCCTGAAGGAAAAGCATGAGCAGTGTTGACCATGGTAGACAGGATGAGAAGCAGGAAAAGGCGCATACAATTGACAGGCTAAATGTAGTTCAGGGTATTCTTAACGTAAGATTCCAGCATGAGGTATGCCTTCTTTGAATCCGGAATCCGTACACGCTTACTCAATACCTCGGATGCCGGAAGGCGCTGTATCTTCTGGAACAGGCAGCGATAGTAAACGTAAGCCACATATACCCCCAGCCGGGCCCCCACATTCAGATTGAGGATCCCCTGGTAAGCCTCGTCAAAATCCTCCTCAATATCAGCTTCTATCTGCTGTTTGGTGTAGTTGTCAAATTGCTCTATTGCCACGTCCGGAAAATACATACGACCCCGCTCCCAGTAATCACTCCGGAGGTCGCGCAGGAAATTAACCTTCTGGAAGGCAGCGCCAAGCTTGCAGGCCGCTGGCTCTAACTGTTGGTACTGCGTTTCATCGCCCTGGCAGAAGATTTTCAGGCACATCAGCCCTACCACCTCGGCTGATCCGTACACGTATTCCTGAAATTCAGGAGAGTCGTAGTGCGAGTGGGTCAGGTCCATTTTCATGCTGTGCAGAAAGGCATCAATGAATGAAAAGGGGATGTTGTAACGGTTCACGACATCCTGGAAGGCATGTAGCACAGGGTTCAGGCTGATCCCCTCAGCAATGGCTTGATAGGTATCGGCCTCAAAGCGGTTGATCAGGGATGTTTTGTCGTACTGGTGGAAAGTGTCCACGATTTCATCAGCTAAGCGGACAAAACCGTAGATGGCGTAGATAGGCTGATGGTAGGCCTTATCCAGGGTGCGGATCCCCAGGGAGAAGGATGTGCTGTAACGCTGGGTAATGAGCTGGCTACACTGGTAAGTAACCTTGTTATACAGGGACTCGGTCATCGTTCAGGATTTTCTCAGTGGTAAGGCGAGAGCTAATCACCACAATCGGCAGCCCTGTTCCCGGCACCGTAGAAGCACCTGTGTAATACAGGTTTCGAAAATCCTCATCCTTGTTGTTAGGCCTGAATCCCCCTATCTGATCCATATCGTGAGCTAGCCCTAAGCCGCTTCCTTTGTAGAGGTTGAAACGATCAGCCCAGTCTGCAGGGTTCCAGATTTCCTGGGTTAAGAGGCGTTCTTTTATCGGGAACCCAGTGCGCCTGGAAAGGTCCTGGATGATATTCTCAGTCAGTTGCTCCTGATCAGACCAGTCGGGCTTGTGCCGCAGATCAGGGACCGGGCACAGCACAAACAGGTTCTCGCAGCCTTCAGGAGCTGATTCGGGATTGCTTTTAGAGCTCACGCTCACGTAGTAGTAAGGATTATCCGGTGCTTCCGTTGTATGGAAGATCGTCCGGGCATAATCTTTAAAGTTATCACCCAGGAAGTAGTTGTGATGATCGAGGTTCGGGATTTTCCCCTCTACCCCCAAATACATGGTGAAAGGCCCGAGCGTCCAGTGGTATTGGTCAAGTTTTTCCTCGCGGTATGCTTTCTTTTCCAGCACCTCACCACGGAATGAGGCAGCATCAGCATTCACGACAAACTGATCAGCCTCCCATTGGTACCCGTGCTGGTCAACGAAAGCTGTGATGTTCCCGTCTTCCTGAAGGGTATTGACGACCTTGGTGTTGTAGTGAATCTGAACGTTGTGTTGCTCCAGGAGGCCCACAATGGAGCGAACGATCTCGTACATGCCGCCTTTTACATTCCAATAGCCATCATAGCGAAGCTCGGTGTAGTTCAGCAAGCTATAGACGGCGGGCGTGTCGAACGGGGTGGAGCCCAGGAAGAAGGCTACAAGGGAAAATATGATCCGGACCTCCTCAGACTCAAAGTTCTTGGACAGCTCGCTCCACATTGAGCGGAACATCTTCGGGGCATGCTGCCAGGGGACCTTTGTTAGCTGGAAAAGGTAATCGCCCAGCGAGGAAAAGTTCTTTTTGATCACCCGGTATTCCGTATCAGCAAAGATGCGTTCGGCTGCATCAAGGTACTTGCTGGCTTTTCGCTGAAAATCAGGCTCAAGGTTTGAGACCTCTTTAGCCAGCCTGTCCAGGTCCTTGTAGACGCTGATAGGCTTATCCAGATGCGAAAAATTAACGGTGTATACCGGGTCTAATTCCTGCAGCGTCAACGGATTTTTGACACCGCAATCTTTGAAAAGGGCCTCAAACTCATAGCTCATGCTGAAGAATGAGGGCCCTAGATCCCAGGAGAAGCCATCCCGCTCGAGGTAATTTAAGCGGCCTCCGGGTTGATGGTATTGTTCAAGGATAGTTACGCTATAGCCCCTCGTAGCCAGGCGAAGGGCTGTTGCCAGGCCACCAAGCCCTGCGCCCACGACCAGAACCTGCTTTGTCACGTGTTTAGGATTTAAAGGTTAGGACTCATTAAAATTCCTAAACATGGGTAATTGTTTGCGGAGTTGCTTGCGGGCCAGGTGGATGCGGCTTTTGACCGTACCGATGGGTACATTCATTTCTTCCGCTATCTCTTCATACTTGTACCCCCGGTAATGCATCAGGAAAGGCTTCCGGTAGGTTTCATTCAGCTTATTGATGGCCTTCTGAATGTCTTCCATGTTCATTTCCGACTCACCCTCGTTCGGGAGGTCGTGCGCAGCAAGATTGATATAGTAGAAATTGTCCGTAGTATCTATAATGGTGTTTTTCTTTTTCTGCCTGCGGTAGTTGTTGATGAAGATGTTCTTCATGATGGTGTACAGCCAGGCCTTGAGGTTAGTACCATCCGTGAATTTCTCACGGTTGGTAAAGGCTTTGTACATGGTTTCCTGCAGCAGATCACGGGCATCCTCCATGTCTTTGGTAAGGTTGAGCGCAATAGGCTCCATGTTCTCGACAAAGGTTATTACGCGCTCGTTAAACTCAGATCCTGTCATGGCTAAACAATTTTGTTTCCAACCCTTCCACAAACTTAATACCTAAAGCCAACTCAAACAATGTTTTGTTTAAAGCAAAGGGGCTTTGGTTAAACAAGCTAATCCAGAGGAATTTCACAATTCCCGAACAGCGGGAACTTTGCATCAATTCCATAGCTAGCTGTTTAACTTTTAGAGGAAAGTTTGAAACAGAAAGGTATACAGATAAAGGGTCAGGGTGTAGCAGAAGGCAAACAGTTGCGAATAATTATCAGCTAATATAAGTGTGAAATTAGCTCTGGGCAAGTACTTCTGTAGATTTCCCGGAATTTGTTTTCGTTATTTAGCCGACTCAACAACCAATTGGCAAAAAAAGTACCGTTTCCCGCTATTATTTTTTGGTCGGAGTTGATAAAAAAACTGAACGATGCCGAGGGCCCGTCAGGCGGCTGTTTAAGTTGTCCT
>CAYYUA010000047.1:0-11635 GCA_964474835.1 uncultured Sphingobacteriales bacterium
GGATCATATAAGTGCCGGTTTCCCAATTTTCCGTATTCAGGGTTTGGGGGCTACCTTGGATACGGTCGGTTAAAATGGTCTGCCCGGTCATATCCATCACTTGAATCTGTCCATTACCTATATCCGGGGTTTGGATCGTGACTTCATCCTGCACGGGATTGGGGTAAACCCGGACCGGTTGGTTTTGCACCTCTTGTTTACCAGTGCTAAAGGGATTTCGCTTCCAAGTGCCATAGCAACCTAAATAACCAATACCATTTCGATCAACCTCAGAAGCACCTTGGTTACCACCAATCGAGGTTCCATTAATTGTTTCTGATTGGTAAGGATTAGCAACAGGCATGCTAGAATTCGGTCGATAATAAAGATTCGAGTAATAATAGTCCCAATCAGTAGAAGTAAAGCGGTTCCGCCAAAGGATATCCCATTGACTATTTCTGGAATCTGATGATGAATTAGCCGGATCATTGAACATGTTGCCGGCAGGCTGGGTACTGCTGATCTGGTCAATTAAATAGCCACTGCCTACAATGCCCAGCTCATTGTACCAGATCTTGTTGCAGCGGATTTTGAGGTTGATGGTATTTTGGGAATTATTTTCACCTGTTGAAGCGCCAACCGGGTCTTTGATCGGTGCTACCACAATCCCGTGCCCCGTTTTGTTACTGGGGGTTCCGCCGGCGGTGATCTTGTTTTTGCGGATTTCTGTGGCTCGGTTGTAATTCTGGTCCGCATAGTACTCGATGCCGTGGTCAAAGCCCGAGAGGGTGTTGTTGTTGATTTCGCTATTGGTCATGGTGCTGCTATTTGAGCGCCGGCTTAAAGGCCTCTTTCCTACCAGCTGGCTATTTATCATTTCCACTCCAAATATTTCAAATAACAACTACAACAAAAAATAAAAAGCATAATCGCATACCCTTAATGCTTTCAAGCCGGTGTTCAAACTGGTTTTAGTTGCCTTTTTTAAGATTTTGGCATAACGGATGAGCATCCGATCATTTTGAAAAATCCCAGGAAACAAGGCCGGCTTGCTTTGCCTGTGACCGCCATGAGCCTGGAGCCTTGTTCCAGCGCTACGCTGGCTAAATCCTATTATTTTCCGCTAATGCCATAAGCAAGCGCAGGGTCTAAAACCCTGCGCTAGGGATAGGCTATTGACTGGTTAGTGATAGATATGAAGCCCCTCGCCCAGCCGGTCATTTCGACCACAAGGGAGCAATCTAACTCAGAGCCTTAACGTAGCCTATTACTTCCCAAGACCAAACCGGTTTTTAAGCCTTGGTTCAGGAAGATTTCTCCTTCCGAAAACCCTGCTCCCGCAGGTTTTCTTCAGTCGAAATGACAGGGAAGGTAGTTATCATTGAATTGCCGGAAGCGCAGGGTCTAAAACCCTGCGCTAGGGATAGCTTACTGACTGGTCAGCGCTGTATATGACACCAATCGCCCGTCCTGTCATTTCGACCGTAAGGGAGAAATCTAACTCCGAGCCTCAGCGTAGACTATCAGTTCTCAGAACCAAACCGGTTTTCAAGCCTTGGTTCAGGAAGATTTCTCCCTCCGAAAACGCTGCTCCCACAGGTTTTCTCCGGTCGAAATGACACGGTGGGGATAACAAAAAGAAAGTTTTGAATGAAGCCACCAAGTGTTCTTTTAAATCTGGACTTCAAATTCATACCGACCTTAGTCAAAACCAAAAACCCGAAACCCCTCGCCCAGCCCGTCATTTCGACCGATAGGGAGAAATCCAACTCAGGGCCTTAGCGTAACCCATCCCTTTCCAGAACTTAACGGAGCTCAGCCACAGAGCCCCTCAGGAGGAGCCGGGGGTGTAGTACTGAATGGCCTGGATGTGGTCTTTGTGGATCACCAGGGCGTCAAAGGGCTTGTCCTGTTCCTGGCTGATGCGCTTGGCCTTTTTCACCAGCACCTCAAGGCCCTGCTTCAGGTAATGGCGCTGGGCTTCCAGCGGGCCCTGAGCGGGCAGCCGGAAGGCATTGTTGTTAACCTTCAGGGGCTCGTTCCACAGGTAAACCTGCTTTCCGGCTACGGTCTGCACATTGCCGATCCGCCGGTGGCGTTCCGTATCATCGGTATAGCGGATCAGCTTCAGGGTACGGCCGTCCGGCATCAGCAGGCCATCCGCTGTGGGGTATTGCTTTTTCAGCTGAATGCCGCGGTACTTTACAATGTTGTAGAGCTGCTTCAGGTGGAGCTGCTCGATGTAGGTATTCGTAACATCCAGCTCATCGGTTTTCAGCACCGTGTAGTCCCGCAGGGGCTCGGCCAGGACATACCAGCCCATGCTATCAGCCGCCCCCATTTTGGCGCTCCATTCATAGGGGTCTTTTTCATCGATGTCAGCCTTCTCCTGAGCAGAACTATAGCCGATGTTCAGTATCAGCAGGAAACCCAATGCTATTATGGACCGCATAGCGTACGCTTTTGGTAATGGTCCGAAATTAAGACTTTCTGGGGTGAAGCCTTATCTTCGGCTGGAACCTTAAAACGTACTGGTATGGCGCAGTCCCGCACCCTTATTCATACCAGCGAAGCGCCGGAGCCCATCGGGGCTTACAGTCAGGCCGTGCGCGTGGGCGATACGCTGTACGTATCGGGTCAGATCGGCCTGAATCCGGAAACCGGGGAGCTGGAAAACCAGGAGCTCCGCGTGGAGACCCACCAAATGATGAGCAATGTCAAGGCCATCCTGGAAGAAGCCGGCATGACCCTGCAGCATGTGGTGAAATGCACTGTTTACCTGGTGGATATGGACCGCTTCCCGGCCGTCAACCAGATCTATGGCGAATACTTTGACGGGGAAATGCCGCCCGCCCGGGAAGCCATTGCTATTCAGGAGCTGCCGAAAAAGGCCAATGTGGAGATTTCGTTAATAGCAGCTTACTAAAACAGTCAGGCGCTAACCCGTCCGGAACGGGTCAGCAGGCTCAGGCCGGCTGTCACGGCTAAGGCCAGGAAAAAGGCCGGGATCAGCTCGTAGATCGTGTCCTTGAGAAGCGGAATGTTGTTCCACGCAATAACGGTCCCGGTGCCTACCAACAGGCCCGCGATCACCCCGGCTTTGGTGGTTTTTTTCCAGAAGAGCGCCAGGATCGAGGTAGAGCCCAGCGCAGCACCCAGCCCGGCCCAGGCAAACAGCACCAGCCAGAACACCAGCGCCTGTGCCTGAATGCTCAGGTAAACGGCAATGACGGTAAGCAGGGCCACAGCGGCCCGGCTCATCAGCACCAGCTGCTGTTGCGGCAGCTCAGCCCCTTGCTTCCACAGGCGCTGGTAAATATCGCGCACCAGGCTGGAAGCAGCTACCAGCAGCTGCGAATCGGCCGTGGACATAATGGCTGAGAAAATGGAAGCCAGCAGCAGGCCAAAGAAGATGGGACGGCTGAGCAGTTGCCCCAGTTCCGGGTACACTTTTTCCGCGTCCTCAGCGGGCAGAGCACTCACTTCCGGGAAGTAAACCCGGCCTACGAGGCCCACCATCAGCGCTCCGCCGGCCATCAGGATGTTGAAGATCGTACCTACCACAGCCGTCCACCTGAATTGACCGGGATCCTTTATCGACATGTAGCGGATCAGGATATGCGGATTGCCGGGCGAACCCAGCCCCAGCCCAATAGCACCCAGAAAGCTCAGGGTAGAAAGATCAAAAGCCGAAAGGTAGTTGCCCTCCATCTGGCTGAGCTGTGCCGAAACTTCGTTCCAGCCGCCCTGCTCCAGGATGCCATAAACTGACAGACCGATCAGCCCGGCAACCAGGAAAAAGCCCTGAAACACATCAGTGAGGCTTACGGCCATAAACCCGCCCAGGATGGTGTAAAGCAGGATGATGCCGGCCGACAGGTAAATGCCCTGGTCCTGGGTAAGGCCAAAGCTGGAGGCAAACGCCTTGCCCCCGGCCACAAACTGGGCAGACACGTAGCTGACCATGAAGATCAGGAAGATGGCTACGATCAGCCCCCGCAGCAGCCCGTTGCGGTCCTCAAAGCGTGCAGCATAGTAATCCGGCAGCGTGATGCAGTTGTGCCGCTCACTGTAGGCCCGGAGCTTAGGCGCGTAGTACAGGAACAGGAAAAATTCAATAACCGTGTAGCCCACGCCATACCACAGGGCATCCACCCCCTGCGTATAGGCAATACCCGTAAAACCGATCACCAGCCAGGAGCTACGCCCGGACACCACTGCTGAAACCGCCACGGTAAAACGGCTCATGCTGCGCCCGGCCAGGAAGTAAGCACTAAGCCCCTTGCCAGAGTACCGGGAGCTGTAGATACCCAGCCCCAGGATCACCAGGAAATAAGCCAGGAAGGCTCCCAGCGTATACCAGTTCAAATCATAGGTTGCCGCCTGTAGGATCATCCTGCACTGATCTTTTTAGAACCCGGCGATTTGCCAGAAAAGATAGGCTATGCTGAAAACCAGTAAAAACCCGATCCCCACCATGCTCAGCAGCCGCATCCGCTGACCCGGCTGACAATCAGCCGGCACCTGCCGGCTGGTGATCATCCGGTAGTTCATAATGGCCAGCACAGGAGCGGTCAGGAAGGAGAGAATGGTCGCCAGGTCTACCATGAAGGTCATGCTCTCGGATAAAAAGGCCAGCAGCACTACAGCGCCGGCAGCCACCAGCAGCATCCACAGCCAGTAGCCCGTTCTGGATTGGGGGCTGATCTCCAATTCCGGCATCAGCATCACCAGGGTTCGCTGCAGCACCCGGGGGTAGGCATCCAGCACCGTAATGGTGGTGCTGAACATGGTGGTTAGCGCTGCCAGGCCGATCAGCCCGTAAGCCCAGCTGCCCAGGCTCTGCGTGTAAAGGTCCACAAAGCGGGCTGCAAACTGAGAACCTTTATCAGGCAAGGCTTCAGCACTGCCATACAGCACCAGCGCGCCCAGCGCCAGAAAACAGACCGATAAGAAAGCAGCCCCCCAGAAACCCACGTGAAAATCAAACATAGATTCCCTTAGCTTAGGATTATAACCGGTTGACTGCCGCTTTTCCTGTGTCCACACTGAGTGCCAGACCGCAATATCCAGCGGAGCGGGCATCCAGCCCATGAGGGCTATCACAAACCCAAAAGGCAGGGCCGACCAGGAACCCAGAAAGGGATTGCTGCCCCCACTTTCCATGCCCAGGCGTGAGGCAGCGACCACCGCCACGATGGTTGCAATGGCCAGGGTTACAATGATCACCTTGATCAGCAGATCCAGCGCCCGGAACTGACCAATCCCCAGCACCAGGAAGCAGAGTACCAGGATCAGGGCACTCCAGCCTACCGGTCCCAGACCCAGGCCAAAAAGATGCGCGGCCAGCCCGGCCGTAACCACGGTAACAGCTGCTTGTATGGCGAACATGGTCCCCACGGTGATCAGCACAAAGAAAAACACCGCCCAGTTGCCCAGGCGCTTATAGCCTTCGATCAGGCTTTCGTTCGTGGCTACGGCATAGCGCGGCCCGTATTCGAAGAAGGGAAACTTCAGGATATTGGCTACCAGGACAAAAGCAATCAGGCCAAAGCCGTATTCAGCGCCGGCCCGGGTAGACTGCACGAGGTGCGAAACCCCGATGGCAGCTCCGGCATAGAGCAATCCGGGGCCCAGGGTTTTCAGGTAGCCACTGAAGCGCGTGGGATCGGCAGGCATGCAGCTGGTTTCGGGCCAATATAGGTTTTTCGCCCTTACCTGACCAAGCCTGCCTGCATTAGTTAGCCCGGGTGGTATCGCTGGTGTGGTGGAACACCCGCAGCGGCCCCAGCAGCTGGATCACCTCGTTCAGGATCATAGCAGCAGGGCCCCAGATGCGGGCGCCCCGGAAGGTGAAGAAAGCCGTTTTGGTGGTGCGGCCATCGGCCAGGGGCACTTCCATGGATTGCCAGTGCTGTTTATCGTGAAGGGTACCAAAGGGCACCGGGATCAGCTCTTGCACAAACTCCTGATCCGGCTGAAAGTCCGGTTTTTCGGGAGCCAGCAGGAAGTAGGGGTAGATCTGAATGCGGCTTGAGGGGATGTAGAGGCTGGTCAGTGCGCCAGCAGCGGTCAGCTGGTCAGGAGCTACATCCAGCTCCTGCAGCAGAGCCTCCCGCGCTGCTTGTTCCACTGTTTGCTGCTGCGCGTCAAGCCGGATGCCCGGGAAACCGATGGTGCTGCCCTGCAGGGGATTCTGGTTGTTAGCCCTGGCCGTCAGCAGCAGGTAAAAAGTATCATCTTCCGGGTAGCACAAAACGGCCACCGCGCCCTCTTGCGGCTGCTTAGGGGGATCAGGATCGGCAGACGCCAGGTCGGCCGCCATGGCTTCATGGGCTGCCTGGCCCGGTAAGCCCTGGCTGATCTTCTGCCTAAGGGCCTGGGCCAATTCGGTTACTGTCATAGCGGGTACAGTTTGGGTTTTACCGGGCTAAAAGCTTATCGTTGCTGTTTGTTTACGCTGATGCCTGCTCTGCTAAAACGTATAGCGGAGACTTAGCCCGGTGTCCCAGAGGTACAGGTCCGTTTCGGTGAATTCCAGAAAGGGCTTGACGTCAGCACTAATGGTGAGGGGAATTTCAGGGATCCGGTACTCGAGCCCGGCAATCCCGTCCAGCCCAATGGCCGTACCGCCATCCCGGTCCCCATCGCGGTAAGGCGGATCGTAATCATTGTCGTAAAACCCCAGGTGACCGCCAGCCCCGTAGTACCAATAGAAGCCCTCTTCATCAAAAGCTGACACGTGGCGCTCGTAGAGCCCTGTTATTCTGAGCCCGTTATCCTGAAAACCGGCAATGAGTTCAGCCGCATCCTGCTCACTCAGGAAATGCTTGTAGGTGATACCATTGGTAGTGCCACCCCGTAGGCCCAGGGCCTGATCATAGCTTTGGGCATTAACATGAACAAAGCCCCCCAAGAGGATGAAAGTCGTCAAAAGAATGGCTGGCAGTCGCAATGGCTTCTGGTTTTATGAGAGGGAAAGGTACAAAATCCGCTTTTAGCGCAGAATGGAACAGGTTAAGCCCTTCACCTTATTCCCATTTGTTCTTTAAGCAAAGAAGCTTTACATCGTTAAATTAGTGATCAGTAAAAAATGCCTTATGCGACATCAACCTTATCTGAACATTGTGCTTACGGTTATTGCGCTTAACCTGTCCCTGATCACCCTCAGCATGCTGGATATTTTGCCACAGGCCACAGCTACCAACCGTGCACCAGCTCAACAGCAGGTGCGGGTCCCGGTGAATGAGGACGGCTCTATCGATGTGCGCCTCAAGCCCTCCGATGAGCTGAGTGTTACCATCGAGGATGTCGACCAGAACGCCTTCACTTACACCGATATCCCGGTTGAGATCCAGGATCAGCCAGTGGAGGTTGAGCAGTATTGAGCGCTCCGGCCGCTGGATTATTTTCGACCTGGTAAACGCGTAAAGCAGTAGTTGTGGGCTTTTTCTTCCGGCCGGGCATCAATGTGGGCCCTGTACGGCTGAACTTCAGCACAAAAGGGGTAGGCCTCTCTACCGGCACCGCTGGGGCCAGGGTGGGCGTTAGTCCGGGTATGCGGCCTTTTGTGGGCACCAGCGTGGGCGGGGCTGTTTACCGGAAATACCTGGATGAGAACGGAAAATCCAAGAAAAGGCGCCAGGGCAAGGGCAATGGCCATCAGGGGCCTGAGCAGCATCACTTTGTGGATTCCGGAAATACGTACCAGTCCCCGGTTCAGCAGTCATCGGTCCGGAAAGTCAAACCGCCCTCACTTCCCCGAATTGTCCCCGTTGCCGTAGCCATTGGCCTGGTTATCGGGGTGGGCGTGTTGCTGGCTTACCTCACTCAGCCGCTCAGCCTTGGCTTCTGGGTAGGGCTTGGGCTGACCGCTGGTTCTGCGGGGTGGGCGGTTTACACGGAGGTTTTCAACAGGCGCGCGCACAAGCAGCTGGACCACCTGAAAGCCCAGCTTGATCAGGAACAGCCCATTGAAGCCCTGCAAACCGGCCTTAACGAGATCCAGTTACCGGATAGGCAGCGCCACTGGCGGGATCTCTGGCTGTACGTAGCGCTGATCACGGCTTACTTTGAGGACCGGCTATCCCTTACTGCAGAAGGCCTTGAGGCCCTTGAGCAGCAGCTAGCGGTTCAGTCCGGAACAGCTCAGCAGGTGAAGCAGGTCGTATTTGCGGAGATGCTGAATCAGACGCTGGAAGACCATGTGATCAGTGAGGATGAGCAGGGTGAGCTCAGGGCATTACAGCAAGTGCTGGGCTTATCGGATGATGCCATTGAGCAAGAGCTCCAGACCATCAAAGCCATGGCTGATATCCGGGAGCAAATGCAACAGGGTCCTCAGCCTGTGGAAGCGGATGTTAACCTGAAACAAGGGGAAACCTGCTACTACTGCACGGAAGGCCGGATTCTGAAGGAAAAGATCCTGAACCGCTACCAGGCTGACAACATCATTCACAAGGAGATCGGCTATGATACCGAAATGGAGGGCACCTTGTACCTGACTGACCGGCGCCTGCTGCTGGTCAGCGATGGCGCGCGGGAGTACCGCCTGAACACCATCCTGGACGTCACCCTTAGTCTGGAAGATAACACGGTACAGCTGACCATTGAAAAGCGCAAAAACCCGGTTATCCTGACGGTACCCAATGCCCCGCTAATGGCCGCCAAACTGGAACAGCTGCTGGAGCCTGAGGCCGCAGATGGTTAGAGGGCTGGTTCCGTACCGCACCAAAAACAACCTGGTCATGGATACGGCAGCATACTTAGCCCATCTGAACATCCCTGAAGCGCCTGCCCCGAACTACCACGGGCTGGCACAGCTCCAGAAGGCGCATTTGCTGCATGTGCCGTTTGAGAACCTGTCCATCCACTATGGCCACCCCATTGATCTGAACCTGGATAGCCTGTTCCATAAGGTGGTTAAGCAGGGCCGGGGCGGCTTCTGCTATGAGTTGAACTTCCTCTATCAGGCGTTGCTGGAGCGTTTGGGCTTTGAAACGCAGCTGATCTCAGGCCGGGTTTACAGCTCGAAAAAGCAGGCCTACGGACCCGAGTTTGACCACATGACGGTTATGGTCAACCTGCCGGAGGGCCAATACCTATCAGATGTCGGCTATGGCGAATTTTCCTTTGATCCGGTACCTTTTGAGCTGGACCGCCTCCATGAGCTGTCAAGAGGCCAATACCGGGTAGACCGGCACGATGACACCTATTACCGCCTTGTCAAAATCCGGGATGGCGAGGTGTATCCTGAATACCTGTTTCAGGATCAGCCCCGCCGGATTGACGATTTCGCGGACATGTGCCACTACCATCAGACCAGCCCGGATTCGAGTTTTACCCGGCAGCCCTTCATCAGCATGCCCACGAAGGCGGGGCGGGTGACGGTTTCCGGCAGCAAGTTCAAAATGCAACATGCAGACGGCACCGTAACGGAAGAACCGCTTACCGAAACATTTGAGGAGGCGGTTTGGCGGCAATTCCGGGTGGCGCTTCCCCCAGACCGGAAAGATGCCGTTTCTAACGCCAAGGCCTGAGTACAGCTTTTAGCCGCTAACCATCGATCACTACCTGCTGCCTGTCGTAAGCCTGACCATCGATCAGCAGGCGCAGCGTGTAGGAGCCAGGGGCCAGCCCCGGGTTGGTGAGCTCGATAGTCTGCCGCCCCTGCTCCAGCGTTTGGCCAAGGGGCTTTTGGTGTACCTGCCTGCCCTTGGTGTTGTAAAGCTGAAGCCGGGCCTGCTGGTAAGTAAACGCGGCCTGCAGCTCGATCGGCACCATCAGGCTTTCTTTGAAAGGATTGGGATAAGGCGTTCCCATACGGGCCTGCCGGGGCTGCTGGCGTTCGCTCTCCGTATCCGGAAAACCCGTAGAGGAGCAATCAGCCCGGTACGGTAAGGGATCCTTGGGGTCACTTTCTGTACTTCGGGGAGCTTCATTCAGGCGCTCCGAGCTAAGCGGACTCATGAGGCCCTCCTCATTCACAGCAGCAACGCTGACGTAGTAAAGGTTGCCAGCTTTAAGGCCCGGCACTGGGATCTCTTCATCCGAAAAACGGTACAGCCCGCTAAGCGTATCACTGGTCAGAGGCGTCCGAACCGCTAAGCGGTATTCAGCCGCTTGATTGCCCGTGATACGGACTGTAGGCCCTTCGGCAGCGTCATTGGCTACGGTGAATTCCGGGATGGCTGGACCATTAGCGGCCTCAGCCGCGGCTGCGCCATTGATCACCGTATTCCGCTTTAAGTAATTGAAATCCACGAAAAAGCTGTCCCGCACATCATCGCCATCAGTATCCACGCCCAACACATCATTGACCGTATGCTGGCGATCGGAGTAACCAGGTCCACCGGAGCCATCCCCATGCTCATGGGTGGAGGTAAAGCGAATGGCCGTGTAGTCGTTGGCATTCAGCGCTAGCTGGTCACCACCGCGTCCTCCGCGATCAGCGCGGTTCATGATGTTGATCTGCATCGGCACCTTAGCATAAGGCTTCAGCTTTTCCTGGTAAACGATATCGGTAAAACGGGCATAGCTGCGATTCCGCTGTGCCAGATCACCTGAGGAGTAGATACGGACGCTGGTGCTATCAATGGCTCCCTGACCCGGACAGCCGGGCGGGGAGGCTGTTTCCCCGCAGATGATGCCGCCTACAATGTCATTGTTCTGGTTAGCACGGATAGTCAGGTTATGCTGGTTGGCATACTCAGCCAGGGCATAAGCGCCAAAGAGCCCCTGCTCCTCGCCCTGCGTAGCCATGAAAACGATGGTGCGCTTAAAGGTGTACTGGCTCATGACGCGGGCCAGCTCCATCACCAGTGCTGTTCCACTGCCGTTGTCATCCACGCCCGGTGCCCGGCAGGTATCGTTGCACAATCCAGCACACCGGCTATCCAGGTGAGCAGTAAGGATGATAAGCCCTTTGGATGCCGTATCGCTGCCCGGTAGGACTGCATAAGGACTCTTCATGCGGGCACTGTCCTCGCACGGCCCTCCTATCCAGTCAAAGCGTAGAAACCCGGTCAGCAGGCGGTCATCCCTGCGTTTATCATATTGTTTGAACTTGGAATGGACCCAGCGCCTTGCTGCTCCTATGCCGGTGTCAGGCGATGTGGTTATCGAATAGGTATGCCGGGTGTAAAAGCTTTCCAGCTCCTCCAGGTAACGTTTTAGCGTATCAGGAGAGACCGTTTGCTGCAGTTCGCAGAGGGCCTGAAAATGATCAGCCGGATAGCCAGACGTAGGGTAATCACCGGGATTGTACTGACCCTTCATCACCTGTTGAGCCTCCGCATTGGTATTGACAATGCTGTTTGGTGAGCCATTTTGGGCGGTTAGGGGCAGGCTCATCAGCAGGAAGCCACCGAGCAGTAGCGTATAAACCAATTTAGACATTGGATTTTGTTTAGGTCTTTAGCTAAGTTAGGCATTCCCGCCTGATTCGCTGACCACCCACAGTCCCGGACACTTTGACCCAACGCTTGGCGGTTATCGGTAAACCTGCTTCAAAACCGCAAATGCTTGACTGTCTCGCCCTTGTTGATGAGTTGCTTAAGGGAATCAATCCCGATCTGCAGGTGATCCCGGGTGTATTTTTGCTTGGCTTCGCGGTCGGTTTGGGAAGTTTTAACGCCTTCCGGCACCATGGGCTGAT
>CAYYUA010000048.1:0-11576 GCA_964474835.1 uncultured Sphingobacteriales bacterium
CAGGGGCTTTTTTTATCCGGATTGTGTCAGCCTGTTACTGGGACATGAACTTATCCTTCGAGAGCTCCGGATTGATAGCGAGCTCCTGCAGTTTCAGGTCAAACTGCCGCGGTCCCATGCTCTGGGTCATCGTATGCGGGATCATGATCCCCTTCTTTTCCTGGTAATTGCTAAAGTAGGTCGTGGTTTCCCGCTCCCCGCGGCCGGTCTGGACCGTCTGCCGGCGGCCAATCTGCATGTAATCATCCTTGCTGAAGAACTCTGTCCAGCTAGTCCCGTTTTCGGTTGTCATAGTGATCTCGTAGGCCTGTTGGCCATTGATGGAAGTCACGCCCTGCATCTCCGCTTCCACATCCATTTCATCAAGATGCGCGTGGTAGAACAACTGGCTGAAGACGGCCATACGGGCCTTGGCATCACCCGTGATCTCGCGCTCTCCGGCACGGGGTGATTTCATAACAGCCTTTTCTCCATTGTAGATCTGTTCCTGCTGCTTCATGCCCCCGACTTCCATGACCTGGCGGTACATATCAGGGCTCATCAGTTCCTGCTTCATCTTAAGCTTACGCCCCTGGATCGTAGCCTCATACGTCTTCTGCATGCTGGTCACCTCCTTCAGCTTATCAGCCCCGCCAATGGCTTTCACATACTTATCAATAACCTGAGCGGCAGTCATATCGGCTGAACTCATTTTGGCACTGGGCGACTGGGTAGGCTTGCCGAACTTGGTGTAGTAGTCCACCGGGCCAAACTTGTCCAGCTTGCCTTCAAATGCCTCTGCCTTACCAACTACCAATACCTGCGCCCGCTCCGGGTTAATGTAATTCTGTGCTGCCCGCTGAACCGCCGGCTGCTTGACTGCATTGAGGTTCTTCAGGTAGTTCTGGTAATAATCCTCAGGCAGGTCATTCTGGGCAATATTCAGCGCGTAGCGGGCAACAGTGCGGGCATCCTCCAGACCAATGGCAAAATTCCCGGTAATGTAGCTCTTGGCCCGCTCCAATTCGTCTGCTGTCACGCCTTCACTGCGGATCTGGCGCATTTCCTTCAGCACTTCCTTGACTGCTGAATCGGTGGCATCGTTGCTTACCTCTGCAGAGGCTGTAAAGCTGCCAACTTCCTCATCGGCATCAATGCTGGAGTAAGCCCCGTAGGTGTAAGCCTTGTCCTCCCGCAGGTTCATAAATAAGCGGAAGTTCGGGCTGCCCAGAATGGTGTTGGCCAGGCGGGCTGCGAAGTAGGCTGAATCATTCAGCTGCAGGTCTACCGGGTGACCGATCCGCAGGGTTGACTGCTCAGCCGCCGAACGGTTAACAACTGCGACCTTACGCTCTTCGGCGGGTTCTGGCGTTTCGTAATCCTTTTCCGGCGGCTGGCCGTCACTCTTCCAGTCGCCAAATTCTTCTTTCACCAGCGGCTTGATCTCTTCTTTGGTGACATTACCAACCACCGCCAGGTAACTGATGCTGGGGTCAAAATACTGCTGGTAATAATTTTTGACATCATCCAGCGAAACATTCTCTACCGTTTCCACTGACCGGATATCCCCGTACGGATGATCCTTGCCAAAGAGCAGGCGGTTGTAAACCCGTCCCGCAATGGCGCCTGGGCTGTTTTCGCTGCTCTTGACCGATGAGATGAGCTGCTTTTGCTGTTTTTCAAATTCCTCTTGCTTGAAGACCGGATTCTTGATCACATCCGCTGAAAGCTGCAGCAGCTTTTCATGGTGCTTTTTCAGCGCAGAGGCATAAAAGCCTGTGCTGCTGGTACTCAGGGAAGCCCCGATGAAGTCAATGGCCTCGTTCAGCTCGTCCTTGGAGCGGTTTTCAGTGGCCGTGCCCAGCACCTGGCCGGCCAGCTGGGTATAGCCGCTCTTCTTACCGCTCCGGATGGGTGGGCGGTTAACATCCATATTGAACGTAACAGAGGGCATGTTCGGGTCTTCCACTACAAAGACCTGCATGCCGTTATCCAGCGTAAAGCTTTCGTAGTCTGCCACTTCAATATCGGGCGCTTTGCCGGGTTCCGGTTTCTTAGCCCGGTTGATCTCCTGTGTGCCGGAGCAGCTTGCCAGAAGGCCAAGCCCGGTAACGAGCAGGCCTTTCCGGATAGTCAGAGAAGATATGGGATTGATCATAACGTTTGAATTCTGGTTTTTGGATTTTCAGCCACTGATTACTGAGCCATCTTGTCGCTCTTGGGCAGGTAGTAAAGCGCTGTCCTGTTATCAGCGGTCAGGTACTCATTGGCTACCCGCTTCAGGTCCTGCTTTTCAACCTGCCGGTAACGCTCGATCTCGGTGTTGATCAGCTCTGTGTTGTCATAGAGGAGGTGATAGCGCGCCAGCTGCGTAGCAATGCTCCTGACGGAATTCTTACCACTGTAAAAATCATCCTCGATCTGGTTCCGCACTTTCTGGAATTCCTGGTCTGTCACGCCTTCCCTGCGCACCCGTTCGATCTCATCCACAATGGCATTCTCCAGGGTGTCAGCGGCTACACCGCGGTTGGTGATCCCGAAGACAAAGAACAGCCCCGGATCTTCAAGCGGGACCATGGAAGAGTTGACAGCAAGCGCCAATTCCTGCTCATCCACGATGCTCTTATACATCCGGCTGCTCTTACCATCGGAAAGGAGGGTGGTCAGCATATCCAGCGCATAGTAATCCTCCTGACCCATAGCAGGCGTGTGGTAGCTGTGGATCACGGCCGGCAGCTGGATGTTATCGTAAACGGTATCGCGGGTTTCCTGCATCTGTTCTGGTTCTTCCACTTGCACCCGCGGGATGTCCTTCTCCCCACGGGGAATACCTCCGAAATACTGCTTAACCAGCTGCTTAGCCCTTGTTGTATCCAGATCTCCTGCTATTGAGAGCACAGCATTGTTCGGAACGTAATAGGTCTTGTAGAAGTCCCTGAACTCCTCAACCTTAGCGCTATTGATATCCTGATCGGTACCGATAGGCGTGTACTCATAGGGGTGCTGGTCATAGGAGTTGCGGAACACCTCCTGGAAAACTGTGCCGTAAGGCTGATTATCCAGGCGCTGGTTCTTCTCCTGCTTGATCACCTCGCGCTGCGTTTCAACTCCCTGCGAATCGATCCTGGCGTGCAGCATCCGCTCGGATTCCAGCCAGAGGCCAAGTTTTAGCTGATTGGAGGGTAACACCTCAAAATACTGCGTGCGGTCAAAGCTGGTGCTGGCATTGCGCCGGCCGCCGGCATTCTGCACGATCTGGCCGAACTTACCCTTTTCAATGTTCTTGGTCTCCTCGAACATCAGGTGCTCAAAAAAGTGAGCAAAACCACGCCGGTTTTCCTGCTCATTCTTGGAGCCCACGTGATAGGTGACCGTTACTGCAACAATAGGCGTGGAGTGGTCCTCATGCAGGATCACATCCAGGCCGTTGTCCAGCTCAAACTGCGTGTACTCAATTTCATCATACTGGGCTGTTGCTGGTAGGGTAAAGCCCAGCAAGCATACCAGTGTGGTCAGTAGTCTGGTGCGCATAGCATCTTTTTTTAGTGAAATTGGGAGCAAAAGTCTTAACAAAACAACAGTTTCAGGTATTGCTTTTTTTGCATTACTACTGGCAAATATGAAACACCTTTTACGGGCTTCCTGTTAAAAAGTGTTAAGAACAAAAAAACCATTTATGCGGTACACCGTTGTAAGCCTCCTGATTATAGGGCTATGCGCCTTTTTTATCCAGCTCGATGCCGGGGGTGGCGCTTTCTACCAAACGGCTTCCTCCGAGTCTGGCTCATTAGCTTCAGCGAATAAGGAAAAGGCTGAAAGCATGGGACAAGGGCTGGGCAGCATCAGCTGCGAAGAGGCCCACGCGCTGATCAGGGCTAAAAAAGATGATCGCTCACTGAGAGAGGGCATATGGCAGCTGAGCAGCAAAGCTGAGTGCCCGGTTCTTAGCCGTGAGGCCTACATGGCCCTGAACCAGGCAGAAGCTAATTAGCCGGTGACCATACTCGCATCTGCCGGCGGCCAATATCGATCTTAGCATCCAGGGCCACCAAAAGGTCGTTGCCCATTACTCCTGAAACCGGTGGTATCTCCATGGTGCGGTAGGTGTTGTTAATGTGCTCCAGGCTAAAAGCGCCCAGCGTCCAGTCTTTTAGCCGAACCCGGCCTATCCGGAGGTCAGGGAACTGCACCATCTGCGCTTTCATGCCCTGACTGCTGAAGCCCACTGCCTCTTCATCGGTCCGGTACAAAGCATGACTTAGATCCATTCGCTCAACAGCAGCGGTGTCTACAATGGTACGCGAGGCTCCGGTATCCAGCACCATGGGTACCGGGAGCTTGCAGTAGTAGAGGTTGACAAAGCAGTGATAGCCGGTGTGCTGGATCGGCTGCAGGTGAAGGGGAACAACATTACCGGCCATAGGAGAACCATAAATCAAAAGGGGAAGCACCCTTCCCCCTTGATTGAAAAAGGTATTTTAAGCTGTTTGCTCATTCATGTTATCAAGCACCTGCATGACCTCCCGCACATGACCAGCTGATTGATCCAGCATAGCGCGTTCTTCGTCATTCAGCTGCAGCTCAATGATCTGCTCAACCCCGCGCTTACCGATCTTTACCGGTACCCCGAGGTAGATATTCTCCAGGCCATACTCGCCACTGAGCCAGGCACAGGCCGGCACGATCTTTTTCTGATCCTTAAGGATGGCCTCGGCCATCTGAGCCGCTGCCATGCCCGGCGCATACCAGGCTGATGTGCCCAGCAGGTTCACAATCTCCCCGCCTCCTTTCTTGGTGCGTTCTACGATGCTATCAATGCGCTCTTTCGACAACAGCTCCGTAACAGGTATACCGCTAACCGTAGTGTAGCGGGGCAGTGGCACCATCGAGTCCCCGTGGCCACCCATCAGCATAGCCTGGATATCAGCCGGGGAGCAATCCAGCTCGTAGGCAATGAAAGACCGGTAGCGGGCAGTATCCAGGACACCAGCCATACCAAATACCCGGCTGGAATCCACCTGGGCGGTCAGGTAAGCGCAGTAGGTCATCACATCCAGCGGGTTAGAGACCACCAGAATAACCGCTTCGGGTGACTGCTCAACGACCTGCTTGGTAACAGACGAAACAACACCCGCATTCTTGGCGATCAGGTCATCGCGCGACATGCCGGGTTGCCGGGGCATTCCGGAGGTAATGACCACCAGGTCAGAATCGGCCGTCTTGGTGTAGTCATCAGTAGCGCCATAAAGCCGCGTATCAAAAGGCACTAAGGGGGCGGTTTCCCACATATCCAGGGTCTTGCCCTCGGCCAGGTTTTCCTTGATATCCAGTAGCACAAGCTCGTGTGCTACGTTGCTGCGGGCTACAGCATCAGCGCAGGTAGCTCCTACGTTGCCGGCGCCTATAACACTGATTTTCATAGGGTTAAGGTTTGATGATGGACAATGATTACCTTTATCAAAGGTAAAACATTGCTGCTAAAAAAAGCGACCATCGGCTGTTGTGGCAGATCCTACTGAGATACAGCGTTGACAGGGAAGCGAATCCACTCAATCTTTGACCAATGGAATTTGCTGAACAAGAAGCTCGCCAGTGGCTGATCCAGCTGCTGGACGGGCAGGAGGCCTACAGGCCCTTTCATCAGGCAGTAGCTGGTCTTCCGGCCTCTTACCGGGGCGCTCAGGGTTCAGGTGCACCCTATACCATCTGGCAGCTGGTGCGCCATATGCAGTGGGCCCAGCATGACATCCTGGCTTATGCCCAGGACTCCTTCACTGCATCCCCGCCATGGCCTTCGGGCTATTGGCCGGTCAACCAAGTGCCTACTGAAGCTGAGTGGGAAGAAGCCCTTACCGCTATTGCTGGCGATCAGCAGACCCTGAAGCAGCTGCTCGAGCAGCAGGAAGCCAGCATTTTCAGGCCGTTTGACAATGGCAGCGGGCATACCCTCTTCCGGCAGGCTCTGCTGGTGGCTGAACACCAGGCTTATCACACCGGTCAGATCGTTCTGATCCGGAAGGAAGCCGGCATCTGGCCCTGATATCAGGTATTGAAGGAGGGACGTTCAGCCCTGACTGGTGCTGTGTCTGTAATGCGTGTTTTCCGGTGAAACCGTACAGTTAGCATGATGGCGGCTGTGGATAAGCCAGCCACTAAGCCCGTCCAGACTCCGGCTACACCCCATTGCTGAACAATGCCCAGCCAGTAGCCCAGCGGCAGGCCCACAACCCAGTAAGCCAGAAAGGTGATAACCGTAGGAATACGCACATCCGCCAAGCCCCGCAAGGCGCTCTGACCGGTCACCTGAAAGCCGTCCGACAATTGAAAGACAGCCGCAAAGAGCAGGAGTACAGGGGCTATCTGCAGAACAGCTGCATCATCGATAAAGAAGGTGGGCAGCCAGTCCCGTAGCAGGACCAGCATGATCCCACAGCCTGCCATAAACAGCCCGTTGACATGATACATGCTGAAGCCCGCTGTGCGGGCCTCCCGGTAGGCACCCCTCGACAGGAAGTCACTAACCGTAACGGTAGCTGCAGCGGCCAGGCCGTTAGCGGCCATATAGGTAACAGAGGTGATGGTGAGGGCTATCTGGTGGGCAGCAAGGGCCTTAGCGCCAATCAGCCCTACGATCAGGGTGGCGCCTGAAAAGGCACTGACCTCAAACAGCATCTGCAGGCTAATGGGCATGCCCAGCTTGAACAGATCCCGGATATGCGTCATAGAAAAAGCTCGCGGGCGCAGATGCAGGTTGTACTGGTGCCGCAGGCCGGGCCACAGCACGTAGGTCAGCATCACCAGCGCCATGATGATGCGCGCCAGGATGGTGGCTAAGCCCGCCCCGTTCAGCCCCATAGCCGGGATACCCAGCTTCCCGAAAATGAAAAGGTAATTCAGGCCGACATTGATCAGGTTGGCCCCCACAGACACATACATGGCGACCTTGGTCAGGGATAGCCCCTCTACGGTCTGCTTGCTGGCCTGAAACAGCATCAGCGGGATCAGACTGGTGATCAGCAAACGGAAATAGGGGATGGCGGCATTGGTAACCTCCGGATCCTGGTTGAGGAGGTTCAGGGCCGGAGCTGCCATATTGAAGACACCAGCGATCAGCACAGCTGCGCTGACGTACAGGGCCAGACTGCTCATGAACAAGCCATTGAGGCGGCTGTACTGCTCCTTGGCCAGGGCTGAACTGGCCAGTGGCGTAACACCCAGCGAGAGCCCAATGCCTGCTACCTGCAGGATGGCAAATATGTTAGTGGCAAAGGAAGCACTGGCCAGCGGACCTGCGCCAAGCTGACCGATCATCAGCGTGTCGGTCAGTGCGGTGAGCATGTGCCCGAGGTTGCTGAAAACAATGGGCACTGCCAGGCTAAGGCCGCGGTTGTAGTGCGATAAGTAGGAGTTGTTACGCATAGTTGTACTCACCTCTCAGGGCACAGAACGCTTTGATGTGCTGAATGTGCAGGCCACCCTGCCATCATGGCCACCATCACGGGGCTTATTTGACGTGACCTGGCCCACAAGCTTCATCTCGTGATCAAATAAACTGCCAGAGCCTTATGGGTTTAGTGCTGACTTTTAGCAGGCCTAAGCCCGTACATTTGTGCGCACTAAAACGACTCACCTATGGATATTCAGGGATCGACCGTCCTCATTACCGGGGGCAGTAAAGGAATCGGGGCAGCCACAGCCCGCCTGCTGGCTGATCACGGAGCCCATGTAGCGCTTACAGCCAGGGATGCTGACCGGGCCAAAACGCTGGCTGATGAGATCGGAGGCCTTGGCATTCAGGCGGACGTAGGCCAGCAGGCTGATGTTAAGCGCACGTTTGAGGTCTTTTTTGAGCATTACAACCAGCTGGATGTGCTGATCAACAATGCCGGCACGGTAGCTGGCGCGCCTATTGGCGAGGTCTCGATGGAGGAGATGGAAGCCATCTACCGGACCAATGTTTTCGGGCCGGTGATGATGGCCAACGAGGCCGTGCCGCACTTCAGACAACGCCAATACGGCAACATCGTTAACATCGGCTCAACAGCAGGCGTCAACGGCATGCGGCAGGGCACCATCTACAGCTCCTCTAAGTTTGCCCTTCGCGGGCTCTCCGAGTGCTGGAAGGCTGAGCTGCGCCGCGACAACGTGCGGGTTTTCCAGATCAACCCCTCAGAGGTGCGGACCAGTTTCGGCACACCGGACGGCACTCCCAAGGAAGAGATCCCCAGCAAGCTGCGCGGGCAGGAGATCGCCCATACCATTCACAGCCTGCTGACTATGGATGACCGGGGCTTTATCCCTGAGCTCAACATCATAGCGACCAATCCCTGATGGTTTTACTCAAAATGCAGGGACAGGAAGATCACATTGGACCGCAGCGAGGAAAAACTTTCTGAAAAGACAAACCGGTCTTCCGACAGGACGTCCGTCAGGCCCCTCGAGATCTTCAGCTCCGGCGAAAACTTGAAGTAGGGAAAGTAAAAGTCGAAGCCGAAGCCGAATTCGTAATAGAAGCTCCGCGGCTTAACGGCCAGAAAGGGGTCAAACGGGTTCTGCTCCGTGTTGGCTTTTGAGGACATATCATAAGAGATCTTACCCCCGCCAATCACATAGAAGCGGGTGTTGTCGTGCCGCACTGATTTAAACTTAAAGGTCAGCGGCGCTTCGATAAAGACAGACTCGATGTTCTTCTCAACATTGGGCCGGTCGCTGAACCTGAACTTTACTGCTCGCTCAGACAGGGCCAGGGTGGGGATCAGGCGCAGGTCAAAGTGCTCACCTAAGTGAAGGTTAGCGATAGCACCTAACGTAATACCCGGGAAGTTCTGCTTTTCGATGCCCAGAAGGGAATCGTTACGCCGGAAATCATCTGAGAACTCGTGGGAGAAGCCCGCCACGTTCGTTCCGATGGTGAAGCCAAAGTGAAGGCGCTTGTTGTAATCGTAAAGCGGGTTGTTCTTGCCCTGCCCAAAGGCTAATCCTGCGGGGATTAACAGGAGCAGCAGGCTGCTGATCAGGGTTTTTCGGCTAAATAAAGGGAAGCGATGCCAAAGGTTAGTGGATACCATTGCGTTTTGGTGAACCCGTTTTTTGTGAGGTGCGCAAGGAACGCCTCTCCGTCCGGGAACGCCATGACGGAGTCGGGCAGATACCGGTATGCAGCGGGATCGCTGGAAAACAAGCGACCGAGCAAAGGTAAAACGTTCTGGAAATAAGCTTGGTATAACTGCTTGAGCGGAAAAACCCGCGGCCGGGAGAACTCCAGGATAGCAGCCACGCCCCCTGGCTTCAGGACCCGCTGCATCTCAGCCAGGCCGGCATCCAGGTGCTCGAAGTTCCGCACGCCAAAGGCCACGGTCACCGCATCGAACTGATCGGTCTCGTACGCCAGGTTTTCCGAATCCCCGTACTCAAAGGTGATGGTAGGGGTCAGGCCTTTTTTATGCAGTTTTTCCCGGCCCTTATCCAGCATCTGGTTGGCAATGTCCATCCCGATGATACGGTCCGGCTGCAGGCGGTTCATTTCAATAGCCAGATCACCCGTGCCGGTGGCCACATCCAGAATTTCCTTAGGCTTGTAGGGTTTTAGGGCTCTGATCGTCCGCTTCCGCCACAGGATATCGATCCCGAGCGAGAGGAAGTGGTTCAGGAAGTCATAGGTGCCCGCGATCTTATCGAACATGCGGGCCACCTGCTGCTTTTTATCGGTCTGCGACTGCTCGTAAGGCACCACCGGACGGCTCATGGGCTCAGACTTCAAAGGTTGCCAAAGCTAACAACAGCTTATGAGCAAAGTTTGAGCATGGCTTCTTGAAGTCGCTTAGAACCGAGGGGCCTTTCCTATCTTTGTTTGTAAGAAAGCAATGGCTATGGCCCGGATTAAGCAGATTGACTTTCAGAAGCGCTACCAGGATTGGAGCCAGATGGGCTTTGCCGATAAGCCGGAGTATGCCTTTATCGGCCGCTCTAACGTGGGCAAGTCCTCTCTGATCAATCAGCTGGCCGGGCGTAAAAACCTGGCCGAAACCTCCGGCACCCCCGGCAAAACCCGCCATATTGACCTCTTCACGGTGGATAACCGCTGGAACCTGGTAGACCTGCCGGGCTATGGCTACGCTAAGATCGCCAAGCAGGCCCGCGAAGCATGGCTGACGATGATGGAGGGCTACTTCCTGAACCGGCCGAACCTGGCTTCGGTCTTTGTGCTGATCGATAGCAGTATTCCGCCCAAAGCGGTGGACCAGGAGTTTACCTACTGGCTGGGCATGCACGAGGTGCCGTTTAGCCTCGTCTATACCAAAGCCGATAAAGCAAAGCCCGCTGAGGTGCAGGAAAACATCCGGCAATTCGAAGCCAGGATGGCGGAAGACTGGGAGGAACTGCCGCCTACTTTCCAGACCTCGGCCAAGAACGGGGAGGGGACTGACACGTTATTACAATACATTCAAACAGTCAATCAGGAATTGCTGACCTCAGGCAACGGATAAAGCCCTAAAAAACAAGGATATGGACACGCCAACCCAAGCATTAACGGATTGGATCAGCTCCGAAGAAGCAATGGAGCTGGAGCGGCACTACGGGGCCCATAATTACGCTCCGCAGCCGGCTGTTCTGGCCGAAGGCAAAGGGGTAGATGTGTGGGACCCGGAAGGTCGTCATTACTACGACTGCCTGGCCGCCTACAGTGCGCTGAACCAGGGGCACTGCCACCCACGGGTGGTGAATGTGCTGAAGGAACAGGCCGAGCACCTGACCCTGACCTCAAGGGCCTTTTACAGCAACTGGCTGGGCCGCGCTGAGCAATACCTGGCCCAGACGCTGAACTTTGACAAGGTGCTGTTCATGAATGCCGGGGTCGAGGCGGTGGAAACGGCCATCAAGCTGACCCGGAAGTGGGCCTACCAGGTAAAGCAAGTGCCGCAGGACACGGCTAAGATCATCGTGGTGGATGAGAACTTCCACGGCCGGACGATCAATGTGATCTCTTTTTCAACTGAACACGAATCGCGGCATGAGTTCGGGCCCTTTAACAGCGGCTATGAGGTGATCCCGTATGGCGATGCCGAGGCGCTGGAAAAGGCCGTGCAGGATCCGCATGTAGCGGGCTTTATGGTGGAGCCTGTTCAGGGTGAAGCTGGAGCAGTAGTGCCGCACGATGGCTACCTGAAGGCGGCCAAGGAGATCTGTGAGCGCAACCATGTGCTTTTCATAGCCGATGAGATCCAGAGTGGCCTGGGCCGGACCGGGGCGATGCTGGCTTGTGATCATGAGCACGTCAAGCCGGACGTCCTGATCCTGGGCAAGGCGCTTTCAGCCGGAACAATGCCGGTATCAGCAGTGCTGGCCGATGATGAGGTAATGCTGACCATGCAGCCCGGTGAGCATGGGTCTACTTTTGGCGGGAATCCCCTTGGAGCGCGGATTGCCATCGAAGCGGTGCAAACCATCATTGATGAGCAGCTGCCGCAAAATGCAGCCAAGATGGGCGAGCTATTCCGCGAACGCCTGCGGCAAATTGATCATCCGTGGATTCAGCAAGTAAGGGGCAAGGGCCTGCTGAATGCGCTGGTGATGGACCCGGACAAGGCCACGCTGAC
>CAYYUA010000049.1:0-10808 GCA_964474835.1 uncultured Sphingobacteriales bacterium
CTTGCCGTATACTGTCAGAATCAGGGCTAATCACGGTTTCCCAAATTAAACCATTTGCCACAAGCCTGAAGCGGTGGTCAGGTATCGGTACCGGGCTTGAAGGCAAAAACCTGTTGCGGGCTGTAGAGCCAGACCTTGTTATTGTGGCGGATGAGGCCCTGAATACGCGGCTTTTGACGGGAGTCGGGCAAATTAAGCCCGTCTGCTTCAAGCTGGTAAACCTTGCTGGTACCATCCTTTTTCAGAAAGCCGGCAAACAGTGCATCCTGCTTACGCATGAAAAACCAGTTATGCCCACGCTGGTCCGGGATCAGCCCGTTCAGCAGCTGATAGTCGAAGGGCTGGAAACCGATCAGCACGGGCCTGACTTCATCCGCGCCGGCGACATAGGCTTCAAACTGATCGGCTCCGCTGCTGCTCTCACCATACCGCGAAATACCGGTGTAATCCGGGCGGTTGCTACTTTTCCCTACGCTCAGGCAGGGGTTGGCCGCGTTGGCTTTGACCAGGTCTGGCGTTTCATCACTTGGTACAATTTCATTCTCCTGAATGGCCAGCTTCCTTACCTTATTAGCTGGGTAATACTGCGTATCTACTTCCTGGTTATTGTTTTTCCAGCGGTGCCGGATCAGGCAGACGGAACTGAGGGTGTCGGCAGCTTTCGGTTTTATAGCTGAATCCGGAAAAGCCAGAAGCGTTCCCTGCCCGGGCATCAGCTTGCCGATGTGGTGGGTTTGCATGACCGGTGCCGGAAGCTGATAAACAGTCGCAGCTCGGGTCTGCAGGGTTTGATTTTTCTGGTACCGGGCGTAGCCATCCTGCCAGGCCAGGTAGCCGCCAGCTACCAGCACAACAGCATATGGAACTGCTATTAACAGGCGGTTCAGGTTACGAATCCCTTTTCCGCCCGTGTAGCGCTTGAGCCGCCAGATCATCCACCCTGTCCAGGCGATCAGCAATAGCGGGCCAGCGTAGAGAAAGATATCGAGCAGGTTCAGTGCAGTCTGGACAGCCCCGTCACTGCTCATCCCATTTGTGGCAATGAGCAGCGCTGCCAGGAAGGGGATCAGCAGGACAGCTGGCAGAGTTAGAAAATTGACCAGGGTAAAGCGCAGGGGCCGGGGTGATTCAGGCATCAGCGTAGGATTTTCCCCTATTGACACAAAATCAGTACCGTTAGGGCTTCAGCTCAGTGAGTGGGATCAGCACCAACCTCAGGGATTCGGGAAGTGCTTACCCTTGATCTGAAGGCGGCCAAACTGCGACACCTGCTCTTTCCTAACGTCAGGTGCTCCGGTCACAACCAGTTCACTGTGGGCCTGACAATCCAGCCACAGGTTTTGCTTCACCCCTACATACCCGCTGCTGAAGCTGGTCAGGTTCAGGGTGCTGTTCTCAGCCTGAAATGAGCGCCCTTTTAAGTGGCTGTGATCCGTCAGCTCACCTTCTAGCCGCTGAGCCTGACCGCCCAGCTTTACTGCGCTGAAGGTACCCGCCTTGAGCTGAAGCTGACCTTTCCCATCAAAGCCCCTGAGTTCAACATCGCTGTGCTCTGTTGCCTCTATCCTGGCTGAGCTAAGCGTGCCTTTTAATGTCAGCCTGCTGTGGGTGTTAGCCTCAGCGCTCAGGTTACGGGTATCAATCGCCCCCGTTAGCCGGGCGTGCTGACGAGCTCTGGCTGTCAGGGCCTCCCCGTATAGCGTGTCCTGAAGGGTAAGTGTTGCAAATTTACGCGCAACAATAAGCTGAGGGGCCGGTCCGTGCACCTCGACCTTCAGGTTACGGACAAACTCACCAGCCCTGAACATGGGATCAGCCGGGCGGATCTTAAGCATACTATCCTCCACTTCGACTCTGACCTCGCCTGCCTGATCATGAGCACCGAGTACGATAACTTGCTGCTCAGCATCAGCGACCCAGTCTACCTGCAGGCCATGCGCAGCTTTGAGCTGCGTGTAGGGATCAGTCTCATGTTGCTGTACGGTATCCGTAAAACTCCGGCTGAAGCCCGTGTATTTGACCACAGCGCCTTCGTTATTGCTGTAGTTGTGGTTCGATTTGGTAAAAACCTGCCCCGGGTTCTCGCAACTAAGGGAGCCTACCAGGGTAAAAACGGTAAGCAGAAGGAACAGGGTTTTGCGTGTCATAAGGCTGTTAGCTGTTTTCCGATAAGTTACGAAAAAACAACCAATTTTAAAAGTGTTAGCATGGCTTTTTTATACCTGATACTTGACAATTTGGCCTTTTTATAACTTAAAACTAATTTTACTTCCTCTTATCAAGCATATTATTTAGCCAATATTAGCTAAGCATGGGGCTTTATAGAACCCGGATAAGGCAGTAGATCAATCAAAAAGCCCGGCTTCCTGATGGGCGGGTTTGCCGTCAGGCTAAAGCCGGGCTTCGTACGTACTTACTGCTTGTTTAAGCTTACTGGGGATCCATTACACGGCCTACAAACAGCAGGCTATTCGAGGGCACATGCCTGAGCATTACCATGAAGGGCTGATCAAACGTTAGCGTAGGCGGTACGGAGGTAACGGAAATCCCAACGCTGGTGACCGCTGCGCCTTCAGCCCCTTTTTCATCTACCTCCAGCACACTTTTATGCTGAACCCGGGTAAGGGTCAGACGGCCGGGAATCAGTGGCTCGCCCATATTGTCGATATTAGCCCGCTTCAGAGAGAAGCCTAAGGGCGCCTTCAGATCGTCCAGAAGGTCGTTCTTGTAAGAGAGGTTCATTTTAGGAAGGTTGACTATCGCCCTTCCTTTTGCCAGTTGGCCGTAAACCCTCTTGATCATTGCCGGATCTAAGTTGGCGATAAAGGTTGACAAGGATTGGCTATCCGCTGGCTGTAACACAGTCAGGCTAAAATCCCCACCCTTAAAGGGCTTGTCCAGTGCAATGAACTTATTTCCAATGTGGAAGCTATGCGAGCCATCCCTTGACATGAAGGGCACCTTTTTGGTCCGGCCATTGGGAAGCTGAAACTCCGACTTAGAGGTCTTTTTTTCCGGAAAGGGATGTTTCCAGTCTGCCTTGTAATACAGGGCATTGATCAGGAAGCCCACATCTTCAGCTCTGATATTTTCTACAATCTTATCGATCTTATCCTGGGTCTGCTCCTTCACCCAGCTGTTGATCCGCTCTTTCGCCTTTTTAGCCTGGTCAAAGTTCAGATCCATCAGCTTAGCCTTGTAGAACTCCTGCAGACGGCTGGTAAAATCCGGATTGGCTTTCAGCCGCTCTGGGTCCTTAAAAAAGCCGTTGGTGCTGCTAATGGTTGGATGGCCGGCATTGCCAATGATGGTCTTTCGCCACCGTTGCTGGCTCTGGTTCAGTTTCGCCAGGGACCAGTCATCCAGGTAAAGGCCGGTCAGGAAATCCTGACGGCTATCCCCGGCAGCTGCATTGGTGGTCATATGCAGGGCCGTCTGCACACTGAGTGGCGAGATCAGGATGTTCGTTCCGGGCTCTTCCTTCTTGTTCAGGGTTTTGAACAGGGAGAGGCCGAAACGGAAGTTGCTGCTACCCAGCTCTCCGGCTTCAGCCGGATTTGCGTCATTTGTTGTCGAATCCGGTTTAACGGATTGGCTTTGGAGGGCCGGATCTGACTTACAGCCAGCCAGTGCTACAGCCAGGCACAGTGCCAGGCTTACGCGTGATAATACGTTAACCATACCATCAGACAATTTAGTTAGACGTGTTACTGCTCATTCATGACAACTAGTCGTTTTACCATCGTTGTATGGTTGGATGATAGCTTAAGGATGTAGACACCTGCGCTTAGCTCCTGCGGGATCGTCATCGTAAGCTCCTGATTGCCAGCACCATGGTAGTGGGAGTCCCGGATGCGGAACTGCTTCCCTTTTGTATTGACCAGGCTAAGCCTGAGCGGTTGCTTCTGGCCACCCTGATAGGCAATGGTCAGCTTTTCTCCAGCATTAACCGGGTTGGGGTAAGCATCAAAGCCTGATTCATGTTTCTCGTCAGCCAGGCCAACCCTTTCTATGGTGATATCCCGGGTAGCTGTATCATAGCATCCGCCAGAAGAGGTCGTGATAAGCGTCACCTCGTAGGTACCATTGCTGTCATATGTGATAGTAGGCTCTACTTCAGTACTGGTCCGGCCATCACCCAGCTGCCAGTTATACTGGCTGGCACTGGTTTGCTCTGGTGTCAGCGTAACCTCGCCAGGCTGGCCGCTGGACTTACTGAAAGCAGCTGGTACAGCCTTTCCGACCTCAATGTTCTGGGTAGCTTGATCGCGGCACTGCAGGGTATCCACTTCAGTGGTAGCAATCAGGGAGAGCTCGTAGGTGCCGCTTTCCGGGAAGGTCAGGAGGGGCTCGGCATTGGTCGTGATTTCACCACTGGCGGGACTTTGCCAGCTGTACTGAATGTTTGCATTGCCGCCAGCCGTGGTTTCGTTGGTAATAGCCGCCGGCTCACCGGCACAGGGTTGCTCAATGGTGTAGGCAGCTTCCGGCTGTGCGGCCACTGGTAGCTGCTTCTGCAGGGAGTCCGCGCAGCCCTTATCGGTGGTTACCGCTAGCTTAATGTCGTACACCCCTGCCTGATCATAGGCATGGTTAACCTGCGGATCAGCCGATGCCTGACCATCCCCGAGCTGCCAGTCGTAGGTCTGTATAGTGGCCCCATTGGGCTGTACATTTTCAGTAAACTGCACATCGCCCAGCCCGCAGAAGCTGCTGGCACTAAAAGCAGCATCCGGTTCCGGATTTACCGCAAAGGACTGGGAAGCGGTGTCCCGGCAGCCGCCCTTGGTCAGGATAGCGAGGCTAACGGTGATATTACCAGGCTGGGTATAGGTAGGCGTTACCTGCTGGCCCGTAGCGGTCTGACCATTGCCAAGATCCCACTGATAACTCGTTACAGTACCGCCCTTCGGGTTCACTTGTTCCCGGAGCTTGACCGGCTCACCAGCACAGGCCAGGGTCCGGCTAAAGCCGACCTCAGGCTTTGGCCGGGGCTTGATCTGCTGCCGGATGGTATCATTACTACTGATCTGGTCAGCATTCCAGTTCACCGTGCTGGTAAGGTCATAAGGGCCTCCACCCGGGCTGAGGTCCACCGGATTGGCAAACTGGTAGTGAAGGGTATCCTGTGGCTGCAGGTCCTGCTGAAGCGTGACCTGCTCCGTTGTCTGGTTACCATTGATGCTGTAGGACAGCGAGAATTGCGAATTAGCGGATAGCGTCTGGACGCTGTTATTCCGCACTACTACGCTCAGGGGCTCCCGGCTGGTAAGGTTACAGGCATCGGCAGGCTTTACCCAGCTATCCATAACCAGATCCTGGCGGTTGATGCTGATCTCATCGAAACTGCGCCCGTCTTTTAGCCGGCCCTCTAAGGTGTAATTGTCTTCCTGCCCGAACCGGACCTGGAACGTAGCTGTAAATTGTTGCCCGGCTTGCCTCAGGGCCTGGCTGATGTCAAAGCGCCCGGCTTGCTGGTAGGCGTTGGAAGAATTGGCTGCCAGATCATAAAGGCCTACCCACTGATCTTCATTGCTACCCCGCACCCAGAGGCTGTCGTTGGGATGATCCTCCTCATCGTATTCGCGGTGGTCAAACTGCAGAAAAAGCGGCCGCTGAACACGGTAGTTGCGCATGTTCAGCGTCAGGATCAGGTCGTTCTCAGCAAGGTTGTTATCCTGGTTTACGTCCAGCGTGGCAGCCTGGCTGCCCTTGCTGGCTGCAATCTCAGGGCCGGCAAAGCGAAGGCGCCCCTCAGCTTCTGAGCTGCGGAACTGCCAAAAGGCATTCTGCGGGCCTGTGATTTCAGCACTTCCGGTGTAGGTCCCGGAGAAGGATTCAAACCCTTCAAGATAGGGCAGCTGAACGGGCTTAGGGGTCGTGGTGAAGGTTACGGGCCCAACGTATTTGGTCCGCTTGCCCCCGCTTCTGATCTCAGCGACATAGGCCTCATACTTCGTGTTACCAGCAAGCCCTGTGATCGTGGCCTGGCTTTGGGTCACGCTGATGGAGTCGCCCTGATCGATGCTAAAGCCGGGGCGGCCCCATTGCACTTTCCACTGGCTGGCGCTATTCGGGCACTGGCTGCTGAAGGAGGTCCAGCTCAGGTCAGCCTTTGTATTCTGAGCTGAGTCCACCGTAAGCCCACCCGGAGGCTGGCAGCCGCGGCCCTCAGCACTAATGACCAGCGAGAAATCCTGGGGATTGCTTAGCGAGCCCTTGTGGGTTACCTCTACCACATAGCTCCCGGATTGCGGTTGCTTTATGAAGACCTGCTCTACATTATCCCTGGTATTATCACCCTTGGTGGCCGCTGAGTCAGGGTTAGCCGGATCCATGACATAGGGCTTGTACACCTGGTTACTGTTTTTCCGGCGGATACGCAGATCGAGGTCATTGACGAGCATTTTGGTGCTGGGATCCACCTGGGGGGATGGCGGGGTACCGGCCGGATCATGCCAGGACAGGGTAGCTGATAGCGGATTGCTTTTGCTGGCATTTACCGTGAAGGTGTAGGTTTGCTGATTCTGAAGGGTTTCCTCACGGATGAAATCACCCCCGCTGGCGTTGGTGATATGCTTAATGGCGCTGGCCGTGTTCAGCAAGCCCCAGCCATGCTCGTAGTCGGGTCCCGCATCAGGCCCGGCCTCATCAGCCGTGTGGATAACCAGGCCTTTCAGGGAAGCAGCGCGCATTGGTTGGTTATAGGTGTTTTCGTAGTGCTCCTGCAGCAACAGCATTGAGCCCGAAGCTGTAGGGGCTGACATCGAGGTGCCGCTTTTCCGGTCATAATCGCTGGGATTATCGGTACCGCAGGATTTCAGAGAGCGACCATTGGCTACGATATCCGGCTTAATGCGGCCATCGTCCGTGGGCCCCCAGGAGCTGAAGCTGGTCATGGCTACATCTGAGGGCTTACTGTAACCACTAGGGATGTCGTTGACGGCTCCGACCGTCAGGATGTTCTTGGCGGTGCTCTTCGGGGGCAGACAATCGTAAGAGCCATCAGGATTCCGGCTTTTAGTGCTGTTTACCCAGTTGTTCCGGCTGTTCCGGACCTTGTGGTCATTGCTGCCGCTGGGGCCGTCATCGTTCCGGTCATTCCCGGCTGATTTGACGATCAGGTAATAAGGGGCATTCCGGGCAATGCGGTCCCAGTTACGGGCATCTCTGCCATAAAAGCCAAAGCGGTAATCTTCTTTCTGGCTGACCTGAGTGGCCCCGTACCAGTACCATTCTGACTCGTCATCCTTGTACCGCCAACCAGTGACCTGGCCGTAGGAGTGATTAGAGATCAGCAGCCCGCTGGAGCCGGCCGAGGCCATTTCGCTGTTATCCGAATTCCAGTCATAGGCATCCAGGGTAGCCTTGTAAGCCATACCCCGGGCTCCGTTGACGCTATCGCTCCCGATCAGTGTCCCTGTTACGTGCGTGGCGTGATCAATGACACTGGCATTATCCTTATTGGTGATTCTGCCCGTTAGGTCCTGATGCTGCTTATACACGACACCCCCGTCCCAGGCACCGAGGTTGTAGCCATTTCCGGTAAGGGAAACCCCCAGCGCATTGCCGGGCCATGCCTTGTTGGTACTGCTGGTTCTGGCAGCATCCAGATTAGTGGTGGTCTGGAACTGCAGAAGCCCAGTGGGCCCCACGCCTGAAACTTCTATGACGGTGCCATCCTCCAACACCTGACGAACCGGAATACCTCGTTGACGCGCAATTTGTCTGGCCTGACCCAGGTCTTCCTGCTCCTGCGTGGCAAATTCATTGGCAAGTTTTTCAAGCGCTTGCTGATTGGTTTCCCGGAGATATGCCTTGTCATCCTGGGCTATGAGTGATACGTTGCTAAAGAGCACCCCTATAGCAGTAATTAGTAAGGTGAGGCGCATGTGTCAAAATTTTAGCTACAATTTTACAACAATTAAAAAGGACAGCACTTATGGATTTGTCAGTTCGGCTGTGCTAACCCAACCAACAAGGCTACTATTTCGTGACTAATGCTGCATAAATGTGTTAAACCAGTAACAGTCAATATCACCCAAAGGCTGGTCTGCCAGCTGTGATAAGCGAGCCAATGCCCATGAAACACGGTACCCTTTTATTATTAACCCTGCTGACAGGCCTTTTGCTTATCAGCGAAAGCAGGACTTACGGGCAATCCTTCAGGGTTTCCACGGATACGGTGTGCAATGTAGACACGGGTAATACCAATTCCGCCTCAAGCGAAAAGCTTAGCTTCACCAATATACCGGATGCTTCCGGATCGGTTACAGTAACATTCCGGGCAACCGGTGATTTACCGTCCAGCTCAACTACTAAGTCTCTCATTATTCAAGGCGAATACAGCCAGGATCTGGACACGCTTTTGGGGCCGGCTAATTGTAGCAGCGGGAATTATGATTCTGTGACTTTCCAGGTCAATCAAACCAAGTTCAACAACTGGGTGGATGATGATTCGGTGACCTTTACCATCAATCCCACCAGCAGTGTTTCCCCAACTTGCAATTGTACTTCGGAATGTGATCAGTCTAAGCCCAATTGTGGTACAAGCTCAGTGTCGTACAAAGCTGCTATCAAGCTGGAGTACCGGAAGCTGGATGCTTTCCAGCGAGCGTATGGGGATACGCTGGCCGAACAAGGGGAGGCCATCACCCTGGCTTCTGATGGAAAGCCGGTGTTGGCTGGATTTACCGAAAGCTTTGGTCAGGGTAAGAAGGATGCCTTCTTGTTAAAAACCGATAAGGACGGGAAGCAGGAATGGTTTAAAACCTACGGCAGTGCTGGCAATGAGGTAGCCCTGGATGTTATTCCAAGGCAGGATAGCAGTGGCTTTCTGGTGACCGGGTATACCGATACCCTTGGCAAGGGGAAAGATGACATTTTCGTTATCAAAACAGACGCACAGGGCAATGTCGTCTGGGAGCAGACTTATGGCGATACCCTGAATGAGCGCCCGGGTGGAATTATTCAAACGCAGGATGGGAATTACGTGGTAGGAGGTTATACCGAAAGTTTCGGGGCTTCCGGCAAAGAGGTTTACCTCTTTAAGATCAATGGCTCCGGGGCCGTTCAGTGGGATTACCGCTTTGATAACAGTGACAGCTTCGTGTGCAATGATTTAATCCAGGATCAAAGTGGCAATTTGGTTTTAACCGGCTATGCCAGGTCCCAAAGTTCATTCTCAAGTGGTGTGGATGATGATGTTTATGCGCTAAAAACAAGCAGTGCAGGCTCTATTAAATGGTTTGAATCATGGCGGAGCGAAGCAGCGGGCAGGGGTATTACCCAATCAAAACGTGGAGACTATCATATTGTCGGGAGAACCGATACCTTACAGCTCAATCAAAGCATAGGGTTTTATTACCGACTGGATACTTCGGGTACTGTTCAGTCGGCATCCTCATACTCCACTTCTGGCAATACCATCGACTTCTTTAATGACGTCAAAGAAATAGATAAAGACACCTTATTACTTGCCGGAACGTCTAAGTATGGGTTTAGTAGCTTTGCCAATGCCAGTGGTAATGCTGTTTTCTTTAAAGTGGATACAACTGGTTCTATAATCTGGGGAAAAGAATATGGCAATAACAATGGCATCCTTGGCACTAACGGAGATGCTGGTAGTAACGCCATAACGCTGAATCGCAACCCACAGGAACCAGGTAAAGCCATTATATACTCCTCGGGCGTTACCCGTTATGGTTTCGGAGAGGATGATATCTTTCAGTTAGTCGTTGAAGGCACTGGCGAAGGTTCCTGCTTTCAGTTTGACTTTTCCAATATCCTGGTAGGAAATCTTAATACGATAAGAAATAATAACAGCAGTGCCAGCCGTACTAATATTAGCACCAAAACCGGTAGCGGTCTTTTACAGGTCAATATCAAGGAGGATAACTGTGTCGTTTGTCCGGTAGATCCGGACTTCACCTTTACCAGTAACTGTGTTGGCGATACTGCTAAATTTTTTGACCAGACGTTTCCCAATGCCTCCTGTCCGGACTATTCCTGGAACTGGAATTTTGATGATCCGGCTTCCGGCAACAATACCTCCACAAAACCGAATCCTCAGCACAAATTCTCTTCTGCTGGCACCTACAATGTTCAGCTGATCGCATCCACCCGGGAAACCACTGACACCATTGTTAAACCAGTAGTGGTGGATTTAACCAGTATCAACATCACCACCCCCGACTCCAGCTTCTGCTCCTTTGATAGCGTAAAACTGACTGTGGATAGTACCAATTATGCCGGCTACAATTGGTCACCGGGCATTCAAGTCTCTGATTCCACCATTGCTGAGCCTTTTGGCTTTCCCTACAAAGACAGCATCATCACGGTCAAGGTTACGGAAGGGTGTGAACCCAGCGATACTGTTTATTTATCCCTGGATTCAGCCACTGGACAGCAACCCCCGGATATTGAAAAGGTAAAAACCGTTAGCAGTGATAGCATCACGCTTACCTGGTCATCAATTAGTAACACTGCACAATTTGACCAATACGAGCTTTACCGCCGGAGAGCCGGGACCGATAGCTTTGGCTTGATCGATTCTTTTGATCAAGCCAGCACCACTACGTATTCAGATACCACCCTAGCCAGGGCCGATTCTATGGCATACCAATACTGGCTGAAAAGCCGCAATAAGTGTGGTTTTGTAGGCGATAGTAGCAGGCCCCTGACCACCATTATCCTCTCCAGTCAATCTTTGTCCGATAAAGCGGTTCGCCTGAAATGGACCACTGGTAACCTCAATCCTACCACAACGACTTATAAAGTTCTCACCAAGGATAGCAGCGGGTTTACCG
>CAYYUA010000050.1:0-10543 GCA_964474835.1 uncultured Sphingobacteriales bacterium
GCTCGCCCATGCCAATGACTGGAACCGGATAGCCCTGCGCTTGCAGGCAACCATCTACAATGATCCGAATACAAGTGTCCTATTCCGGTTAGACCCAGCGTTTGGCAACGGTATATGGCTCTGGCTGCAGGTAACCGGCACCTTTGATGAGAACCGGTGCCTGACCAGCCTGCATGGCACGCTGACGGATGTTTCGTCCCGCAAAGCAGCAGTGAACGATCTCCGCACCAAAGAGCAGTTTTACGAGCATATCCTCTCAACCATGCCGGTGCAGCTGGTAGTCTTCAATGAAGAGCACCGGTATATCTACTGCAACAAAACAGCTATTCAGAATGACCACATCCGGGAGTGGATCATCGGGAAAGATGATTTCGAGTACTGCCGGTTCCGCGGGAAGGATATCAACATTGCCTGGAGGCGGCGCTACTTCTTCCAGCAGGCCCTTGCCTACCGGGATGAGATCAAATGGGAAGAGGAAATATGGAAGGACAATACCAATAAAACCGTCTCCCTGAGGCGGCTAACGCCCATTTATGATGATGATGGCAACCTGCAGTTCGTTCTGGGCTATGGGTTTGACATCACGAACCGAAGGCTTGCTGAAGAGCGGGCAGCTGAAAATGAAAAACTACTGGCCTCTATCAATGCCAATATTCAGGATGGCATATACCGGTATTCCCCTGCCAGGGGCTTTCTGTACGTTAACGATGCCTTCCTCAGAATCTTTCGCTACCAGTCGCAGGCCGAACTGAATGCCGAGGGCAAGGCCTTTTTCAGAAAGGATGAGGAAGGCCGGCAAGTGCTGATCGACATCCAGGGCGTGCAGGGTTCCTTTAACAACCGCGAGGTCCTGTTTCGCGGGGAGGAGGAAAAAGCGCGGTTCTGGGGGCTTGTAAGCTGCAGTAAACGAAGTGATCCGAAAGAGGGCATTATCTATGACGGCATAATCACGGATATAACAGAATTCAAGGAGTCTGAGCAGCTGCTACGCAAAACCAATAAAGCGCTCAGGCAGAAAAACAACGAACTGGACCGGTTCATCTACAGTGCCTCGCACGACCTGCGTGCTCCGCTTACTTCCATTCAGGGTGTGCTTCAGCTGGCTGAGCTGGACGAGCCCAGTGCGGACATGCAGTACTACCTGGGCCTGATCGGTAGCAGTGTGAATAAGCTTGAGAATTTTGTGAATGACCTCATCGACTACTACCGCAACGCCAAAACCCAGCAGAGCTACCACCAGATCGATTTTGAAGACCTGGTCCGCTCAACTTTCGAGAGCTTTCAGTACATGGAGGGGGCTGAGCGTATTACGCTCCACCCTGAAAACTGGCTCAGCTCTGACTTTTACTCAGATCAGTACCGCCTGCGCATTGTCCTGAGCAATCTGCTGTCCAATGCGATCAAATACCAGGACCCTGAAAAAGAGGCCCCGTACGTGAAGGTTCACCTCAGTGATAAAGGAGATTGCCACCAACTACTGATCGCAGATAACGGCCTTGGCATACCATCCGACAAAGTGGATGATGTGTGGGCACTGTTTTACCAAAGTGGCCACGATCAGCAGGGATCCGGAATGGGGCTGTTTATTGTGAAAGAAACTGTCCAGAAACTCGGGGGTAGTGTTGAGGTCCGGGCGCAGGCAGGTCAGGGTACCACCTTCGAAATTAAACTACCCAAAAATGGCTCAGAACGGCAAAACTATCCTGCTGATCGATGACAACAAGATCGATATAGCGGTGAACACCAAGCTTCTGTACAAGGGCAATTGTGCTGATCAGGTAGTGGCACGGACGTCACCAACAGAGGGCCTTCAGTTTCTTAACTCCTGTAATGATACCCCCGCAGCGCCTGACCTTATTCTGCTGGACATCTATATGCCGGAAATGGATGGCTTTCGTTTTCTGGAAGCTTACCGGCAGTGCCCGCGGCCGGTTATTGAGCACAGCCGGGTGGTTATGCTGTCTTCCTCGCGTGACGAGCTGGATATAAACCGGGCGCAGGCTCACCCCTTGGTTACAAGGGTCATCAGCAAGCCGCTCGATCCCTCAGAGGTGAGCGCTTTTCTAGACTAAGTTGTACCGCATTGGTGCAATGATATGATCCGGATCCATTGCCGCTTTCAGGTTCTTCACTGTCCGCCAGAATGAGGAATCCTCGGTGATATACTTCCGCATCATGCGGATATCGAGCCGGTAAAAGCGAAAACCAGCCTGGTACAGCTTGCTGTGGAGCTCCTCATTGCACTCATGAGCCATCCGGATCTCCTGTTCACTGGACCGGTCAAAATAGAGGTTAATGACCGCTTCCAGGTAAAGGTCATTCATGGGATTGAGCGTTACTGCGGGCGTGGTGTTGTAATCGGCACACACGCGGTAGATGAGTTCCTGGGCCCGGTGCGCCTCATACCCGCTGAACGGAATGATCGGCAGGCAGCAGAGCATCCCGTAGCGGCCCTGATCCACACTGTCCGGCTCAAATTCGCCCAGCTCCCCGATGCTCTTACGCATAGCTTTCAGGAAAAGATGGGAAGGATAACCCTGGTGAAGCTGGTAGATCTCCTTCAGGAATTCATCAGAATGCTCGTCATTCAGCTGCTCTGAGGCAAAGAAATTCAGGCTCTTGCAGCTTTGGCTCAGCCGGCTGGTGATCTCTTCGCTGATGAATTCCAGGTACCGCCGGTCCCCGCTAATGGTGGTCCAGGAGGTCCACTGCGAAATGCCTTCATCGGACTCACTGGCAATGCGTGTCCGGAGCTCATTCCCGATGTGCATGGAATCGTGCAGATACCTGCTCTGGTAGAGCTCATTCACGTTATCAATAAAGTGCTGCAGCTTACTTTCGGACACATGGCAGGTCAGCATCCAGGTGTCTTCCTGCTCGGGGATCAGGTTCACCACCGCTGCCGTAACAATGCCCAGGTTGGATTGCATGAAAAGGCCATCCAGATAAGGCCCTACCCCGTATTTAAAGTGGTGGATAGTGGTTTCCGCCGGCTTATCGTGCCAGAAGCCGGTGTGCAGTAGCTCTTCATTGCCCAGGAGTACCTCCATACCCCGGACGTCCTCCACGCGGTGATTCCGGAATCCGGTGCCCTTTTCCAGGATATTCCCCAGAACACTGGAATGGGGAGAGGAGCCCGTTACATTTAGCTGCAGTGCATAGCCCTGGGCTTTCAGGTAGGCTGCAAGCTGCTGCTGCGTAACGCCCGGCTCAATGATGGCGTAATGGTACTGCTCATTAACCTCCCGGATGTTATTCAGCTTTTCCAGGCTTACCAGGATGCAATCCTCACTTGCAGGCAAACGCGAGCCCAGCCCCCAATTGAGGCCCCGGCTATAGGGGTAGACCTGCATCTGGTACTCACGCGCCAGGCTCAGCACATCCCTGAGCTCCTGTACATTTTCCGGAACCACCAAGCCAGGCACCTGCGGAGGATCAAACGCGCTGGTATTACGCGTGGTGAAGGCAATCGCTTCTTCATCGGTGATGACGGCTTCGCTACCTAGTAGCGCTTTTAAACGATTAACAGCACTGTAATGGGGGTAGAGGCTGGTCTCTTCCATGGTTGACGCTTTTCCTTTTTTCGAATCAGTGATCGGCTCTGAGCAGGAATCAGGGTTTCACAAAGCCGCTGAGCGCTTTTCCCTTAAACGAAAAATGAGAATAAGTTTCGAATTTGTCAACCATTATACCTGCAGTGGTTACCCTGAAATTCTGTAAACAATAATAGATCGAGCATTGGGTAGGCATCTGTTACGTCCCGTCATGGGGCGGAAGGAGGAGCACCTCATCCCCAGCCTCGAGCTTGCGCTCACTGTTGATCACCTCATCATTGACCAGGATCCGGAAAGATTTGGTTTTAAGGTCCGGGAACCGTTCCTCCAGGTAACGGTAAAGGCTATGGACGCTTTCCTGATCCTCCACAGTAATAGTCCGCGCCATGGTGAGCTCAATCAGGCTCCCCATAAAAACAACATTAACGGCCATACAGCTTTTTCTACAAACTTAAGGAATGGATAAGCAGGTAAGGCGGCCGGCATTCCAGGGTGTGCTCTCAGCGCTTATCAGAACTGCGCTTTCAGGGTCAGGTAGCCACTCCTTACCTGAGCCGGAATGATGCCGGGCCCAGGGTAGCCTGTGGAGCGCCGGGTAAAGTAACGCTGATCCGTCAGGTTGTTGATGCCCAGCTTAACCGTCAGGGGCTCAAACTCGTAAGCCGCCGAAACATCCATCACGGTGTAGCCGGGAATGACCCCATGGACGGCATCCAGGGTCTTCTCCGCATTGGTTGCATCTGAGTAATGCTGGCTGATGTAGCTGAACTGAAAGGAACTGCTGAACGAGCCCTTCCGCAGGTTAAGGCCGGTGCGGAATTTCACGGGCGGAGCATATTCCACTTGATTGCCTTCAATCCCCGGCTCATCGCTATTGGTGTAAGTGGCGCTCAGCCACGAAAAATTCGTGTAAAGGGAAAGCTGAGTGTTATCGGCCTGACCATCACGCAGGCCCGGGTTAGCGCCAATCATCTCCCCGATCTTCAGCAGGTCCACTTCTGCGAAGGCTTCTACCCCGTAGTGCAGCGCATCAGCGATGTTCGTGCGGAAACGGAAAGTCTGGAAAGTGCTATCTGACCGTTTAAGGATGGCCCCGATCTTATCCTGATAGGAAATACCGAAGAGGCTAACATCATAGGTCAGCCAATCAGCCATCTGACCACGAGCACCAATATCACCGGTATACCCCTGCTCATCTTTCAGCTGCTTATCCACTTCCAGGTTGGGATTGATGATGCGCATGTCGTTGAAGCTGATGGCCCGGTAGTTCTGCGAGAAATTCCCGTAGGCCTGAAAGTAAGGCGAAGGCTTATAGCTCAGGCCGAGCCCGAATAAGACAAAATTCCGCGTCCGGCTGCGTTGCTCATCTATGGTATCGCGAAAGAAGATATTGCCTGCCCGGTCAATGTTTACGTTTTCATAGGTGCCGTCTGATTCAGTCCGGATATGCTCAAACCGAAAGCCTGGTGTGATGGTGAGCTCAGGGGTCAGGGAGAGCTTGTTCTCACCAAAAACGGAAATATTACGGCTGGGAAAAGTAAAGCTGGACCGGTCACAGTTAGTGCGGCTGCAGTCGGTCAGCTCCGTGAAGGTGAAGTCAGCCCCGCTCCCATCGCTACCAAAACCCTGTTCCCGTTCGGTGCGGCCATTGTAGTACCGGCTACCCAGCAGCAGGGCACTCTGCTGGCCTAACACCTCATAGTTGTACAAGAGGCGGGTTTCATTGCCGAAGTTCCGGTAGTTATCCTTCAGCAGGTTTCGCTCTGCTCCCGGGTCTGCCCGGTCAATGCGCCCCAGGTGGCCAACACTGGCGCGGCCCCCTGCCATCCCGAAGTTGCGGAGGTTCAGTTTGAGCTGATCGCTGATCCGGTAATCAACCTTCAGGGCCGCCATGTTCCAGTCAACCCGGAACCAGTTGCGTGACCGGATGCTCTGGCTGGGATCTTCCTCAAATAGCCTGTCAGTCAGCCCGCCCGGCTGCTGGGCCAGGTAGTTCATCTTGGTAAGCTCCAGGCTGATGGACAGATCCCCGGTAGGCCTGTAAGTGGTAGCGGCAAAACTGTTGTGGACCCGGAATTCGGAATTCGGGCGCCAGGTATTCCCGTCACCGGGGCTCCCCTGCTTGTACTTGTAATACCCGAAGTAGGACCACTTATCTGACTCGCTGGTGCCGCTAACGCTGGTGTAGGAACTCACCGGTCCGGGATTTGGCTGGTCGAAGAGCTGGAAGCCCATGATGGATTGTTCCGTGTTCAGGCGGAAGACCTCATTTGCTGGCGGGTCCTTTAGCTCAAAATTGATCATGCCGCCAAACTGCGGACCGTACTGAAGGGATGAGGCACCGCGGATGATCTCGATCTGTTGCAGCGCCTGCGTGGGTGGGGTGTAATAGGTCTCAGGATAACCCAGCGCATCCGCTGCAATGTCGTACCCGTTCTGTCGTGTATTGAAATTGCTGGTTCGCTTAGGGTTTAGCCCGCGGGACCCCACATCCAGCTGAAGCCCGGCCCCGTCACTCTCCCACACGTTCAGGCCGGCCACTTTATTAAAAAGCTGCCGCCCTTTCTCAAAGGCTACATTACCCTGGATCTGTTCAGCCTTTACCACCTTTGATTTGCGGCCGGAATAGATACCCATATCCTCCACAGGCCTGAGGTTCCGGACCCCAAAGTTGAAATTATCCTTCCCCTGAACGGTGATGCCTTCCAGGTCCTCGGATAATGTATCGATCCGGAAATTAACCGCCCGGGTTTCCGATGCCTTCAGGCTAACGCGTTTAGTAGCGGTCTGGTAGCCGAAGAGGAAGACCTTGACCTTGTATTTACCCGGCTTAAGCCCGGTAAGGGTGTAGCGGCCGTAATCACCGGTAACAGCAGCATTAGTTGTAGCCGGAATCCCGACTTCTGCTCCTTCAACAGGCTTGTTGTTACTGGCCCAGGTAACGCGGCCCTCGATGGTCGCATTCTGGCCGGCAGCCGGGAAGGGAATGATAAACAGTAGCCAGAGGCAGAGGCCGGTAGCTCGCTGCAGGAGCAGCCTGCGATCACTGCATAACATTGAGAGGCGAGTGGTGCTCATTTAGCTTAGCAGGAAGGATCCACTTCTTGTGGTGAAAGCCACGCTCCCGGTCAGCCAGGTCTACATCCGGATCAACAAATCGCTTTGTGCCGCGGCCGTTCAGCGCTACATAGCTATCCACGGTGACTTTCGGGTCTTCAATGCCCTTTTCCTCGTAAACGGAAGCCAGGTGATGGGCAAATTCCAGCAGCATTCCCGGCTGGGTGGCCATGATCTTCTCCTGGAAGCCGGTCAGGTAATCGTTGTTGCTGATATGGATCGTTTCCTCGGTTTCGGGATCAGTGACCTTGAAAAAAGCTGTACCTGCCTTATCCGTCAGCATCACCCGCCAGGAAAAACGGTAACCTTCAAAATTCCAGAACAGGTTGCCGGGATAGGCCAGAAACCGCACCGGCCAGACGATCTGAAAGATGACAAAGGCTGTGAAGATGCCAACGGCCGCTTTCTGCCAGATCCTGTGCGTGAAGAGCGGCAGTTGTGCCTGCAGAGCAGCGGGCCGTACCCGGTGCCTGCCCAGCTGAAGCCACGCTGTCAGTTTCCGGATCAACCGGTCGTGAAAAGCAGGATCAAAGAAAATGAGCGTAGCCCCGATCATGATATACGGGAACATACCGATCTGGAAGAGCACAGCCGTCAGGCCATGGAAAACAACCACCAGAAAATAGCCGAACCAGCGGAGGCGCTTTACCAGGAATATGAATACGATGCTCAGGTCATAAAAGGCTCCAAACCAGCTGCCAACAAAAGCAACCCAGGGCTTGGCCAGTAAGGAGCCAATCACGGGCCAGTGCATATGGGCAGCCAGCCAGGTCTTCATCGGCATGGCGCGGAACAGCCAATCCGGGTTGAGCTTAGCCACCCCGGCACTCAGGTAAACAATCGCAAGCTGGAAGCGCAGGATGTTGATCGTCCATACGGGAACCTGCTGCAGCTTAAGCGAAGGCCGGCGCAACACATCCAGCGAGCAATACCGGTGAGCCGGAAGGAAGATCAGGATAAAGGCGACAAGGCTGATGAAGTAGTAGTGGTTGAGGTAGTAAGTCTTATCGATCAGCTCTACGTAGGTGAAGGCCGTGAAGAATACTACTGCTCCGAAGCGGTAGTACAACCCCAGTGCTACCGATAAGCTACTCAGGATCATAAGGGCATACAGCGTGTACATCCCCCAGGGCCCGAAGGCCTGCACCCACTCAAAACCATAGTAGGAAAAGTGGAAATCCGGCTTCAGGTACAGGTCTGCTACCCAGCCATTGTACAGGAAGCGGATGATGCTAAACAGCATCACCGCCCCGAAAAACATCCGGAAGATGGCCAGCGGAGCCGGGGATATGGGCTGCTGGGCAAACTGCCACTTAGCCTTCTCGAACCACTTCATGGCTTTTTCCTGCCTTTTCTAGTCTCCGTCATTATCCTGGTAAGTGATACGCACACCCAGCTCTGCGGGCATTTCCGTCTTGATAAAGACGATCTGCTTTTTAATGGCACTGAAGCTCTGGTCGATCTTCGGGTGGCCCTGCTTAACCTGCTCAGACAGGGGCCGGGGAATACTGCTCAGGTTAGAGCGCACCTGCCCAAACTGGTCTGTAATCACATCCGAAAGCGGCTTGCCTTTCCGCTCAGAATCCAGTTTGTCCAGATGGTCGTCCAGGCCCAGGCCATTATTACCGTCATACCGGCCCAGGAAGAGGTCCTCAATGCCGTTGAGGTTGGCCTTCATGAGCGGAATTGAGAGCTCGCTGTAGTAACCCTCAACTTTCCGGGGGAATGTTTTGCCCCGGGATTTCTTGCCAGCAGGAATGCCCAGCTTTTCGTCCTTGATGATCTCAAAGTCATAGTTGAGCTGATTAACCATCAGGGCCAGGCTGCTTCCCTTGTCATTTGCTGTGGCATTTGAGAACGTCTCAACATAATTGTTACCAGCAGGCTTCCATTGCTGCAGGACGGCCTGACTCTGCTTAGCAATGTCATCCACCACAGCTTTCAGGTACGCAGCACGCTTAGCGCCCGCTTTTCCCTGATAGGTGCTTACGGTTGCGGAAGCTGAGGACGGCTCAAACAGCAGGTACCCAACGGCCGGGAAGCCTTTCGTGGCGTTGTCGTATGGGCCCCAGCTCTTGTTACCGTTCCGGATACGTTCTTTGATTCCGGAGGTATCGGTAGGGAATGTGTTCATGTTATCCCGCAGGGCCATTCGCTGAGCCGGGCCAAAACTGTAAGGCGTTACATATTGCCAGGCTTTGTAGGCACGCTTGAAGGTTTTCCGGACATCCTCAAGGTTGTTAGTGGTGGGATCATTGGTAAAAGCCCGGGTCGCCTCCTGAAGGTTTTTTGCTTCGGAGGCAAAGTCCTCATAATTGGCCATGATAACATTCCGGCCGATGTTGGTCAGCATGGCCTTCCGGTCAAACTCACTGTTCTGCTTATCGATCTCGGATGAGGAATTGTCATTGTTACAAGCTGCCAGGCCTGTGAATAAGGCCAGGCAGCTGAAAAGCTTTAGAAAGCGCATAGGGCTTAGCTTTTACTTATTTGGGTTTACTTCAGGGTTTAAAACTGACTGATATCGGTCTGGAAGTCGTAGATCTGGTCCAGCTCCTGGTTGACCTGCTCCAGGTCATCTTTTGTGACGTTAGTGGGCGTACCGCCTAACAGCTCATCGATGGTGTTGATCTGCTCTTCGCTGATGGTGGCGTTCGGATTGTACCGCAGCGACAGGTTAAATGCCTTAGCCTCGGACCAGTTGTGCCACTTCGAGTCGGCCCGGTTGCCTTCGAGGGCCGCAAGGCTGGCATTCACATAGTGCGCTACATTCGCAGCAACCAACTTCTCCCATTCCTGGTTGATGGTGTTTACAGCTTCCTCCCGTTTTTCGGGTAGTTGTTCAGTGATAGCTTTCCGTCCTTTCAGGAAGGCGTTGAAAAGCTTCTCCTGATTCTGGAGCTGAGCGTTCCGGCTACGTACGTAGTGGCCCCAGAACCAGGTGGCGGTATCATACTTTCCTTCAAGTACCACCTCATCCCGCTCGCCAGCAGGGATATCCGGGAGGTCCGCAGGAGCCCCGAAGTAGCCAAAAGCTTCATCAAACTGCTTTTCCCGTTCCGTGGGCTGATCACCTTCTTTCGGGTTTTCATTGGTTTGAGAGGCAAGGCCGGATAGCTTATTGGTGGTGGCCTGGTAGTACAGGCAGGCGCCCATCAGGCCTTTTTCAATGATCTGCTGCGGCTCCATCCGGCTGGGCAGGTAGTAGCGCCCGTTGACCACTGTATCGTTGGCGCTGGGATCAGTGGAAAACGTCTCTACACTATCGAAATAGGAACGGAAGAACTCCTGATCCCCTTGCGGGATCTGGTTAGCAAGGCTTACGGAACGCTCTACCACGCCCTGGTTTTCAAAAATGCTTACCAGGTCAGTGGCTTTTACAGCCTCGCCTTCGTCAGCTTTGCCCACTTCGCTGCTCAGCTCGGCAAGCAGCTCTATGGTGGCCGTCTGATCCGCATACTGAGCATCCTGCCACTTGTAAGTGCTGGGTAATTCCAGCGAATCGTTAGGCTGTGGGTCCGGGCTGTTGCCGTTGTCATCATCATCACAACTGGCTAGGCACCCAGCTGAAAGGGCACCGGCTAAAAATAAGGTCAGCTTTTTCATAACTTTACCGTTCTTTTTGGGACGGGATAAGCCATTGTGATCTCAATCACCCGGCAGTAATGGCTTATCCCGACCTTAAATGTTAGACAATTTTTATTTAGACTTGTTCTAAATAGTGGTGCGAAGGTGTGGGAATTCACGCTCTCCTGCAATACCTAAAAGTTGGTATAATTGGCTGGTACTACTAATCAGCAGGTAAGGTCAGGATAGCCCTCAGAATCTCGCCCGAAACCTGGGCTAATTGCAGCTCTACTGGCCATGGGGCT
>CAYYUA010000051.1:0-8416 GCA_964474835.1 uncultured Sphingobacteriales bacterium
GGGCCGAACGGACTTTGCATGGTGGTGTCCTCGCTGCCACAGTGCGGGCATTCGGCATCTTCTACTACGGACACATCCAGGTCATCCGCATAGCAGGCGGGCGGGGTAATGCCGAAGTCCCGCATCTTCTGGCGGCCCTTATCGCTGATCATGTTGGTATTCCACTGTACGTCATAGTTGACCTGCACTTCCGCACTGGTGACGCCCGGTACTTTACCAGCCCGTGTCTTGACCTGTTCCTGCATGATATTCAGCGCAGGGCAGCCCGAAAAAGTAGGGGTCATGACCACCGCTACTTCGCCTTGCTCATTCGCCTGGATATCCACGATAATACCGAGCTCGACTACCGAGAGCGCCCGGATCTCCGGATCCTTAACATCCTCAAGGGCTTCTCTTACCTGTTCTTTCAGGGTCTCAGGTGCTGCTGTCATAGTGGCCTGTGCGCTCATACCAACAAGGTGTTTTAGTTACGTCTCTTACACGAATATAAACAAAAATTCAGCCTAACAAATGATCGGTAGGCAAGAGCAAAACAATCTCAGGCTGCCTTGTATTTGGTTAATTTTGGCGGCTTAACAAGGGCTTAAGACCTAATCCAAATGCTATGTATGCTTACATCAAAGGCACGCTCACCTACCACAGCCCAACCTACGTCATTCTGGAAGCAGGTGGAATTGGGTATGAGGTCAACATTTCCCTTCATACTTATGATGAGCTACCTGCATCACAGGAGTGCTGCCTGTATACCTACTTAGCGGTCCGCGAAGATGCCCAGGTTCTTTACGGCTTTTCCAGTACAGCCGAAAAACAGCTTTTTAGCCACCTGATCAGCGTGTCTGGCATTGGGCCGAACTCCGCCCGGATGATCCTCTCCTACACTGAGCCGCCCCAACTGAAGCAGGCAATAATAGAAGGTAACCTGTCGTTACTCAAGTCAATTAAGGGCGTAGGCCCGAAGTCTGGCCAGCGTATTATCGTAGAGCTACAGGATGCCCTTAAGAAGGAAAGTGGCGATAGCGCAGCACCTGCATCAGAAGCCGCACAGAGCAGTAATGACTACCAACAGGCCAGAGAAGGGCTAATCATGCTGGGATTTAAACAAGAAGAGGCTGAGAAAGCTTTAACAAAGGTTATGCAAAAAAATGAGACCGAGCATTCCACCGAATCGCTTATCAAAAACGCCCTAAAAATCCTTTAACCTCCTTCCGGCAGGAGAAAAGCAAAACGCCACAGTGGACGATTTCAGGAAGATCAGCATTATACTTAGTATTCTGGGGGTGGGCGTTTTGAGCATGGATAGCGGAGGGGTACTGGCTGCACCCCAGCAACCCTTTGGCGGCAACAATGATGACACTTCCGCTACTACGCAGCCGCCCAGCGACACAACGTCTGAACTGCCCTATCCTCTATCAACCGAGGATGAGAACCCTTTTACTTCAGAGCAGGATCACCCATTTGATCTGGGTAAGCCTGAAGGCATCGAGCGCTCCCTGGAGCTGGACTCCGCAGCTGAGAACTACAACATCCAGCGTGAGATAGGGGGCGAGCCCATAGGGGACGAGGAGCGCATGTCCATCCGGGAGTACCGCGAACAACAGGGTAAAAAAGCTGAACAGGAATACTTCCAGCAACGCTCGAAAGAGCAGAACTTTGCAAGGGATCAAGGCCTGCTACCAGAAGTGGATCTGGGCGAGAACCTTATCGATCAGATCCTGAGTGGCGGTATCATTGATATCCAGCCGAGAGGCTCAGCTGAGCTTACCTTTAAAGGGGAATTCAACCGGGTGGAGAACCCCGCTTTCGACCTCCGGCAGCAGCGTACCGGCCAGTTTAAGTTTGATCAGAACATCAACCTGAATGTTAACGGGACCATCGCTGACCGGATTAACCTTGGTATTAATTACAATACCGAGTCCCAGTTCCAATTTGACAATGAGGTTAAGCTAAACTACCAGGGCGAGCCAGACGAAATTGTGCAGGGTATTGAGCTCGGTAACATCAATATGCCGGTGCCGGGCACGCTGATAGACGGGGCCCAGAGCCTCTTCGGTATCAAGACCGAGCTGCAGTTCGGCCGCCTGACCATGACCACTGTGCTTTCGCAAAAACGCAGTGAAAAGAAAACCCTCAACATCAAAGGAGGCGCTCAGCGGAAACGCTTCGATAAGGAGGTGACTGACTACGATGAGAACCGCCACTTTTTCCTGGCGCATTACTTCCGCGAAAACTTCAATGAGGCCATGGAGGAGCTGCCCATTGTCAACTCGCAGGCGAAGATCGAGCGGGTGGAGATCTGGGTGACCAACCAGCAGGGGGAGCGCCGGAATACCCGGAACGTGCTGGGCTTTGCAGACTTAGGAGAGCCCGACCCCTACAATGCAAAGGTTGGTAACTTTATTCGCGGCACGCAGCAGGAATTCCCCGGCAACAATGCCAATTCCCTGTACCAGGAACTCACCTCCAGGGATTGCTACCGGGACCGGCAGGACGCCAGCCGTTGCCTCCGGCAGATCAATGATCCTGAATTCCGCAACGGGCAGGATTACCTGCAGCTGAGCAACGCCCGTAAGCTCGATAACTCTGATTACACCCTCTACCCGCGCCTGGGCTTCATCTCGCTAAACAAAAACCTGAATGACGATGAGTCCCTGGCAGTGGCTTTTGAATACACCATTAACGGGGAGCGCTACCAGGTAGGGGAGTTCTCCCGTTCTGAAAGCTCTGACCCGCAGGATCCGAAAGTTCTGTTCCTGAAGCTGCTGAAAAGCACCTCACCCCTGATCAACAGGCCGATCTGGGACCTGATGATGAAAAACATCTACTCCATTGGGGGCTTCCAGATCAGCCGCGAGAATTTCCGCTTCCAGGTTATTTATGAGGACGATGCCAGTGGCGGGGATCTGAACTACCTGCCAGTGCAGAAAGAACCGGAACTCACTGAAAAGCCGCTGATCCAGGCACTGAACCTTGATCAGCTTAACCGGCAGCAGGAAGGCCGGCCCGATGGCCTCTTTGATTTTATTCCAAGGCGGACCATTCTGCCCCAGAATGGGCGGGTGATCTTTCCGCTGGTTGAGCCCTTCGGAACAGCCCTGCGGGAACGTTTCAAGGATCCCAATGGGGAAAAGGCCAATCAGTATGCCTTTGACGCCCTGTACGACTCTACGCAATTCATTGCTGAGCAGCAGCAGGCTAAGAATAAGTTTGTGCTGCAGGGGCGCTATCAGTCCTCCTCTGGCCAGTCTATCTCGCTCAACGCTATTAACATCCCGAAGAACTCTGTTAAGGTGACTTCCGGAGGCGTGGAGCTACAGGAAGGCACTGATTACACGGTGGACTATACCCTGGGCCGGGTTAAGATCCTGAACGAAGAGCTGCTGAGTTCCGGGCAGAACATCCAGGTGAGCGCAGAGAGTAACCAGGTGTTCTCCTCTCAGCGGAAGACTTTTATCGGGAACCGCTTTGATTACAAAGTCAGCGATAACTTTAACCTGGGTGGCACCTTCCTCTACCAGCGGGAAACCCCGATCACCCAGAAGACCAATATTGGTAATGAGCCGGTAGCCAACATCAAATGGGGCTTGGATGGCTCTTACAAAACCGAATCCCGCTTTTTAACAGACCTCGTGGATGGCATTCCCCTCATTGATACCAAAGAACCTTCGTCTATTGCCCTGCAGGGAGAGTACGCCAACCTGATCCCCGGCCAGCCCAGTAATCTGGGTTCGCAGGGTGTTTCGTACCTGGACGACTTTGAGGGGACTGAGAGCTCCATTGACCTGCGGGTGGTGCGGGACTGGACCATCTCCAGCACGCCAGCCAAACAGCCGAACCTGATCGAAAATGGCAACAAGGTCAACAACCTTTCCTACAATGACCAGCGCGCTAAGATCGCCTGGTACCAGATCGATCGGTTATTCTACCGCAATAACCGCTTCACCCCGGACCACATCGCCCGTGACCGGCAGATGCAGTCTAACCACTACATGCGCCGGGTAGACATAACAGAGGTGTTCCGTAACCGGCAGAATCCTACAGGGGTCCCGACTAACCTCAACACGTTTGACATTGCCTTTTTCCCGAAGCGGCGCGGACCGTATAACTACAATGCGGAGGCTGTTAAGGAAAATGGCAAACTGAAAAACCCGGAGGATAAGTGGGGTGGCATCATGCGGGCCATGGATCAGCCGGATTTCCAGCAGAACAACATCCAGTATGTGGAATTCTGGATGATGGATCCCTTTAAGTACCGTAACAATGCCGATGGCGGAGACCTGTACCTGAACCTGGGTAGCATTTCCGAGGACATCATGAAAGACGGGGCAACCTTTTATGAGAACGGTATGCCAGAGGATGGGAGTCTCGGTGATCAAGTAGAGGAAACAGCCTGGGGATACGTGCCCGTTTCCTCTCCGATCAACTTTGCCTTTTCCAATGATCCTTCTACCCGTCCTAACCAGGATGTAGGGCTGGATGGCCTGACTGACGAGCGGGAGCGCGAACGCTTCGACAGTGTGTTCATCGACCGGCTGCGGCAAAAGTACGGCCCGGAATCAGAAGCCGTCCAGCAGGCTGAGGAAGACCCATCAGCTGACAACTACCGCTTTTACCGCAGTGACTTTCATGACCGCAATGAGCACTCCATCATCCGCCGGTACCTCAACTACAACAATACGCAGGGCAACTCGCCCACACCCGAGCAGTGGCCGAACGATTACTCCAATTCAGCAGCCCTTAAGCCGGATGTGGAGGACATCAACAATGACTTTACCCTGAATAAGGTAGAGAATTACTACCAGTACAAGATCGACCTGGAGCCGGAGCAGCTGCGGGTAGGGCAGAATTACATTGCCAATGCCCATACCGTATCAGTTGACCTGGCAAACGAGCAGCAGGAAGACATCACCTGGTATCAGTTCCGCATTCCGATCCGCTCATACGATAAGAAGGTTGGTAACATTCAGGGTTTTAACTCTATCCGTTTTATGCGGATGTTCTTCACAGATTTTTCGGATAGCGTGATCTGCCGCTTTGGCCAGATGAACCTGGTGCGCAGCGATTGGCGGCGCTACCGGGAGGATCCCAAGAAGCTTGGACCCTCGCAGGCTGTTGATCCCATCGATAGCGCAGCCTTCGATATCGCTACCGTCAATATTGAAGAGAACGGGCAGCGCAGACCGATTCCCTATGTCCTGCCGCCGGGTATTCAGCGGGAAGTCCGCTTTAACACCTCTCAGCTGCTACAGCAGAATGAGCAATCCCTGACCCTGGAGTTTAAAAAGCTGGAAGACAACAGTTCGCGCGCTGCTATTAAGCGGACCTCCTACAACGTGCGCCGCTACAAGAACCTGGAAATGTATGCCCACGCTGAAGGGCAGGCTCTGCGGGACGGGGACGTGTGGCTATTTGTGCGGCTGGGTACGGACTTTAAACAGAACTACTACGAGTACGCCATACCCCTTGAAGTAACCTCCCCGGGAACCACAGACCCCCGGCAGATCTGGCCTGAGGCCAATGAGCTGAATTTCCGCCTGAAAGAGCTGATCGATGCTAAGCTGGCTCGCGATAAGGCCAATCACCCCCTGCTAACGCCCTTTACGGTGGATGCAGAGGAAGGCCGGGGAGAGGTCACTGTGCTCGGAAGGCCGGACCTGAACGATGTGCAGTCCGTCATGATCGGGGTGTGGAACCGGAACAGTAACAACGATGACCGCCCGAATGACAATGGCAGGGCCCTTACAGGAGAAGTGTGGGTGAATGAGCTAAGGGTATCGGACTTTGATGACCAGGGCGGCTGGGCTGCCCGCGGTCAGATCAATACCAAGTTTGCTGACTTTGCTGAAATGACCCTCTCCGGAAACCGCCGGAGTATTGGCTTCGGGGGGCTGTCTGCTTCCCTTCAGGAACGAAGCCAGGAAAAGATCCGGGGCTTTGACTTCAAGTCCTCCCTGAACCTGGGGAAGTTCTTCCCGGAAGAATCGGGCGTTAAAGTGCCGATGTACTACACCCATTCAGAAAAAGTGGCCACCCCCCGCTATAACCCGCTGAACCGGGACGTGCTACTCGATACGCGCCTTGAGCTGGCGACTTCCGAAGCTGAGAGGGACTCGATCAAGCGAAGGGTGCAGGATTTCCAGAAGCAGCGCAGCCTCAGTTTTACCAACGTCCGGAAAGCCCGGACGGGGCAGGGCAACCAGAACACCAGCATGCTGGATATCGAGAACTTCAGCGCAACCTACGAATACCGGGAGCAATTCAGGCGGAATGTGCGGCGGGCTTACGACAAGGAACGCATTTACCGCGGCCTGCTGAATTACAACTACAGCTTTCAGACTGATCCGGTGCGGCCGTTCAGGCGTATTGGTAATGCTGACATCCTGAAGCCCATTCGCGACTTTAATTTCAACTACCTGCCTTCCTCCATCGGGTTCCGTACAGAGCTCAGAAGGCGGTATAGCGAGTTCGAATACCGCAGCAATACAGCAGCTGACGTTATTCAGAACCCTAACTACAGCAAGAGCTTTACAATGGACCGGGTCTATAACCTGCGCTGGGACCTGACCCAATCCCTGAAGCTGAACTACAGCGCCACCATGACGGCCGCTATTGACGAGCCGGCTGGCGAGGTGGACCAGGAAGCCCGCGATTCGATCCGGCAGAACTTCCTGAACGGCGGGCGGCCCAGACGCTTCCAGCAGCGGGTTGGGCTGACCTACGATGTCCCGCTCCGCAAGTTCCCCTTCCTGGACTGGACTTCTCTGCAGACCAGCTATGACGGCAGTTACAGGTGGGATGCTGCTGCACAGGCGCAGCGCTCCCGCGGTAATACCATCAACAATTCGCAGGATCTGCAATTCAACGGGCAGCTACAGATGAGGCGCCTCTACAACAAGGTGGAGTTCTTCAAGACCATCAACCGGGGTGGGGATAACGTAGAGCGCATCAAGAAAAAGCGGCTGGACCAGCTTATACAGGAATGGAAAGCCGTCAAGCAGATGCCGGATACCAGTGCCGGAGAAAAGCCTACTATGGAGCAGGTGGAGGTTAACGAAGGGCTCATTAACACAGCTGAAACGGTCAGCCGCGGCCTGATGAGCCTGCGGAACGTCAACATTAACTACAATGTATCGCGGGGTTCTGGCCTCAATGGTTTCCTGCCTTCTCCCGATTACTTTGGTCAGGATTTCGGCCTGGGCGCTCCGACTACTCCTTTCCTGTTTGGCGGGCAGACAGATATTCAGCAGCGCTCTATAGATGAAGGCTGGCTGACGCGTGATCCTAACCTGAATCGCCCCTACACGCAGAATGTGCAGCGTAATTTACGGGGTCAGGCCCTGGTGGAGCCCATTGACGGTATGCGGATCAATGTAAGTTTTAGCCGCAGGAGAAGCCGTAACACGTCACGGACGTTCCGGTACTTCCCGGACCGTGGTGTTTTTGATACGGCTAATCCGCCCAGAACCAGCGGGAGCTACAGTACCTCGTTCTTTTCCCTGCCTACAGCTTTTATCGGGGAGCGCAGCAACGGGATATCCCCGGTATTTCAGCAGTTTGAGGCCAACCGGCGGACAATTGCTGAGCGCCTCTCTCAGAGTGGCGTTATTGACCCTGAAACGCAGTTTCCTAAGGGCTATGCCGGCACTTCGCAGGAGGTCCTGATTCCGGCCTTCATTGCAGCCTATTCTGGTCAGGATGCCAGCGATGTGGGGCTCTCGCCCTTCCCGGACTTTCCGGCTCCCAACTGGCGGCTGACCTACAATGGCCTTAGTGAGCTGGAGCTTATTGAGGATGCAGTCAGCAACATCAGCCTGAATCACTCGTACCAGTCTACTTACAGTGTTAACAATTTCTCAACAGAACTGCGGTATAATCCAAACGCCACCGTCAATAACCTGGAGAACGGGGAAAACTTCAACCCCGAATTCGAGATCCCGCAGATTACGATCAATGAGTCCCTTTCCCCGCTGATCGGGATCGACATTACCTGGGAAAACGACTGGACCACCCGCCTTGAGTTCGGGAAGACGCGCCAGCTATCGTTCCGTACCACTAACAACCGCCTGACCGAGGTGGTATCCAACACCTTTACCATTGGTGCCGGCTATCGCACACAGGAGTTTGTGGTGCCTTTCCGGATCGATGGTGAGCGGGTTGTGCTGGATAATGAACTGAACTTCCGCTTTGACTTTCGCATCAGGGATAACAAAACCACGATCCGGCGGCTGGATAAGCCCACGCCTGAGCCTGTTAGTGGTCAGACCAGCATCGAGGTTAAACCGAACGTCAACTACCAGATCAACGATAACCTCCGGCTACGGGTGTTCTTCAACAGAAGCATCAACGAGCCAGCTACGACCAACAGTTTCCCACGCCGGAATACCAACTTCGGCTTTTCTCTGCGCTATACCCTTGGGGG
>CAYYUA010000051.1:8516-10182 GCA_964474835.1 uncultured Sphingobacteriales bacterium
TGTAAAAGCCCAGCCAACAACAAAACCTCCTTGCTAAATTCCGGCGGAAACTACATCTTTGCTTTAAGGCAAAAACTGACTCACAGAGGCATTTTCGCACATCAAATTATAAACAAAACTGGATATGGAATTCCCGGAAGAATTAAAGTACAGCAAAGATCACGAGTGGATTAAGGTAGGGGACGACAACGAGGCCTACATTGGCATTACCGACTTTGCTCAGAGTGAGTTGGGGGATATTGTTTATGTAGATGTGGATACGGAAGGAGATCACATGAAAGCCGGGGAAGTCTTCGGAACCGTTGAGGCTGTAAAGACCGTTTCAGACCTTTACCTGCCAATTTCCGGAGAGATCCTGGAGTTTAACAGCTCTTTGGAGGATGAACCCGAAAAGGTCAACGAAAAGCCTTACGAAGATGGCTGGATGATCAAGGTCAAAATGGATGACCCTTCCGAGCTCGAGAGCCTGATGACGGCCGGTAGCTATAAGGAAATGGTTGAATAGAAAAAACCCGGCACTAATCAGCCTGTAAAAGCGTTGGTAGTACCAAAGTAACTCCGGGAAGCCAAAAATCGATCAATAAATGGAGCAAAAGAAAACAAAGCGAGCTAACGTAGAGCGGCAGGCTGGCTTTACTGGGAATTTCTTCCTCGTTGGCTTAGTCGTTTCCATTGCTGCGGTCATTATCGCTTTCCAATGGCGCAGCTATGATGAAACGCAGCAGAAGATGACCAGTGATATCAAGGTTCCTGAAGAAGAACAGATCGCTGAAGTCACCAAGCAGAAAAAGAAAAAGCCCAAACCCCCGGCTCCGCCTGAGATCGAGGTTGTAGAGGATGATGTGGATGTGGAAGATGACCAGCCCGAAGTGCAGAGCGCGGATATGGTAGAAGACATGTCTATAGATCTGCCAAGTGGTGGCGGAGAGAAAACCGAGAAAGAGGATGAAATCTTTGTTGCTGTTGAGGATCAGCCTGAATTTCCGGGCGGAAAAAGTGAGCTTTTCCGGTATCTGAGGAATACGATCAACTACCCCCGATCAGCTAAAGAGGCTGGTATTGAAGGGACGGTGATCGTCAATTTTGTTGTAAACAAAGATGGTAGTATAACGGACGTTCAGGTTCAGCGTGGCGTAACCGAAAAGCTTAACCAGGAAGCTAAGCGGGTCGTCAGGGATATGCCTGACTGGAATCCCGGAAAGCAACGCGGCAAACCGGTTCGGGTGCGTTATCGTGTGCCCATCCGCTTTAGCTTGAATTAAACCTAGCGCTGAATACTGATTTGTCCTGATACTAAAAAAGCCCGGTTTGACTTACCGGGCTTTTTTTATGATTGAATGCCATTAAGTGCTTTAGCTAACTAACTATCGGCCTTAGCAGCTTGCCAGAGCCCTTCCAGCTCACTAAGCTCCATATCTTTCATAGCGCGCCCTGCATCCCTTACCTGCTGCTCCATCCGGTTAAACCGCCTGGTAAACTTCTGGTTGGTTTTTTCCAGCGCATTGTCAGGGTCAATGCCTATAAACCGCGCATAATTAACGAGGGAAAATAACAGGTCACCGAACTCCTCATTCAGGGCATCCCCGTTGTTTTGGCTTTTAGCCTTTTCCACTTCCTGCTGAAATTCCTGTATTTCCTCTTTCACCTTGTCCCACACCTGCCCGTT
>CAYYUA010000052.1:0-7019 GCA_964474835.1 uncultured Sphingobacteriales bacterium
ACGATCCGGATGTAGCTATCGTACCGGTTCTGGTCTATCTTGCCCGCTTCCAGCGCTTTCTTGACCGCACAGCCAGGCTCATGCACGTGGGTGCAGTTGTTAAACTTACAAGCGTTCAGGTAAGGCGCCATTTCCGGGAAAAAATGGCTGATCTCATAGGCCTCAAAGCCCACCAGCCCGAATTCCTTGATCCCCGGTGTATCAATGATGTAGGTCTGTTCCCCATCCACGGGATACATCCGGGAGAACGTGGTGGTGTGCTGGCCTTTCTGGGTGGTTTTGGAAACCCCGCCTTCGCGTAAGTTCAGGTGCGGATACAGGGCATTGAGCAGCGTGCTTTTCCCAACTCCCGAGTGCCCGTTCATGAGCGTGGTGGTGCCGTACAATTGCTCGCGCAGAGCCTCCAGCCCCAGGCCACTTTCAGCTGAGGTAATACAGACCTGATAGCCGAGCCCGCGGTACAGCTCAGCCCAGGCGTCCCGATTGGCCTTCTGCTTATCCGAGTAGCAGTCATCCTTGTTCAGGATGATCAGCGGCTGAATGTCATAGGCCTGGGCTGTTACCAGGAAACGATCAATGAAGCCTTGCTTTACCCTTGGATAAGCCACCGTAGCCACGACCGCTGCCTGATCCACATTCGCTGCCACAATGTGAACATGCCCGGGTTTCCGGGGCGATTTCCGGATCATGTAGTTCTTCCGGTCGTAGATTTCATCGATCACTCCGCGGCTGGCCCGGCCCTCTGGCTCAAAGATCACATGATCGCCCACGGTAACCGGATGGGTAGCATTCAGACCGGATTCCACCTTAAAGCGGCCCTTCACGCTGCACTCATATTCCCGGTAATCGGTTGCGTAGACCCGGTTCCACGTCCCGGTGGTACTGACTACGCGGCCTGTTAGCTTTTCACTGGTCAATGAGGTATGAATTTTTGTGGCAAAACTAACCACGATCCGAGCCAACTGTTGTAAAACCCAATAGCACGGACTTATTGATCAAACGCTTGGGTTCCGTATATTGTAGGTTATAATAACAACAACCAACCAAACGATGCTACATGATCGAATTCCGGCAGCAGGTTAACCAGGAAAGGGCCGTTCTGATAGGAATTATTGATGGTAAGACCCGTAAGCGGGAGGCACAGGAGCACCTGGACGAACTAGCCTTCCTGGCATCAACAGCAGGCGCACACCCGGCTGAGCAGTTTCAGCAGCGCGTGAATAAGCCGAACCCGAAGACCCTGGTCGGCCAGGGCAAACTGGAAGAAATCCAGGCTTTCATGCTGGAGAATGGCATCAAGCTGGCCATTTTCGATGATGAGCTCAGCCCTTCCCAATTTAAGAATATCGAGAACCTGCTGGACTGCAAGGTCCTGGACCGGACTAACCTGATCCTGGATATTTTCTCTAAGCGGGCTAAAACGGCCCAGGCCAAGACCCAGGTAGAGCTGGCGCAGTACCAGTACATCCTGCCACGGCTAACCCGCATGTGGACGCACCACTCCCGGCAGCAGGGGGGCATTGGCACCAAGGGCCCTGGTGAAAAGGAGATCGAGACCGACCGCCGGATCATCCACAAAAAGATCAAGCAGCTGGAGGAAAAGCTGGAGAAGATCGATAAGCAGAACGAGAACCAGCGGAAAAGCCGTAACCACAAGGCGCGGGTAGCGCTTGTGGGCTACACTAACAGTGGCAAATCCACCCTGCTGAACAAGCTCAGCCAGGCTGATATCAAGGTTGAAGATCAGTTATTTGCCACATTAGATACCACGGTACGGCAGATCGTACTGGATGACATTCCCTTCCTGGTATCCGATACCGTAGGCTTTATCCGGAAGCTGCCGCACAAGCTGGTGGAAAGCTTTAAAACCACGCTGGACGAGGCCCGCGAGGCTGACATCCTGGTGCACGTGGTAGACCTGAGCCATGCGCATTTTGAGCACCACATGCAGGTGGTTCATGACACCCTGCATGAGCTCGGGGCCAGCAACAAGCCCACCCTGATGGTCTTCAACAAAACCGATAAGCTTACCACAGACGGAGCCGTCAACGGGCAGCGGCAGGAGGAGCTGAACCACCTGAAAGCCCTGGAGGAGTCCTGGATCTCCAAGACCAACGACCATGCGGTGTTCCTGTCAGCCACTAAGGATGACAACCTGACCACCTTTAAGCGTAAGCTTCTGAACATGGTGAAAGCGGTGTATGAAGCCAACTATCCGTACGATCCGCACCAGATCCCATCCTGACCGGCAGATTCCGGATTAAAAGTTTTGAACCCATGGGTTTCATGCTATCTTTGCGCGTGAAGCGCCACAGCGCAAGCCGCTCATAGCCCACGCTCTCTAAATAGCCTAAAGCCCATGGCATCAAACACTGCAGGTAGTAAACTCCTCGCTGACGTCCATAGCTACTATGAATCAGCCACTGCTTTTACGGATTACGATCAAGGCCTTCTTCAGCAGATCAAGCACTGCAACAACGTTTACAAAGTCAAATTCCCCGTCCGCCTGAACGGCCAGATCCAGGTCATTGAAGGCATTCGTGTTCAGCATAGCCAGCACAAGCTGCCGACCAAGGGCGGCATCCGCTTCTCGCGGAATGTGGATGAAGATGAAGTTAAGGCGCTGGCCACTTTGATGTCTTTTAAGTGTGCCATTGTAGATGTTCCCTTTGGCGGTGCCAAGGGCGGCATCCGGATCAGCCCCTCTCAGTACAGCACTGAGCAGATCGAAGCCATCACCCGGCGCTTCACTACCGAGAGTATCAAAAAGGATATGATCGGGCCGGGCTCGGATGTACCGGCCCCGGATTACGGGTCCAGCGGTATGGAAATGGCCACCATTGCCGATACCTACATGGCCTTCAATCCCAGCGATCCCAATGTTCTGGCGTCTGTCACCGGTAAGCCGGTGGGGCAGGGTGGCATCCGCGGCCGTGTGGAAGCTACCGGCCTGGGGGTGTTTTACGGGCTGAGGGAAGCTGTTAGCTACGAAGCGGATATGAAGCAGCTCGGGCTAAGTGCCGGCCTTGAGGGGAAGCGCGTGGTCGTTCAGGGGCTTGGGAACGTGGGGTACCACGCGGCCAAATACCTTGAGGAGAGCGGCTCAAAGGTAGTGGCTATTGCAGAGCAGGAAGGAGCGATTCATGCTCCTGAGGGCCTCAACCTGGATGATGTGCTGAATTTCCGTAAGGAGCACGGTTCTATTATGGAGTTCCCGGGCACAACGCCTATTCCGGATGGCAGGGAAGCCCTGGAGCTGGATTGTGATATCCTGATACCAGCTGCGCTGGAAAACCAGATCACCAGCGAAAATGCAGCCCGCATCCAGGCTCCGATTATTGGGGAGGCGGCCAACGGCCCGGTGACCAAAGAGGCGGAGGCTATCCTGAACCAGCGGGCCATCATGCTATTGCCGGATCTCTACCTTAACGCTGGCGGGGTGACGGTTTCCTACTTTGAGTGGCTTAAGAACCTTTCTCACGTTCGTTTTGGCCGTATGGGCAAGCGCATGGAGGAAGGGAACAACCGCCGGATCGTGGAGGCCATTGAAAATGCCTCCGGCACGAGCATCCCCAGGCAGCAACGCGATCTCCTGATCCATGGCGGGGAAGAGATCGATCTGGTCAAATCCGGCCTTGAGGAGAGTATGGTTTATGCTTACCGGGAAATCCGGGATGTTATGGAGCGCAAGCCAGAGGTGCCTAACCTGCGGATGGCGGCCTTTATCAGCGGTATTGAGAAGATTGCCGCAAGCTACGAGACCCTGGGTGTTTTCCCTTAGGATGTTTTGTCCTTAAAACCCGCTTCCATATTCCGGCTTAATCTGCTGAATTGACCGGTGCTGCTTGTTGCAGGTCGCGGGCAAGGGTGCTCAGGTAGTGAATGGCCTTCTCCATCCGGCTGCCGTACCAGGAGAACATCGATCCATCCACCAGGCGGAAGCGGGCGTGAGGCAGATGCTGTTGTAGCTCTTCAATATGCCGCTCCTTAAACGGATAAGGCTCGGTGGAGAGCAGCACAAGGTCGGGTGCCAGCTCACTGATCTCGCGGCTGCTTAGCTGCGGATAGCGATCCCGGTCAGCCAGGATATTGGTAAGGCTGATCTGCTTCATCATCTCATGGATGAACGTGTCACCGCCGGCCGCCATGTAGGGCTTCCGCCAGATCATGTAGAGGGCCCGCATCGGTGGGATTGACGGTAACTGCCCGATTCCCTTGTGTACACGGTTGATCAGGTCATGACCAGCTTCAGGCACGCCCGTCACCTCACTGAGCTGGCGGATCATCGCCAGCGCGCTGGGCACATCGTAAACCTGGCTGACCCACACCGGGCAGAAGGCTTTGATCGCTTCTACCTGGTCTTTTTCATTCTCCTCCTTGTTAGCGATCACCAGATCGGGCTCCAGGGCCTGGATCTGGGCTACTCTGGCCTTTTTGGTCCCTCCTATCCGCTCGCGGTTTTTGTACAGGAACTCCGGGAAAACGCAGAAATGCGTAAGCCCAACAACCCGCTCGCTCAGTCCCAGATCAGCCAGTAGCTCAGTAAGGGATGGCACGAGGGAAACGATTCGCCGGGGCGGATGTGCCAGCTGTACCTCATAGCCCATCTGGTCGGTGAAGGTCTGTGTGCTCATAATCCTGAACGTTTGCAGGGCGTGCCTTAAGGCGTTGTAAGGGCCTGAAGCATATCGTATTTCGTAATGATGCTCTGCGAGCCATCCTCATAGCGGATCAGCACCGCGTTGTTTTCCTTGTTCAAAAGGCTGGATACCTGGTTATAGGTGGCTGAGCTATCCAGCTCTGGGAAGGGATCGGCCATGATATTTTCTACCGATAAGTGCTTAACATCCGGGTTATCCAGCATTTTGGTGTAGATCAGGTTTTCAGTGATAGAACCGACAATCCGCTCTTGCTCATTGATGATCGGAAGCTGCGCGATATCGTTGTTGTACATCACGTTAATAGCCTCTGATACAGGATTGTCCTTTTTCAGGGTTAGCAGGTTCTTATCCGCCTTGGTGCCGACAATATCCCGGGCAGCTATGGAGCTGCTCTCCAGGAAGCCCCGCTCCCGCATCCACTCATCATTGAAGGCCTTGCCCAGGTAGCGGGTGGCATGATCAGGTAGCAGCACCACTACCACATCGTCTTCCGTCAGGTACGGCTTTAGCTGATCGAAACCCGCGAGCGCTGAGCCACAGGAATTGCCCGCAAGGATGCCCTCTTCCTTGGCCACCCGGCGGGTCATCAGGTAGCCATCCTTGTCTGTGACTTTTTCAAAGTGATCAATGATCGAGAAATCCACATTAGAGGGCAGGATATCCTCCCCGATGCCTTCGGTCAGGTAGGGATACACCTCTTCCTCCTTAAATTCACCGGTCTCGTGGTAAGCCTTGAAGGCTGAACCCATCGGGTCCACGCCCCAGACCTTGACGTCAGGGTTCTTATCTTTCAGGTAGCGGCCAACGCCGGATATCGTGCCACCAGTACCCACGCCTGCTATAAAGTGCGTGATCTTCCCATCGGTCTGCTCCCAGATCTCCGGGCCTGTGGTTTCGTAGTGTGCCTCTACATTGGAGTAATTGTAGTATTGGTTTGGATAAAAGGAGTTAGGGATAACGTCATTCAGCTTCTTAGCCACGGAGTAATAGGATTTCGGATCATCCGGGGCCACTGCGGTCGGGCAGACGATCACCTCAGCTCCCACGGCCTTCAGGATGTCGATCTTTTCCTTGGATTGCTTATCAGCCACCGTGCAGATGCACTTGTATCCTTTAACGATGGCCGTAATAGCCAGGCCGAGCCCGGTATTACCAGACGTGCCCTCGATAATGGTGCCGCCGGGCTTTAGCAGGCCCTGCTGCTCAGCATCTTCGATCATCCGCACAGCTATCCGGTCCTTTACGGAGTTTCCCGGATTGTCAGCCTCTATTTTTGCCAGGACCGTGGCCGGGGTATCTGCCGCTAACTTGTTTAGCTTGACCAGTGGCGTGTGGCCAATGCGTTCCAGCACATTATCGTAGTAATCCATGCTTTGTTACCGTTTTATTCTTTTCAGGGTTGCAGTTGCCTTCTTGAAAAACATTGTTTCGCGACTTCTGATCAGGAGGGCGAAAATACAGCCTCTGTGGTAAACTGTCATAGTAGCTTAACAATTCCCTAACAGCCCCAAACGCTTGATTTGTGCTGGTATTTTAGCGGTTGGGCAGGCTTTTAGCGCTACTGGGATAACCACCGGATCATCCCATCTATCTGCAGAAGAACTCAGGAAGCGCAGTTATAGCCATGAAAGCCTTTTCCGGCCCCTCAGTTGTACCGCCTGATACGAACTTTGCAACCCCGTGGTTAGGTTAGTAATTTTATTATAAGCATAATGTACAGGTTATAAGAAAGCCAAAGCGCTGATCTAATTTATACTGAAACCGGACTAAAAACAGTGCTCTGGTCTCACCGGCCGGGGGCAGCATTTTCAGGTAGTAACCCAACCTTCGTTTACAAGCTTACGTAAAGGATATGTAAAAAGCGTTTACCAAGCCCAGACAGCTGGATACCCCTAACAGACCAAATCGAGCAACCTGGAGCGCAACCAGGTGAAATAACACATTCACGCCTGAAAACACATGATAGCCCTATGCGAAGCCTTGCTACAATCCTTACACTACTCATCCCCTCCATGCTGACAGGGCAGACCATTGACCATTTTGCGGATTCCACAGCCCGGTGGAATGTCGCCAATACGGAATTGGTATCAACTCCTGGTCCTGCCCCACAGCGCCAAAAGGTGGAAACCACGAATTATGGCTTCCGGGGGGATACGGTTATCAATGGGAAGCAGTGGCTGAAGATGGTTGCTACGAAAGACACTGCGTTCAGCGAAAACCTGAAGCTGCAAGGGTATATCCGTAGCCAGGGGCCGGTGGTCCTTTACCAGGGCTTGGAGGTAAGTAAAAAACCCGATACCCTGTATGACTTCAGCTTAGAGGTGGGCGACTCCATTCAATACCGCTTTCCGGAAGCAC
>CAYYUA010000053.1:0-1088 GCA_964474835.1 uncultured Sphingobacteriales bacterium
TTGCTGGCATCCACCGGCTTGGAGGTCAATGTTTCCGTGCCGGTAATGTTGGCTACGCTGCTGCGGTTACAGGAAGTTTCCAGCTGAATATCCGATGTTGAGGTACGGTCCCAGCAATCCGGGAAGGTAGCCCCATTAAAGCCCTGGGAGACCGGAAGGCTGGATTGGGGCGTGCAGAATTCCAGCGGCCCCAGGTAGTCAGAGCTGGTATTGGCGCAGACGTCCTTCACATACACATCGTAATTGGTGGAAAACAGGCTGCTGATGGTGGTAAAGGTATCGTTTACGGTTTTCGTACTCCCGCTACCCAGGCTAAAGCCGCTGCTGCCCCACTGTACCGTGTAGCTTGTGCCGAGGGATGGCTCCCAATTGACCTTAGCGGTAGAAGGCGATGAAGACAGCAGGCTCAGGTTCTTGGGTTCCGGGCAGGCGGGACCTTTTTCCACTGAAAAGTTATCTACCTGCCATTTAACCGTATCACCGGTGCCAGCCCTGATACGAGCTTTAAAATCCGCTGAAAAACTATCGGGCTTGGAGATAATGAAAGAATCGCTTACAAAGCTATTCTGCTTCCCGTTGTAAGTCTTTGCGGTATTCCACTGCTGGCCACCATCCTTCCACTCAAAATAGAGTTTTTCACCCGGTATAGGATCATCCGATCCGCAAACATCTCCAGCGTAGTCATAAGAGACTTTGATAGATGTATCACTGCTGGCGTCAATAGTTGAAGTAGTGGCCTTACGGCCATTCCGGATTTGTAGAACATTACCGCGATTTGACGGACAGTTGGTAACGGTTACGCCAAAGCTGCCCGATCTGTCCCAGCAAGCCGGGAAGCCACTGCTGAAGTTGCGGTTATGCGGAAGCAGGGCATCCGAGCAGAAGGTAATGGCATCCGTAAAAGGCGAGGTTTTGGTACCGCACTCATCGGCCACCCGAACCTGGTATTGCGTACTGGTCAGGCCGCCGATCTTCGTAGACGTACCGGAAACCGTGGTGCTGTTGTTTAAACTGTTCTCACCCCATTCAAGCTTGTGGGAATTTCCAAGCGCGGGTGTCCAGGTCAGCTCAGCACTGTCGCTGCCTAC
>CAYYUA010000053.1:1188-6922 GCA_964474835.1 uncultured Sphingobacteriales bacterium
TGGTTTTCAGGGCGGTCGGGCTCAGGCAGTTGCTAACCTCCACATCGTCAATGGCTAGGTCTGCTTCCCTTCCTGAGGCTTTGCGGTGCCAGAACCGGAACTGGACGGTGTCTCCTTTGTATAGCCGAAGGTCCAGCACGACATCTTTCCAGGCTGCCGAAGCTGATGGCTGGTCAGGCCCGCTGCGCTTGTAAAGCGGCACCCAGGACTGGCCATTGTTATAGCTCACCTCTACGTAGAGGGTTCCCAGGTCGGATGAGGAACCATGCATGTGGTAATAAAAACGGAGCCCCGGAGACCCGGAATTAGGAATGGCGATGGATGGCGTCTGAATCCAGGCGGAATCCGGGGCTGAGGAGGAGATCTTACTGGCTTCCGTGTACAAATAACTGCCCTGCGCACCAGGGGAATTATCGGTATTTGGGCCGGTATTCCCACTAGGTGTGCTGCCACTACCCACTTCCCAGGCAAAGCTGGAGCTGGGCGGTACCGACTGACGGCTCCAGCATGGCTGAAGGTCTGAAAAACTGGAAGCGTTATCAAAATCAGCTTTATAGGGGAGGGTCTTTACTGAACACTGCCCATAGGCCGGCTGAGAAACCCCAGCGCAATAAAAAAGGAGTAAGCTTAAGGTTAAATACCTGCCAAGTCTTTTAAAGAGACTTCCCTGATCACATTGACCAAACCGGAGTGGTGCGTACTGAGAGCTCATACTGATCGCGTTTTGCATTCATGAGGAAAAAGCATTCGGCCTTTTAGATACGGTCATTTCTGGCCGCTTGATACGCACAGAAAATATGAGGTAAACAGGTAGGCGGAAGGAATTCAACTGAATTAGCTAATTTTGTTATATGGCGTTTGGGATCCTGCCTTCCCGGAAATGGAATGGGCCTTGAGCACACAATCCTCAGATTTGATAGCCCGCTTGCGCGAGGGGGATGATCAGCTGTTCAGGGAGCTGTATCAGCAGTACCGGCAGGAGTTTGTCGAATGGGCCACAGGAAATGCCCGCCTGGATGAGGATGAGGCTGTTGATATCTTTCAGGAGGCGATCACCAGCCTTTACCTGAATGTCTACTCTGGGAAGCTTCAGTGCTTAGAGGCCAGCCTGAAGACTTACATTTTTGCCATTGGGCGCAACCATATCCGGAAGCGCTACCACGCGCAGCGCGACTTCGAGCTCCATGGATCCCCGCCAGAGTGTGTGGACGAGCCTATCAATGTTATGGATACGAAATACTTTTCTGACGATCAGGCTATTAAAGCAGCCAGCCTCGTAGGTCAAATGCCAGAGCCCTGCAAGAGCATTATCCAATTCTTCTACCTGCGGAATTTTTCGATGGAGGTTATTGCCGAGCGGCTGGGCTACAAGAATGTGAAGGTCCTGAAAGCCAAAAAGTGGCGCTGCTTAAAACAGATACGCAATAAGCTTGGCCTGCAGCATCGGCCATGAGCTAGCAGTCTGGCTTGCTCTCCTACTCAATAAAGAAATTGACTTTTTAAATAGCGACCCTTTGAAAACAAATAAACAGTGGGGTTAGTTATAAGCCCGGTAAAAAGATAGATTTAACCAAGTACGGGAAATCCAGCTAGACAATGGAAGACGAGCAACAGGCCGACCGGGTGCTCCGCTACTTGCGGGGAGAAATGCCCGCCAACGAAAAAGCTGCATTTGAACAAGAGCTGGAACAGAACCCCGAGCTTGAAGAAGCGTATCAGTTCCATAAACAGCTTGCTGAGGGTCAGGCCTACCAGTTTAAGCAGGAAAAGAAGGCCATGCTTCAGGCCCTGGAAGCTGAAGCCGCGGAGCCTGAAGCCGCTAACCCTCGCCGGAAAAAGCTTAGTCCCCTTTACATAGGCCTGGCTACAGGAGTAGGGGCTGCAGCCGTAGCCCTCATCGTTTTCCTGTTCCTGCCGGGCAAAAGTGCGCAGGAGCTGGGCAAGGCGTACTTTGATCCCTTTCCGGATTACACGACTGAAACCGTTCGTGGAGGTGGCACTCAACCTTCTGAAGAATCAGAGAGCATTTTTGACCGCGGGATGAGTGCTTACCGGGCTTCCGAGTATTCGGTGGCCATTAACCGGCTACAGGAAGGCCTCAAAAAGGGCAAAAAACCCGCTCTCAGCCATTTTTACCTGGCCAATGCGCTGATGGCTAAAGGCAAGCCGGATGAGGCCCTGCAGCATTTGGCTGGGCTAAAGCCTGAACTGCGGCAGGATTACCAGATCCAGCAACAGTGGTACCTGGCCCTGGCTTACCTGCAGACCGGCAACGAGCAAAAGGCCTTACCCATATTGAATAGCCTAACGGAGGCTGAGCATTTTCAGCATAAACGAGCTGCCAAAGAGCTCCGGGCTAAACTGGAATAGTCTGATGCAGCATGCCGCTGAAATGCTTCTGGGTTCCCCATCCTCACAACGCATCAGAATGCCTGTTTCCTGCTTTCTCTATGGTTTTTTCCCAGCTTTTCGGTTTTGCCTCCACCATTGAATGGCTAGCGGGCTGAGCAGAAGCAGCGCACCTGCCAGACCGATCCACAAAATGTTGCTGTGGGTTTCCGAAGCCCTAGGAACAGGGGTATTGCTGCCCATCATCACATAGCCGGCCCAGTAAAACGGATTGTCCCCGAGCTCACTTTCTGAATCCAGGTACGCCAGCTTAGCCTCCTGTAGCGCTTTCTTCTTGGATAGCCCTTCGTTCAGGTTCCGGTAAAAGGCCTTTGTGAGTTTGGCGCCTGAGCGGTCCTCCACAGGCCAGAGGGTCATCATAATGTTCTTGCAGCCGGCAATCTTGAATCCCCTTGCCAGGCTCATCACCCCTTCCCCATCGATCACCTCACCATACCCGGTCCGGCAGGCGCTCAGGACGGCCAGATCCGCATCCAGATCCATGTTCTGGATCTCATAGCTGTACAGGTTGCCATCTTCGCCAGAAGCGGAATCTGTAGCAAACAGGAGTTTGTTGTAAGCCGGATTCTGCTGATTGATAATGCCGTGGGTAGCTAAATGGATAACCCGGCTATCCGGAGCCGTTTGCTTGAAGCGGGCCTCAGTGGCCTGCTCATTGTAAAAAGTCCGGGTTTTCCAGAGGTCAGCGCCCAGCCTGAGTTCCGCTTTGGCGCCGGGAATCGGGCTAAGGCTGTTCCGAAAGGTATCCTCGTTGCCCCGCATGGCCGTCATGGGCTCATTCGTGGTAAAATCCGGTGCGTATCCGGCATAAGAAACGGCCTCCCTGCTAACCTGCCTTGCTGTTTTCGCGGACTGGGTTTGCCAGAGGGTCGCTGAGGGCGAGTAGCTGATGGCATAGTCCCTCACCAGATAGGGAACGGGCTCTTCAGCGTCTTTGGCTGTTAGCAGGGCGCTGAAAGGGAGATGGCCAATGGTGCCATCGGGGATCACCACCAGGTTCCGGGAGGTCAGGTGCGGCTCAAGGGGCTGAAAAAGCTTTTGGTAGAGGTCATAGGCCAGCTCCTGGTTGTAGGTGTGGTCCTCGCCATCCACTAGCTTTTGCCTGAATGATTGAATGAGGTGCCTGACCGTGTCGCTGGTAGGAAGCGCTACAAGCTTTACCCTATCCGGCGTTATTACAAGGCCCTGGGCATAACTCCCGCCGATCACATATTCCACCATGTTCTTATCCTGCTTATCCAGCGCCTGCTGTATATGGCTGAGGGGCTCGGCCTGTTTGCGGAACTTTTGCTGGTAAAAGTCCGGGTAGCTGTTCCGGATCCGCCGGAACTGGTTATCCCGCTCCTGGATAAGCGCTGTTCGCTTTTTCTGAAGCTTCGCTTTTTTATCCGTTTCGCCGGTTTTCCGGATTTGGCTTTTCAGCTTGTTCAGTTTAAAGGCTGTTTCCTGGACCTGCTTCACCAAGGAATCGGGCAGAAATCGGGATTCTTTTACCTGCGCCTTGGCCATTTCGCCTGACAAAACAAAGCCCCGGTTTTTTTCAGATAACCGATAGGCTGCTCTCGCCATTGCTTGCTGATCTATAGCAAGAGAGTCGGAATGCTGAATCAGGGAGTAACAAGTGTTGACGGCCGGCGGGTAGATATGGCTGGTGACTTCCGCAATACTTATCGGGTTTTTCCCCAGAATATTGGCAGCGCGCAGGGATTGCAGGCAGCTATCCGCTAGCTGGAAGCTCTTCAGCGCAAGCCTGAGGAAATCCGGGTCTTTACTTTGGTTATACTTGCCCATAAGGGCTTTTCCTTTTCGGTAGGCCAGCTGGTGCCCCACATTGTAGTTGAGCACCTGGTCGGTAACCGGAAAATCGGCTGCTGCCTCTCCCTGGAAACCGCTGGAGTTGAACATGAGCCCTTGTTGTAATGCTTTGATCGCTTTGTCGTATTGCTGTTGGTTAAGGTAGCAGACGGCCAGATTGTACGGAACAATACGGGCGTAGTCGCTACCTTTTTGCCGGGACGTGCGCTCATGCAGGCTTGCTGTCTTTTGGATGTACTCGATAGCTTTCGGGTAATTGCCTTGCTGCATGAAAACATTGGCCATGTTGACATAGGAGGACTCCATGTTGTTAGGAATCCCTATAGCCTTGCTAAAGCGCAGGACCTTACGATGGTAGCTCAGGGCTGAATCATACTGCTGGTTTTGCTGAAGGGCGTAGGCCAGCGTGCCCTGTAGCGCCGCTCTGATTCTCTTATCTGTGGGCGTTAGCTGGTCCTTGTAGAGTTCGCTCATAGCTTTCCGGCACAGGGCAACGGCCTTTTGGGGTTTATCCAGCCTGATGTAGCACTGGGCCAGAATACCATTGGTCCGGAAGTAGTAATTGCTGCTGCTGGCACTCACCTCGTCATTGCGGTGAATGATATTGACGGCCCTCTGGAGGAATTTCCGGGCTTTGTAGTAGCGTATCCTGGCCATCTCGTACTTTCCCCGGTTTACTAGAACAGCCACCTCCTTTTCGGTCCCTTCCCGGTCATTGGCCCGGATCACTGCATAAGCCAGGTTGCAGTACTTTTTCAGCTGTTCGTCACGGTCCTGGTTTCTCATGATGTCTATCAAGCCAAGGCAATCCTGGTATATTAAAAAGTGATGGCGGCTGAAATGCTGCTGTAGCAAATCGATGGCCTGGCGGTGAGAGCGTATCGCTGAATCCACTTTACCCTGCTTTTTGAGCTTCCTGGCATAATAGGAAAGGACATCAGCCCTGAGCTCAGTACTATTCAGCTTATTGCGCGCAGTGTACTGGAAAGCTTTGGTTACCTGCCCATGGTATTCGCCATCCAGTTTGTCAGACGCTTCCCCATGAAGGAGTTGAATGCGTATTAAATCCTCCGGATACTGTTCGCCCAGGTATGCTTTGTGGGACAGGCCTTTTTCTAACAAGGCAAGTGCCTGCTGATAGGCCTCCTTTCCGGAAGCAGAGGCAAGCTTAAACCAGGCTTTGTAATAGAGGCCTCTCACATATAAAATGGGTTTCTCGGTCCGGAAGGCTTTACTCTTCTCAAAGGTGGAGCGGATAAGCGCTTCATAGCTATACGGCTGATCGTGACGGATCAGGTAGTGGATCTTGCGGAAGCTGGCTTTCAGGTGTTGTTCCGGATTTTTCTTAGCATCGATCTGCTCGCGCGCTTGTTCTGCCAGCTTAATCGCTTTTTCCGGATGGCTCTGCCGGTACGCTTTCTGTGCTTGCCCTAAGCGGGCCCGCTCCTCCTTAAGGGCAGTGACGCTGCCTGCTGCTTTTCCAGCCAGAGAGACCACCAGTGCCACCAGC
>CAYYUA010000054.1:0-5783 GCA_964474835.1 uncultured Sphingobacteriales bacterium
CCAGCTCTCCATTGTAGGTGCCATCCCACTTTTCGCCTTCACTTGTACTGAAGACCTGCTCACCCCAGCGGTTGTAGATCTGCATCTGGTAATTGTCAATGTACAGGCCTTCCGGGCCGAACTGGTCGTTTACCGTAAAGCTACTGGCAGGGGTAAAGGTGTTGGGGATGTAGACCACTGCTGACTGTTCCAGGCAGAGGCGGGTGGAGCGGCTGAACGTTTCTTCTCCGAAGCCTTCGGCCCGGATGTAGTAGCAGAACTGCTCTGCTGAGTCGGCCAGCTCCTCATCGGTGTAGGTCCGGGTGCTGCTGTCTAACCGGGCAATGGGCGTGTAGAGGCTGTCGCTGCGCTTTTTGAACACCTGATAAGTCCGGGTACCATTAGCCCAGCGGCTGTAGGGCGGCCAGGTGAGGCGGTTTGTCAGGTCCTCCCGGGCCTGGCCCTCCAGCTGGATCAGGCAGTCCGGCCGGCTGAGCTGTGTGCTGTTGCCGCAGTTATCTATGGCACGGACCTGATAGCACAGGTCTGCCTGCTCAGTGACAGCCAGGCTGTCGTAGAAGGTGGTGGTCTCCCGGTCAGTGACGCTGCCCACTAGCTGAGGGCCCTGGCCGGAGGCAGTTGAGCGGTACACCTGGTAGGCCCTGAGGTCCTTAGTGCCAGCTGGCTGCCAGCTTACTTCCACCACATCATTGAAGGCAGCCACGCTGACCCGCTGCAGGCGGACCGGATCGGGCGGGGTGTTATCAAACGGCTCAGCCTGATCGGTATTGGAAAGGACAACCGTAGAGTCATTCGATAGCACAGCCCTGATCTGGTAGGTATAGGTACTGTCGCAGCTAATATCCTGATCCAGCTTCCGGGTGCTGTCGCCGGGCAGCCGGTAGAGCAGGGAGTCATTCCTGAGGACCTGATAGCTCACGACCTGATCGCCCTGATAGGCGGTCCAGTCCAGGCTGACGGCTTCGGAGATGCCATCGGCCCCGAGGTGGATGGTGCGGTGAGGATCCGTGTAAGCGGAGCTAAGGTTACCGCAGCTGTCAATAGCCCGCAGGCGGTAGGTGTAGGGCTGCCCGCTGGTGTTCAGGCCGGCATCCCGGTAGCTGCTGCTGGCACCGGGGATGGTATCAATGACCTGGTAAGTACTCCGGTCAGCGCTTCTGCGCTCCAGGATACAGGCAGCCAGATCCGGGGCCGGGGAGGCCTGCCAGTCCAGACGGGCAGCTCCGTTACCGGGGCCGGTCCGGCTGACCGAGGCGCTGATCAGTTCCGGTTCAGCCGGCCTGATGGTGTCAAAGGCTTGCCGGACCAGGGTGTCTGAATAGGCGCTGTTCCCTGTCCGGTCGTAGGCGATGACCCGGTAGGTATAGCGCTTCCCGCACTGGACAGTGCTATCCGTCAGACTGGTATCACGGGTCAGGAACGTAATGGTTTCCCACTGCCCATCATCAGTAGCCCTTTCCACATCATAGCCATACACAAAAAAGCCTTCATAGGCCGACCACTCCAACTGAATTTCGAGGTTCCTGTTAGTAGCTTCAAGGTCAATGGAGGTGTGCGTTTCACTGAAAGCACTGGTGTCTCCGCATTGGTTGTAAACCGCCAAGCGGTAGCTGTTGCGCTTATTGGCTGTGTTGAGGCCGGTGTGGGTGTAGGTGGTATCGTCCAGCTTATTAATGGTATCAATGCGCTGATAAGATCCGCTGCTGCCCGGCTCCCGGTGATAGAGGGCATAGCCTTCGGCAAAGGTATCCACCTCATAGCGGTCCCAGGTGAGTTTTACAGCGCCATTAGTTTCTCCGGTGCGAGTAACGGAAGCGCTGATCAGATCAGGGGTATCCGGCTCCGGATATTCAAAGACCTTACGGCAGAAGGAGTCGGTCCAGGAGGCATAGCCACTCTGCGTATCCACGGCTTTGATGCGGTAGCAGTAGGTGGTGTTGTCATTTACATTGCTGTCCGTGTAGGTGGTTTGTTGGTCGTTGTTGGTGGTTTGTTGTTTGAACGGATTGCCTGAGCCCGGCTGCTTCCGGTAAACCTCATAAATGTCCGTGCCCTGGGGCAGGTCCTGGTATTTATTCCAGCTAAGGCGGTTTTCCGGATCGCATGCCCCGGTCCGGACCGTTGGTGTGACCATCCGGTCAGTGTCTGAGGTTGTCACATTCTTAGCCCGGCAGCTGTCGGTGGCAATGATGTAGTATTGGTGATCTGTTGTTCGGGGGGTAGCTGTTGGATCGGTATAGGTGCTGTCGAGTACAATCGTATCCAGCACCTGAAAGTTGGTGCCGGGGCCCTGGTTCCGCCAGACTTGGAAGAATTTCTGGTTGGTGTTGGTCTGCCAGTTCCATTCCAGCTTAACTTCATTGTTCAGGTTGGCACTGGCAAAACGCAGGTCGGCTGCCGGCGGGGCGATGGTATCCACAGGGGTAAGGGCAGTGGTGTCCGAAAAAGCTGTATCCGCTTGATCGCCTGAAATGCTCCGGATACGGTAGCGCTCGGTTACGCCACAGGTCAGGTCAACGGAATCGGTGTAGGTGGTGTCTGAAGCACTACCTATGACCTGCCATGTGCCATCGTTTAGTCGCTGGATTTCATAACCAGGGTTGTTAAAACCTTCATAGGCCTGCCAGTTCAGGATGTTCTCGAGGTTGCCGGGTGTGCCTTCCAGCTGAACAGCACAGTGGGGTGTACTGAAAGCTGAGGGATTATTTGCGCAGGAGTCAATGCCTGCAATCCGCGCACAATACTGACTATCCCGCGTATCCAGCCCGGTGAAGGTGTAGGTATTTTGTAATCCCACTGTATCAATGATCCGCCAAGCCTGCCCTTTTGCTTTCAGCCACAGTTCATGGCGGGTGACAGAGCTGTCCGTCCTCAGCCAGCTAAGGCGGGCTTCGGTATCCGACAGGATGCTGAGCCGCTGAATCCGGGGAGCACCGGGCGCCAGGCTATCAAAGGGCGTAAGCCGGATAGAATCTGAGAGCGTGGTCCGCTCACCGCCTTTTTCCAGGCTCAGGATCTTGTAGCTTTCCGGTATATTGCATGGCAGCGGTTGATCCGGGTAGGTGGTGTCTGAACCTGAAAGCCGGGCAAGGGTATCGTAACCGGATCCGGCTTTCCTCAAAACCAGCTGACTATCAATGGCGTAACCGGAAAAACGTTGCCAGTTGAGCTGGTTGGCGTTGTTGGAAGGCCTGCCTTCCAGCTGCGTAGCACATAAGGTATCACTGTAAGCGGTCTTTTTACAGCCCCTCACCGTAGCAATGGTGTAGCAGAGCTGCGCATCGCGGGTATTGACCGTATCCAGCACGGTAAAACGCTTATCCGGGGTATCCGGGTTGACCACTTCATCTGCTTGTTGGAAAGCACCGCTGCCCCCTTTCCGGCGGAGGACTTCGTAGCGGTTCAGGTCCCGGACGTCAAGGCCCTTGAAATCCACTTTCACCACCTGGTCTTTTGGGACCGTAACGTTTTGGAGGGTAGCCGGCTGCCTCGGAGCCACTTCAAAAATCCGGATAGCCTTGGTAATGGAGTCTTTGCAATTTCCATCTTTCACCACAAGCTGAATCGAATCCCGAACAACACTGTCGTAGTCCTGGCTGCGGTAGATCAGCTGGTATGGCCCTTGGTTGGTTTGGGCAAACTGGCCGGGATTACCGGAAGGATTCAGAGCACTCGCCTTGCCGAACTCCCATTTGAACTCCGTGCCGGGTTCTTTTTCGCCGGTAAACGCCACATCAATCGTATCGTTAAAGCAGCCGCTGGTTTCGCGGGTGTAGCTGATGGTGTCCTGGTAGGCGAAGTCGGCCTGTAAATCCAGGGTGTAACCGGAATAAAGGCCGGCATAGCCGGCTGCTGCATCATTACCAAACATTCCAGCAGCCATAGCTCCATCGCTTTCCACGGTAACATCTCCGTTGAGCTTACTTATCAGATATGTCTCCCAGTCAATACCCGGTAAATCCACATCATTGGATTGGGTAGTACCATCTACCTTAACCTGACTTCCATCCTTAGTAAAGATAATAGCGTCTCCGGTATAGCTAGATGCACCAATTAAGTTTATGTCAGGAATATTCACCGATTTGGGAAGGCCACAATCCAAGGGGGCTAGAAAGTTCATTCCAGGCGTAGCCTGGGGATTAGGATTGGAGCGATTGTAAGCACCAGCTAAAAATTGATAAGCATAAGCTGGTCTGGAGGTCTGCATGGTCAGATTTTGATGATTGCTTCCACTGTAATTACTATTTGGTACCAAATACCACTCCCCTGCCTCTAAAGTAGTAACCGGATTATTTGAATTATTCACATAAACTTTTGTGCTATTGTAAGCTGCTAGTACCATTGGCCTTTCCTGAACCGATGGGCCATTTCCCTCTATAGAAGCGTACTTAGACCCGAGGGCTTTTCTTGGAACAATCTGATCCACTCCAATATCCTGCCCTTTATTTGCAGCACCAATCGACCCTGTAAAGTTACCAGTATTAACCACGATGGGGCTGCTTGATTCTATAAGTGCGCCGACAAATCCCTTCTGATTAGCTGTAACATTAGTGTAGCCTGATAAAATGTAGCACTCTCCTTTATTAAGCGTTATTTTTATAGAATCACTGGTCAAATTCCCTGGGAAAAGGCCAGTCTGAAACTCAACTCTAGGGTCATAGTCTTTAACGGTTATTTGGGTGCTGTCTTTAGTAGCCTGAATGCTAGTGACGAAGTTACGTCTTAGAGCATCGCCTTTTTGGGGCATTGAACCAACTCGGAACAAAGTGCCCTCTGCAGCCTGTCCTTTGGTTGTCAGAGCTCCGGCTTGAAATGTACTTCGGTATCGAACATTGACATAAAAGGCAGAGTCAGCTTCTAAAACTAACCCGCTGCTTTTCAGGGTTCGCCCAAGGCTATCATTAGGAACCATCAGCTTTGTTCCTGGCACTTGGCCGTTTCCTACTTGTATTCGTTTCGGCGTACCCTTGGAAATAGTATAGGGTGAGTTTTTAAATGAATTACCGTTGCCATCTTCTATTCTTACTCGAAATGAGCCAGAGACCGGAGTTGACAGGTATAAATAATGATCATTAATATCACTGCTCAGATTACTACGACCATCAACTCTAGCATGTAGGGGTGGGACATGATGAATGGTATCCAACTGAGCCGAAACATTGCCGACTCCATTAAAAATCAGTACTAAAACCAACGCTGTCTTAAAACAACTGCAGATTCTGAGAAAAACCTGATGGATCATTATCAAACCTGTTTGTAATGATGAAATTGAAGCACAAGTGAAGTAAAATTTAAAGCACCAATGCTAGCCATGAAAGCAGATCTATACCTATGTTAATTACCGAATTACCGTCACGCCTCCGCTAAAACTTTTGGTTCGGCCATTGTCACTGGTAATGCGGATCTGGTAGTGATAGAGACCGGATTGCACCAGCTTACCCTGGTAGCGGCCGTCCCACTTCTCGCCTTCACTTGTACTGAAGACCTGCTCACCCCAGCGGTTGTAGATCTGCATCTGGTAGTTATCGATGTACAGGCCTTCCGGTCCGAACTGGTCATTGGTGTTGGGCGTCACGCCCGGTGAGAAGGTATTGGGGATATACACCACCGCTGACTGCTCCAGGCATACGCGGGTAGAACGACTAAAAGATTCCTCGCCAAAGCCCTCAGCCCTGACGTAATAGCAGAACCGCTCAGCCGAGTCCTTGAGCTCCTGGTCGGTGTATTGGCGACTATTGCTATCCAATTCAGCCAGGCTGTTGTAGAAGCTGTCGGCCTCCTGC
>CAYYUA010000055.1:0-5433 GCA_964474835.1 uncultured Sphingobacteriales bacterium
ACGGGTACAGACAGCCGACCAAACTTATATCCGCAAATGGCTTAAGCAGTGAATGCCTTACCCGGTTGACCACTTCCTTACACTCGCTGAGCGGGTAGTGGTGGGCCGGGAGCGGGCGTAAGTGGCTAAGCCTTTCCGGTATGTAGCAGGGAGCTTTATGGTAAATTCCCGGGACTGATCCGGAACGAACGATCAGGCCTTCTGGTAGCTAAACCAGGCCCTGATCTTGTTTTGCAGGGTTTCAGCTTTGATGGGCTTAAGCAGGCAATCGTCCATACCCTGGTTGATATAACCTGCCTGATCGGTTTCAATGGCATTGGCCGTCAGGGCTACGATTTTCGGCTGCTGCTCCTCAGATACCTGCTCCCGGATGGCTTTGGTGGCCTCCACTCCGTCCATCTCCGGCATCTGGACGTCCATAAACACCAGATCGTATGCATTCCGGGCAACCTGATCAACCGCTTCCTTACCGTTGTTGCAGGTTTCAGGGGAATAGCCCAGTCTGGCCAGCTGCTTAACAATCACCTGCTGATTGATGGTGTTGTCTTCTACTAATAAGATCCTGAGAGGAGGTGCCTCGCCCAGAGCCTGATCGATCGCATTAGCTGGCTCAGCTGCCGGCTGCTGCTGATCAGAATGCGGTGGTTTAATGGCCTCGGTGAGGCGGTCGTACTTAACAGGCTTTCTCAGAATGGTAACCCTATTGGTGTGAGCAGGTTTCAGGCTCAGGTGAATGATCCTGGCCTCCGGGCTGGCTGCTGCTTCTAACTGGCTGACCGCATCGGTTTCCAGCTGATCCACATCCAGAAAGATAAAATCAGCCTTTTTCAGGGTGTCCGGGTACATATGCCGTGCATCAGCCTGAGCGCTTAGCGAGGTAACCGCGCAGCCCAGGTTCCTCAGGTAATCCCGCAGGATAGTGGCAGTAGCCCCCTGCTTACCGGCAACCAGGGCCTTAGTTTGCGCAAGGGGAAGCTGATCAGGTTTCGTAGTATCAGAGGCCGAATAGCGGTAGACGGTGGCGGGAATCCGGAAGGAAAAAGCAGAACCTGCGCCTATCTGGCTTTGTAACCAGGATTGCCCGCCCATGAGTTTTACCAGCTTCTGGCAAATGGAAAGCCCAAGGCCGGTTCCCCCGTATTTGCGGGTGGTAGAGGCATCAGCCTGCGAGAATTTCTCAAAAAGCTTGTCATAATCCTGCTGCTCAATACCGATCCCAGTATCGGTCACCGAGAACTGGATATCAATGCCTTCCTCTTCCCTGCTGAGGGGGCTGTGTGGCTCAAGGGCTTTAACCTCCAGTTTCACGTAGCCGCTATCGGTAAACTTCAGGGCATTGCTTAGCAAATTAGCGATGACTTGTTTTAGTCTTGTCACATCACCGGTCACCTGGTAGGGTAGCTGCTCATCCACCCAGCAGGCCAGGTCAAGGTTCTTTTCATAAGCTTTGGCTGCGAATATCTCAGTTGCTTCTTCAGCAGCAGTCCTCACTGAAAAGGGCGCCTGCTCCAGCTTTAGCTTTTCCGCCTCAATTTTTGACAGGTCAAGGATATCATTGATGATGTTGAGCAGGTTCTCGCTACTGTGGCGGATGGTTTGCAGGTAGTCGCGCTGGTGATTGTTCAGGGCTGTATCCTTGAGCAGGTCGGCCATCCCGACCACCGCATTCATGGGTGTCCGGATCTCATGGCTCATAGAGGCCAGAAAATCAGACTTAGCCTTATCAGCTTTTTCCGCTTCGACCTTAGCCTTTTTCAGTTCTTCATTTTTGCGCTGAATAGCTCTGGTGCGCTCTTCCACCTCATGTTGCAGCTGCCGCTGGTACTGGTGCAGGGCCCGCACACGCCAGTAATAGGCCAGGCTGCTCCCGCCAATGACCAGGATACCGACCAGCCCGTAAAACCAGTAGGTTTGCCAGAAAGGCGGGATCACCGTTAGCTCAACAGTGGCAGGCTGCTCATTCCAGACCCCGTCATTGTTGCTGGCTTTTACCTTCAGGGTATAGGTTCCGGGATCCAGATTGGTAAAGGTAAAAGCGCGCTGGCTCCCGGTGTGTTTCCATTCATCGGTAAAGCCTTCCAGCTTGTAGGCATATTTATTTTCTGATGCGTTCAGGTAGTTCAGGGCGGCAAATGCCAGCGAAATGATGTCTTCATCATGGGCCAGCTCTATCGCCTGCAGCTCATGCAGGGGCTTTTCCGCTGCCAGGGGGCTTCCCATAACGGTCACCTGTTTTAGCACAACCGGCGGCTTGTAGGGGTTTTGGCTGATCTTTTCCGGCCGGAAGGAGTTGAGACCATCAATCCCTCCGAAGTACAGCTTGCCATCGCGGGTTTTGTGAAAGGAGCCACTGTTAAACTCGTTGGACTGAAGCCCATCGCCTTCCTTGTAATGGGTAAAGGTGCCCTGCTCCCGCCGGAAGTGTGATAAGCCGTCATTGGTACTGATCCACAGGTCTCCCTGCTGATCAGCTAAGATACCATAAGCCACATTATCGCTAAGGCCGTCCTTCTGGGTGTAGTGCTGATAGGTGCCCGGGTTCCGGGCTGCGTCCAGGCGGATCCTGGCGATCCCCCCGCCATTCGTAGCCATCCACATCGTAGCGGAATCCGTCTGCGTAAAGCTGTGGATGCGTTCGGTAAGCAGGCCGGTGCTATCACCGGTTACTTTGTTGATATGCTGGTAGTCGCGCGTGCGCGGGTCAAAGATGAAGTATCCTTTATTGGAGGCTATCCACAGGCGGTCCCGTTGATCCTGCTCAATGTGTAGGAGCTCTAGGGTTTCAAACTGATCTTTCAGGTAGGCCTGGAAGGTTTCGTTCTCAGGATCGAAACAAAGCAGGCGGTCGTCAGCTGCAAGCCACAGGTTCTCATCTACTCCTTCAGCAATATCGTGTATCGCCAGCTTATTGGTACCAAATAGGTAATTGATAAAGGTATCAGCCTGCCGGTTGAAGTGATACAGCCCACTCCCCTCAGATCCGATCCATAATCGCTGATCACTGTCCTCGAAGACGCTGTAGACACTCTCATTGTACAGGTAGCCGCCGGTTTCCGGGTTGTAAGCTTTGTAAGGAAAGTTGCGGACCGTATTGGTAGCCGGATCGTAGCAATCAATGCCGGCATAGGAACCAATCCATATCCGGCCCTGGTGATCCTCCTCAATACCCCGGATACTGGTTTTAGCCCGCTGGTCCTGAAGGGTTGGGATACCCGGGTACTGATCAAACTTTTTGTTCAGGGAAAACCAGTTCACGCCCCGGCCATTCGTCCCGATCCAGAAAGAACCTGCCTCGTCCCTCACAAGCACATTCAGCCCCTGTTGTAGGAGCCCGGACTCCTCACCCGGATGAGCCTTGTAAAAGTGGTTTTTGCTGGTGGCAGGCGTATACCTGACCAGCCCTCGCTGAAAGGTGGCCAGCCAGAGGTGCCCGGTGCTGTCAGCCTCAATGTCATTGATCCACATCCGGGAGTTTCTAACAGGTGAGAGCTTGTACGACTGCCCGTTAACGGAGCCGCTGCGGGTAACTTTCACCAGTCCTCGCGCCCCGCCGATCCACAGGCGGCCTTTCTGGCCTGTAGCTATCGCGTGGATATGAAAACCTGCGAGGTCAGCCCGTTTGAATGGAAGGTGCACCTGTGTTTTACCGTCAGCAGGATCAAACCGGAACAGGCCACGCTTTTCTGTACCGACCCAGAAGTCTCCGTTCCTGGTTTTCTCCATGGTGGTTATCTGGTAATTGCTCAATGAGTCAGCTATGGATGAGCGGTCAGGGGCTAACGAATAGGTGCTGGTAGTGGAATCTCCGGGGTTGTACTTTACCAGCTTGCGGTAAGGACCGCCCAGCCAGAGGTTGCCTTTCTGATCAGCCTGTATAACATCCACAGTTTCCGGGATGTGGCCATCAGGGGTAAGCTGATCTGAAACTTTGTAAAAGTTGCCACTGGAGCGGTCATAACGGACCAGCCCTGCTTTTGCAGTTCCCAGCCAGAGCCGTCTGCTCTTATCTTCATACACGGTGTTTACCAGGTTATCCGGCAGGGACAGGGTATCCTCAAAGGACCGCTGAAAGGTTTTTACCGCATACCCATCGTAGCGGTTCAGGCCGTCCTGCGTTGCGATCCATATAAAGCCTTCTGCATCCTGGGTAATGTCATTGATATTCCCCTGCGAAAGGCCATCCTCAATGGTAAGGTTGTTAAAGCTCATCGACTGCTCCTGCCCCTCTCCTGCAAGCGGCATTAGCAGGCTTATCACCAGAAGGGCTAAATGAAAGGCATAAGACTTTTGCTGATCACATACCATCGGGAAGGCTATAGATAACTTTTGGTAAAGCTTTTATAAACTTACACAAAGATAGGCTTACCGTAACAAAGCTGCTTCAAATTAATCTTTGGTTAAGCATCTTTTATCGATAAGCTAGCGGGTTTTATGCTAATAGCTCCTTAAAAAGGTTATGAGCAGCGTAATAACAACCCTCACAGGTATAGCCTGATGCTGCTTCGCTGAAGGTTCTCATCTACTGAGCCGTATTTCCACACATGATGACAAAAAGCTCAATAAGTGAGCCCTGTTTAATTATTGCTGATAGGTAACTTTTTACAAAAAATGATCTATAAGCTCAGTAAAACTCAACCGGAGCTGGCTAAACGTGAGACTATTGGGCGCTGCTTTTTTTCCGGGCAGGCGCCTTTAGGTCACCTTTGGTTGCTTTTTGGGGAGGACCAGTTTTTCACGGCTTTCTACGGTGATCGGAGAGCCCTCGGGCAGCATGATGGAAGTTGGTTTTTCGTCATTCAGAAAAGCAAAGTCCGGCCCGTAGGTCCGCTCAAAATCCACATTCAGCTGGTAGTCCCTGACCGGATAATGCCACCAGCGGGGATGGGTCACCCGGTACTCCACCGTTTCGCGGGCGCTCACGCGGTTGTAGCCCCAGTAGTGCTCCGTGATGAACTCGGTCTCAGACCCTTCCGGAATCGGCCGGGCTTCCGGCTCAGCCATTACTGAGAAATCATGCCACTGCCCGCCGGCCTTCCAGCTATAGCCTACCTGAAACGGGTTACGCTGCAGCTCCCACGAGTGACGCATGGGCACTGCCTGGTAATGCTCATTGTACAGGGTGTTAGCCACCATGGTAATGGCGGGTTTGGGCACCATTTCTTTCACGAACACGACCCCTCGCCTTTTGCCACCGTTTACTTCACGCTTAACGTAAAAGCGCAGGTTTACCTCCTCAAAATTGACATGAAAAGGGACTTTCAGCTTGCCGAGCAGCCTGGTGTTCTGGAACAGGAAGCCGATCAGGCTGATATAGCAGTTGCCGTTCCACAAGTCCAGCTCAGTGCCTTCCGGTACATAGGGCTGAAGCACCTCCGGGGATATGGTATAGTTGATAAAGGCCAGTTTGCGCCACTCTGCTTTCAGGAAGCTCAT
>CAYYUA010000056.1:0-5231 GCA_964474835.1 uncultured Sphingobacteriales bacterium
CTGGAAGCACTGTCCCCGTCCACGCCCGAGTAGTTCTGCTCAAACACCAGCCGCAGCGAAAGGCTCAGGGGCTGCTTCAGGCCGTACTTCTCGATCAGGTAGCCACTCAGGATCAGCACGCCCTTGGTGTGCAGGGAGCCACCCATTTTGGCCTCCCGCTCAATGTCCAGGATGCTGCCCTTGCCATAGCCCAGGCTGCTGGTGATCTTATTGGGCCTGCCAAAGCTGAAATCGCCCAGGTCCAGCACCGCCAGCCCGTTGATCTCGCCAGCCTTCATGCCTTCCACATTGATCATCAGGGTGCCTTCGCGGATGAACTCCTCCACCTTTTCCTGGATCAGGTTCGAGCGGTAGGTCTGCTCCTCGATAGCCCTGCGGATCTCCGCTTCGCCAATGGCTGACCTGCCCCGTTCCAGTGCGTAGTAGTTGGCCTCACTGAGGATATCCTGCAGCTGCTGAAAGCGCGTGGAAAGCTTCTGCTGGTGTTCAGCCAGCCGCGAGGCGTGTTCTACCATTTTCTGCATCCCGCTGCGGTCTACTGGCTGATGCTTCTGCCCGTCTTCCTGGCAGCACATGGACAAAAAGCCGAGGAACCGCTCAATGTTTTCCGGGGTGCGGTGCATCTGGGAGTCGAATTCAGACTTAACCTTGAAAAGCTTCCGGAAATCATCCACCATGTTGTAGAGCAGCTGGTAGTGGGAGGGCAGACCAATCAGCACCACTTTGATATTGAGGGGAACAGGCTCAGGCCTGAGGCTTTTGGTAGCTCCGAATCCCAGTTTTTCGGAAGGGTCCTCAATCACGATCTGCTCACTCTTCAGGGCATTGATCAGGCTCTCCCAGGAAAAGGCATTGCGCATCAGGTCGATCACCGGAATGACGATATACCCCCCGTTGGCCTGGTGAAGGGAGCCCTCGCGGATCAGGGAAAAGTCCGTTTCCATGGTCCCGAAGCTGGCTTCTTTCTCGATCCGGCCAAAGAGGTTGTTGTAAGTCGGATTGTTCTCCATGATAACCGGTGCGCCCTGCTGCTGGCTGTTGTCTACCAGCACGTTTACCTCAAACTGCCGCATAAAGCGCTGCACCTGCAGCGCCTGGTAGGGATTCTGCTGATCCTGACCACCACTGGGGTTGCGGAAGGTGCTCAGGTTAGTCAGGATGGCATGCATCACAGCGTCCAGGTAGGTGCTCACCGCCTCCATGCTCTCGTACTTTTCCCGCACCTCATCAAACATCGACTCGATACCGTACTGCGCCACATCCTGATCCAGCTGCTGGATCTCCTGGGCCAGCTGCCGGTCCAGCCGCCGGGTCTTACGCACGGTGGTCTTCAGGTTCTGCTGGATCTCCTGCGCCTTTTCATCGATCTGGTGGCGTTCCGCTTCCGTCAGCTGGTTGTATTCCTGCCCCTCGATCGGCTTGCCTTCGCTGTTGAGGGGCACCGTCTCAAAACCGCGGGGGGACTGCTGAATCCCGAAGTTATTCTGCCGCGCATACTCGCTCACCTCCCGGAACAGGCGGTCCTTTTCCTGTTGGTAGCGCTGCGTGATCTCATCTTTCTTATTGGCGTACTCCTCGCTATCAAAGGCCTCCAGCAGCTGGTCGGAGACATTGGTGATCAGGTTCCGGATATCCTCCTGGAAAGCCTGCGCCTGACCAGCCGGGAATGACAAGGCGCAGGGCCGGTAGGTATCGGTGAAATTGTTGACGTAAACCCAGTCCACGGGTGTTTCCTGGTCCTGGGCAACCTCGCTCAGAAAGCGCGTGGCAGCTGAGGTTTTGCCGGTGCCATCCTCTCCGGAAATGAAGATATTGAAGCCTTTTCCCTGGATGTGGAGCCCGAACTGAAGAGCCCGGACCGCCCGGTCCTGCCCGATAATTGAGGAAATGGGCGAAATGGCTGAACTATTGGACTGCTGAACCTCCTGTTCAGTAGCGTGATGCCGGAGCTGATCGGCCGGGAGTGCGTTGGTCATACGGTATTCAACTTTAAATAGTCATAAACTGCAAATCTAACCCAACCTGTTCTGCTTTGGTGCTGGTCGGTGGTCACTGCTGAAAAGGCACCGGGGAAGCGCAGTAGTTAGCAGGAAGGGTGATAAGCTATTGTTAAATTAGTTAAATTACGCCTAAACCTAAAAACCCCCGGTAGCCCATGGAGACCAGCACCCTGCGAAGCTTACTGACGCTCCAGATGACGCCGAACCTCGGAGCGGTTACCCTCAAAAACCTGATCGCCTATTGCGGCTCTCCGGAGGCCGTGGTGCAGGAGAAGCCAGACCACTTACGCCGGATCCCGGGGATCGGGGAAAAGACAGCCGAGGGCATGGGAGCGGTCAGTCAGGCGCAGGTGGATCAGGAGATGGCTTTTATCCAGGAGGCGGGTATCGAGCCGCTGTATTTCCTGGAAAAGGGGTACCCGGAGCGGCTTAAGGACCTTAACGATGCCCCGGTATTGCTCTTCTACAAAGGGCAGCCGGCGCTAAACCGGCACCATGCTATTGGTGTGGTGGGCACCCGCCGGGCCACGGCTTATGGAAAAGCTATGTGCCGGGAGCTCATAGCCGGGCTGGCCTCCTACGAGCCCCTTGTGGTAAGCGGGCTGGCGCACGGTATTGATGAAACGGCCCATCAGGCTGCCCTGAAGCAGGAGTTGCCCACAGTAGCTGTGCTGGGCCACGGGCTGCACATGTGCTACCCGGCCCAGAATGAAGGCCTGGCGCGGCAGATGCAGCAGAGCGGAGGCCTGCTGACCGAATACACCACGCAGGTGCGCACGGTGAAGGATAACTTCCCGGCCCGTAACCGCATCATTGCCGGACTGCTGGATGGCCTTTTGGTAGTGGAAACGGGCACCAAAGGCGGAGCGCTGATCACGGCTGATATTGCGGACTCTTACAACCGCGAGGTGATGACCGTACCCGGCAGGGTTGGCGATAGCCGCTCAGCAGGCTGCCATGCGCTGATCAAGCAGCACAAGGCCTACCTGGTAGAGGAGCCCGCTGATATTGCCTATCACCTGGGCTGGGACCTGGAGGCCCCGGCCCCGCGTGCGAAAGCTGAGCGGCCGGCCGTGGAAAAGACTCCGGAAGAACAGGCGGTCATGACCCTGATGGAAGGCTATGGTCAGCTCCATATCGATCAAATTGCCCAGCAAGTGGGTTACGATAGCTCACAGATCAATGTCATTTTGTTTAACCTGGAGCTTAAGGGGCTGGTAACTGCCCTCCCGGGGCAGGTCTACAAGGCTGTTTGAGCGCTAAATTGGTGATATGGAATTCGGCTTTTCAGAATATTATGCGATAGGCCTCCTGGTGGTGTTCGTGATCAAGGCCGTGGTGGTAAACCGCGATGCGCGGATCCGCGCTTACAACCTCTACCTGAATACGAGTATCTTCCTGCTAATAGCTATTTTTTTGAGCTACCAGTTTTACAAGGACGGCCTTTACACCGGTATTGCAGCCGTAGCACTCGGTGGGCTGGCCATTGGCAAGTATTTCTACGATATGGAGGTTTCCAATCAACCAGATGAGGACCAGGACAAAGAAGAGCTGTAGAGCGGGCGCTTAAAAGGGCTTGTAGCTGGAATAGCATGGAGCGTGTTCAGGCGCCTTGCTCATGAATTTCCGCCTAGCTTGTCGGATAGCCAACCCTTAAACTGGTTATCGATGTTCAATTTAGCAGTGAAAACCCGTGAGCTTGCGCAATCCTCTTCTGCCAATCCTGCTGATACTGGCGGTCCTGCCTGCTAACGGGCAAAACAAGGCCTTTTTTCAGCAGTCAGACGAGTTCTTCCAGGATTATGTGACTGATGGATTGGTGAAATACGAGCTCATTGCCCAAAACCAGCAGCAACTAGAGCAGCTATGCACCCGGATAGCAGCAACAGATAAGCCGGAGCAGCCCAGCGCCCGGAAAGCCTTCTACATCAATGCCTACAACCTGCTGGCCATTCAGCAGGTGATGGACCACTACCCGGTAGAGAGCCCTCAAGCGATCGAGGGCTTTTTTGATGGCATTACGCATACCGTTCACGGTCAGCGGGTGACCCTGGATAAGCTGGAGCATGAGCTGCTCTTCGGGGAATTTCCGGATGCCCGGCTCCATTTTGCCCTGATCTGTGCTGCAAAGGGGTGCCCGCCTATGAAGCCCGGTGCTTACCAGCCGGAATGGTTGGATGTGCAACTCGTGCAGCAAACCCGGGAAGCTCTTTCTGATTCCGCCTTTGTGAAACACCAGCCTGGTAACCGAACGGTACGGCTATCGCCAATCCTGAACTGGTACCGGGATGACTTCCTGCAAAACGCGCCTTCGCTTCTGGCTTACATTAATCAACACCGCGAGAAAAATCTGCCGTCTGATAGCCGCCTTCGGTTTTATGACTACGACTGGAGCCTGAACGATAAACCGGTTGAACCTGCTAATACTCAAACAGCCCCTGACTCCATCAGCCAAGACCTGGTCCGCCAGAGTGGTGGGTATATCCTGGATGAAGGGGGTGTGGAGGTGATCCTTTTCAACAACCTTTATACCCAGGAGCAGTTTTTCACCGCAAGTGGGGAAACCGTTAAGCTGAATGATCGCACATCCTTTTACGCTGGGATTGTAGAGGCGCTTTATGGCGTAGGGGAGCGCGTTAATCTGGGTTTTGATGCTTTTTATGAAGGCGTAAGAAAGGGTGATGGACCGCTGAATACGCTCGCCTTTGACAGGAGCAGAAGGGCGCATCACGCGCTGACGGGCATTATGCCCAAGGTGAAAGTTGCGCCCTTTAGCAGCTTTCAGGCCCTTACAGTTGAGTCCGGCCTGCTGATCCCCACTGCGAAAGATCCTGAAGCTGATCACCACGAGCGGCCCTTTTTGTCCAATGATGATGTGGAGTGGTGGAACGCGTTTTTTTATGTGAACAACCTGTCTTCAGACTTCCAGCTCTTTACAGAAGTGAGTACCATCTGGCGAATGGATGAGGCCGGTGCCTTTTCGGATCAATCAGCCGTGCGCACGCCTGCCCGTGTTTTTCTGTCGTGGTTCCCCGGCGGCCAGTGGTCTTTGTATGGCATGGGCGCCTATAACCCAACCTGGAGTGGGACCGGCATCTCCTCCGCTTTTTACCAGAATGGGCTGGGCGTGAAGTATCAGCTTACCCGCACCCTGGAAGTGGAGGGGCTTTATACCAACTTTCTGCTGGGCCAAAACAGCGGAGCCGGCCAGACCTTCAACCTGGGGCTGCG
>CAYYUA010000057.1:0-4778 GCA_964474835.1 uncultured Sphingobacteriales bacterium
ATGGCGAAAGCATTGAGGTAGAAGTGGTGAATCCGGATACCTTAGAGGTTTTTGACCGCTTTGAGCTGAACTAATAGCCCTAAAAATAGCCTCTGGTAATCGCCATCGTTCAACCGGGAAGCTCAGGCCTCAGCAGTCACTGGCTCCAGGCTATCCAGCACCCAGGGCATGAGCTCTGAGACCGTTGGATGCACCAATACCGTCTGGCGGAAGGTAGTGCTGGTAACGTTGGCCTGCATCAGGGCCGCAAACATGTTCACGATCTCATCAGCGCCCGGCCCGATGAGGGTAGCCCCTACGATCTGATCGGTGTCGGCATCCACCAGCAGCTTGGCAAAGCCATTGGTTTCGCTCATTTCCTTAGCCCGGTTGATGGTTTTCATGGATTTAGTGCCTTTCAGCAACCGGATGCCCTGATCCAGGGCCTCTTTTTCGGTCAAGCCAACGCGGCCCAGGGGCGGATCTGTGAACAGCCCGTGGATCGGATTCCGGGCCGAAACGCGCCGGGGGCCGCCAAACAGGTAGTCCAGCACCACCTCCGAGTCGTGCACCGAGGTGTGAGTGAAGGCTCCGTTCCCGTTGACGTCCCCGATGGCAAATACCCCTTCCACACTGGTCTGGCAGCAATCGTCCACGGGAATATGGCCCCTGCTGGTGGGCTCAATCCCCGCAGCTGCAAGGTTCAGGTGATCGCTGTTAGGCTTGCGGCCCGCTGCTATCAGCAGATGGCTGCCCGTGAGGGTTTCCGGCTTGCCATTGCGCTCAGTGGTCAGGGTTATTCGGCCATCCTTGTCCTGAGTAACGGCTTTAGCAGCGGTGTTGCACAGGATCTCAACGCCTTCAGCCTCCAAGAAGCGCTGGATCTCGCTGGACACATCAGCATCCTCCTGCGGCATGATGCGGTCGTTGGACTGGACCACCGTTACTTTAGCGCCAAACCGCCGGAACATCTGTGAAAACTCCATCCCGATGTAGCCTCCGCCAATAATAAGCAGGTGATCCGGAAGCTCTTCCAGGTCCAGCAGGGCGCTGTTATCCAGCCACGGAACATTATCGAGGCCCTCAAGAGGGGGAGCCGTGGCCCGTGTGCCCGTGTTGATGTAGATATGCTTACCGCTGATGTGCTGATCCCCCACTTTCAGGGTGTGCGTGTCCGCAAAGGCGCCCCATTCCTTGTATAGCGTTACGTTGGCGGTGGATTCCATCCAGCCGGTCAGGCCCTCATTGCCGCCCTGCCGCATTTCGTTCATGCGAGCTCTAACCTGCGTGTAGTCCAGCTCCACAGGCCCTGTGCTGAAGCCATATTCCTGCCCGCGCTGCGCATTGTGAAACGCTTTGGCGGAAGCCACCAGCGTCTTGGTAGGGGTGCAGCCATAATTAACACAGCTGCCGCCTACTTTGCCGCCCTCCACTACAGCGATCTGCTGGCCTGTGGGGATCAGACGAGAAAGCAGGGTTCCGGTGGCCTGCCCGGTGCCGAGGATAATATGGTCAAATTGCTGCATAGGGCTGAATGATTTTGTGTTGTGAGTCCTTGCTACCAAATCTAATGCTTCAGCCATCCCTTGGTTAACAGCTCTAGCTGCTCGGGCAAGCTAATCACCCAGAGGCGGAATGAGGGGCCAGCAAGTTTAATCCTTATCCTTAGCAAGCGAGCTGGTGATAGACCATAAAAAAGGGCTGCCGCACTGCGACAGCCCTTAGTCTTAAGCTGCTCATTCTGAAAGGCTAAGGGATCAGCCTGCTAGCGGGCGTTGATCACCTTCTTGGTGGCCTGCCAGTCACTATCCAGCCCCTGCATGCGGATCAGGTAAAGGCCAGTTGGCTGCTGGCCAAGGCTGATCGTGGCCTTGCTATCCAGCACGCGCTGTTGCTGCACTACCTGGCCTTTGGTGTTGATCACCTGCAGGCGGAAGCTGGCTTCCCCAGCCTCGATGGTCAGCACATCCTGAACCGGGTTGGGGTAAAGGTTTAGCGCTGGTGCCTTGGTTGAGGTTAGCCCTGTGCCGAACTGTTTATTGGCACTGTCGAAAGTCGGTTCAGCGGCCACAAAATCCCCTGTGCCTGCTGAATCGCGCGCCAGGCTGGTATCGGGACTTTGCGGACCGTACTCAACCGTCTCAAAAACATCCCCGTAAGGGGTGGCCAGAGTCACCGTGCCGCCTGCACTATCCAGTTCAAAATTGGCGTGTGCGCCCTGTTGGAGGGTTTGGCCGTCAGCCCATACCATCAGGCGCTCGCCCGGCTGGATAGCGGTATCCGGCAGGCGGGTACCTGCAGTAGGTCCACTACCATCCGAAATGAAGTAAGCGCTGGGATTAAGTGGCTCATCGCCTTTGTTGTAAAGTTCGATCCAGGGATCCTGCTCGCCCAGGCCATCCGTTTGTCCACTGTTATTGATAGCCAGCAGCTCATTGACCACAAGGTTGGTGTCATACCGGAAAGCATCGGTGGTTTCCGGGAAAAGCTGGTAGCCGCCAAAGTAGGGTTCATCGGTGTCATACTGCCAGCCTTCGCCGGTAACATCAAAGTAGCCGAGCGATGGGCCCTGGTTGATCAGCGGAGCAGCCTCATCCACACGTATGATGAAGGTGTCGTTACCATTCGTGATATCCACATTAAAGGCGCCACCGCCTTGGTTCCACTGGCTGGTGTCAATAATGGTATAGTCTTCCAGGGTAGTGAGTACAGCTTCTGTTTGCTCACCGAGCTTGTCGGTAACTACCGGGTCAAATAGCTCGTTATTCTGGGATACTACGCGGATAGAATCCGGCCGTAGCTGAGCCAGGCCATTGAACTGACCAATTTCCCCCCTGACGGTGATTTCATCCCCTTCCTGTGGGGTGTAGCCTGTTACATTGGAAAATTCAAACAAACCAATACCACCCGTGGAGTCCTGCAGGGAAACCTCGTAGCCATCCGTCCGGCGGTTAAAGCCATGGACGATGCCCGTAATCTTGCACTGGACCCCTACAGAATCTACTTCGCCGGTTTGGGGATCTACTGTAGTAACTTCCCCGATGTTGTAAGCCGGTAGCAGGCGCTGATTTTCAGCTTCCGGGGTCGGGAATGTTTGCTGAAAGTTGCCGGTTTCATCAGGTAGACGGCCAAAACTGGTGTCAACAGGCTGACTACCAAAGCTTACGGAATCCACCGATCCAATGTTAGAGGTCAGATAAACCTCATCACCACTGGCATCCAGGGTAAAATTGGTGTGCAGGCCACCCTGACTGCTTTGGTCATCAGCCCAGACGATCAGGTACTCGGAGGAACCCAGCGAAGTATCCGGCAGGGTGTACTTATCCCGGTCGGCCGGGTCATCTGAAATGCTGTAATTGCTCAGGTTAATATCAGTGGTGTTGGGATTGTAGATCTCAATCCACTCGTCATTTTCGCCATTCCCGTCAGTGTTGACGTTTTGGTTATTAGCCAGTACCTCATTGATGACCAGCGGATTCTGCTGCTCAATGGTAATGTCATCGATCTGCATAGTACCACCATCATTAGCTGGCGCCCGGTATTGGTAAGCGATGTAAAGGGTGTCCCCATTAAAGGAGTTCAGGTTGTAAGCACCCGAGAAAACCTCATTGTACCCGGTCTGCGAAAACTGGAATTCGCTAGTGATATCAGTCCAGTTGAATTCACTGTTAGTAGGGTCCGAGGAGCCATCGTAATTTGTGGAGACCTTGACCTGGAAGGTGTCCCCGCCAAAGTTGTAGGCGCTGGTAAAACTAAAGAAGTAGTCTTCAGTAATGTTGCTTAAGTCAAAGCCGGGGGATACCAGCCAATCCTCGTTGACGGTATCGGATTGGAAGCCACTCATTTCAGCAAAGTTGTTCCCGCTAAAGCTTTCGCGCGTCCAGTTGTTACCGCTGGAAAGGCTGACCGCCTGCCAGTCATCAAGGCCGCTGACGTTCTCAAAATCCTGCTTGTAGGGTACCTGTGCCAGTTCGCCTTTCTGGAAAACGCGGAAATTATCAAGCTGCCAGTTGGTAGCACTGCTTGGCGTGGCCGTATACTGGAAAGCAACATAAACACTGTCTTCGCTTGGGAAGTCATTGATCGAGATCCGGCCCGAAGGAGTGTCTACATAGTTCTGCTGCTCTACAAGGTCAGCACGACTGGTGATGTCTTTCCAGGTAAAAATACTGCTATCCGGATTGGATTGGCCATCGTAATCCCGGGAGATCAGGAGTTTGAGACCACCATCGCCAAAGTTCTTGGCATTGTCAAAGCGGAAGAAAACAGAATCTGAGATAGCATCAAAGTTGAAACGGGGCGTGATCAACCAGTCATTGCTGTTGGCATTCGCCTGGAAGCCGTTAATGGTGGCAAACTGATCTCCGCTGAAACTGCCAACTTCCCAGTTTTCATCGCTGCTGACGTTGAAGGTGTCCAGCGGGGCCAGTGAACCGTCTTCAAAATCTTTTGCAAAGGGGATCGGAGCCTGAGCCTGAGTCATACTTACGCACCCCACGACCATGAGGAAAAGCCAGCTCGTGCGTAAGCCTGCTCGCATAAAGGTGTTTGTTAAAGATAGCATAGACGCCTGTTTATTTTGGGTTTATCAATACAGCACAAAAATACCAACCCGCTTGTAGGATTGGAATTGAAAACTATTAAACGAACATTAAATTACTGTTAAGCACCTAACCACTGAAGGCGCAGGCTTACTTTTGTACCGGGTAAAGAACTGACCATGGCTGAAGGGACCTACCGCTACTTTCTGCAACTAGCCTTTAACGGGGCGGCCTACTGTGGCTGGCAAATCCAGAAAA
>CAYYUA010000058.1:0-4646 GCA_964474835.1 uncultured Sphingobacteriales bacterium
GGATAAGGTGGTGGAGATAGAAGCCTAGCTTAGGAAGCCTGAGCTTTTGGCTCTTGCAGGATAGGGAGCTTCTGAACCTGACGGGGGCCAAAAGCTTTAGCTTACCGTTCATGCTTGTAGTGCAAAGGGCTCTTGTAAGCTGGATACCGTTCCCGTTGCTTTGCCATTAGAACAGGCAGCTAAACAGGTTACCAGCTTGCCTATGTAATTGTATCTTGTAAAGCAATAGGCGAATCAGATACCAATGAAAGGGCTTATCACCAGCATCTGCTACCTGAGTTTAATGATCTTATCCTTCGCTATGGTCCAGCCTGCTCAGGCCGGAAGCCTCTTAGGGGGCCATATAACATGGGATAGCACCGGAAAAGACACTTTTGAAGTAAAAGTCGCTGTTTACAAGGACTGTAGCAAGCAACCATCAGCGGTGCCGCCTGATCTGACGGTCGGATGCAAGACCGGCAGGCTATCAGGAGCTAAAACCACGCTGCTCAACTACAATGGAGGAAAGACCATCACTTCAACCTGTGATTCTCTTTGTGGGAAGTGTCAAAGCCCCAATTGCAGCTTCGCCAATAGTGTTGAGAAACATGTGGCGACCTACTTGGTAGCGCTGAATAAGGTGAGCTGCTGCAGGATACGGTTCAGTCATAAGGGTGGTAAGCGCAGCAGCCGATTAGAAAACGGCCTTGCTAATGACAGCCTGTATCTGGAATCCTGGATGAACCAATGTGCCGTAGGTTGCCAGACCTCGGTACAGTTTCGTCAGGACTTCTCACCAATTATTTGCCAGAATCAAAATGTGAGAAAGTCACTGGGAATTTTCAACGGTGATAGACAAGATTCTTTCCGGTATCGTTGGGCCAGGCCTCGATCAAGTAAAACGGATAAAATAAATTTTAAGAATCCTTTTACGTATGATCGCCCCTTCTTTTTCAAAGGTTTCCCTAACGCCAATTTTCCTTTTCCATTTGGTCTTCATTTAGACGAACAGTATGGTGACCTAAGATTTACAAGTAGAGACACCATTGTTTCCTCAATGACCTATGAAACAGAGAAGTTTTGCAACAATAAGCTGGTGGGAAAGATTAGGCGGGACATCCCTATTATCACGGTTAATTGCAACAACAATCGGGATCCTGATGTGACTGGTTTTAATTGCAAGCGGAAGCAGACTATCAGTGTATGTGCCGGGCAGAGCCGGTCATGGAACTTCTGCACCAGCGATCCTGACAAAGGTGATACAGTAACCCTAAGCTTAGCACAAGGCGCATTGCCCTCGTCTATTGCATGGGTTAACAGCAATAACCAAAGGCGATTAGCCACAGGCAACCTTACCTGGAACATCCAGCAAAGTCAGGCCAGACCAGAGCCATACGATTTTTCGATCAAGGCTTCGGATGATAATTGCCCAATCAATGGAACCGTTGAAAAGGAGTTATCCATAAGAGTAAGGGCAAAGCCGCCACCTTCGGGCACTTACACGGTAAAAAAGCGCCCTTGCCGTACGATTGAGCTGACTACCCAAACAACCTCCGGTAATCCTGATTACAAGCTGGAAATCCAGGATACGACTTACCTGAATGGCAGTACCTTTACCCATCAGTTCGAAAAAGATGGCACGTATCCTTTCAGGCTGGTTTTGACCGACCAGAATACCCAATGTCAGCGGGTTTACCGGGACTCAGTTACGATCAACTCCTCAACCGGACCTCCGGTGCTTAGTGCCGGGTTCAGGATAGATAGCGTTATTAACGCTTGTGGAGCAGTTACGCTTCAGATCCGGGATACTGCTACGCAGGCTATTGACTACCAGTACCAGCTACGGCACACCAGCTGGGTGGACTCTATCCGTGAAGATACCCTTCCTGATCCCAGCTTTCAGCTGAAGCAAACAGGAACCTATGTCATCAAGCAGATAGCCGATAATCCTTACTGCACGGCAGATACAGCTACTATTACAGATTCTATTTATATAGAACAGAAACCAGAGGCCGCTATTCAGCTAAAAGATACTTCAGGGTGCTTACCCCTTAGGCTTGAGCTGAATGATCGGTCCCGGTACGATAGCCTGGAGAAGGGCTATGCTCAATGGCAACTGGACCCAATTGCTGATACCTCCGGCCAGTATCAACTTCAGGTTCAGGGCGGCCGGGACACCACCCTGAAGCTTACGGATAGCGGTTATTATCAGGTTACCCTGTTGGCTTTTAACAATCAGGGTTGTGTAGACACTGCTGTTCGGGATAGTAGCGTATATGTTCAGCCGTTTCCGGAGGCTCGCGCTGATACGGGCTTAGAAGCCGTTTGCCCTGAGGAGCCGATAGCGTTTCAGAACCGCTCACGCTTTTATGATAGCAGCAAATGGATGTTTGGGGATGGCGAACGATCAGCTGTGGCTAATCCAAATCATAGATACCAGCAGCCGGGCTCCTATGATGTAACCCTGGCTGTATCTGAGCATAACTGTTGGGATACCACCACTTACGATAGCCTGGTTCAGGTTTACTCAAAACCTGCAGCCGGTTTTACCACCAGCTTTGGAAAAGCCTGCACCCCACTTGAAGTAACCATCGCCTCTGAAGCTTCAGGACAAGTGGACAGCCATTTCTACGATTTTGACAATGGCTTTTCTACGGATATCAGAAACCCAACGATCACTTTTAACCGGGAAGACTCCTTTACCATTCGTCAGGAAGTGTTCAATGACAAGGGTTGCCGTGCAGCGGACAGCCTTCAGCTTGCTGTATATGAAAGCCCGGATGCGAATTATACGGTAGCGGATAGCCAGGTTTTCTGCCATGAAAAAGCTTACAAATTAGCCAACCTGTCCAGCCCCGAACAGCCAAACCTAAAGGATAGCCTGCTGTACCAATGGGCCTTTGGTGTTCCGGAAGACTCAGTAGTTACTAAAACCAAGGCCGAGCCTGTGAAGCGCTACACTAAGGAGGGAGACTACCCGGTTGAGCTTGTAGCGACCAATGGCTTATGCAAGGATTCTTTAAAGAAATTGCTGAAAATTAGGTTGCAGCAAGTGCCGGTTGCGGATTTTTCAGTAAGGGATTCTACGCTATGTGCGCCCGCCAAGGTGCGTTTTGAAAATGCCACTCAGCATGCTGATTGGTTTACCTGGCGCCTCCAAGACAGTATGCTAAAAACTGCTGAGTCCCCAAAGCATACCTTTGAAGAGCCCGGCCTTTACGATGTGCAGCTTGTAGCCGCTTCTTCGGAAGGCTGCCGGGATACCCTTACTAAGGAAAACTACATAAAGGTGCGAGCAAAGCCGGAAGCTGATTTCCAGCGCTCCAGGAATACCGGATGTCCACCGCTAACCGTGTCATTTAATAACCAAACGAAGCCTGATAACCGATCTTATAGTTACAATTGGACAATGGGAACAGGAGATACCCTGAGAGCAAGCAATCCTGTGTACACCTACGAAAATGGATCCAGCGGGACCTATGCAGTCACCTTGATAGCAGACAATGATGGTTGCCAGGATACGGCCATTAAGCAGGTTACGATAGGCGGCTTTGCAGGTGAAACAATCGAACTTAACCTCACCAACGTCACCGTCAGGGACAACCAGCACATCCGCCTGAACTGGCAGCCACACCCGGACGGGCAGCAGTACCAGGTGCAGCGGCAAAAGCCCAATAGCCCCTGGCGCAACGTAGCCACCACCGATACCAGCACTTACCTGGATCAGCAGGTGAATGTGCAGACCCAGCACTACCGCTACCGGATCAAAGGCCTGGATAGCTGTGGCAATGCTTCACTACCCAGCAATACCGGCCGGAACATCCTGCTGGAAGGCAAGGCAAAAGGCAATGAATCCGCCATGCTTCAATGGAATCCGTACGAGGAATGGCCCAGAGGCGTTAGGGAATACCACCTTCAGAAGAGCGGTCAGCCAAGCAACTTCGAGCGCCTGACCAGCACCGCGGACACCACTTACCAGGATCAAGGCTATTTCAATCCCAGGCGGGATAGCCAGTATTACCGCGTAGAAGCCATTAGGCGTGGACAGCCGGATATTATCAGCACCTCGAACATCCGGGCATTACCATTTGAGGCCCGGCTCTTCATCCCCGATGCCTTCAGCCCGAATGGCGATGGCCTCAACGACACTTTCCAGGTGAACGCCACCGGCATTTTCAACTACTCCCTGAAGGTCTACAACCGCTGGGGCGAACTGGTGTATGAGAGCACCAATCCCGAAGCCGGCTGGGATGGGACTTACAAAGGCGAACAAGCGCCCACAGGCGTTTACTTCTACACGCTGTATGCCACCGGCAACTACGGCAAGCCCATCAGCCGGGAAGGGCCAGTGCAGCTGATCCGGTGAGGAGTAACCAGTCAATAAGCCATCCCTAGCACAGGCTTTTAGACCCTGCGCTACCGGCATTTCAGTGATAACCACCCTTCCCTGTCATTTCGACCAGAGAAAACCTGCGGGAGCAAGGTTTTCGGAGGGAGAAATCTTCCTCAATCAAAGCTTGAAAACCGGTTTAGTTTTAGGAACTAATAGGCCACGCTAAGGCTCTGAGTTGGATTGCTCCCTTGTGGTCGAAATGACCGGCTATAGTGGTTGAGGCAGGGTTTAACTGATTCAGCAGAACAAACTGACACTGGCACTGTACCGCTGG
>CAYYUA010000059.1:0-4559 GCA_964474835.1 uncultured Sphingobacteriales bacterium
TCAGCCAGACTGCGCCAGGCCTGATTACCTAACAGGTGAAGCTCATCCACCTGAAACTGCTGATTGGTCTTAAGAGCCTGAAGGTAATTCCGGAACAAAACATAGTCCCCGATCTCATCAACTTTGATAACCAGAAGGGCAGCTTTGGCCGACTCCTGCGGTTGATAACGATACTTGGCCCATTGGTCGAGCAGGGCTGTAAATATTACAACAAGCCCCTCATAAAGGTGGTTAGCAAGCTGGTTTAACCACTTTTTAAGCAAGGAGGCGCTTTTTCAGGTCTGTGGTAGCATCATCGATTGTCCGCACCTCGTTTTCTGACAGTTCCCCTTTCCATTTATCAATATTAGCCGGATCAATGGGGTTCTGCGTAGGCTTATGCCAGGGATTAAGCGCTCCTGCGTCATTGGAAGGAATGGCTTCCCCGGCTGTTTCGTAGAAGTTCAGCACCTGCGGATTATAAGCAAGGCCGATTTCGGTAAACAGCTTTTGAAGGACAGTTTCAGGCTCTTGTACCAACCGCTCGTATTCCACAACCCGGAACTGGGATTTATTGGCCAGAACGTGCTCAATACCGCTGACCCACTCATCAATTACGGCCTGCAGGTCGTTGGTCATCCAGAAGTCCTTACCCTCGCGTTTTTCGCGAAGATACCGCTTTCGGGAGGCAAAAATGGCTTTGGGATCGCGAAGAACAAACAAAACGGTGGCATTCGGGAACAGCCGCCGAATCGTACGAATGTTTCGATAGTTACTGGGCGTCTTTTCACCCCAGTAGGGCTTCTGCTGAAGACGGGCATATTCGCCCAATAGCTGGTTTATGACCTTATAGGCATTGTTTCGTTTGGTTAATGGTAAGGCATCAAAGGCCTGCACCACCTCTTCGCCCAGCACAGCTTTCAGATTGTTGTAACGGCCGGCTTTAAATCCGGTCAGCCTGAGCCGGAGCCTGCGGTCGTAGCATTTGCGGACCAGCCCTGTTTCATGGGGAATGGCAATGTCCGGATGCTTATCGAAAAGCAGCCGGACTAATGTGGTGCCGGAACGCGGCAGGCCAGTGATGAATAGCGGCATGGCCGGCTCCTTAGCTGGGCTCATAGTCGAATGTTGTAACAATGTCGCCTGCAACGGATTCAAATTTCGACTTCAGTTCTGCATCAAAATAGTTTAACCAGTCCCCGGCTACTCCTTTCCGGTAATGGGATGCTGTATCCTCCTCACCGGGATTCCGGCCATCACTCAGCCGTTCAAAACTCTTCCGGTCCAGCACCTCCAGCAGCGCCTGATCGGGCACTGGCAGCTGGCAGAATGCCAGGAGCGCCTTAAAAGTATCGAAGGCGGTATCCCCGCTGGTCAGATGCTCATACTTGACAATGGTCAAGCTGGCATCGGCTACATCACCCCAGCTTCGGATGCGGTCCCAGTACCCGTTCTCAGCAAGAAGCTCAATGGTGCGCGCAATACCAGCCTTCTGAGAGTACTGGCTGAGCTCCTGCCGCACCTGGTCGATCTCCGCTGACCGCTTGTGGCTGTAAAGCTTGGAAAAATACTGGGAGACGACCAGATCACGCGGATCCCTTATCACAAAAAAGGCCCGGTAAGGTCCGGTTTTCGGAATATCCTGAAATTGCTGGTAGGTCAGGTAAAGCGGTGTTGCCAGCGTTTTTTCGGGAAAAGGTTCCGGAAAGTGGTACTGCCCGGAGTCTATTAAACCCACGGATCTGGCGTAATCGGCAAAGTTGTAGGGGAAGAGCCCGGAATACTTGTAAATCACCGGGTCTTCGAAGATGGTCTTCAGCCACTGACTAGCGGTTTTTTGGGGGCAGCAGTGGAATATATTGCTCACCCCTGCCTCCTGCGCCACCTTCGTCTGTTTGATCCGTTGGCTGCGCACCCGTCTTTTTAGCCTTACGTAGGCGTTCAGCAGGCCCGGAGGACTGAGGGCGCTGAGTTTCTGCTTAAGGTTTCCCATGCAATGAGGTTTCAGGCTTTACATCAGGGGCCCAGGGCAAAGATGCACCTAAGCGGTTGACAAGGGCTTGGTTGTAAGGACGATAAAAGTTAACCAACCATTCCCGGGTTTCGGATGACAAAGGGTCATATTGGTTAATGTTACGGGGCTTGAATTCCTGTTTATGATCAGGATCCAGGCCCAGAAATGCAGTAGCTTCCTGGTATACCCGGGCTGGGTCCTGAAAGAAGCGCTCACTACTAAAAACCTTTAGTTGCTGGCTTGCGAAATAGCTAAGCCAGCGGGCCAGGTGATTACTGTACTTACCGCGCTCCAGCAGGGAAAAGCGCGTTAGCCTGTAATCGTGGATCAGGGGGTTACTGAAATAGCGATCGCGGACCGCTGGCAATTCCTCCAGCTCTTTCTGGATCGCTTCTTCGAAAGTGTAGGGATAGGCAGAGCGGGTTATCAGATGCTGGTAATGGGAGTAGGCGCGATCCACGGGATTGCGCAGCAGCACAATGAGTTTGACGTTGGGTAAATGATGCCAAACCCGGCTGGCAGCTGTTGGATAAAAGAAGTAATTAGGGGTAGCCTCACCTGTTATGACCGGTTTCCTGATTAGCCTGGCTTTAAACTGCTGGGTGGCTTTCAAAGGGAAGAACTTCTGGTACTCACTGCGATCCGGGGTGTAGTTCCCGCTAAAGAAGCGCAGTTCCTTCTGCAGGGGCTTTAGGATCTGCGGGTGCTGGAGGAGGTGGTAAAACAGCGAGGAGGTTCCGCCTTTCATCACCCCTATGATCAAAAAGTCAGGAAGGGTCCTGTACTGCTTGGTTAGCGCTTGCCCTTGCCGCAGGCCATCGTACAGCAGCTTAGCGATTCCCGTTTTCTGAGGCATTTGTTCCTTAGGTGTTTATCAGGAGCACCACTGATCGGAAGTTTCAAAATTAGGCCAATTTTGCTCAGCCTTAGCCATGCGCATACAGCCGTAATGGCAAAGCGTACAAAACACCAGGATGGGTAAGATCAAACAGCAAGGCATCCGGAATTCCGTTTTCCTGTATCTCGGCATCATCCTCGGGTATATCAACATTGTTATTCTTTTTCCGAGGTTTTTTGATCAGGAAGTTTTTGGCCTGACCCGGTCGTTTATCGCTTTTGCTAACGTCATGGCGATCCTGGCCCAGCTTGGTTTTTCGAATATTACCATCAAGTATTTTCCCTATTTCCGCTCTGAGGATCAGCGGCACCATGGGTTTTTGTTTCTGGTTCTGGCTGTGCCCCTGATCGGGTTAATTGTGGTAATGGGCCTCTTCTGGCTCCTTCAGCCATACATCCTGGAGGTCTTTGGTAAGGACTCACAGCTTTTTGCCAACAACTATTACTGGTTATTCCCGCTGACTCTGGCCATTCTCTACTTCGAGGCGTTAGCCAGTTATGCCAGGGCCTTGTTTCATTCGGTTGTTGCCGTGGGGCTTAAGGAAGTGGGCATACGCCTGGGGGTTTCTGCTGCTATTTTTGCAGCAAGCTTACTAGCCCTGGATACCAGTAGCTTTCTGGCTGTCTTTACGCTGGCCTATTTGCTTCCGGTTTTAGTCCTGCTTGGTTACATAGCATACCTCGGGCAGGCTTCGTTAAGGCCGGATTTCCGCCTGCTGGACCGCTCCATGCGCAGCACCCTGACCAGCTATGGATTTTTCACCCTTGCCCATCGCCTTTCGCTTGTCCTCAATAAGCGGGTTGATATCCTGATGCTGACAGCGCTGGCTGACCTCAAGCAGGTGGCTATCTACACCATTGCCTTTTACATCGGCAACACGATTATGGTGCCCAGCCGCGGGCTGATCCAGATTTCAAGCCCTGTGGTGGCGGATGCATTTGCTAAAGCAGACTGGCAGACCGTGGATGACGTCTATAAGAAAACAGGGCTTAATCAACTGCTGATCGGTAGCTTCTTTTTCCTGCTGATCTGGTTTAGCATCGAGCCTATTCTGCAAATCATCAATCCGGATTACCTGCAGGCCAAGATGGTCGTATTGTTCATTGGGATCGGGAAACTCTTCAGCATGGGTACCGGTGTCAATAACCAGGTTATCCTGCATTCGCGGTTTTACCGCTACAACCTGCTGTTTATCAGCCTGCTGCTGCTGTTTACAGTAAGTTTGAATTTCCTGCTGATACCACGGTTCGGCCTGGTAGGGGCTGCCATCGCCACGATGGTTAGTATCATGCTTAACCAAGGGATCAAAACCCTGTTTGCATGGTGGAAAATGGGCTTTCACCCGCTCTCCTTAGGGACGCTGAAGGTGCTCGGCATCATTGTAGTTTCCTCAATCGGAGGTTATTTCATTCCGCCTATTCAGATAGATTTTTTGGCCGGACTGTGGCATAAGCTCGGTATTATTGCCTACCGCTCTGCACTGCTGGCTACGATTTTTGGAGCGGGCGTCTTGCTACTCAAACCCTCCGTAGATGTTCATGAAACCCTGCTCAAAACCAGAAAGCGGTTTTTGGGCTTCTGACTTACTAGTACTGCTCAACGCGCAATGGTGATACTACCTTCAAAAGACCGGGTAGTCCCATCCTCGCTCTGGACGCGGATCTGGTA
>CAYYUA010000060.1:0-4470 GCA_964474835.1 uncultured Sphingobacteriales bacterium
CAGCTCTGTTTTTCTCACAACCGCCAATCCACTGCCTCAGCCGGCCAGAAGCCTTTGACGTCAACAGTGACCGCATGGTCGTTTTTGATGGCCGGAATATCGAGCTCCCGGAAAGCGGAGTGGCCCACTGCCAGCACTACGCCATCGTATTGTCGCTGCTCCACATCCTGCCAGTCAGCCAGCTCAAAGCCGAATTCCTCGCGCACCTCGTGCTGGTAGGCTACGGGGTCGCACACATCCACCTGGATATCGTATTCCCACAGCTCGCGGATGATATCGATCGCCTGCGTATTGCGGATGTCAGGCGTGTTTTCCTTGAACGTGATCCCCATCATCAGCACACGGCTGTTGACCACCTGCAGGCCTTTCTTGATCATCAGTTTGACCAACTCTCCGGCCACGTAGGCCCCCATGCTGTCGTTCATGCGGCGGCCGGCCAGGATGATCTCCGGATGATGGCCGACCTCCTGCGCCTTCTGGGCCAGGTAATAGGGATCCACGCCAATGCAGTGCCCCCCTACGAGGCCCGGGCCAAAGGGCAGAAAATTCCACTTCGTAGCGGCGGCATCCAGCACCTGCCGGGTATCGATGCCGATCCGGTGGCAGATCTTCGCCAATTCGTTGACAAAGGCAATGTTCAGGTCCCGCTGCGCATTCTCGATGACCTTGGCCGCCTCCGCCACCTTGATGCTGGCAGCCTGGTAGGTCCCGGCTTCGATCACCTGCTGGTAGAGCTGGTCAATGGCTGCAGCCGCTTCCGGCGTAGAGCCCGCTGTCACCTTTTGGATGTCCTTCAGCTTGTGCTGCTGATCGCCCGGATTGATGCGCTCAGGCGAGTAGCCCACCCAGAAGTCCTGGTTGACGGTCAGCCCGCTCTCAGCCTCCAGGCAAGGCACGCACTCATCCTCAGTCAGGCCAGGGTAAACGGTCGACTCAAACACCACCGTAGCTCCGGCCTCCAGCTGGCGGCCAACCAGCCGCGTGGCAGTCAGGATCGGCTGCAGATCCGGCCGCTGGTAGCGATCAATGGGCGTTGGCACGGTCACCAGGTAATAGCCCGTGCCAGTCAGCTCGTGCTCAGCACTAGTGAAATACAGGCCTGCTTGCTCGTCCCGCAGCAGCTGTAGATCTGCCCGGGTAACGGCCTGCATGGCGTGCAGGTCTACCTCCTCTGTGGTATCCACGCCATGCTGGAGCTGCGCAATGCGCTCTCCGTTCACATCAAACCCGATCACCGGGTACTGCTTGGCAAATTCCACGGCCAGCGGCAGGCCTACATAGCCCAGGCCAATTACGCTGATCAACGGGCGGTCAGCTGTCATATCGTTTTAGCGTTCAGGCGTTATCAATGAATCAAAATTCGTCATGTTGATCCCATTTCAGGTCAGATCGCATACCCGTAATACCAGCAATACCAGTCCACAAAAGCCGAGATCCCCTCCTGGATAGGCGTATCCGGCTGATAGCCGACATCAGCTTTCAGGTGGCTCACATCCGCCCAGGTCATCTCCACATCGCCCGGCTGCAGGGGTAGGTATTCCTTTTCAGCCGTTTTGCCCAGCTTGGTTTCCAGGGCCTCGATAAAGGCCATCAGGCGCTCTGGCTGACTGTTCCCGATGTTGTAAACCTTGTAGGGAGCCGGCGAAGCGCCGGGCGTAGGTTCGTGGGCGGACCACTCCGCATCCGGCTGCGCCGGCAGATCCATGACGCGCTGGACCCCCGCTACAATGTCATCAATGTAGGTAAAATCCCGCTGCATCTCTCCATGGTTGAAGACCTGAATGGGCTCATCGTTCAGGATGGCCCGGGTAAACAGGAAAAGCGCCATGTCCGGACGGCCCCACGGACCGTAAACGGTAAAAAAGCGTAGCCCGGTGGTCGGCAGGTTGAACAGGTGGCTGTACGTATGGGCCATCAGCTCATTGCTTTTCTTGCTGGCCGCATACAGGGAAACCGGATGGTCCACGTTCTGATCCACCCGGAAGGGCATGGCCTTGTTCATGCCGTACACACTGGAGCTGCTGGCATACACCAGGTGCTGCACCCCCGTATGCCGGCAGCCCTCGAGGATGTTGGTAAAGCCCACGAGGTTGGCGTTCACATAGGCCATCGGGTTTTCCAGGCTGTAGCGCACGCCTGCCTGAGCGGCCAGGTTGCAGACCACCGCAAAGCCTTCCTGCTGAAACAGGGCCATCACCGCTTCCTGATCCTCCAGCTTCAGGTTGATGAAGCGGTAATTGGGATCCGTCTCGCTGCTGATCAGCCGGTTGTAGGCCACCTGCTCGCGCGGGATGCCGGTCTGCGCCAGCCGCCCGTATTTCAGGTTTACATCGTAGTAATCATTCACACTGTCGAGGCCCACCACCTGATCACCCCGCTGCAGCAGGGCCTGAACCAGGTGATAGCCAATAAAACCGGCTGCTCCGGTTACAAGGGTGGTCATAGCGTTTCGTTACCATCGATCAATAAAAAAAGGTGAAAACGGAGCAGTCAGGCCTATTCATACTGCCCCAGCTTTCTGAGGTTCTGGATCGGGACGTCCACCAGGATCGAGTGGCCCAGCTTTTCAATGTTGACCGCCACTTTCTTACTGCCCTTGTGCTGCACCACCAGCCCCTCAATACCCATCAGCGGCCCGGCGATCACCTGCACACGCTCTCCTTCCTCAAAAGTGGTATAGACGACCTCCAGGTCTTCCGGATCGGTGATCAGCTGCTGGATGCGGTGGATCTCCCCCTCCCCGAGCGTAGCGGCCTTGCCATTGAAGCGCACGTAGGTCACAATACCATTAGTGCGGCGGACTTCCTCAAACTTCCGCATGCTGATCTTCGTAAAAAGGTAGCCCCGGAACAGCGGTACCTCCACCCACTTTTTGCGATCGCTCCACTGGTGCAGCTCCTTCCGCAGCGGCAGGAAGACCTCGATCCCTTCGCCCGCCAGGCGCTTTTGTAGCTGCTTTTCAGCCCGCGGCTGCGTGTACCAGATGTACCACTGCTGCGGAATGGTGCGTTCATCCCGTTGCTGTAAAGCCCCTTTGATGGACTCCATACCGTATCCCTTTTGCACGTCAAATATAGCACAAAACCGCCTTGCTGCCCCAATTGGCAGCCGGTCAGGACAATGGGTTATCCGCTAAGCGGGATAAAACTGATTCAAAATGCGTAAGGGAGAGCATGTTAGCCGCATCGCTCAGCCCCTCGTCCGGTTCCGGGTGGATCTCAAAAAAGAAATGCGCCACGCCCATCCCGCTGGCTGCACGGGTCAGGGGAGCTATGTACTGCCGCTGACCACCACTGGCACCACCTGCACCGCCCGGTTGCTGGACCGCATGCGTGGCGTCAAACACCACCGGATAGCCCAGGTCCTGCATATCCACCAGGTTGCGGAAATCCACCACCAGGTTGTGGTAGCCAAAGGCCGTGCCCCGCTCTGTTAGCAGGATATTGGGGTTGCCGGTTTGTGCGACTTTATCAGCCGAGTGCTGGATGTCTTGGCCCGCCATGAACTGCGCCTTTTTGATGTTCACGGCCTCCCCGTGCTGAGCAGCAGCCACCAGCAGGTCCGTCTGCCGGCTCAAAAAAGCGGGGATCTGCAGGATATCCGCCACTTCGCCTGCAGGTTTGGCCTGATGCGGCTCGTGGATGTCGGTCAGGATGGGCAGGCCGGTTGCCGTGCGGACCTTCTCAAGGATACGGAGCCCTTCTGCCAGACCGGGTCCGCGAAAGCTCTGGAGCGAGGTGCGGTTGGCCTTGTCAAAAGAGGCCTTGAACACAAACTGCCGGTCCGGGTAAGCCGCTTGCTTATCCTTCAGGAATTCCGCTACCTGCAGCACCAGCGCTTCGGATTCAATCACGCACGGGCCGGCTATGATGGCGGGATAAGTCCAGAGCTGCTCGTAAAGCGTGGGCATGGCCGGTTAATTTTCGGCAACCTGCATATCGCCCGGATTCGGCCAGAAGAGGATGCCTTCCTGCTCGATCCGCTTGACCGTATCCGGGCGGGCATCTTCGTACGGAATGGCTTCAACCGGCACGCTAAGCTCTGCATACTGCAGCGCTTCCCGGAAGGCGGGAAACTGATCCGCTACGCCTTCATCACTGATCACCACCAGGTCCAGATCAGAATCCGGCCGGTGCTGCCCGGTGGCGCGGGAGCCAAAGACCAGCACCCGCACCTTGTCGCTGTCGAAATGCTGATCCAGCAACACCTGTAGTTGCTGGTAATCTTTAAGGGGAAGATGGGCAGTATTGTTGGCCATGGGGTTCAGGCATTGACAGCTCCGTAAACGAGGAACCAGGGATTGTGCAGGTCGGGTTTGTTATACTGCAGCGGTTCGCGGGTATCATGGGCCAGCACCTGACCACCGGCTTCTTCCACGATGGCCTGCGCAGCCCCGGTATCCCACTCCATGGTAGGCCCAAAGCGGGGATAGATGTCGGCTTTGCCTTCTGCTACCAGCATGAATTTCAG
>CAYYUA010000061.1:0-4453 GCA_964474835.1 uncultured Sphingobacteriales bacterium
TCTGTAAAAGCCAAACCCTAATGGGTTCTTCTTTTCCCGGCGCCTATGCAATGCCCTGCGCAGCTTCATATCCAGCAACAGATCGAGCCTATTGAGGAGCTCACGGGTTTTGAAACCCGCAACCAGTACAAGATCAAAGATGACGAGGGCAACGCGCTGGGCCATGCTGCTGAGCAGTCCGGTGGCTTCGTGGCCGCGCTGGCACGCCTGGTGTACGCACAGGGCCGGCCGCTGGAAATTGCAGTTACTGATCACAACGGCCACCTGCAGCTGAGCCTGAGCAAGGGCTTCCACCTGCTGTTCCCGCACTACACCATCAAGGATCCGGATGGGAACCTCGTAGCCACTGCTAAAACCCGGTTTAACCTCCTGAAGAAGAAAATTGACGTGCTGGGCCCACAGGAGCAGCTCTACTTCACCGCTGAAGCCCCGGTGCTCTACATCGGCAAGCTGGGCTTTAAGATCCTGAGCCAGGGCGAACAAAAGGCTGCCATCACCAAGCAGTGGTCCGGCGTGGGGAAGGAACTGATCACCGATGCTGATAACTTTCACATCCGCTATGATGCCGTTGAGCAAAATGGCTGGCGAAAGGTCCTCTTGGCCCTGGCCTTTGCCCTTGACATCAGCTTCTTTGAAAGTGGGGATTAGCAGTACTGCCGGTTATTGCCGCTAAGTTTTTCTTTTCCGGTTACTTCTGGAGCTATCACCTGAATCATTAACAGGGATTTAATCCTGCAGGAAGGATTTATTAACTTAGCTACAAACCAGAAGTATGAAACAAGCAGGTACACGCCTTTGCTTGATTATTAGCCTTCTGACGCTGTCATGCACTTCTGGCCAGGCTGGCCATCTACTGGGAGCTGATATTTCATGGAAAAGTGTGGGCCGGGACAGCTTTCACGTTACGGTGAGTGCCTACCGGAATTGCGAAAAGCAGGGCCTGATCTATCCCCAGCTTGGGGTCCGGTGCCTTTCAGGGCAGGAGTCCCTGAACCCTGATACTCAAAGGATAGCCTCCAATCGTTCCTCCTGCTTTCCTGCTTCCTGTTCAGAAAAAGCCCTTAGCTTCAAACGGGTGCAGGCCACTTACCGGGTAGACCTTTCAGATGCCCAATGCTGTAAGGTTGCTTTTTACTACCAGAACAGGTACCGGTCCGCGCTGACCACTGTCACTAACAATGAGCCCGGGCTTTACACATCATCATGGATCAATACCTGCCAGACCAATAGGCTATCGGCCAGTGCCTTCTCCGGGATACCCACCTTTTCAGCCTGTGTTGGTCAGGAAACTGTGCTTACACCAGGCAGCGCTCAGGATGCTTCGGCAGCTTATGATTCGGTGCGTTATGAGCCCGGTATCCCAAGGGCTGGGCCACAGCAAGCCCTGAACTGGAAAGCTCCTTTTGCTCCGGAAAAGCCGCTTAGCACAAAAAACTTTCAGGTAGGCCAGCGAACCGGCTTTCTGCGCTTTACGCCAACTAAGCGGCAGGAGACTGTAGTGGCCCTCAATGCCATTTACTACAAGGACGGGCAGCCGGTAGCCCGGCAACACCGCGATGTAGCCCTGAAAACTATCCAATGCCCTGCTAATCAGCAGCCTGAGCTATCTGGGTTCAAGGGGCTCGAAACGGATACCCTAACAGCCTGCGCCAATGATACGGTTAGTTTTACGCTATCAGCCCGGGATCCGGATCCACGTGATACGGCCAACCTATCGGCCGATCTCGGGGCCCTGCCGGGAACGGTCCTGAGCCGGGATTACCAACATTCCGGGCAAGCGGGCGCTCAGGTTCAGGTCGAGTGGGTAGCGCCTTCTTCTGGTAAACGCTTGTCGGTTCCGCTTCCGGTACGGGCACAGGATCAGCAGTGCCCGGTCAGGGGGCAGGCTGCTGAGCAACTAACCATCACCATCCTACCAGAGCCATCTCCGGATTTTCAGGTAGAGCGCGCTGGATGTAGGTCTATCAGTCTGCAGGCCCGCCAGACTGCCGCTAACCTCGAGCATCAGTGGAGGCTGCCGGGTGATAAAAAGGCGACAGGCCCACAGCCAAAAGCGGAATTTGATTCTGCGGGCCTGTACCAGGTCCAGCACACGATCAGCTCCAAAGCCTGCCAGCTTAGCCAGGAAAAAGCCTTAGACCTGCATCCCCTGGCCCGGATTGAGGGCCGGACAGCTGGATACTGTGCCGGGGATTCCCTGGCCCTGTCAGCTGGTAAGCCTGATTACCTGCCGGAAGCAGCTGAGCTCAGCTATAAGTGGTCAGTCAAGGAGGATGTACCGGACCGGAAAGGGCCCGGCTATGAGCTGCCTCTTGACACAACCAATACCCTTACCTTAACGGTTAGCGCATTTGATCAATCCGGCACCCTGATATGCCGCGATACCACCAAAGCTGTGGTGAAAGTAAACCAGAATCCTGACGCAGAGCTAAGCAGCCTGCCCTCTGTGTGTACAAACCAGGAAGCGATTGACCTGGATCAGTACGTCAACCCCTCCAATGGCCAATGGCTGGATGAGAATGGCGATCAGCTACAGAATGGCCGCTTCCCGGTGACCTTAAAAGGAGCTGGCTCCTATCCCCTGGCCTACCAAAGCACTGACCCGGCATCCGGCTGCCAGACAGTTTTGAGGGACACCCTGCAGGTGCGAGCTGTGAAGAAGCACCTGTCCTTTCAGGATACGGCCCTGTGCCGTTCTAATGGGCCTTTGCAATTACCTGTTAAGGTGGCAAACGGGCATATTAAGTGGAGTGGAGCAAACCTGAATGAAACCGATTCCGGGCTGTACTACCGCCCCGGTCAAGTGGCGCAAGGGGCTGATACGACTGATCTTCAGGCCCGGTTTTATCCCGATGACCAGGAAGGATGCGCTTACACCGATACGCTAAGCGTGACCTTGTTCAAAGCCGATCAGTTTACCATAGAAGAGCAGCTGGTATGCCCCTATGACTCAGTATTGGCAGATGTAGCACCCGATCTGCCCGAGGAGGGATACTGGTCAGCTCCGGCTACTGATTTCAGTGTCCAGGATTCCGAGATCCAGCGGCAGCCTGATCAGCAAGGCAGGCGCTTAGCCAGCTATTACCTCAATGACCAGTGCCGGTTAGCCCGGGATGTCCCGTTCAGGCTGATTCCCGAGCAATCAGTCAGTATCGTCAGTCCGCGTGCTGATCCGGCTTACACCTGCCTGGATAGCCAGGCCATCGACCTGCAGGCCGAACCGGAAGGCGGTAATTGGAAGGTCAACGGGCAATCTTCAGGCACGCAGTTCACCCCTTCAAAAGCCGGTGCCGGTCAGCACCGGGTCACCTATCAATACCCACACCCCCGGAACCGCTGTATGACGGTGGACAGTACAGCACTTGTGGTCCAAAAACCGCCCAGGGTTAAGTCCACAACCGATGAGCTCAAGCTCTGCCCGGACCAGGATACGCTACCCTTTCAGCTTGAAGAGCAGAACCTGACCGGGATTGAATTCAGCCTGACTCCTGACTCGCTGGGCAGTCCATCAATCAGCTCCACTGATCAAGGGTTGTACAAATACCAGGTAGATGCTGAGAAAGCAGCCCTGCCGGATACCTATCAGTTACTTATCCGCGGGAACGGTAAGCAGGGCTGCCAGGCTACCCATGACACCCTGCTCATAGCCCAACAGCCTAAACCAGATTTTACCCTCAAACAGCAAGGTGACCGCAGGGCATGTCATTACGTGGCGGGGAACCTGAAGGTGGCTTCCAACGGTGATCCCGGAAAAGTCAAATGGTATATCGGGAATCAAACGGACACCGGCATTCATCACCAGTACCGGATCACTGAGGAAGGTGCGCATGCCCTTGGGGTGCGTGTAAGCGGAGAGCACGGCTGCCGGGATACAGTCTGGAAACCGGGGTATTTCCGGGTGCTTCAAACGCCCAATCCCCAGATAGCGCCATCGCGCAGCCAACTGCGCATGCCGGGCGAGGCCACCCTTTATGCCCAGCCATCTGAGCCCGGAGCCACCTATAAGTGGGAATTCTACAAAAATGGCCGGTTAGTAGCGGACCCTAATGGTAATCCTGCCTCAATGACCCCCAATGATACCGGAGCTTACAGCGCAGCCCTCACGATGAAGAATGGTAAGCGGTGTATTGATTCCACATTTTTGAAGGATGCGTTCAAAGTTTTAGGGAAACCCACTGTTTATGTTCCCAATGCTTTTACACCGAATGGTGACGGCCTGAATGACCATTTCCGGGTAAAGGGCCAGTATATCCGGGATTTTCAGTTAACGATTTACAGTTCGTCAGGTGCCCCGGTTTACTGGTCTTCCGACTATGAAGAACACCAATGGAACGGCCATTACCAGGGGTCCAGGTTACCCCAGGGTAGTTATTGGTACAACCTTTCGATTACAGGACCCGCCGGCGAACAGCACACTTTTTCAGGTACCGTTCAGCTCCTCCGGTAAGCGCCA
>CAYYUA010000062.1:0-4358 GCA_964474835.1 uncultured Sphingobacteriales bacterium
TTCTGGTCTTCTTCCCGCATGCCTTCTTCAAGGTTATCGCGGACTTTATCCTTAGCACTGTTGAATTCCCGGATGCCCTTTCCGATCCCCTTCATCAGCTCGGGAATCTTACGGCCTCCGAAAAGGAGCAATATCCCGAAGAAGATCAACAACCACTCGGTTCCGCCTGGCAAACTAAATAGTAACATAAGTGAAAGCTTTAAACGTCAAAATTAGGTACTCATAAGCGCTTGCTGGAACGCAGGGACTGGTTTTTAAATTCCATCCTGCGCACTAATAACAAGCTTTATTTCTTAACAAGCTAACCCGCTAAAAAGCTCAAAAAAGGAAGGATTTTCTTGAGGCGAAACCAGCTTTGCGGTTGCATAATTAACTCCTTAAGCCAAACCCATTGACAATACAGGAACAACAGGCCTTTTTTACCTTTGATACCGACTGCGGAAAGGGGAAATACTGAATTCAGGCCTCTGGAAGTCAGGGTTATTACATGGCCAAGCTTAAAAGGGGAGCACTCGTATGTTTTACTTAGATTTTGAAAAGCCGATCAAGGACCTTGAGGAAAAGATCCAGTATACCAAGGATCTGGCCGAACAGGGAGGAATTAAGGGAAGTAATGAAAGAGTCCGCGAGCTGGAGAACAAGGTTGAAGAGCTGAAACAGGATATCTACAGCGGACTGAGCAACTGGCAGAAGGTCCAGATAGCCCGCCATCCGGAGCGGCCCTATACCCTGGATTACCTGAACAACATTGCTTCCGATTTTAAAGAGCTGCACGGTGACCGGAATGTCAAGGATGATAAAGCCATTGTTGGCGGCTTTGGCACGTTTGATAAGCAAACGGTCATGTTCATCGGCCACCAGAAAGGTAAGAATGCCAAGCTAAGGGCTTACCGCAACTTCGGCATGCCGAATCCGGAGGGGTACCGCAAGGCCAACCGCCTGATGAAACTTGCTGAGAAGTTCGGCAAGCCGGTCGTTACTTTCATTGATACACCGGGTGCTGCCCCGGGTGTGGATGCCGAGCGCCGCGGTCAGGCCGAGGCTATCGCCCGGAACCTGAAGGATATGGCCATGCTCAGGGTACCAGTGATCTGCGTGATCATCGGAGAAGGGGCATCCGGCGGAGCACTCGGGATCGGTATAGGAGATCAGGTATTGATGCTGGAGTACACCTGGTATTCTGTTATTGCGCCTGAGTCGTGCTCATCTATCCTCTGGCGCAGCCGCGACCATAAGGAACAGGCGGCCGAGGAGCTCCAGCTAACGGCCGATAAGCTTCAGGAGAATAAGCTGATCGATGGCATAATTAAGGAGCCGCTGGGCGGGGCTCACAATGACCCGGAGCAGATGTACCACAACCTCAGTACCTACCTCAGTAAGACGCTGGACGAGCTACGGCAGGTTCCGGCTGATGACCTGATCGAGCAGCGGATGGAGAAGTTTGCCAACATGGGCGCTTTTCATGAAGAATAGCCAGCTACAGGCCGGTAGCTCTGTTTGAGGATAGCACGGCCCTGTGGCCCTTCGTTGAATAGCAGATCCAGCCCGCTCAGGTTAGGCAGGAAGCCAAACCGCTCAAGGAAGGCCTGGGCGTAGGGCACAGGCTCAAACTGCTCGTCCTCCTGCCAGGGCCTTCGCGGGTGAATGAAGCCTCTGGTATCGTGCTGCTCCGCAAGCTCAGCTGATGAGGTTTCGCTAAGCCACTGATACCTCAGGTCCATTTTTAACCCGGAGGCTAACAGTGCCAGTGACCCCTCGTTAAGGTCCACCAAAAAACGCTGCCGGGATTTCAGCAGCTGCTCTACCTTGGAGGCATAGTAAGGGAAGTAGGGTGTTTTGCCATAGGCAGAGGCGATGGCTGTCCAGAGTTTACGGGGCCAGTTGTCCTGGTAATCAATTTCAATGTCCCGGAAAGCCTGCCTGGTTTTTCCCTGCTTTAGCGGTACCGTGAGCCGCTGTACCTTGTTAGCCCCGCTGATGTACGCCCGGTTCTGGTAGGCCTGCTTCTCAAATGATCCCCAATCATCCAGGATAAGCAACGAGGAGGCCTGTGCCTTTGTTAAAAACTGACAACACGGCAAAAAATGGGGTGCGGCTATCATACCACTACTACGATTCATATCAGCTTTTGTTCCACTTGATCTTAAGCGCTTAGGGCCAATCCTGATGCTGTTAGCCCCAGTGGCGCTATTGGCGCAAAAAGGCTCTGAGGAACCGCTGGCCCGCCTTGATAACGCCATGTTCATGAAGCCGGGCGGCTTAGTCTACACGGAAGTCTATATCCGTATTCCCGGCCAGTCTCTTACCTATCGCCCGGTCGATAGTCAACACTACCGGGCTAAGGCCCTTATCAGTCTGACGGTAAGCAAAGCGGGCCAATCCCATTATGAGAAGCAATACCTCCTGCGCAGCCCGAAGGTAAAGGATACCAATCAGGTAGCTTTTGTACTAACTGACCAGCGAAAAGTCCCGCTGGAACGGGAAGGACGGCATACCCTGGCTTTCCGGGTAGTGGATAGCTTCAACCAAAGTAACCGTGCTACGGTCCAGAAGCCCTTGTTCAACCGGGTAGCCAGCACCAATAGCCCTGTTTTTTCGGATATCAAGGTGCTGGATACGGTGTTGCCTACTACTGAAGAGGGCCGTTTTGTAGAAGGGAGCTACCTGATGCGGCCACGTGCCAGCACCCGGATACCTCCTGAAGATGAAAACGCCTACTTCTACACCGAGCTTTACAATGCTGATCGCCTGTCGGTGGGTGATGCCATTGATGTGCATGTTATGCTTCTGCATCAGCAGGATACGCTCTACCAGAAAAAGCAAGTATTTGATGCCAAACCCGTGATCAAGATCCTGGCGCGGCTCCAGCGGGATAAGCTCAAGCCGGGAAAAAACCGGATTATCGTTACCACACCTACTGAGGAAGGCAAGAACCTGAGCACGGGTATTCAGGTGACAAGCCCGTACGCAGCACCCTCAGATACGATATCGCTGCGGGGGCACCTGGCTGACTATTCAACTGACAGCTTGCTGACCTTTCTGAAGTGGATGCGCACAGTATCCGGCAACAAAGAGGCTAAGCAATTAGCGCTCCTGGAGAAGAAGCCCAGGCGGGATTCTATCCTGGGCTTTATGACGGGCTTCTGGGAAAAGCGTAACGCTGTCGATCCCAAAGAAGCGTGGCTCTCTTACAGGAAAGACGTCCGGTACGTCAATCAGACCTACAGCAATCCCCTGTACAAAGGCTACGAATCCGATCGCGGGCGGGTTTACCTGCAATACGGCAAGCCCAATACCATCCAACGCTCACCAGATGACCCCAATACTTACCCCTATGAGATCTGGCATTATTTCCGGACTGAGAAGCAGGCAAACGTTCGGTTTGTATTCTACAGCAACTCGATCCTGGGCGCGGAATTCGTACTTTTGCACTCGGATGCTGTAGGAGAGATCAGGGATCCGCAATGGAAAGAAAAGCTGGACCGCAGCGCCCTTGACCGCGAAGATCCCTTCGGGAATGACCCGGGATGGGATTTCCAGAAGTAAAGAAGCGCTGTAAAGCCTCCTTTTGTTTTGCGCATAGCATTGTTAATTGCCCGCCTGCCCCTTCCATTCCTTTATGGAATAGCCTGGCTGATGTATGTGGTGGCTTACTACGTGGTTGGCTACCGCTACAAAATTGTTTATAATAATCTGCGTCACGCTTACCCTGACCGGGATGAAGTGACAATCAGGGCTTATGCGCGTCAGTTTTACCGCTACCTGTCTGAGTGGATTGTGGAGATCCTGAAGCTGCCCACCTTCTCAGAAGCAGAAATGAAGCGGCGCTGCCGGATAACCGGTAATACCGCATTTGCGCAGCTGAGCCGTGAAAAGCACGGAGCTATCGTTCTCACCGCCCACCTGGGCAACTGGGAATGGGCTGGTCAGCGGGTGGGGCTGGCCGTAGAGCAGCCCCTGAACGTGGTTTACAAAGCCCTGTCCAGTGAAGGGGTAAACCAGTTCATGAAGCATGTGCGCACCTGCTTTGGCAATGAGGTATCGTCCATGAACGAGATCAGCCGGAAGCTCGTGAAGAGCCGCCAGCGCGGCCTGATCAGCTGCTACCTGGCTGATCAATCGCCCTTGACACAAAGTGCCGGCTATTGGCCTACGTTTATGAACAGGCCCGCGCCATTTTTCACCGGGCCGGCTAAGGCGGCCATCAAGCTGAACCTGCCGGTTTATTACGGGCATATCGAGCGGATTACACAGGGCTACTACCAGATCACCCTTTATCAGCTAGCAGCAGCCTCTCAGCAGTGGAGCCCCGAAGCGATCACTGAAGCCTACGTCCGGCATCTGGAAGCCTCCCTGGA
>CAYYUA010000063.1:0-4289 GCA_964474835.1 uncultured Sphingobacteriales bacterium
TTCCTGTTTGGCGAGAGTCAAAGCCGGGTGGTTGTGACCGTTAAGGCTGACCAGGTAAATACCCTGAAGGATCATCTAAAGCACAAAGGGGTCTCCTTCCATCAGATCGGCCAGGTGAAGGATCATGACGCGCTTATCGATGGTGAGCACTTTGGCCGGATCGATGAGCTGGCAGCGATTTACCATGGATCCCTTGAAGCGGAAATGAACCGCTAAGTTCACGCTCGCCGGAATCTTATAATAAAGCAGCCATCCGTAAGGTCTGCAGCCTGAGGCTGGGTAGCTTAGCCCTTGCTAACCGCTCAAAATCGAATTCAAAGCATTAAAACCTTCACCTGAGGCTGATAAAATGCAATTTGTAGCACGAAAATTAGAACTTCGTTAATTCAATGAGTTTGGTTAAGGTATAAGTCCTGAAGGGAATTTATGAGCACTGCGGTTGCGAATACAATTCCCGGTGTTGTTATACAGAAAGCTGCTGCTTTAGCACTGCAGGGTTTATCAAAAGGGTGCACTAGATCGCTAGGCCAATGGCTCAGTTAACCGGAAGAGAACACTCCTTGCCTGTTATCTCCAGCTCCCGGTATACCGTTAAGCTGGCGGAGGATATAAAGGAGGTGCAGGCAGCCCTGCGCCTGCGCTACGAGATCTTCGGGAAAGAACTGGACCGGATCTCGGAGGTGAATGAATCCAGCTCGCTTGAGCAAGACCAATTCGATGATCAGTTCCACCACCTTATCGTGTTGGATAAGGGGACAAACGAAGTCATTGGCACTTACCGCCTTCAGACCTACGGGCAGGCGTCAAACGGATTAGGCTTTACCACAAACTTCCGCTTTTACCTTGAACAATTCCCGCCCGATCTGCTCAAAAATGCTGTAGAGGCTGGGCGGGCCTGTATTGCTAAGGAGCACCGGAGCGGCATGGTCCTGTACCTGCTGTGGAAAGGCCTGGCCACCTACCTAAGGCACTTTGGTAAGGGTTACCTGTTTGGCTACGCTGCGCTGGATACCACCAATCCTCAGACGGCCTTTCGCACGTATGCCTACCTGAAACAGCAGAACCACCTGCACACGAACATCTGGATTGAAAGGCGGCAAGGATTCACGGAACCCTGGCCGCACCACGAGAATGGTAAGGAAGTGGATATCCCGCTTTTGTTTCAGCATTACCTGAACGTGGGGTCCAAAGTCTGCGGGGGTCCGTCCTTTGACCATAATTACCGGCTTATTCACTTCCTGATCCTGCTGGATGTCAATTCCATTCCCGATCAAACACGGAAGATGTTCCTGGATAAAATCCCCTCTTAAAAACCTGAGCGGATGAGGGCTTTTATTGGCGTTGTCAAATTAGGCTTACTGGTATTGTCCATCCTGCTGACCTATGGCGTTTTCTGGATCGGCTATGGCCTTTCAGCCTTACCCGGTCTCGGGTTTCTGAAGCAGAGGCGCTTCATGACCAAGGCGCTGGCTCACCTGATGGCTTTTTTTCTCAATATCCATGTTACCTATGAAGGCACCCCACCGCGCTCTCCGTTTTTCCTGGTATCCAATCACCTCAGCTACCTGGATATCGCCCCGATCTTCATGAGCATGGATTGCCGGTTTGTGGCTAAAAAAGCCGTAAGAAGCTGGCCTGTTCTGGGCTACATGATGAAAACCGTGGATGTGATTTTTGCCGACCGCACCCGGCGCATGGATGTGAAACGGGTGAACGGGATACTGACCGACTCTCAGAACCGGAACGATAACATTGTCCTGTTCCCGGAAGGCACCACTACAGGTGGCGATCAGGTGCTTCCCTTTCAGGCCTCACTTCTGAACTACCCGGCAAATCACCGGATTCCGGTCTATTACGCAGCCATCCAGTACGAGACCGGCCCGAAGGATCCACCGGCAAGGGATAGTGTTTGCTTCTTCGGGGCCCGGGATCCGTTCCACAAGCACCTGATGAAAATGGCCAAGAACCGGCGGATACACTGTAAGATCCGGTTTCATGAAGAGCCAGTTGTAGAAGATGACCGAAAGGCCTTAGCCGCTTCCCTGCATCAAAAGGTGGAGGAATCAATGTTTGGCAAGCAGGCTGTGACTGTTAATTGATAATACTTAAGGGTAGCAGCTGAGCAAACGCCTTAATCACTTAAGACCTCTTCTTACTTGGTTCTATGAGAAGGGAGCCGCTATGATAGCCATGATTATGTTAGTTTGTCATACCATACTTAAAAGGTCTAAAGCATGGCCTGAAAAGCATTAGACCAGTGGTGGATTGTCCTTGCTAAAGGGAAAACCTCAGGCCTGAAGCTCATACAAGGTGGGGCTTAGCTTTTTGGTTTTAAGCTTCAAAAACCCTCACTCCACCACGTTAACATACCCCTCGTAGTAGTGGGCCCTGCCGCTTTGATCTATCACTTCCAGCATGTAAACGTAACTACCTACCGGAACCTGCGTATTACCATCCTCGTATGTCCCATCCCAAGCAGGTTTTGGCCTGTCAGGATTCGATTGGTAAACCTCACCACCCCATCGGTTATAGATCGTGAACTGATAACGTTCGATCCCTAACCCTTTTACACGCCACTGATCATTGATCCCATCGCCATTTGGGCTGAAAGCATTCGGCACGTGTACCTGAAATTCCCCTCCTACCCTTAAAGCCTTTTTGGCCGTATCCCGGCAGCCATTTGGGTTTTCCGCGACCAGCGTGATGACCTTTTTTCCTTCTGTTTCATACACATGGCTTAGGGAGGCTTTGGATATCAGGTTGTTACCTTCCTCAAAACGCCAGAAGGTAGCAGCGGTAGTAATACTATTCGTGACGGTTACCGTATCCCCGATGAATACGGAGTCTTTCGGGGAAACTTCAATGGCGGCTTCTGGCGCTTCCTGGACTGCTACCCTCATGGTGTCTGAAACTTGGGGCGAGCATTGGTCGGAAAGGGTTACCTGTACTTCCCTATCCACAGGGCGCTGCCATTTTACGGTTTGACCAGTTTTACTTAATGGCTCCCATTGGAATTGGTAGTTCATCGGACGTCCACCCTCACCCTTAGCGGTTAACTTTAGGGATTGATTCCCGCAAACCTTCCGCATGTTGGGCACTTCTACTGCTAAGGGTGGTAAAACATCCAATAACACCGAAGCCGTATCCCGGCAGCCGGCTTCATTGCCTACAATTAGCTTATAGGCCTGCTTTTCCGGTAACTGCGCCTTCGGATCAGGAATACGGGCATCACTTAAGTACCGGGCGGGAATCCAGCGGAAAGTAACGCCTCCCTTGCCTTGCATCGTGTAAACCTGGTCATGGCATAGCTGGGTGTCCGGACCGGCCTGCGCTGCCGGCAGGCGGTAATGCTTAAGCTTAAACGTATCCAACGGGCAGGCTGATACATCATCCCGCAGCACATAGCTTCCGCTGTCCATTAGCCACGCAGTGGAGGCTTTGGCATAAACGGAATCTGCTTGTAGCCCCCGCCAGTTATAAGCTTCAGGGTTATTCAGGGCCGGACTGAGCTTAACGGAATCATAAGGGCATATGCTGCTGCTGTCCTTGACCTGAACTGCCGGCCGGATGAATTTCCGGAGCGTGAAGGCATCAAGCTGGCATTGCGGCGCATCCATACGGTATAACTGATAATCGCCACGCCTTTTGACCCATTCCTGTAATTGGGTTATCGTATCGGCATCGCTAAGTTGGTTTGCCGATGGCGGTTGCCATAAGTAAGTGGTGTCGCCTTTAGGAATTCTTACCTGCAGGGAATCGGATTCGCAGATGATGGTATCATCACCAATATCCGGGGATATGCCTCTTAAAAAAGTGATGTCAGCACTATCGGTAGCCGTACAGCCCCGGTAGCTCACCGAGACTTTATAGGTGCCACTGGTATCTATCAAAATGTTGGCCGTGGTATCCCCGGTGTTCCAGCGGTAGGTGAAAGCCGAAGTGTCCGGGCCTGCTTCCAGTTGCCGGGGCGTGGTCTGGCAGAATACCGTGTCATTCAGCTCGGCTTGGGGAAAAAGCGAGTCTGAGCAGACGATCTCTTTTTGGGTATTGATAGAAGTCCAGCTTCCGGGATCGTTACTAATTTTTAGTCCGGGCTTTTTCAACTTCTGGTAATCCTGGGTGGTCTTTTTGTTGACTTGAAAATCATTGAGTGATAGAGTGGTTGGTTCGCTTGCGCAGGCTACCCGGCCACTCGCATTGGTATAAAGTGTAAATTCAAAAGATAATTGAGCCTGAGAAAAATTTGAAGGCTTGTATGCACCAAACATAAAGCCCTCATTGCCACCACG
>CAYYUA010000064.1:0-3353 GCA_964474835.1 uncultured Sphingobacteriales bacterium
TTATTTAGGCTCACCTGCCAACTACCTGAAAAGCTAAGCACCTTAAAACCTTTCGCTTTTAAATAAAGCCTTTTTAAAAATCAATAAACTTTAAAGCAAACGTTAAAAAATAAGACCAATAAAGCCTTATCCGTGCTGGGCTGGTTTTAGGGCTTTGAACGTTTTAAGGCCTATTCGTGAAACAAGAACTGTGAATAATTGATGATAGACCTGATCGGAGACGTACACGGCCACGCCACTGAGCTTAAGATGCTCTTAGAAAAGCTGGGCTACACCAAGCAGAACGGGGTCTACCAGCACCCGGAAAGAACGGCCCTTTTTGTGGGGGATTACATAGACCGCGGCCCTGAGATCAAAGCGGTCCTCGAAATCGTGAAAGGCATGGCAGACCACGGGAAGGCCATTGCCCTGATGGGGAATCATGAGTTCAATGCCCTGTGCTTTAACCGCAAAGCACCCGGCGGTAATTCCCTAAGACCGCACAGCCCCAAAAACCTCCGCCAGCATCGCCAGACCCTTCGGCAGTTCAGGAACAATAAGGAAGCCTGTGAACACTACCTGGCATGGTTCAAGACCCTGCCGCTGTTTTATGAAGGCAACGGCTTCAGGGCGGTGCATGCATGCTGGGACCACGATCACATCAACTACCTTAAAGCGCGTCTGGATAACCATTGCCTGAACGAAGAACTTCTTCAGGAAGCTGGTCAGAAAAACACCGAGCTTTTCCGGGCCATAGACGATACCCTGACCGGCAAGGAGATCACCCTGCCCGAAGGCTATCACTTCTACGATAAAGACGAAAATAAACGGGATGAGATCCGCATACGGTGGTGGGAAGCGCCGGGCAGGATGACCTACCGCTCCATCAGCGTGCATCCCATAGCCGAACTGCCGGAGCAGCTTGTTGATGTGTCAGCGCTGAACACGACCACCTACTACACCCGTGAAGAGCCCCCGGTATTCTTTGGCCATTACTGGCTGGAAGAAGACCCCTTCCTGTACCGACCCAATGTTTGCTGCCTGGATTACAGCGTTGCCAAGGGCGGTAAGCTGGTGGCCTATAGTTTTGATGGGGAAGCAGAGATGGAGAAAGGGAAACTGACCTATGTTGATTGTCACCAAAAGCCCACGACCTAGCACCGCAGCCCGCTGTTTCCCTGAATCCAGTTCATTTTACGGCTTCCCACGCCTGCGGGTTCCCAACTGACTTTGCCCATAAGCTAGCAGGCTGGTGGTCAGGAAGCTGAAAGTGCGGGTTCTCCTGTTTCCATTTTTCCCAAACGGGAATCCTGGCTATGTACCTCCTTGAAACCAAAACAACAGTTAGTAAGCCGGGGCCTCAGCAGCCCCTCAACGTGTGAATGCCTGCTGAGGCTACTCGTGCCGGGAGGTGGCAGAAGGCCTGATCAAAGCTTCGCTATGGAAGGTGGCCTTACCATGGTTATCCACAACAGCCCGGAAAACCTGCCGGCAGCTAAGGTTTGCCGGCTCCCGGTATGCACCAGGCTCATCGTGATCCACCTGACCCGGGTAAAGCAGGATGCCTTCGCTGGCATCAAAGTAATGCAGATAAGCATAGATCTGCCGGAGGTCCTCGTCTGAAGGGCCGTCTTGATGGTCCGGCGTTTTCCATTTGGTGTCGATCACCGTGGCACGCCCATTCCCATCATGCTTAGGCCTGATCACAATATCCGGCTTCAGGGCTTTATTCGTAGACGGGCTCTGCCAGAAGAGGGTTGAGGTTTGCCCTTGCACCTGATAGGCTTCCGGCAATTGCTGTTTCAGACGGCTCAGCACCCATTGCTCCCACAGCACGTTCATGTCAAACATCAGCGCAAACACCCCGTGCGAGCCGGAGCGGACGTCCGGATGCTGGTTCAGCAGGATCAGGCGGGCCAGGCTGAGCGCCTGCCGGTACGGTTCCGTCTTCCGGGTAAAGCGCAGCTTCCGGAAAAACGCCTCATCCACCCGGATATCCGGCATTTCCGGGAAGTTGAGGATCAGGGCCCCGATACGATGGCTGAGCCTGTCAGAAACGGGCATCTGGTCCAGCACCCGCAGCGTCTTGTAGAGCACCTGGTTGTAGCGGTTAACGGCATCGTACACCGTGTGGCGGGTGTGAAAGCGCTCCTTGTGGATGAGGTTATCCCGGATATGCTGCTGGAACTGCAGGGCACCCTTCAGGGCATGGCGGTTGCCGGACTGCTTGCGGTATTGCTTCAGCAGCCCGTGGCGCAGCAGGTATGCACATTCCTGCACAAACAGATCGATGTAGAGCTCCAGAATGCTCTGATCGCGCAGGCGCAGGCGGGACTGTTCACTAAGGCGCACATCCAGCAGGCCCGATTCGCGGAGCATCTGCAGCAGCACCCGCCGGTAAGTGGGCTGATCGCCTTCCTGCCGGTCAATTTTGGGCAGGACTTCAATGGTGAGGCCTTTCACCTGCAGGACGCCCACGAACTGGTTGAACTTCACGCCCTGGTGGACGAGGGAAAAGGTGTCCGTCTTACCATTGCCGTAGTACTGCTGGAGCGCTGTGAGGTGCCGCTCCTCAAAGCCCTGCTGACCCAGCTTCAGCGTGTCGTGCTCAAAGCAGGTGATGAGCTTATTCCGCCCGGCCATTGCCTCCGCTTTTGTTCAGCAGTTGGGCCAGCGCCTCAGCAAAAGCATGGTCATCCATGGCCTCCACATCTCTGACCTGGATAACCGGCTGCCGGGCCATTTCATCGCGGTCTTCATGCGGAAACCGGGCAAAGGTGACGGGATCTTCATTCTGCACCACAAAGCCTTCGCCTACTACCAGGCCGATCTTGCTGAAATCCCCGTAGAAGTACTCCTGCAACAGCGGCAGGATGTTATGCTGGAATACGCGCTTCAGGTCTTCAAAACCAGCTACATGGAAAAAGTAGGAATGGCCGATCAGGTGATCCTTGTCCAGCAGCTTTTCAATGCGCTGATTCAGCGTGCTTAGCAGCTCGGGCAGGCTAATGGCCTCATCAGCTATGGGGATAGTATCCGCGTTGCGATGCTCCCGGATGCGTTCCGGATCCGGTGTGATCTCCTGAAAATCAAACCGCCTTCTGAGGGCCGTATCCAGGGCTTCCACGCTGCGGTCGGCTGTGTTCATGGTACCCAGCACGTAGAGGTTGGGCGGCACTGCAAACGATTCGCGGCTGTAGGGTAGCCGGACGGTGAGTTCCTCATCCTCGCCTAAGCGCTTGTCCGGCTCCAGCAGGGTGATAAGCTCGCCCAGGATCTCGGCAATGTTGCCCCGGTTGATCTCATCGATGATCAGGACATAAGGTTCGGCATCTGAGGTACTTAACTCCCCCTTGCTGAGCTTTTGCACAGCA
>CAYYUA010000065.1:0-3190 GCA_964474835.1 uncultured Sphingobacteriales bacterium
CGCTACCGCAAAACTCCGCGTGCGATGACTGTCCAGGAATACCTGCGGACTACTCTGGAAGGTATCCCCCTCTTCATTCTCTAAAAACTGATTTTTGTGTAAAGGGTAATTTTTTTTAATATATAATTTAGCAGTTGTAATATAAAGGTCTTGATAAGTATCGTTATCGTAATCAACCCAAGTCGATCCCCAGGACCACCGCTGCGTATTGACGCCATAAGTAAACGCTTTTTTAGAAAAGTTTCCCCGTCCATCGTTCTTCAACAACATCGACTCTCGCCTAAAAGTGTTGGTATTTAAAAAACTATTGGACATGAAAAGATCAAGGCCCCCATTGTTATCGATATCTCCTGCTGTTGCAGACATCGGGTGCTGATTGGGAAAGCCCGTGTTAGTCCGCGATGTGACTTCCGTGAAAGTCCCGTCCTGGTTGTTACGGTATAGGCTGTTTGAAGGGGTTAAGTCATTAATAACATAAAGGTCCTGCCAGCCGTCATCATTGTAATCGATCCAGATTCCCTGAAAAGAAGGCTTAGCCCCATCGGCTACTCCGGCTTTTACGCCTACCTCTGTAAAGGTGCCGTCCCCATTGTTCCGGTAAAGTTTATTAAACCTGCTGGTGTCCTTGTAATAATTGTTAGCATCTTCATAATTCGCTACGTAAATATCCAGGTAACCATCCTTGTTGTAATCACAAACTGAAACACCGCGACTACCATTGATAAAACTCAGGTCAATATCACTGTTGGTTTTTTTGGTGAAAGTAAGGCTACCGGTATTCTCATACAATGCATTCGGATTCTGATGATACGAAACAAACAGGTCATTATCTCCATCATTGTCAAAATCAAACCATAACACTTGTGCTACTGTACCTAACTGTTTAATCAGGTTTTGGGAGGTTAGGGTACCATTGGTATTGTTGTAAAACTTCAAAGAATCGGCACAAGTCAAATCATCATCCCCATCCCGGTCATAGTCAAAGAAATTAACCCCGCCACCCCAGTGCACATCAGCGTTCTGGATGTTGATCCCTTTTGCAGGCGCTACATCCGAGTAAGTCTGCCCCATCGTTTCTTGCAGGCTAGTTAAAAGGATCCATGTGGTAAGCGCTATTGTATTCAGGTATTTTGGGACACTATTAAGATATAATAACCTCCTCATAGCTTACCGTGTTAGAGATGAGTTTGGGCCGGGCACCACTAATTGCCACTGCATCTGATGGTCACGGCTATGCAACTGGACGTAAAAGGCACCACTGCTCTGCTGGCCTGGCTGCCAGTTAAGCCTGTGTGCTCCGGCAGCCCATTGCCGAGCCCTCTCCTGGTGCACCAGCTTGCCGGACTGGTCATAGATCTGAATGCGTACGTCCTTCAGAGGCCGATCAGCTGATATGCGCAGGGCATCGCTTCCCGGCACCAGCGGGTTCGGGTAGAGCTTAATGGCCTCTGGCTGTTCGAGCTCCCGGCGGCTGCTTACCTTGTTGGTGCTGAAATAGCGCTCTTTTCGGAGCGTATCCAGCTCATTACCAGCCTGATCAACAGCCCCGTAGTGACTAAAGCCAATGTACGGGACGGCCTTAGCGATTTCTCTGATCTGGTAGCGGATCTTATAGGTGTTTTCATTGATCCAGCGCGTCCGGTCAGGCTCCTTCACCAGAACCTGGCCAATGGTTGAATCCGGCCGGAACCGGAAGACTGGTGCTATGCTGGTATCCATAACCTTGTTGTACACCGCGAACATGGTCAGGTATTGGTCGGACTTCCGCAGCTCGTAGTGGGTGGCTGTCAGGGCTGCTATTTCAGGCTTTTCGGTATCCAGCGAAAGCTGGTCTTCTCGTTCAGCTACAACCTGGTTATTACCAGCCCGGTCCTCACCGAAGTTGAGGCGCAGGTCAATGTCCTCCCGTCTTGTGCTGCTGTCCCTGACCCGGAAGCGGGCCTTGAAACGGTGCGAATCAGCCCAGCTACTGGCAAAAATGTCGTAGCTGATGATGCCCTCGAGGGATTGCTCATGAGCCAGGAACGCCACTGGCTTCTCCCCGATATTCATGGGCTCAGCGTAGTGCACGGTAAGCGTGTAGGGGGCACCCTGCTGATGCCGCCGGGCTACGGTGGGGGCCTTTGCGGTTACCGAATCAACCGTTGGCTTTTTGGTATCGATGAGCAGCTTGCCGGGCAGCGGGTCGCGCGGTGCGGGGTTGCCCAGGGCACTGCGGCATTGTTCCAGCCGTGCGCGAACACCGCTTAGCTGAGCCTTTTGCTCCTGTAGCCGGTAAGCAACCCGGCAGGTCGAATCATTCAGCCATTGGGTAAGGCGGTTATTGACCACTACCGGAACGGGCTCGGAGCTGCTAAACCGGAGCCGCGGCAGCAGCTCGGTATCCATAGGCCGGTCAAAAACCAGCTTGTAAACCAGCGGGGTTGCTCCCTGATCATCGCTATTCAGGGTAGCTTGCTTTAATTCATGGCTGACGATTGAAGGATTGCTCATGGCAATGCTGAAGAGCCCGGCCGTATCATAGGCTTTTAGCGGATTGCCCCCTTCATCGTAAGCCCCGCTCAGGTTCACACGCACTTCCTGCCTGGTCACCTGCTGGTCATTGATGTGGTAGCTCATCCGGTAGGTCTGCTTATCCTGCCAAGTGCTCTGGCTGCTGTCAGGCTGCAGGGTTGATCCCGTGGCCATCCTGAAAGCCGGCATCACCGTGGTATCCATGGGCTCAGCGAAGCGGGCCTCAAGGTGAAACTGCTGCCCGGCCAGGCTGTCCGTGATCAGGGTATCGCTGGCGCTAAGGGCGGTAACTGCCGGCTGTTGTGTATTGATCACAAACGGATTCCGGGCCAGGAACGGCTGAGTGCGGCCGCCCTGCATTGTGGTGGTGGGTTTTACCTGGCAGTGCAGCGGAACAAGGCGCACCCGGCTGGGCTCAACCCGGTAGGCCACCTCATAGGTGCGGGAACTCGTCCATCCGGCCTGTAGCTGCTTCAGAGCAGCCTGCGCTGGATTGGCTTTCAGGAAGCTTAGCGGAACGCGGCTGCCCTGCTGCATGGCCTGACCGAAGTGTAGCGTCAGAACCAGCGTATCCCGGATATCAGCCCGGCTTATGAGGGAATCACTAACACTGAGGGAGTCCACCACAGGCGGTTGGACGCTGAACAGGCTATCAGCCTGCTGAAAAGCATAGTTG
>CAYYUA010000066.1:0-2942 GCA_964474835.1 uncultured Sphingobacteriales bacterium
GCCCTGGAAGCAGTTCCAACCAAAAGAGCAGGTCATCACCCTTCCGGAAGGGGAAGCGCTTCGCCTGACCATAACCCTTCAGTAACGCCCGTGGCCCGCCTCGGACAAGGATGGGGGCAGTGTTAGGGTGGGAAACGCCTGCTACCCGGATCTGCAAGATAAATGGATGCTAAAGGTGGGCATGTACCCCCGGCTTACACTTGATCAAGGTCATTCCGCTGATCGCCTTTCCCGGGGTTATTGGCCTCCAGTACCAGCTGCTTCAGGCGTTGGTACATGAAAGAAACCACCAATAGCAGGATACCCAGCGAAATAAAGGCTGCGATCTTGCCGGCCTCCGGCACATCCTGAATATCGTAGACAAAAAGCTTCAACAGGGTTACAGCAAAGAGGCTCAGGGAGATCAGCCGCAGGTGCTTGAGCGCGAAGGCCATCCCGGCCCACATCAGGCCAAAGGAGGTCAGCCCCCAGAGGATCGGATAGCCGATCCGGATGGCGTTTTCCAGCAGGGTTGCCTGGCTGAAAGCCCCATCCCTTAGCCCGATCACCACCCAGTGATTCAGTTCCTGGCTCAGCAGTACCACACCTAGCGTGCAGGCGATCCAGGTGAAAGCGTTGAGGAACAGGTTGCTGACCATGGTTTTTGCCCGGAAATCCCGGTAGATCAGGCCTAAGAAGGCGAACGGGAACCCATAAATAGCCAGGTGAAACAGGAAGGCGCCCAGAGGCTGGCTATCCTGAAAAACGGCATCCCTAAGGGTGATCACGGCCTCGTTGTAGTAAAACGGATAGGCCAGAACCAGCAAGCCCAGCAAGCCCTGAGCTATCCCTAACAGGTCATTCCGCTGATAGCTGCGCAGGGCTCCATACAGGCCTGTGGCGAACAGGCAGTTGTAAAGCCCGAAAGCCACGGTGCGGGTCGCCTCAAAAACATCAGCCATAGCCGTTTGGTACTGAAGCTCCAGCATGCCCACCGCGTAGCTGATAAGGACCAGAACCGTTCCGAAGATGTAGGGCATCTTCCTCAGGAAAGGCCGCAGCTCATCATCCTGCGCCTTGCTGGCTTTCTGGAGCAGGTAAAAGCTACTACCCAGGGAAGCCACGACTACTAATCCGGTTATAAAAACCTGATTGGCTAGCGGGGTCAGCGCCTGGCCATCCAGATCTGTGTAGGCCAGGGTCCAGTCACTGATCAGGCTGGCCACGGCCAGTCCGGAAACCACAACAGCCCCGCGTTCAGTAAGCCGGATACCGGTCTGCTGGGCAAACCAAAGCAGCAGCACCCCTTCAGCCGCCCAGAACATGGTGACGGCTTTGCCCTGAAGCTGAACCGGAGCGATCAGGCTGAGGAAGGTGACGGTAAGCCCGATCAGCAGATAGCGCAGGCGGGCGTCTGCTTCCGGCCGCTGGTAGAAGTAATAGGCCAGCCCGCCATTGATCATCGTCAGGAGGATGGTGAACAGCCCTTGTAATTCCCCATTCACCAGGTTGTCCAGGATAGCTAGCCCCGCCAGGAAGAAAAAGGCATTGTTGGTCAGCAGGATGGTGAACTCAATCCGTGCCAGCTGCTGCCGGAGCTTCAGGTAATCCACAAGCACCATGGCCACGAAAATCCCGTAGAAGAGGGTAGCGTAGATCAGCATGCCCAGGTAAGGGGGCACTGCCTGGTCTAAGAATTGGTTGACCAGCCAGCTGCCAAACAGCACGACTGTCCCGACATAGGCCAGGATGTTCACCAGCCGCCACTGCTTCAGGTAAGCCAGCGTCAGCATGCCCCCGTTCAGGATCAGCAGGTAGGTGAACAGCGTGATATAGCTGCCGCCTTCACCGCTGACCAGGAAAGGTGCGGTAAAGCCTCCCAGCAGGCCAAGGACGGCCAGTTCCACACGGTTGTACAGCACAGAGAGGCCCACCGTAAAGGCTGTTATCAGGGTGGTAATGCCGAAGGCCAGGGACTGGCTGAATAACTGGTATTCCTGAAAGGCAATGGTGATCGTGAGGTACCAAACGGCAATGCCACCACCTACCAGCACAGAGCTAAACGCCTGGAACTGCTTCCGGAGCCGGTGCCCGGTGTAAAGCAGGATGCTGCCGCTGAGCAATCCAATGGCTACCCGGCCGATCTCCCCGATCCAGCCCCGGCTGATGGCTAGCTGCACAAAAAAGCCAATGCCCAGCACCAGAATAGCAATGCCTACCTTATTGATCAGGTTTTCCCCGATAAACCGCTCAGGATCCGGGAAGCGCCGGGCGATAGCAGCCCGCACTCTACCCAGGAAGCCTGGTGATTCGAGGTCGGATTCACTGGTTTCTGCTGCCTGGTAGACGGCAGAGGGCTTTTCTTCAGGAATAGATTCCGGTTCAGGCTCAGCATGCTCACCGGGCCTGGCAAAAGAGGCCTGCTCCGGCTGAGCTGCCGTTTTAGCCTGATCGGCAGGCTGCCCCTCTTCAAAAGCTGCTGGGAGCTGTTCACGAAGCTGGGTAAGCTGCTGCTCCAGGCCCTTTAAGCGCTGTAGGAGCACGCCAAGCAGGCTTAGGATCCCGATTAAGACCACCATCAGACCAATAACTACCAAGGTAGACATAGACAATCTCTGCTTTTACCGAAGGTTACGCAGCTGGCCATCTGCTTTTCACTGTCAACTTCAAAACCTGTCACCCCTTTATACCTCAACGGGTTTAACCTTTTCTCAATAAACAATACTAAAGCGCATCAGCCGGATAGGCTGTTAAAAACTGTTAAAGTGGCCTGTAACCCTGATAATGGAAGCGCAGCCGCTATCACCGCTGCAGCACGCTAACTACGCTAGCCCGGTAAGCTTCGTAAACGGGATCCAGCGCACGCTCCCCGTTCAGATCGTAATTCACCAGCGTAATGAAGGTTAGATCCTCCTGCGGAAAATACCACATCTCCCCGCTGTAAGCCAGGTCCTTACCGCTGT
>CAYYUA010000067.1:0-2650 GCA_964474835.1 uncultured Sphingobacteriales bacterium
TATCGCTGCTGTCCTGGAAGGTTACGTTGCCGTTAGTAAGGGTCAGCGTATCATTCACAGTCAGGGTTTGGTTTAGCTGGACGCCTGCCGGGTTATCTACGGTTAGATTGCCGATATCGGAAGTGCTTTCGAGCGTTTGCTGGCTAGCGCTGGTAAGCTTCAGGGTTTGCTTGCTGCTGTTCAGGTTAAGCGTTCCATTATTGGTAAAATCGCCTTTCACCACTAAATCGCCTGACCTGGGGTTGGTGGCGGTAGGATCGCCTTTGTAGGTTACCTTAGACCCGATGGTCAGGTCTCCTTCAATGGTGAAATCCCTACTTCCGGTTGTGGTAAACTCATCGCCTTGCGCTGAATTGGTAGAACTGCTTTTGATCTTCAGGCTAAGACTGGTCGGGTACGTTTGACCGGAGGCGGACAGGCTTTGCCCATCGGTTTCATAGATGACCGTACCATCAGGACTGGATTCAGGTGCCAGTGAGGAAACAATGTCCCCGGTATTTGTACTGCTCTGATCGCTCAGGGCCCGGTACCTTCCATTTTGCTTTACGAAAACCTCTCCATTGTTGGGGAAAGCCGGAATCCCGCTGGTGCTTTCATCTGTATACTGGCCACCACTACCGATCGTCAGGGCTGTGCTGCCAGTGGTCAGCTTAAACGTGTTAAGCCCGCTTTGCCGGACCGCTTCGATCGCCTGACTGGCTGCCGGACGGATTTCCAGGGATTGTATGGAGGTACTGGAAAGGTTGCCCTCTATGCTGACGGTATAGTCTGCGCTAACGTATGTATCATCTAACAAGACCACATCGCTGCTGCCGGGTACTCCATTAGGCTTCCAGTTATCGGCACTGCTCCAGTTGTTATCGCTGGCACCCCCATCCCATTTCTTAGGGGCTTTCCCGGAAACCCGGATGTTATCGAAAGCCGCTTCTTCATCTCCGGCATTCAGCTCACTGATGATTCGGATATCGAGGTTGCTCCCGCTTCCGGAAATGCTACCAATAAAGTCCTGAAAAGCGCCCTTCAGGATAGCTCCGCCTGAAACCCTGGAGAGCTTACCATTGCTGTTGCCTTCAAACTCCAGAACAGTAGTCCAGTTACCGCCATCAATCCGGGCTTCTACTGCGATATAATCCGCGCTTTCATAGCCACTGCTGTTACCAGCGGCAAAGGCGCCTTTCACCTTCAGGTTGCGATAGCCTGCAATGTTGATCCCGGAGAGCTTAACCTGGCCTGTATCACCGATACCACTTACGCCATTGATATCCTCCCCTGCTATGAAGTGATCCTGATCAAATCCTGCGTAAACATAGTCAGCCGTGGCCGGGCCGTTCACGATATCTGTACGGCCGAAGAAATCTTCACCCGAACCGCCACGACCATTGGGAAAGGTATAGCCAGAAGTGGTTTCAAAAGATTCGGTTATAAGGTTCTTGTTAGCCAGGGTTGTGGCAGAAGCCGCTGGGCCTGCCGGACTGGTCAGGAAATCAATGTTGCCTGCGGCATTGGTAAAGGACCAGATCTGGAAATCGTAGGAGGTATTCCGGTTCAGCCCATCGAATGTGTAGCTCCCACCGGTACCTTGCCCAACCTTTACCACAGCACTGCCGTCAGATAGATCTTTATCGATGCTGGGAGCGGTGCCGTCAGAAGGGGCCGAAATGCTACTGCTCTGTTCAGCCTTGATCAGGTAGCCATCCGGAGCCGGGCTACCCGAGGCATCATTCCAGCTTAGCTTAACCTTGCCATTGCTTAACGCATTAGCCGAGAAACTGGCAGGCTGGTTAGCCGGCTCATTCTGGCTTTTCAGAGTTCCTTCCAGCTTAATGTTATCGATAGCAACGTATTCCCCGGTGCTATTTTGTTCAAAATAAAATACCAGTTTAACATGAGATACGCTACTACTGCTAATATTATAGGTTTCTGATCCCTTTCCACTAAGGGACCTTTTGCCTTGTTCAACTCCGTCTTCATACACCTCGTATTCAATATTGTCGGAGTTATCAAGACCAACGAGTTCGTAGTCAAACGTGATGTCCACGCCCGAATAGCCACTGATGTTAACGCGTTCAAAGGTGACTTTTGCGGTTTTATCAGTTCCAAAGTCACCTTCATCATCCAGGTCATGGATGGCTAAAACGCTATCGCTAAAAGCACTCAGGCTGATATTGCCATCCCAGTCTGTCTCATCCAGCAGGCCGTAAAAACCATCATCATTCCAGCCATCGCCAGCTGGGTAGACATCGTTCTGCGTGTTGGTGCCTGTGTGACTAAAAAACGCCACATTGGACGCGTAATCCCATTCCGGCGTGCTACCATCAAAATCCTGCTGTACGATGGTGGATTGGCCGAGCGCTGCCTGATACAGGCCCAGGAAGGCGAACATCAGGATCAGCGATGCTAACCGCGAAAAATAAGAAGAGGCGAAGCGATCGAGAGGGGTAGAGGGGGTTCTCATCTTTTTTTCTTTTGGTTAAACAGTAAATGTTCAACTAGTTAAGAAATGCTGATAGCGTTGTGTTCCCCCACAAGAGGACTTTTAGACTAATTTGGCTAAACTTTAGATAAGAAAACCTTCTGAATCGGTAAAACTTTATGCTAATGATAAAGAATCCCCCTGATCGTTAAAAAATCATTTATCTGTCAATTTTGG
>CAYYUA010000068.1:0-2390 GCA_964474835.1 uncultured Sphingobacteriales bacterium
CCTGATGACCAAAACCGCGGTTCTGCTCTCCGGAGCAGGATCGCGGTTTTTTTATTTCTACAGCAGCAAGCAGGAACTCCGTGGTACGCAGAAACTCTTTAAGTGTAGTTCCAGGGACTTTCAAATCCTGGCTTTTGCCCGGCCTCCGCTGAGCACCCCTGCTTATACAGATAAAAAAAGCGGTGAAGATGATCCTCACCGCTTTTAATCGAATTCAACAATCAGGAAACCTGTTGATCGCTAAGGTTTGACAAACTTGTGCTGAAATGACTGATCCGTTTCACCACCTGATTCGGGAATCAGCCGGAGGATATAGGTTCCAGCCTTGAGCGATTGTACAGGGAGCTGCTGTGAGTATACCCCCTTAGGCAGCCGGAAGGCTTCCTGCTTGACAACCCTTCCCTGGATGTCAGTGATCTGCAGCTGGTAGGCGGCTTGCTTAGCCTGGCTAAAGTGGATGGTCAGGTGATCGTCAGCAGGATTGGGATAAACCCCAAATACTACCTGCTGCCTGGGCAGGGAAGCTCCGGTAGCTGCAGACTGGGGCAGCAAAGGGGCAAGCGCTGGCGCTTTGTCCTTTGCCGCGGCCGGCTCCGTTGTGGTGGTCAGGTGGTTAGCGCCATCCTGCGTTACAGCACCCCTGGCATGTTGCTCATCGCTGCCCGGCTCCAGGATCTGATCCATGTGATACCAGTCAGCTTGCGCCTCCTGAGGCGTAATATTCAGCACTATATACCCATGCTTGGTAAGATTGGTATAGTGCATATGAGGATTAGGATTGCCCAGGCTCAGGTTACCAACCTCAATAGGCTGGTCAAACTGGGATTCAAAACCCCGGGCAGCGGCTGGTCCGATATTCTCATCAAAATTAGCAGCCGTGATTGAGGGCGTAACGAACTCAACGGCCACAGCTCCGCTACCGCTGGCCGGATCGTAAGACGAAGTGTTGTTATACCGGAACAAGGTATCGCCTGTGGGTAAGGGCTGTTGCTGGACTACAGCTGGCGAATCCGTTACATCAAAGGCAAAACTGGTATGGAAGTCCCCGGTTACAAAAACCGTGTTGTCAATGCCCTGCTGGTTCAGAAATTCAACGATGCTGGTCCGCTCAGCCGGGTAACCGTCCCAGATATCCAGGAAAATGCTCTCCAGCCCCTGAAAGGTCTGCGTGCTATCCTGCAGGGCCGCCCAGCCCACATTCAGCGGGGAGAACACCACCTGATTCCCGATCACCTTCCATTGGGCATCAGACTGTTTGAGTTCCTGTTTAAACCACTGTTCCTGCTGGGTGCCCAGGATGGTCCGGTTCGGATCGTAGATGCGGGGATCTGTTACATCCAGGATCTGCCGGTCGCGGCCCTGCAGGCGCGTATCCAGCATAAAAAGGTCAGCCAGGTTGCCATACGAAATGGTGCGGTAAATTGCACCCTGTTCCTCACGAACGGGCATCCAATCAAAATAGGTGCGCTTGGCTACGGATTTACGCTTGTCCCACGGCCCCTCTTCCGCCGGATCATGGTTTTCAGCTCCATCTGTGTAGGCATCGTTGGCTGATTCGTGATCATCCCAAACCGGGATGATCGGATGCTGCTGATGTGCGCGGATCAGGTTGCTGTCCAGCCGGTAAGTGGAATAGCGGGCCCGGTAATCCGCCAGCGAAGTGATCTCCTTATCCGGCTTCAGGTCGCGGCTGCCGCTTTTGACGAGGCTATCATTGCCATAGCCGCCTTCTCCGTATTCGTAGATGTAATCGCCCAGGTGGATCAGGGCATCGAGGTCATTGCGCTGGGCAATGTGGCCGTAGGCATTGAAATAGCCAGCTTGAAAATTAGAGCACGACACCACCGCAAAGCGAAGCTGGTCAGCTTTGCCCGTAGGGGTGGTACGGGTCCGGCCGGTCAGGGAATAATCACCCTGATACCGGAAGGCATAGTAATAGGTGGTAGCAGGCTGCAGGCCATTGGCTTCTACATGAACGGTGTAATCCTCTGCGGGATTGGTGGTTGCGGTGCCGCTATCCACAGGGTTGGTGAGGGCTGTATCGCGGGCAATCAGCCAGTCTACGCTGAGCGCTTGCTTGGTGCTGTCCGCCGGGGTTACCCGCGTCCAGAGAATAACGGAAGCAGCCCTGGGATCGCCACTGGCTACACCATGGTAAAACGGGGCCAGCTGCTGTTGGAAACTGCTGCGTTTGGATCGCTCAAAGTCCCGGTCATGGTCCTTCAGGGTTTGGCCATTGGTGGGAATGCCCAGCATTAAGAGGCCAATTAGTGTTAAGAAGTAACGTTTGATCATCATTTTACTTGCTCTGAGAGCTTTTGGTTTACCCTGCTAAATTGGCCAAACCAATTAATGCCCGTGTTAACCCTGGATTAGGAAACAATGAAGGC
>CAYYUA010000069.1:0-2322 GCA_964474835.1 uncultured Sphingobacteriales bacterium
CATTCACTGCTTAAGCCATTTGCGGATATAAGTTTGGTCGGCTGTCTGTACCCGTACCATATAGAATCCCGGCTCCAGCCCTCCGACCTGTACCGTGCGTGATCCAGCACCAATGCGCTTGATCAGCTGACCATCAGAACCAAAGATCTGAGCCTCACGCACCCTTTCCGCACCCTCAGGAAGCCTGATGTTCAGCTTATGGTGCCCGGGATTGGGGTAGAGCCTGAGCCGCTGTGATGGCTTGTCCCGGCCGGCGTAGCTTGTGGCAAAGGTATCGATGGCCGGGCACTCGTAGCTCTGCCGCTCATAAAAGGCCGCAAGGCTATCCTGACGCTTTTTGAGCTTAGTTACACTGTTGAGGTAAGCCAGTGTATCGCTCTCACCGGAAACCCTTGCAAACAGAAACCCCATATCAAGGCACAACTGCTCCCCGGCATTCAGGGTAAATGGCCCTGCGGCACCTATTCCCCGCTGGTCCTGAGGAACGAGCTCAGCACTCCTCATAGACCATTCGCTGGTGTCCAGCGGATCACCCGGGAATACATACGGGGTCACCGGGGCATCCACATCGCGACCGCGCCCCCCTTTGGTTATGGGCTGCCCGTTTTTCCAGATAGCCTGAAGGTACCGGTAGTAATGCACTGCTCTTTCAGGGTTCCCGAAGTCTGAGAAGTTATTCTTGTAGTGGGCAAAGGTGTTAAGTGGTGTGTTGAGAAAACTTACCCCGGCTGACGGGGGGCGGTTGCCATAATTGCCCTGCTCATCAAAGTTATCCCCGTTATAGCTGTAAAACAGGTCTCGCTTTGGATCACAGCCTACGTAGTCGTCAAAAGCGTAGCCCAGATCAAAATCAGCGAACTGACCCAGATAAACATCCCGATAATCCTGATCGCTGATGTTCGCAAGGCGGTAATTGACAAATACAGCATTGTTGAGCGCAGGTTTCTGGGGGCGGTCAAAGGCGTAAACCATGCCCCTGAGCTCAATACCCAGAGGCTTCCGGCCGGTGGTGGCACGCGATGGGTGATCATCGCTGATGATGTAAAAGATTGCCACATCCCCCCTAATTGCGGGATAATCCCCATTCTCCGGATCATAAACACCATTGCCGTTAGTGTCTATGAAAGGGGCTGGCTGGTGATCAATGCCCAGGTCAGGCTGGCGCCGGGCAGGCCAGTTCCGGATGACCTCCGGAGTCGTGTAGCCTGGCTCATTGAAGCGCGCTTTGTGCCTGTTTATCTGGGCGCGGGTGATTTTCCACACCCGGTTGTACTGCTCAAAGTATTGAGCGTTATACGTGTCTGCTATAGGTCCCGGCCTGAAATCGAAAGCACCGCTTGCGTAAGTAAGGGCTGATACTTTCAGGCGATTATCCGGGGTATACCCACCAATCCACGGAGCACTGTTGAAGAAAACGCCATTGCCGGAGTTGGCAGGCGCCTCAAACCCCTCTCTGTCCTCAGCCCGGAACAGGTTCCCATTGGCATTGACAATGGCTTTGATGTTGTTCAGCGTAATGGAATCCTGGCTTGGCTGTGCCCTGAGTGTGGAAGCCAGGCTCGTCAGAAGCAGAAAACCAACCAAAGTTCTTGTTAGCATAAACCCATGTTTTTGCATCTAAGAAGCATATTTTTTGGCCGAAGACGGGAACGCAGTGCCCGTTTAGTTAGTATAGCCGGAGCTGAATGAAACAGCGTCCCCTCGTTTGGTCTTAAAGCCACCCCTGTATTGCTGACTCCTGCCCCTGCTCAGTTCTGGGAATCGCCAAAAACCGGACGCTGCAGGGTTCAGGTTTATCAGAAGCGTATCAGCGCAACACCGTCTGACCAGGTTACAAAAGCAGTGTATGGGGTTAGAATAGCTGCTGTAAGGCAGCTTCTGAGGTAGACCACTGCTGCGCTGATGCGCCATCCTTACCTGAGCCAACTGGCCAGGCTTAAGGATAGCTGCACTTATGAGGTATCAAGGATTGTTACTACCGAAGCTTTAACTATTGACAAAACGTATGAAGATGCATATTTTCGGAATATTAAAAAGACTTTGAAAGAAAGGCTTATGGCAGAAGCCGTAAAGCGCAAATCAACGCTGGATAAGCACGCCCTGAAGAAAATCGGCCATCGCCTGCAAGAAGGCTATGCCCGGCAGGCCATTTATGAGGAAATGAGGCAGGAATACAGTGACCTAACCCGATTAGCTACTCAGATAGCGGCCACACCAAACCTCGAGCAGGCGAGGCGGTACCAAGGCCCTCTAAACTTGTTTAAAGTCCTGGTGGCCACCCTGTTGGTCTTCAAGATCGGGCTTAGCGCGATAGTCATAGCA
>CAYYUA010000070.1:0-2243 GCA_964474835.1 uncultured Sphingobacteriales bacterium
CAGAGCGATAAAACTCGCTAGCGCTGGGTTTTAGACCCAGCGCTCAGCTTTCGGAGAGGTCGAGATGGATTGCTCCCTCCGAAAACACTGCTCCCGCGCGTTTTCTCCAGTCGAAATGACGGGAGGGATCATGCCAGCATTTATGGGCGGTATAGAAGGTAAGCGCAGGCAAAACCCGCAAAATAGTATATGGTGTATTAGCATGAAGTTTGAGTATAATATGAATTTCAAACAAAAACCTATTACTAAGTTTGTAAAATGGTTAAAGCCATAATTTAAAAAGTAAGCTTTGGTTTAAACTGCTTGGCCTCTTCAGCCACGATCTTTCGGTGCTTTTGCTAAGAAAGCTTTACTTATCTTCATCAAGCTTATGTTCTCTAAAAACCTATCATATGATAACATCCATCAAATTCAGGATCAGCCTAGTTGCGTGTCTTTTCACTTTACTGGCCTGTGAAAAAGACAACCCCGTTAAAACAGAACCTCAAAGTCCGGGCAGCCCGTCCTTAAAAGATACAACCTTGCTCATTGGTACCTTTTACGGAGAGTGCTTCCCCCCGGAATCCTGTGTGCACGTTTACCAAATTGCCAATGGGAAGGTCTATGCAGACACCACCCACCACTACCCGTATGATAGCAACGGTTACAAGTTTAAGGTGCTCCCGGGCACCGCATATCCAAAGGTCAAGCAGCTAAAAGCAGCTTTCCCCCGCGGGATCCTGACCGACACCACTACCGAATTCGGCTGTCCCGATTGCTACGATCAGGGCGGTTACTATGTGGCCCTAAAGGCCGATGGTTATCAGCAGGAATGGCTGATTGACCAAAACCTGGATGTCGTTTCCCCTTACCTGCATCCATTTCTGCAAAAGGTGAATAGCGCAGTTCAGGAACTGCCTTAACAGCAAAGGCGCTTAGCCGGATTGCCCATCCTGCTGCTGGGCAAAGGCATTCCAGCCCTGGGCCTTTAGCTCATATTCGTTGTTAGAGCGGGTTACCAGTTTTCGCCCCTCCTCTGGCGGCATCATGGTGCCCACGACTGACACATCCTTCACCTCGCTGATGGCCTCGTAAGCGGATTCGCTAAGGGTGAACATCAGCTGATACTCCTCGCCCCCGTTCAGCACGCAGATGGTCGGATCCAGGCTGAACTCCATAGCGCGGTTATAGGTATCGTCCGGTATGGGGAGGTCAGCCTCCTGCACCCGGCAGCCCAGCGCTGATTGCTTACAGATGTGCAGAATATCCGAAGCCAGGCCATCCGAAATATCGATCATAGCGTTGGGCTTCACCTTGTAGGAAGCCAGCATATCCACCATATCCCGCCGGGCCTCCGGCCGCAGGTGCTTTTGGAGGATGGTATCATAGCCTGCCAGGCTGGGCTGCACATCGGGGTTATCCATGAAGACCTTCTTTTCCCGTTCGAGGACGGTCAGGCCCAGTAATGGCGCTCCTAAGTCACCGCTAACGCAGATCAGGTCGCCATCCTGGGCCCCACTGCGGTAGGTGAGGTCCTGCGCTTTCGCCTGGCCGTAAGCCGTAAGGGAAAGGACCAGGCCGCTGAGGGAAGAGGTCGTGTCCCCGCCAACGAGGTCCACCCCATAGGTTTCACAAGCTACGCGCATGCCGCTGAAGAGGTCATCCACCATTTCTACAGAGAACTTCTGGCTCATGCCGATGGAAACCACGATCTGCTGGGCGTAGGTATTCATGGCGTATATGTCGGATATTGTGGCCACTACCGCTTTGTAGCCGAGGTGCTGGAGGGGCGTGTAAACCAGGTCAAAGTGGATGCCCTCGAGGAACATATCCGTAGAGCTGACGGTGGTGCCTTCCTCATTTTGAATAACAGCCGCATCATCGCCAATGCCCTGCAGGGAGGTGGGATTTTGCACGGGCGCCTGCTGCTTAAATTTTTCGATCAAGCCGAATTCCCCAAGGCTGCTGATGGGCGTGAAGGATTGCTGCTGGTCCATAAATGATCCTGTTTATCAGCACAAAGGTACGGCGCATCCCTTGGAGATACGGCAGGCGTAGCTATGAGCAAGAGCACGAGCGAGGGCGCGAGTGAGCGCATGAAGCTGCCATGAAAGGAACAGTGATGAGGCTATGCGGATGCAGAAAAACGCTTTCTAATTTCAACCCCCACCACTTGCCCATTTCCGCTATTTTTCAGGTCAAGGTTTGTATATTGGTAAAAACTTATTATTTTAGTAAAAAGTTGTCAGGAAAATATTAAATAG
>CAYYUA010000071.1:0-2241 GCA_964474835.1 uncultured Sphingobacteriales bacterium
TGTATCCCGCTCTTCTGATGGCTTTGTTAACATTGCCCGGCCCGCAGTTATAGGCAGCTATCACCAGTAGCCAGTCATCGTAAATGTCGTGCAGGTCCGAAAGGTAGCTGGCCGCAGCGCGGGTAGCTTTGACCGGATCGCGTCTCTCGTCAATGTAGGTTGAGATATCCAGGCCAATGTACTTAGCGGTGCCATACATAAACTGCCACAGGCCATTGGCGCCCATGCTGGAAACCGCGTGCGGATTCAGGGCGGATTCGATAACAGGCAGGTACTTAAGCCTGAGGGGCAGGCCGCGCCTGTCCAGCTCCTGCGCGAACATCGGAAAATAAAAGTGCCCCCGACCCATCATGCGCTCAACCTGGTCACGCCGGTCGGCAGCATACAGCACAATGAAAGGCTTTACGTGCTGATTGTACGAATAGGCAATCGGACTGGTCTCATCCAGTTGCTGCACCTTTTGCCGGAAAAATGAATCCGAAAAAGTCGGTATCCGGTTAGCCAAGAGGGCATTGGGCTCTCCGGCTCTGCTCGTATCGTAGGTCCGGATGTGGTTTTGCCAAGCCGAAAGCGCACTGTCCAGGGTAGTGGTAACAACCCTCGTAGGCTCCCGCGCGGGATTCTCTAACGTGGTGGAGTCCGTATTAAGGCTATCTGTGTTACCGGCCAGCGCGTGGCTGGACACAGTCAAAGCAAACAACAAAACTCCTGATAAATAGCGCATAGCAGTGATATTACCCAACTGTCTGAACAAGCTTTTCGGTGAAAGCCAGTAGCCGATCTTCTTCAAAGTGTCTGCCGATTAATTGTATACTGTACGGTAATCCATTGCTATGGGTCCCTACCGGAACGGTAATGGCCGGGAAGCCCCCTAAGCTGGCTGGGATCGTAAAGATGTCTTCATTGTACATCGCAGTCAGGTTCTCCTTATCGCCAAAGGAAAAAGCCGTGCTGGGCGTTGCTGGCAGCACCAGGAAATCATTTTCAGCCAGGAGGTCATCTATTCCCTGCTTGACGAGGTTACGCAGCTTTTGGGCTTTGTTGTAGTAGGCATCATAGTAGCCCTCGCTCAGCACAAAAGTCCCGAGCATAATGCGGCGCTTTACCTCTGTACCAAAACCCTCCGTTCGGCTTTTCAGGATCGTATCGCTCAGGTCCTGAGCCTCTGGCGACCGGTAGCCGAACAGGATCCCATCATACCGGGAGAGGTTGGAAGAAGCCTCAGCATTGGACAGGATCTGATAGGTCGGGATCATTTGGTTAAGGTAAGCAAGGTCTGCATCAGTCTTGCTGGCAAAACCCTTGTCAATAACCGAATCAATGACCCGGTGCAGGCCCTCCCGCACCTCTGCATCCAGATTCTCAGGGGCAAAGCAATCGCGCAGAAAAGCTAGCTGATAAGGTTGACCGGCTTTTTCTGCCATACGCTCCGTATAAGCCGGAACCGGGGTAGACGCTGCAGTGCCGTCATGGTTATCCCGCCCGGCTATGACCTCCAGCACAGCTGCGCTATCCGATGGGTGATGGGCAATCGGGCCGATCTGATCGAAGGAAGAACCAAAAGCAATCAAACCATACCGCGATACCCGCCCGTAAGTAGGCTTCAGCCCGATCGTGCCACAAAATGCAGCCGGCTGGCGAATGGAGCCGCCGGTATCTGAGCCAAGGGCTACCTGGCACATACCCGCTGCAACAGCCGCAGCGGAGCCGCCGGATGAACCACCGGGCACGCGGTTTTCATCCAGCGGATTGAGCACCGGGCCATAGGCTGAGTTCTCATTGGATGAGCCCATGGCAAACTCGTCACAGTTAAGGCGCCCGATGATGATCGCATCTTCTGCTAACAAACGATCAACAGCGGTGGCTGAAAACAATGACTCAAAGCCCTCGAGAATCTTGGAGGAGGCTTCCACCCGGTGCTGCCGGTAGCAGATGTTATCCTTGATCCCCGTTACCAGGCCCGCCAGCCTACCGGCTGTACCCGCTTGAATGCGCTGATCGATCCGGTCTGCCTGCGCTAACGCTTCCGCCTCAAACACTTCCCGGAAGCAGTTAAGGCGTGGGTTATCCGCATGGATACGCGCCAGGTGCTGCTCCACTAAACGCCGGCAGGTGACTTCACCGTTGCGAAGCATTGGCTGCTGCTGGCTGAGCGGGGGCATATGGGCTTGTACGGTCATGGATTCAGCTTGGCAGATTAGGAGTGGGGTTGCTGACTGGTCTGCTTGGTGTTGTCGTTAT
>CAYYUA010000072.1:0-2042 GCA_964474835.1 uncultured Sphingobacteriales bacterium
ACCTGATGCTCTTCGGTGATGCAAAGCATATGGCTTAGTGTCCCCCTTCCCTATCTCCTGGCCTGTATCCACCCCATTGAGCCAGGCCTGTGGCTAAGAAAAACAGGTTGGTGAACACATTCGCCCGGCTTTGATAGTTGTAAAGGCATGAACCGATTATGGCAACTTTTCCAGCCTTCCGGCAGCAATGGGCAGCAGCGTGGCTCGGGCACTAAGCCGGATGTGTCGTTCCAGCAGCGCTTAGGCTCCCTGAAGCTCTTGCCGCCCTTCTTCCGCGAGATCTGGCAGATCAGCCCGGCCATGACGGTGGCCAACGTGGCCATGCGCCTGCTGAAGGCCGTGCTGCCCGTTGCCATGCTGTACGTGGGCAAGCTGATCATCGATGAGGTGGTGCGCCTGCACCAGGCCTCAGAGCTCGGCCTGAACGACCTGCTGATCGGCCTGGTGCTGCTGGAGTTTGCCCTGGCGGTGCTCTCCGATATCCTGAACCGGGCCGTCACGCTGGTGGATAACCTGCTGGGCGATCAGTTTGCCAACGAGAGCTCCGAGGCCATCATGCGCCATGCGGGCCGGCTGGACCTGCAGCAGTTCGAGGACACCCGCTTCTACGATAAGCTGGAGAAAGCCCGGCGGCAGACCAACCGCCGGACGGAACTGATGACGCAGGTGCTGACGGAACTGCAGCATGTGATCTCTATCCTGATCTTTTCCGGCAGCCTGGTGGCCTTTAACCCGTGGCTGATCCTGCTGGTGATCGTGGCCGTGATCCCGGCTTTCCTGAACGAGACCTACTACAATGAAAAGAACTACTCCCTGATGCAGAGCTGGACGCCCGAAAGGCGGGAGCTGGACTACTACCGCTACATCGGGGCCAGTGATGAAACGGCCAAGGAGGTGAAGCTCTTCGGCCTTTCAGAATACCTGACGCGCCACTTCAAGACGGTGGCGGACCGCTACTACCAGGCTAACAAAAAGGTGGCCCGCGGGCGGGCCTTCTGGGGGTCGGTGTTTGCCATCATCGGCAGTGTGGGGTATTATGGCGCCTATGGGGTCATCATCGTTCAGACGGTCAACGGGCAGATATCCGTAGGGGATCTGACGTTCCTCTCCGGCTCCTTTAACCGCCTGAAGAGCCTGATGGAGCGCGTGCTGAACCAGTTTTCCCGCATCAGCGAGAGTGCCCTCTACCTTCAGGATTACTTTGACTTCTTCCGGATCCAGCCCCGCATCCAGACGCCCGCTCAGCCGCAACCCTTCCCCCAGCCGATCCGGTATGGCTTCACGTTTGAGAATGTGGGCTTTCAGTACCAATATCAGGACCACTTTGCCATCCGCCACCTGAATTTTCACCTGGACGCAGGGGAGAAACTGGCGCTGGTGGGGGAGAATGGCAGTGGCAAAACCACGCTGATCAAGCTCCTGGCGCGCCTGTATGACCCCACCGAGGGCCGCATCCTGCTGGATGGCGTGGATCTGCGGGAATACGACCCGGAAGCCCTGCGGCAGTACACGGGCATCATTTTTCAGGATTTTGTGCGCTTCCAGATGAGTGCAGCCCGGAACATCGGAGTTGGCCAGGTGGCGGACATCAACCACATGGCAAAGATCGATAAGGCTGCCCAGAAGAGCCTGGCCAAGAAGGTGATTGAGCAGCTGCCGGAGGGGTACGACCAGGTGGTGGGGCAGCGGTTCCGCAATGGCGTAGACCTCTCCGGCGGGGAGTGGCAGAAGCTGGCCATTGCCCGCGCCTACATGCGCGATGCGCAGCTCCTGGTGCTGGATGAGCCCACCTCAGCCCTGGATGCGCGGGCAGAGTACGAGGTCTTTCAGCGCTTTACCGATCTGACGCGCGATAAAACGGCCGTGCTGATCTCCCACCGCTTTTCCACCGTCCGCATGGCAGACCGCATCCTGGTGCTGGAAGACGGCACTATGCAGGATATCGGCTCGCATGCAGCGCTGATGGCCAAGGAGGGGAAGTACGCTGAACTCTTCAGCCTGCAGGCGATGGGGTATCAGTGAAGCGCAAAACCGCCCGCCTT
>CAYYUA010000073.1:0-1660 GCA_964474835.1 uncultured Sphingobacteriales bacterium
ATGAAAGCAGAGAGCGAAACTCAGGATATCTCAGTCATCGTAGAAACCAGCTACCATGACCACGAATCACAGCCGGAAGCTGGCAGCTATGTGTTCACCTATCGCATCACCATTGAAAACCAGGGTGAGCACACCATTAAGCTGCTCAGGCGTTACTGGCATATTACAGATTCTAACACGCTGAAGCAGGAAGTAGAGGGCGAAGGCGTAGTAGGTCGTCAGCCTGTGCTAGAGCCTGGCGAGCAGCACCAGTATACCTCAGGCTGTAATTTACAGACGGATATTGGTAAGATGGAAGGATTCTTTACGATGGAAAAAGTCGGATCAGGTGAGCAGTTTTACGTTTACACCCCGGCTTTCCAGATGATCGATCCCTCCCGCTGTAACTAACGACAAGAAGAGCAAAACCCAACAAAAGGACCGGTAAGGCTTGCCTGATTGGCTCAGCCTTACCGGTTTTTTTATACCCAGCTTTTCACACTGGTGCTTTATCCCTGGTCTTTTTCAGGATATCATTGATAATAGGCTCGCCATGGAAGCGGCCATTCTCAATGAAGACCTCCGAAGTGTTGCGCCCGGCTAATACTACCCCAGCCAGGTAAAGGCCCGGAACATTGCTTTCCAGGGTATCGGCATCATAATAGGGCTTCAGGGTTTCTTCGTTGATCTCAACCCCGAGCTTCTGCAGGAAAGCAGCATCCGGGTGATAGCCTGTCATCAGGAATACCTGGTCAGCGGGGATGGAGAAGGTTTCGTTGTTTTGATCAATCAATTCCAGTTTACCCTCGTGAATGGCTTTCACGGAGGTGTTGAAGTAAGCCGGGATGGAACCTTCCTTGATGCGGTTTTCCAGGTTCGGCTTCAGCCAGTATTTCACGCTCTTCTTCAGGGCCTCACCATGGTGGATCAGCTTAACATTCACCCCGTGCTGGTAGAGGTCCAGCGTATTCTCGGCCGCTGAGTTAGACCCGCCAACTACCGCTACATCCATTCCAATGTAGGGATAGGCCTCATCGTAGTAGTGCGCAACGTGCGGCAGGTCTTCGCCCGGAACATTCAGGTAGTTCGGGCGGTCGTAATAGCCAGTAGCCGCTACCACATAGCGGGCCTTGTAGTTGCCCTTTGGCGTTTGAACCGTAAACCCTTCTTCGGTTTTGTCAACACTTTCCACAGGCGTAAAGGGCTGAACCTGCAGCTTGTACCGCCGGGCTACTGCGATGTAGTACTCCAGCGCTTCAGCGCGGGTTGGGCGCTTGCCGGGGGTAGTGGTCGGGAACGGTAAGCCATCCAGCTCCAGGAGCTCTGCTGTGGAGAAAAACGTGGAATTGGTTGGGTAATAGCGAATGGTATTGACAAGGCTGCCCTTGTCCAGCATGAGGTAAGACAGGTTTTGCTTCTGTGCCTCGATAGCGCAGGCCATGCCTGTAGGGCCAGCGCCTATGATCACCAGATCCAGAGTCCGCATGGTTGTCGTTTTGCTTTTTCTGGCTTTCTAACAATAGGCTCAGGGATGAGTTTCTTAAAGGCTGCCCAGGGTAGCCCTTCAACGGGATTTTCCCGGATGCCCTAATAGAAGTCTTGAGTTGCCTGTCTAACGGTCATAAGCGAAGCCCTGCATTGTCTGGCGCTCTTGACCTGCAGATGCCCCATCCTCGAGCGC
>CAYYUA010000074.1:0-1551 GCA_964474835.1 uncultured Sphingobacteriales bacterium
GCTCCTGCTGCTGCTTACCATTTGCTTGCCGGGTAAGGCGTCAGCGGTCACCATTCAGCCGTTAGACTCAGCCGCCCTGCAGGCGGTCACAGCAGATAACTACGAGCGGATCAGCTTTCAGGAGTACCATGAACATTACTATGCCGATCAGACCCAACAGTTCCTCCTGGATTTCAGCACCCTTGCGCAGCAGCAACTGACCGGCCAGGCGCTTGAACTGGCGATCAATCAGCAGCGGTTTGAGCTTGACCAAATACGCCCGGTCCTGATCCGGAAGCTGCCGGAAGGGGAAGTCAACATTGCCCTCTATCAACAGGATCAGGAAGAGGCCTACAACTCGCTGAGCTTTAGTTACATGGCCCGGAAGCCGCTGTTTACCAATGATGCCGTGGTGGTTGGCATTCTGGCCACCCTGCTTTCTCTGATCTTCCTCACCTCTAAGAGCAATATCACTTTTTTCAAAAAATTCTACACGTACGTCCCCCCGCTTCTGCTCTGCTACTTCCTGCCGGCTTTGCTCAATTCCTTTGGCGTGTTTTCTGGCGAGATCTCGAACCTCTACTTTGTAGCCTCCCGGTACCTGTTACCCGCCAGTCTGGTGCTGCTCACCCTTAGCATTGACCTGAACGGGGTCCGGAAGCTGGGCTCGAAGTCCGTGATCATGTTCCTTACCGGTACCGTGGGAATCGTTATTGGCGGGCCGCTGGCCGTCCTGATCATATCCACCTTTGCCCCGGAAATCGTGGGGGGTGCCGGTCCGGATGCGGTTTGGCGCGGTCTGACCACCGTAGCTGGCAGCTGGATCGGAGGCGGTGCTAATCAAACCGCTATGTATGAGGTCTTCGGGGCCAGCAGTCAGCTGTTTTCGGCCATGATCGCTGTGGATGTGATCGTGGCTAACGTGTGGATGGCTTTCCTCCTATACGGGGCCGGGATCTCTTCCAAGATCGACAAGCTGTTCAATGCCGATGCCTCCGCCATCGATGAGGTCCGGCAGCGCATCGAGAATTACAACCTCAGCGTAGCCCGGATCCCCACCTTTCCGGATCTGATGAACCTGGTGGCTGTGGGGCTCGGCATGACGGCCTTGGGACACCTCATTGCGGATATTGTTGCCCCCTACCTTCAGGAGACAGCCCCCTATCTGAGCCGCTTTAGCCTGACCTCTAAGTTTTTCTGGATTATTGTGGTGGTGACCACTGCGGGTCTGATCCTGTCCTTTACGAAAGCTCGCAGACTAGAAGGCGTGGGCGCTTCTAATATGGGTAGTGTTTTCCTCTACATCCTGGTGGCCAGCATCGGCATGCACATGGATATCCTGGCTATTTTTGATAATCCCGGGCTGTTCATGGTAGGCGGCCTGTGGATGCTGATCCACGTGATCATTCTGCTTTCGGTCGGAAAAATCATCAAAGCACCCTTTTTCTTTACCGCAGTGGGTAGTAAGGCCAACATCGGCGGAGCCGCCTCAGCCCCGATCGTGGCATCAGCATTTCACCCCTCTTTAGCACCGGTTGGGGTTTTGTTAGCGGTATTAGGCTATGCCATCGG